>JABZIZ010000029.1 GCA_015258065.1 Lachnospiraceae bacterium | reverse complement strand
ACATAATTCTTTAATCATATCGGATGTCTTCATCATAATCCTCCATGTCTAAAACGCACCTCAACTTAATATATTATAAATCATTTGGTTGATATTTTCAATCACGGCACAGTTCCACGATGGAGTAAACTTACTGTCAGTTAGCGAGCTTCAAAAATACACCTTGATAAAGGTCCTCAACTTTTCAATTATCTTATTATCATTTTTATGTCATATCAAAATTTTATAATAAACAGTAAGAATATTTTATTTTCTCCCATAAAAAAGGGTGCTGCACCTCATTGCAATCACCTCTGTAATTATACTGTCTATTCATTGAAAATTTCTATCCATTACAGCAGTTCTACCTCAATGTTTGCAACATCAAAGACTTCTTTTCCCTTATCAAAATTGCGATCAAAGGGATAATGAAAACAGGTAAGAACATAATCTCTTCTTCACAATGTGACTGAAATGATTTATTCTGCCCAATTCTCAATTCTCAGAGCAGTCACTCTGGAAAATTCTTTCACGTTATTCGTTACAACTGTATATCCAAGAGACTGCCCATGACCTGCAATCATCATGTCGAGAGGGCCTATAGGTCTTCCTTTCTTCTCCAAATCTGCTCTAATCTTTCCATAACAATCAGCCGCCTCCACGTCAAAATCCAGAATCTCCATATTCGCTAGAAGCATGGAGAGTGCCAATCTGTTCTTCTCCACAGCTGCACTCTTTTCTACACCACACACCAACTCGGCATATGTGACCGACGATATACACACATCTTCAGGATGAATAGTTTGTAATTTTCGAAGTACCTTTTCCGGCTTATGCTTTATTACATAAATGCAAATATTGGTGTCAAGCATATACCTCATAGCTCGTCACGCTCCTGTACTATATCTGTTGTTCTTCCCTCCGCCATGAAATCATCTGAGAACATATCTATTGCCTTCAAAAAGGAATCCCACTTGTTTTGTTTAGGAAGCAGAATAACAATATCACCTATCTTATTTACCACTACCTCATCTGATGAAAATCGACACTCCTTAGGAAGTCTGATTGCCTGACTTCTTCCATTTTTAAAAACCTTTGCAGTCATCATATAGATCACCTTCCTTCCCCTTTTAATATACACTGAATATATATCTCAATATATACCAAGTCAAGAGCCTATCGATTTATACCTTCTAACTCTAAACGGAATATTAAACGGAGGCTCCGGATGCGGCTCCTGTGGATGTTCCGGCTGCTCCCGGGAAGGTCCTTCGCCGGAAGAGATTAACGCCTGATCATCGAGGTGATAGTCAGGCGTTTTGTTGCTTATGATTCATAAATACATTTTTCAAGTTCCCGGCAGTAATTATTCTTATCTTTCGTCATCATCCGGCAATGGTCGTAGCCTTCCCATACCTTTATTTGGGCGAGCGGATAGGTCTTGGGAATCATCTTCTTTGCTTTCTTATAATCGAAATCCTTATCTCCGTACGCAAAGATGCATTTCCGCTGAACATCATCGGAAAGCGACGGCAGTTCCACGAATGCACAGTCGTGAACGATGTTTCGGATGCTCTCCTCATTCATTGCAATAAAATGTTTTGCCAGAAGCGGGGCGGCCTCTTCTCCAAACATGGAGGACATCTTCTTCACACTAAGCTCCGGGTCTGCGACAGCCTTCTTATGTTTATGCAGAAACACCGTACGGAAAATCCACTCCATCATCTTTGCATTAGTGTAGAAACTACTTCCCTCAAAAAATAGATGGTTGAATGCAATATCATCATATTTGAGAAGCTGTAGAAGAACCACCCCGCCCAGTGAAGCCCCATATCCAAGTGAGAGCTCCGTGATATTTTTCTCAGCCAAATACTCATGGATCTGTTTTGCCTCGTCAGCAGCACTTTTATAGCTATCCTTATCTGCATCGCCGTGCGCTGAGAGATCCGGTGCGAGATAACGGTATTCCTCTCCAATGATGTCAGCGATAAATGTCTTCATGCCGTTTGCTGACGAAAGCATCGGATGGATCAGAAGAATCACGTCCTCTTTTTCGTTATTCCAATCGTGCATTATCATTTTCAAAATACCTCACAAGGAATCCCATAGTTGTATTATTTCATTTCTGTATTTTATTGCAATCGCTAGTAATAATCGACTATCTCCAAAATATTTACGATTTGGATCCCCTCTCCTTCTTCTCGAATACCAATCTGAACGGATGAATCAAGTCCATCGCCTTTCGATTCTGCGTAAGGAGATGACATCGTCCGGTATTCCACTGAATCGTCCGTTCCACGGTGTCCGCGGCATGAAGTTCATCGATTCGCTGATGTTATTTTATCGGCCATTTCTCGACCATAGGCTCTCTCTCCCTCGTTACCGGCATTTTCCCCCGCAAAAAGAGAGGTATGTCTCCTCAGATTCCTCTGCGTCGACATACCCCTCTATGCTCATTCTCGGTTTTTCAATACAGCTTCGCTCCTGCCGGGATGTGGTTGTCCACCATCAGAAGGTGAAGCTCTTCCTGATCCGAATCCTGATAGTTGCTGACTGCACTGATCAGCATTCCTTCAGATTCGATTCCCATCATCTTTCTTGGCGGCAGGTTTACGATCGCAATGGCTGTCTTCCCAACCAGCTCTTCCGGCTCGTAATAATCGTGAATTCCGCTTAGAATTACACGATCCTTGCGTACTCCATCATCCAAGGTGAACTTGAGCAGCTTTTTGGATTTCGGAACGGCCTCACATGCCAGAATCTTGACCGCACGGAAATCGCTCTTCGAGAAGGTATCGAAATCCACCTGCTCTTCAAACAGAGGCTCGATCTTCACATTGCTGAAATCAATCTTCTCGTTCGGAGTAAAAAAGCCGGTTTCCGATTCGGAAGCCTCCTGCCCCTCCTTGCCAGACTTACCGATGGTCTTCATGGTGGGGAAGAGAATCACATCTCTGATAGCGGCAGAATTGGTAAGCAGCATGACCAGGCGATCGATGCCGTAGCCGATGCCGCCGGTCGGAGGCATTCCGATTTCAAGTGCGTTGAGGAAGTCCTCGTCCGTATGATTGGCCTCTTCATCCCCTGCTGCAGCCAGGAGATCCTGTGCGGCAAATCGCTCCCTCTGGTCAATCGGGTCATTGAGTTCGGAGTAGGCGTTGCACATCTCGGCACCGTTGATATAAAGCTCGAACCGTTGCACCTTGGACGGGTCATCCGGTTTTTTCTTGGTCAAGGGCGAAATCTCAATGGGATGATCCATCACGAAGGTCGGCTGAATCATCTGGTGCTCGCAGAATTCATCAAAAAAGAGATTTTCGATGTCGCCCTTTTTGTGATGCGGCTCATAGGCAATCTTCTTTTCATCTGCCACCTTTTTTGCCGCCTCTGTGTCCGGAATTTGATCAAAGTCAACGTCACAGGCTTCCTTGATCGCCTCTACCATGGTGATCCGGCGAAACGGTTTGCCAAGATCAATGACGACCGGTTTCTTATCTTCTCCCCCGGCTGCTTCGGATTGGTTCTCCCCGTCCTCTTGCGCCGCGTTCCCGTAAACAATCGTCGTTGTCCCGAGCACTTCTTTTGCCACATGACGGTACATGGCTTCCGTCAGATCCATCATGCCGTGATAATCGGTGTAGGCCTGATAAAGCTCCATCAGTGTAAATTCCGGATTGTGCCTGGTGTCCAGCCCCTCATTCCGGAAGACGCGGCCGATCTCGTAAACCCGCTCCATGCCTCCGACAATCAGTCTCTTCAGATACAGCTCCAGCGAAATGCGCAATTTAATATCTTCATTCAATGCGTTGTAGTGGGTCTCGAACGGTCTGGCTGCCGCTCCGCCTGCATTGGGGACCAGCATGGGCGTTTCCACCTCCAGAAATCCCTGTCCGTCGAGATAACGCCTGATGGAGGAAATGATTTTGGATCGCAAGATAAAGGTCCGCTTGCTTTCCTCATTCATGATCAGATCGACATAACGCTGCCTGTAGCGCAGATCTGTATTGGTAAGACCATGGAACTTTTCCGGGAGAATCTGCAGCGATTTGGAAAGAAGAGTGATTTCTTTGGTATGAACGGAAATTTCTCCCGTCTTTGTTTTAAAGACATGGCCCTTGATCCCGATGATGTCGCCGATGTCAAACTTCTTGAATGCCTGATAGGCTTCCGTTCCAATCTCATCCCTGGCCACATAGCACTGAATGTTGCCTTCCAGATCCTGTACATTGCAAAAAGACGCCTTTCCCATGACGCGCTTGCTCATCATTCTTCCGGCAATGGACACCTCTTTGTCTTCCCACTCGGAAAAATGATCCTGAATCTCTTTGGAATGATGCGTCTGGTCGAATTTTACAATCTGAAACGGATCCGCTCCCGCCTCCTGCAACTCCTTCAGCTTATCTCTTCTGACCTGCCTCAGACGGCCGATTTCCTGCTGTGACTGCTCTTCCTGCTGCCTCTCATTTTGATCGACCGGATTTTGCTGCCTTCCCTGATTCTGTTCTTCCACCTGATTCCTCCGTTTCTGCACATTTCATCAAAAAAACCGGAGCCTTCACAGACCCCGGATTCTTCCCTCAGCTGACCTTCGATCTCTCGATTTTAAGTACCTTGTACTTAAATTCACCTGCCTGCGTTTCCACGCTCACCACATCGTTCTTTTTTGCACCCAGGAGCGCCTTGCCTACCGGTGATTCATTGGAGATCTTGCCCTTCAGGCTGTTTGCCTCCGAGGAGCCGACGATCTTATACTCAATCTCTTCATTATACGCCATATCGAGGATTTTGACCTTGCAACCAATGCCGATCTTCTTCAGATCAACCTCTTCTTCGACGACAACTTCCGCATTCTTCAGGATTCTCTCGAGTTCCTCGATCCTGGCCTCTACATCACGCTGTTCGTCCTTGGCTGCATCATATTCCGCATTTTCCGACAAGTCTCCCTGTGCGCGTGCTTCCTTGATTTTCTGTGCGATCTCCTGCCGTTTATGAACCTTCAATTCCTCCAGTTCATCCTCGTACTTCTTCAGCCCCTCATACGTTAAAATATTTTTTTTCTCGTCCATAGAAATACCTCCCGCTTCTCATAAGTTCATTATTATATAGAGTCTCCCTATCACTGTCAATCATGGAAGCGATTTCTTTTCTGAGCGCCTTCCCCCTCCTATGATTTCTTCCGATGCGAAAAGGCTCTCTCCTGCCACTGTTGCATTTCTTCTATTTTACTTCGATCCCATAAGAGAATGCGCAGTTTCTTCGCACAATCCTTCGCAGCAGGTGTAAAGGTCTGGTTGGTCATGACGGCTCCAACCATACAGCCGTAGTAATCCCTTCCCGCATAAATCTGTTGTACGGCGAAAACACCTACCGGTTTATCGTATCGTTTGCACTGCACCGCATAGCTGATGCCGTCTTTGACCGCCAAAATGTCCGTTCCGAAATCCCCGCTTCCCTTCGTGATCCGCACATCCTGAAAATCACTTGCCTGTAACAGGTCAGCGCAGTATGATTCAAATTCATGCCCTTCCAGTTCGTCCATGGGTAGGGAGTGCGTATGGAAGTATTTCCACACGAAATGAAAAAGAAGGATGAGAACACCGCATCCAATTGCCAGAAGTGGTACAGTGAAAGACGCTCCCCTCATCGCTTTTCTTTTCCCTCTTCCGTGAGCAGAGCCTGATAAATCTCCCTCTTTCCACAGCCCCGGTCCGCAGCTACCCGTTTCATCGCTTCCTTCCTGGCGATTCCCTGCTGTTCATAGAACTGCAGATGCTCTGACAATGGAACTTCCTTCCATTTCTTCTGCTCTTCTTCCCTCTTTTCTTCCGGACGGAAGCCCTCTACGATCAGTACATACTCTCCTCTGGGTTCTTTTTCCTCATAGGCTGCGATGGCTTCCGATAGCGTGTTCCTGCATACTTCTTCATGAATCTTGGTCAGTTCCCTGCAAAGAGCGAGCTTTCGATCTCCCAACGCTTCGTACAGATCCCGCAACGTCATTCTGAGGTGATGAGGCGCCTCGTAAAGGATGATGGTGCGACTTTCCGTTTTCAGTTCCTGCAGAATTCTTTTTCTTTCTTTTTTCTCTCCGTTTCCGGGCAAAAAACCTTCAAAACAAAACCTTCTGGACGGCATGCCGGAAAGGGACAGAGCCGTGATCACCGCACAGGCTCCGGGCAGGGAGGTGACAGAGATCCCCTCTTCATGGCATCTCCTGACCAACACTTCTCCCGGGTCGGAAATCGCCGGTGTTCCCGCATCGGTGATGAGTGCAATGTTCTTTCCCTGTCGAAGTCTGTCGATCAGTTCCTCCGCTTTTTCAAAGCGATTGTACTCGTGGTAACTCACCATCGGCGTATGAATATCAAAATGATTTAAAAGCTTGATGCTTCCTCTGGTGTCTTCCGCCGCAATGAGATCCGCGCTCTGAAGCGCCTGCAGAACACGAGGTGTGATGTCATTCAAATTGCCGATCGGTGTCGCACAGACAAAAAGAGTTCCGCTCATCCGTTTGCTCCTTCATCCCCTTTTCCCAAGCCTTTGTTTCTCTCCGCCGGTCCCTCCTTCTCCCCCGCAACTCCTTTATGTTCCGCTGCTTCCTTCCTCGGGCTTTGTAAGAGCATTGGCGGGAGAATTCTCAGCTCCCTTCCGCCTCCTTTTAGGGCTTCCACCAGAACCATATTCGGCTCCTCCTCCGCAGAGGGATGCACGAACTGAAGTCGTTTGGGCTCCAGCTTCTTTGCCTCCAGAAGGCAGAACAACTCCACCAGTCTCCTGGGGCGATGAACGAGAAAAAAACGTCCTCCATCCTTCAGCAGGTAGGCTGCTGCAGATACGACATCCTGCAGGGTGCACAGGATCTCATGCCTTGCAATCGCCCTCTGTGATTCCGGATTCACCAGTCCCTTCCCCGCCGCCATATAGGGAGGATTGCAAGTGATTGCATCAAAAGAGGCGGCAGGAAAGATTCCATCCGCCTTCCTAAGATCTCCCTCTATGATGGTAATTCTGTCTTCCTGATGATTCAGAAGGACGCTCCTGCGCGCCATATCCGCACTTTCCTTCTGAATCTCCAGTCCTGTGAAATGTGTATTTCTTGTCTTTCCTGACAGAAGAAGCGGGATCACGCCTGTCCCTGTCCCCAGGTCCAACAGCCTCTCCCCTTCCTTCAAGCGAATGAAATGAGAGAGCAGAACCGCATCCATTCCAAAGCAGAAACCGGCAGGATTCTGTAAGATCTTCAATCCGTCCAACTGAAGATCATCCAATCGTTCGCCCGGATGAATCCAATCTTCTCTATCTGTCATTCCTTGCCCTGTCAGTCGTCCAGCTTCGATCTCTCTTTGCTTCCTTTTCGTTCTTCCTTTTCCAGCTTTGCCAGTTCCTTTTCCTCTTCGGCTTCTTCCGCATTCAGACGCTTTTTGCCGTTTTTCTTCCCCTGTGGATCCTTGTTCTGGCTCTGGCGCTTTTTGTGCCTGCGCTGGATTTCTGTAATTTCCTCCAGCGCATATTCATGCACCTCTTTTTCATCATCCACATCCACGAGAATCTTCATGGTTTCTCGAAGGATATTGACCGAAGAAACCTCGCCCTTAAGCCCATCCCTGGCAACAACAAAGTCCCCTGTGGAAGGCATTCTTCGATTGATTTCTTCATAAACTTCTTCTTCATTCTTGAGGCAGCACATCAGTCTGCCACAGGTGCCGGAGATTTTTGACGGATTCAAAGATAGATTTTGTTCCTTGGCCATCCGAATGGATACCGGGATAAAGTCCGAGAGATAGGACCGGCAGCACAGGACCCGGCCGCAAATCCCGATACCTCCCAGGATTTTGGTCTCATCCCTCACTCCGATCTGCCGTAATTCGATTCTGGTGCGGAAGACGCTGGCCAGATCCTTGACCAGCTCTCTGAAGTCGATTCTTCCGTCTGCCGTAAAATAAAATAAGATCTTGTTGTTATCGAAGGTATAGGCTACATCGATCAGTTTCATGTCCAACTTATGTGCCGCAATCTTCTGAAGCCCGATTTGAAATGCTCTCTTTTCCTTCTCTCTGTTCTCCTCTTCCTGATGCTCATCCGTTTCATTGGCGATTCTAAGAATCTCCTTCACCGGCTTTGGAACCTGCTCATCTAAAAGGTCCGTGGGTGCGCATACCGCCGTCCCGTATTCAATCCCGCGCGTCGTTTCCACGATCAGATGATCGCCTTTTTTCACTTCGAAGGTTCCCGGTGAAAAATAATATACTTTTCCCGCTGTCCGAAACCGGACACCGACTATTCTTGCCATACGCAACCTTTCTGTTATGCCGTTCGCAAAGTCCCTTGAAATGCCTCTGCGATCGTAAAAAGCAGAATTTCCAGGGATAGTTCTTTATTTACATTCGCAGAAATCCGCTGCCTTGTTGTCTCCAACCCATCCTGCAGAATGTACAGATTCTTCCACTCTGCCTTGTGGGCAACACTTTTAATATACGATATTTCATCAATCAAAATCAAGTGCTGTGTCTCGCCCGTCGCCTTATAAAGCGATATGTCTCGAATGAAATACTGCACCATGACCAGAAATTCCTGCAGGGTCTCCTCAGGATCCTCCGCCTCTTCCAGGAGTTCTCTTAAGCCTGTCAGAATCGCATGGGTCCCCTCCGCAGATGCCTTCTCAATCAGGTCCTGCATCCTTTTCTTCTGTGTCTGAGCATTCTCATCTTCCGCCTTACGAATCGCCTGACCCAGATTCCCTCTGGCAAATCTGGCCTCCAACCTGGCTCTGGACGGTGAAATTCCTCTTTGATTCGTTAAATACGACTCAATTTCTCCCTCGGTTAAAGGCGAAAAGGACAGGGTCACACATCTGCTGCGAATGGTCGGTAAAAGTGCATCTGCACGAGTAACCAGGAGCAGGATGACCGCATAAGAGGGTGGCTCCTCCAGTGTTTTCAGAATGGCATTCTGTGCTTCAGTCGTCATTTTCTCGGCTTCCGTCACGATATAAACCTTGAAGGCGGATTGATATGGTTTCACAATAACATCATCGACCAGTTGCTCTCTGACCGCCTGCACCCCCAGCGTTTTCCTTAGCCTGTCCTTATTGTTCGGATCTTCTTCCCGTCTGACAAAGATGATATCCGGATGCGTCTCATGCTCCGCCTGTATACAGGAATGACAACTCCCACAGGCGTCCTCCACCTGTTTTTCACAAAGCAGAGTCTGAGAAAAGGCCCGCGCCATCAGCATCTTGCCACAGCCCTCTTCTCCCTCAAATATATACGCATGGGATATGGAATTGTTGAGAAGCGCATGGGTAAGATGCGCCTTAATCGACTTTTGGCCGACAATGTCAGAAAATTTTGCCATGAAGCTCAGGTGAAGATATCAAGGAGAAGACCCTCGATGGTTCCGATTCTCCCCATGATTGCAATGTTGTCCTTTTCCTCTGCGATCAGTTCCTTCGCCAACTCATCCAGGTTCTCATCGATGAGGCGGATGATGCCATAAACGCGATGGCGCCCCTTTTTATCCAGATAATTTTCGCGCCGAAAAGAATGAGATCTGGTAAGGATCTCATTCAGAAAGTCCTTGATCAGAATGCGGTAACGCTGCATCTCCCGGATGTCCTTTTTTTGTGCCAGATGCTTGCCTTCCATGGTGATGCTCTCGTACATCGAAGACAGTCTCGCAGCAAGTCCCTCATCATCCACCTTGCTCTCCAGGATGAATTGAAACGGATTCTCGCTTTGCTTTACCTGCGTTTCCTGCGGTGCCTGCGTAAGCGCCTGCACCTGCTGTACCTTAATTTCCATGATTCTTTTCCATAATGTAGGCCGACACCTGCTTCAGCAGTTCTTCTAAGGTGGCATCGTTTTGGAAGATTCTCGTGATTCTGCCCTTCCTTAATCGATCCTCGGCAAAATCCTCTTCGTCTGCAAGAAATCTCCTGCACATTTCATCATATCTCGGAACTTCCTGCCTGCGCTCTCTTCGGAGCGCCCTCTCCAGCCGAATCCCGTTATCCGTTTGGATGAGGACCGGAAACACACAGCCTTCTCCGAAATACGCCCTGATCGCAAGAAAAGCCTCCGGTGTTGCAATCATTAAGTAAGCTTGTTTCCCCGACAAATCGATTTGACCGTCATCAGCGGTAAAATAATGCCACACACCAAGCTTCGTTGTGTAGCTTCTTTCTTCGATAATGCGACCGCTCTTCCGCATCTCTTCATAGGTTGCGTCGCTGATAAAAAAGTATTGCCTGCCCTCCATTTCCCCCTGTCGTTTCGGACGGGTGGTATAGAGAACCACTTTCTTTAAATCCAGCTGTGGATCCTGCAGCAGATTCCTGTATACCGCATCCTTTCCGGATGCACTTTTCCCCATTAATACAAAGATTTTACCCATGAATCAAACTGCTGTCCCTCTCCCGATTTAACTCTTATGATACTACGAAAGGCACAAGTTGGGCAATGGCTTGTTCTTCACGACCGGTACGTAGACTCTGCCCTCCTGCCACCTGATGCCTTGCAGATTTGCTCCTGCCTGCAGAAGTTGTTTCATCGCCAAAATCGTTTCCGCGTCGATCTCCTCTCCCGCCACCAGGAGAGGAATTCCCGGTGGATAGACATGGAGAATCTCCGCGCAGATGCTTCCTTTGCTCTCGTTTAACTCCTTCCACTCCCTTTTATGATCCCAGGCCTCTGATGGCAGGATTTTTTTCTTTGGAAGATGTTTTGTCATTTCTGTAAAACCGAGAGAACCGTCTCGTCTTTCTTTTCCTTTTTGCTTCTCCCAAACAGCTGTCTCATTGATTCCCTGCACTGCATTCACAAGCCTCTGAATCCCCTCGCTTGTATCATAGCCGGTCAGAATCAACACGACATGATGCTCTCCTTCCATTTCCGGTTCAAGATGATAATCGTGACGAAGTTGATCTGAGATCCACCTACCAGTTTTGCTCGAACTGAATACGACGATCTTGCATGGATCCGCAATCATCTCTCTCGGCAGGATCCGCACTTCCGTCAGATTCCCTGTCTTTTCTTCCAATAGATTTCTTAGTTTTTCCAGATGTAAAAAACGGTATGCTCCCGCCTTCTTCACTTCACAAACGCAGCTGTCTATGGATGCCATCAGTGGATAAGAAGGGCTGGTACTTTGAAACACACGAAGATATCGCCTGACTCTTTCCCGATCGATCAGCTCCCCCTGTACATGAAGAAGCGCCGTTTGGGTAAGAGAAGGCAGGGTCTTATGAAGGCTGTGAATCACCAGATCCGCTCCGCAACTCAGTGCACTCTCAGGAAAGGTCGGATACAGTCCGAAATGAGAACCATGTGCCTCATCTACAATCAGCGGGATTTGTTTTTGATGTAAAAAATCTGCGATTTCCCTCACATCGGATACCATTCCCTCATAGGTGGGCGAGGTGATTAGAACCGCCCTGGTGTCGTCTGTGATTTGTTTCTCGACCTCCTCTGCCGTAATCGGTCCCCAAAAACCGCTTCTGCATTCGTCCCCGATCTTCCCTTCTTTGTGTGGAATGCGGTCCTTTTCCTGCTCTCGCAATGGAATACGGCTCTTGTCCTGCCCCCGCAATAGAATGCGGCTCTTGTCCTGCAACCACAGCGGAATTCCGGCCTCCTTCGGCAGAAGATACCTTGGTTTCAGACGGTGCATGGCTACGGCATGATAGACGGATTTATGTGCATTTCTGGCGATCAGAATCTCCTCGTTTTCGTAAAGTGCCGCGCAGATTGATGCAAGATTCCCGCTGCTCGATCCGTTTACCAGAAAGTAAGTCTCGCTTCCGGAATTGCCGAACAAATCGTTGGCTCTTACCTGCGCCTCTTGTAGGATTCCGTCCGCCTCATGCAGGTTATCAAAGCCTTCTATTTCCGTAATATCCACCTTGCACAATTCCTGCAAAAAACTTTTCGAAAAAGCCTTCTCATTCCTTTTATGCCCTGGCATGTGAAAGGGGTAAAAGTCACTTTGGCAATATTCTTCCAGTGCGCTTCCAAGTTCATTCTTCAATTGTCGGTCTTCCCCGGCATTTCTTTCGTTGTATCCCATCAAAGATTCCCCAATAATCCGGAGAAACCGTTCTCTCTAAAGGAAGAACGAAAACTGCCTGCCTCTTCCTGGATAATGCGGTCGATGGTCTTCATCCCCAGAAGCTCGACGGGTGCCCGATCATCTGTCAGGATATGATTCCCGCCATTCACCACCTTAAGATCCTTACCCACTTTTCTCATTCTTACAAGGAATTCTTCCTCGTCTGCCGGGACATTGCTGCCGGATGACCTCTCTTTGTACGCTCGGCTCCCCACCAGAATTCGATTCTGCAGGCTTCCATAGGCAGAGGAAGCCTGGGCAAAAAGCTCCCGATTAGTCGACCCGCTCACCTCCACCGTTGCCACTTCCGGAAAGACCGATGCAATCGTTTCGGATAAATAGGTAGTGATGTCATCCTGGCTGTTTCCATGCATGTTCATATTGACCACCATCACTCCTTCCTCCGTCAGATGATTTTTTACCAGCGTAAAAAATTCGCGTGTGCTCATTTGAAAGGGGATGGTGATATCCTGGTAGGCATCTACCATAATGACGTCATATTGATCCTGGCTTGCATTTAGAAACGCCCTCCCGTCATACGTGGTTACCGGAACCTCTTTGGACAGATGAAAATATGTATGAGCAAGATCGGTAATCTTCTGATCGATTTCTACCCCTTCGATCTTTGCACTCGGAAAAAAGGTCTTGCATTCGGTCGTGTAGGTTCCGCTTCCCATCCCGAGAACAAGTATCTTCGGGTTTTGCTTTGCAAGTAGAAGTGGGGCTGCCAGCGCATAATCATAATACATCCCGCTCAGATCACTGTTTTTGAGATAAACGGACTGCACGCCAAATAAGACATTGGTCGACAGAATGGTTTCCTGATCTGTATCCCTAACTTGAAGATAGTTATAGATCGATTCTCCTTCATAAGTTAAATTTTTTTCCCAAAAGGCAAAGTTGGATCGATGCCCGAATAGACAGGCTAATAAATAAATCGGAATACTGAATAGAAAGATTTTTTTACCTGAACGAGTCATATAGAAATAAAGCAGCGACAGGAACAACAGGATCCCCGAAAATAGAAGAAAGGTCATCGCCGTCCCTACCGTAGGAATGGTAACGAAGGTGGGCAGAAAAGTGCCTAGAATGCTGCCGATCGTATTGTAAGCGCCCAGTTTTCCGGAAATACTACCGCTCTCCTCCAGGGAATTGACACTGAAACGTATCAGAGAGGGCGTCACTGTGCCAAGCAAAAACAAGGGAAAGACAAAAAGAAGAAGGCAGGTAATAAAGGCGGCAAAGACAAGTAAATTGGTGTTGATGGTAAGAATCATGGCTCCCGTAACCAGCAGAATGCAATACTTCCCAAAAACAGGAATCAAAGCAATCCATATCGCTGCAATCAGAATCCGTCTGAATAATTTGCGTGGATTATCCTCATGATCCGCCCATCTGCCCCCGAAAACATTGCCTAGTGCCATGGCGATCATGATGGTTCCGATGATAATGGTCCAAACAATCTGCGAGGAGCTGAAATAGGGAGCGATCAATCTACTTGCCCCCAGTTCCACCGCCATGACCGACATGCCGGAAAAAAATTCGGTGCTGTACAAAAAGCATTTGTGCTTATAAAGAATAAAATTGGAATTGGAATTGGTTGTCATCGTACTCTCACTCATGATAAATTCCTATGCGAATTTCTATGATAAAGGTAACCGTGGTTCTCTATCGGTATCCAAAAACTTTAGTACTAAAAATCCAAGAAAAAAATACAGCGGAATAATCATCCTCCTATCTTCTAAGACGGGACTGGATTAAAGTCGGATACACGAAAAAAGTTCCCGCTTAGGGAACTTCCTTGTGCCTTGAGACGGAATCGAACCATCGACACGAGGATTTTCAGTCCTCTGCTCTACCAACTGAGCTATCAAGGCAAATCAGTCATTCTATTGAAATAAACTCACGACTGCATTTCTGGTGATCGTTAAATAATATAACGAACCCATTCGTAGCGGGGATAGGATTTGAACCTATGACCTTCGGGTTATGAGCCCGACGAGCTTCCAGACTGCTCCACCCCGCGATATAATATTGTGTAATTGGGTGGCGGTGGATTCGAACCACCGAAGCAATTTGCAGCAGATTTACAGTCTGTCCCCTTTGGCCACTCGGGAAGCCACCCATATAATACCAAATGTGAATTGGTAAAGCCGATGATCGGACTTGAACCGGTAACCTGCTGATTACAAATCAGCTGCTCTGCCAATTGAGCCACATCGGCATAAGAATGGGACCTATAGGGCTCGAACCTATGACCCCCTGCTTGTAAGGCAGATGCTCTCCCAGCTGAGCTAAGATCCCATAATAAACAATATAAACGACCCGGATGGGGTTCGAACCCACGACCTCCGCCGTGACAGGGCGGCGCTCTAACCAGCTGAGCCACCGGGCCATAATGGAATTGCACCCTCAAAACCGAACACTGATGACAGAAAAGATAAGGACAAGCCTTCGATCTATTAGTACGGATCAGCTGA
>JABZIZ010000028.1 GCA_015258065.1 Lachnospiraceae bacterium | reverse complement strand
CCATGGCAGGCTTTATGGCGGGCCCCACCAATCTCTACACGGTCGGCGTCTGCAACGGTATTCTCCAGAAGATGGGGATTCTGGAAGAGGGCACCAGCGTTTTCGTCGGTCTTCCTTTCCGCCTGATTCTGTGGATCATCCTCACGGTAATCTCCATCGCCTACATCCTTTTTTATGCAGAACGGGTCAAGAAAGATCCCTCCCGGTCTTTGATGAAGGAAGTGGATGTCTCCGACCTGATTCTGGAACACGACGACAATGTAACATTCACCGGGCGCCACATCCTCGTGCTTTTGTCCATTCTGGTTGCAATGGTTATGACCATTTTCGGTATGCAGAAGGGCTATGACGGCGTAAAATGGACGATCGACGATGTTTCCGCCATCTTCCTTGCCTCCGCCCTGTTTTCCGGTTTTGTCGGCAAGATGAAACCTTCCGAAATCGCAGACGCCTTTCTTGCGGGTGCCAAGGGGGCGATCGGCGGAGCGATGATTGTCGGTTTTGCACGCGCGGTGTACTGGATTATGAATACCGCCGGCATCAATGCGACCATCGTCTACAATGCCACACAGGTTCTGAAGGGCATGAATCCGATCGGCGCTGCCATCGGCATCGTCCTGCTGGTTTCCCTTCTCAACGGCCTGATTCCGTCCGGCTCGGGCAAGGGAGCTCTCCTCAGCCCGATTATTATCCCGATTGCCATGGAACTGGGCCTGACCTCCCAGACCAGTGTTCTGGCTTATCAGTTCGGTGACGGCATCACCAACATGTTCTGGTTCAGCTACGGCACACTGATGATTTTCCTCGGCTATGGCAAGGTTTCCATCCAGAAGTGGTGGAAGTTCTTCGTGCCGCTGATGTTGATTTTCTTTGTACTGGCGGCAGGTGCACTGATCGTGGCAA
Source organism: Lachnospiraceae bacterium (assembly GCA_015258065.1). Classification (GTDB taxonomy): domain Bacteria; phylum Bacillota; class Clostridia; order Lachnospirales; family Lachnospiraceae; genus Butyrivibrio. The sequence goes on along the minus strand of JABZIZ010000028.1, from coordinate 14,714 downwards.
TCCACACGGGATTTTGAAAAGAATCCCGACACGCCTCACGTCGGAAGAAGTGACGTTGTATGACCCACTGCCCTGCATATCCAGGTGCAGGGCAGTAATTTGACGAAGCGGCCATGCGCGCTTTTGGAACAGGGAGAAGAATCCTCCGTGACGGAAAAAGAAAAAATGCTCCCCTAAGCAAAATACCGCTTTCCCCAAGAGAAACGCCACGATCCTTCTTTGCCATCGTTGTTTCCGAACGTCAGCAATTGAATTTCGGTATTAACGCATGCAGCCGGAATTGTAGTATGATTTTTTCCAACCAGAAACGGCATTCGGAAAGGAACTACACAATGGCTAAGATTACGGATGAATTCAAAAAAACATGGAAATTTGAGACACAGCAGCTGCACATCGGGCAGGAGGATTACGACCACACAACGGATGCGAGAGCGGTACCGATTTACCAGACTTCTTCTTTCGTCTTTCGCAATGCGCAGCACGCAGCGGATCGTTTTGCGTTAAAAGACGCCGGTAACATCTACGGGCGTCTCACCAACCCGACCGAGGATATTCTGGAGCAGAGAATTGCAGCGCTGGAGGGCGGTATCGCAGCCCTTGCCGTTGCCAGCGGGGCAGCTGCCGTGACTTATGCGATTCAGAATGTCGCACTATCCGGCGATCATATCGTTGCCGCTGGGAATATCTACGGCGGCACCTACAACCTCTTAAAGCACACCCTGATCGACTACGGCATTTCGACCACTTTTGTCGATCCTTCAAATCTTCAGGAGGTGGAGGCCGCATTTCAGGACAACACGAAGGCGCTGTATGCGGAGACCTTAGGCAACCCGAACAGTGAAGTCACCGATATCGATGCACTTGCCGAGATTGCGCATAAACACGGGGTTCCTCTGATCATCGACAACACCTTCGGCACCCCTTATCTGATCCGCCCGATTGCACATGGGGCAGACATTGTCGTGGAATCCGCCACCAAATTCATCGGCGGGCACGGCACCACCATCGGCGGCATTATTGTGGACGGCGGTAGCTTTGACTGGCAGGCGCAGGCAAAGAAATATCCGCAGCTGACCTCTCCCAATCCGTCCTACCACGGGATCAGCTTCGTGCAGGCGGCAGGTAAGGCGGCGTTCATCACACGCATCCGCGCCATCCTCCTGCGCGACACCGGAGCCACCCTCTCTCCCGTCAGCTGCTTCATCTTTTTACAAGGACTGGAAACCCTCTCTCTTCGCGTCGAGCGCCATGTGCAGAATGCACTGCAGGTCCTGGCCTATTTAAAGAGCGTTCCTCAGGTAAAAAAAGTCAACCACCCCGCCCTTTCGTCGGATCCCGCACAACAGGAGCTGTACCGGAAATATTTCCCGAACGGCGCCGGCTCCATCTTCACTTTTGAAATTGATCCGGAGGGCGATGCGGATGGCGGCGCCAGGAAGGCGCAGGATTTCATTGACCGCCTGCAACTCTTCTCTCTTTTAGCCAATGTTGCCGATGCCAAGAGCCTCGTCATCCATCCCGCCAGCACGACTCACGCCGAGCTGTCTGAGCAGGAGCAGCGCGATCAGGGCATCTACCCTAATACCATTCGCCTCTCCATCGGTTTGGAGAATATTGACGACATCCTTGCCGACCTTCGTCAGGCCTTTGCCTGATCCTTTTAGGGGCTGTCCTCTCTTTTTTTCCGCCTCCCTGTCCGATAACCAATATGAACGATGCCCTTAAAAGGGTTTCTTGTCCGGTTACAACAAGGAGGTTGTCATCCATGCGAAATAAAAAAGAAAAAAAGGAAAATCAGGAAGCCCCTAAGAAAAAGCTGAAAAAAAGTGTTGGAAAAACGCTCCTACTGATCCTCCTGCCTCTCGTGGCATGGGGAATGGCATCGATCATCCTGTTTCTGAATCATAAGGCGACGAAGACCATCTCCGCGACCGCCATGATGGATCTGCAGGCGGAGACAAATGCGAATGCGCAGAGCATCGCCACCCCGCTTCAGATGTTGAAATCCTGTTATAACACCTATGCGGATACGATGGAGGTCGTGGACTTCGCCTCCCATGATCAGATGCAGAAATACATTGCCTATTCTCTGAAAGGGCAGCCGGTTAAAAATTCCGGCATCTATCTCTGTTTTGAAAAAGGCGGCGCCATCTTTGCGGACGGCACCATCCTGCCGGATGACTTTGACGCTTCCACCAAAAGCTGGTATCAGGCGGCGGAGGGCAAAAGCGATAAATCTTTTATCACGACCGAAGTCTACAAGGATAGCCTGGGTAGAGGCTCCTGCGTCACCTTCGCCAGACGTCTGACCTTCACCGATCAATCGAAGGGCGTCCTCGGCACAGACGTTTTTATGAAGGATCTGCAAAAAGAGGTTTCCTCCCTTCGTCCCATGAAAAGCGGCACCTCGGCAATTCTCTCGAACGACCAGATTATCGCCTGTCCGGACGATTCCTTGAACGGCAAAAAGATCTCCGAAGCAAACAACTCTTTTCTCTCCGCCCTCAGCGAGTTTGGTCAGTCCGAAAAGGATGAGGTAATCGAGCTGAAAGATGAAAAGGGGCGCGTGGTTTATGTGGCCAAAACAAAGATCCCCGAGACCAACTGGGTGATCTTTTCCTCTGTTCCCCAAAAAGACGTGCAGGCGGATGCCATCCGATTCCGCAATGCCGCCCTTCTCTATATGCTCATCATCCTGGCGGTCATTCTGGGCGCAATCACCATCACCATCCGCAGAATCATCTCCAGACCGATCCGCAGACTCTCGGACGGAATTGTCCGCGTCTCGGAAGGAGATTTTACCACCACACTTTCCATCGACAGAGCAGACGAAATCGGTCTGATCAGTTCCGAGATTACCTCTTATGTGGATCAGATGAGAGGGACGCTTAAAACGATCAGGGACCGTGTGGACAAGCTGAAAAATAATTCAACGACTTCTATGGAGTCTGCCACCTTCATGGCTTCCCGGGCGGAAGAGCAGTCTACCTCAATGGAGCAGATCCACAAGGCGGTGGATGAAATTGCAAAAGCGGTCACCGTACTGGCCGACAGTGCACAAGGTCTTGCCCACTCCATGGACGAGTTGACCAACATGGGGCACGGCACCAATGAAATCATGGTGAAACTGGTCGATCAGGCCAATCTCGGACAAAAAGACATGCTCCAGGTGGAAGAGGAAATGAATCACATCACCGATTCCATGAATTCGATGAATGAGGTCGTCGGCATCGTCCGCACCTCCGCAGACAAAATCAATGAAATGGTCAGCATGATCGATTCGATTTCCGAACAGACTAACCTCCTGTCCTTAAATGCTTCGATTGAGGCAGCAAGAGCAGGAGAAGCCGGGAAGGGCTTTGCCGTTGTCGCCGGAGAAATCGGCTCCCTTGCCGCCAATAGCCGCAATGCAGCCAAGAAGATCACCGAAATTGTGGCACAGATTACCGGCGAGATCGGCAGTCTCTCTGAACAATCGAAGAGCAACATGGCGGCGATCGAACAGAGCGGAGATGCGGTCAAGAAAACCGGGCAAAGTTTCCACAGCATTGTGGAGGAACTGAACACCGCAGCCGCAACCCTTGACGACATGATCGTCCGGATGCGGGAGGTCAATGAAATTGCGGTCAATGTGGCCTCCATTTCAGAGGAGCAGTCCGCAAGCACGGCAGAGGTGACCACGACCGCAGAGAACCTCGCTTCCAGTGCGGAGGGAATTGCAAAAACGAGCAAGGACGTGGAGGATGTCGCTTCTTCTCTTTCTGAATCCGCCACGCAGATCAGTGAAGCGCTGGAAAAATTCAAAATCGATTAAGGTCATAACGAAATCACTTTGCAGGCTATTCAAGGATGGGTGAAAATGATAGACTGAATTTATGAAATTTTTTCACTTATCCGATCTCCATATCGGACTCAAACTCATGAACTACGATATGCGGGAAGATCAACTCCACGTCCTGCATCAGATCGTTTCTTACGCCAGAAAAGAGAACCCGGATGCGGTTCTTCTTTCTGGCGATCTTTTTGACCGGGCACAGCCCTCCGGCGAGGCGATTGCAATCTTCGACCATTTCATCTCCTCCCTGAAGGAGGCCGTTCCGGATGTTTCCATCCTGATGATTGCGGGTAATCACGATTCTCCCCAGCGCATCGGGCTCTACAGCAAAATCCTGAAAAGGCAGAAAATATATGCCGTCGGTTCTCTTGCGGACAGAGAAGAAGATGACAGCGATCCGCCAAAAAGGCAGGAGGCGGGCGATTCCTCCCTCTTGCGGGGTACCGATTCCCAGTTCCCTGGTGACTTGAGGGGAGCCGATTCCTCATCCCCTGACGCCTCCGCCCGCCCCACGCTGCCGCAAATCCCGAAGGTAGTGCTGGAAGATCCGTGGGGCGTCGTCAACTTCTACCTTCTTCCCTTTACCAGCCCCTGCATGCTGCGAGGTGTTTCGGAGAAGGAGCCTCTTTCTTACGACCGCGCGATCCATCTCCTCCTCTCCTCTCTGGATCTCAATTTAGAGGAGAGAAACGTTCTTCTTTCTCACCAGTTCTATCTGCCTCACGGCGCTTCCGTGGAAGAAATCGAGCGTTCCGAATCCGAGATCCGGACAGTCGGCAACATTGACGAGGTGGATGCGAAAGTCCTGTCCGCCTTTGACTATGCGGCACTGGGACACATTCACAAACCGACCCTCCTTGGAAGTCCCCATATCCGCTACAGCGGAACGCCCCTTCCTACTTCTCTCTCGGAGGCGGGACAAAAGAAGGGCGTTGTCATGGTGGAGATGGGGAAAAAAACTCCGGAGGAAGGCATCTCTTCCCAGATCACGATTCTGCCTCTCACCCCCCTTCGTGAAATCCGAAAGCTGCAAGGAGGTCTACAGGAAGTTTTAAAGCAGCGCTGTGATGACTATGTTTCCGTCCTGCTCACCGACTCCTTTGCGCTGCGCCCTTCCGAAACCTTTGCTACGCCTGCCGAAGCTTCCGCATCCCCGGCTTCCAAATCAAGCCCTGCTGAAGCGGGTGCCATGGAAACAGAAGCTTCCGTTTCCGGTTATTACGACTGCCGGCAGGCGCTACGGGAAGCCTTTCCCCATCTACTGGAGATCAACTTTCCTTCCACAGACGCAAAACTGCTGTCCGATCTGGAAGAAGAATCGCCGTTAGAAGATCCGCTTTCTCTTTGCGAGAGCTTTCTTCATTTGAACAATCCGGAGACGGATCCGGACACCGATTCTGAAACCCGGAAACTTCTTACCGCTATCATCAACCAGGTGACCACGAACCGATGAGACCCTTACAAATCACGCTTCAGGCCTTTGGCTCTTATGCCGATCTGACCGTCATTGATTTTACGAAAACAACAGAAAATCTCTTCCTGATTTCCGGAAATACCGGAGCCGGTAAAACCACGATTTTCGATGCACTGGTTTTCGCTCTTTACGGAGAAGCCAGCTCCTGCCAGAACCACAAGGAAGGCCTCATCCTGCAGAGCCAGTTTCGTCCCCTGGACGGCAAAGATCTCAAAGAGACCTTCGTTTCGCTTACTTTTGAAGAAAACAGACAGCACTATACCGTGCGCCGTGTCCCCCGTCAGGAGCGGGCAAAAAAACGCGGCAAGGGCGTCACGCTGATCAACGCTTCCGTAACGTTAACCTTACCGGACGGAAGCATCTACCCGCTTAAGGAAACGGATGCGAAACTGAGGGAGCTGATCGGTCTGACCAAAGAGCAGTTCATGCAGATCGCCATGATTGCACAGGGCGAATTCATGGAACTGCTGCGTGCCAAATCCGATGATAAAAAGAAGATTTTTCGCAAGCTTTTTCACACCGAGCTTTACGATGAAATTGTACGCGAGGTGGATAGAAGAAGGGCGGATTGCAATCAGAACATCGCCGATATGAAAACGCAGTTCCAGACGGTGATTTCCCGCCTCTGTCTGCCGCCCGACAGGGAAGAAATCGGGGATCTGCAGGAATGGAAGCAGGAGATCGAAGACGGACTGTTCCTCCACAGTGAAGAATTCCTGAGCGCACTTCAGGCATGGAACCTTTCTCTGGAACAGGAAGTTCAGACGCTAACGCAAAATCAGGCGAAGGCGCAACAAGACAGAGATTCGTGCCGGGACGCCGTCCAGGCAGCCGCCCGGCTGTCGGATCTTTTTTCCCATCTGGAGGAGAACGAAAAAGAACGGGCTCTTCTGAAGCAGGAGGAAGAACAGAGGTTGGAAGCCGGTCTTCCCACCCTTGAGGAAGAAGAAAGGCAGGCCAAGGTACAGTGGGAACAAGAGGCTGAAAATTACCACCGACTGCGGGAACGGGTGGAAAAAGCGCTGGCTCTCTTTCAGCAAAAGGAAGACGCACAGAAGAAGTGCTTTCTTCTGGAACAGAAGCAAAAAGCCGCCTGTCTGACCCTTTCCAACATACAGGAGGAAAAAAATTCTCTCCTGGCACAGGAAGAAAAGACTTCTTCCGAACTTCAGCTTCTGGAAAGAGCGAGTATCGATCTGGCGGAATTCCAAAAACAGCTTCAGCGCTCCCGTGAGCTTTCTTTGCAGGAACAAAATCTCCAGCTGGAAAAGAAGAACCTTCTCCAGGCGGAATCTGCACTCAAAGAAGCGCAGGAAACCTACCGCCGGATCACCCTCTCTTATCAGCAGGCAAGACAGACCAGTGAGCAGCTTCGCTCCCTCTTCCTGGATGCCCAGGCAGGACTGCTTGCCGCCTCCCTGCGGGACGGCAGCCCCTGTCCGGTCTGCGGTTCGAAAACACATCCGCACCCCTTCACCCTTTCTGCACAGACTCCCTTGCCCACAGAGGCGGAGTTAAAAAACGCAGAAAAAAAGACGGAAGAGCTTCGCAGCAAACAGGAAGAAGCCTCTGCAGCCGCAGAAGCGGCGACTGCCACAAAAAACGAACGGCAGAAGACGTTTTTTTCCTCTGTCCAACAACTTTTCTTAAAAGCGAACACGTTCTGCCGGGAACTCGGGGTCTCATTTGTGGCTGCGCCCGGTCAGGCAGAGACGGTGCAAATGTCGGAAATGGAGAATGCGATCGGAATGCTCTTATCTGCTTCCGCAAAGACGGTCCACGAGCGCAACGAACAGCTCAAGGAGCGGGCAAAGCGGGCGGAAGAGCTCACTTCCTTACTGCATTTACTCCGTGAAGAAGGGAAGCAAAAGGATCTCCTGTTAGAAGAGGCGAGAACCAAGGCGGCAGAAACGGAAAAAGCACTCAGTGCAGCCAACAGTGAGCGCTTGCTGTTGCACGCTTCCTCCGATTTTGAATCCAGGTCCGCTGCAGAAGCCTATTTGCAGCAGGCTGGCGAAAAAGAGCAGGCTGCACGCAGCCGTTTTGAAAATGCGCAGGCAGGAGCGAAGCGCCACGCAGACGCTCTATTGGCAACCAAAACCAAGGAACAAACCCTTCTGAAAGAAATCGGAGACAGAAAAAGACCGCAGACAGAAGCCTTACAACAGGCTCTTTGCGCTGCCGAGGAAAAACTTACGATTCTCACGGAATGTCTGCAAAAACAAAGCCACGAGCTGCAGGAAAACCGATATGCCTTGCAGGAACTTTCTTCCAGCTCCGAAGCAAGACGTCATATTTTTTCCGAATATGAACGATTGGACCGGCTGTATAAACAGATGAGCGGCAATATCTCCGGCAGTCGCATGGATCTGGAAACCTACGTGCAGCGACTCTATCTGTCCAAAATTCTTTCGTCTGCCAACAAGCGTTTTCAGGAAATGTCCGGTGGACAGTATGCGTTTCGAATGATTCGGATCGCAAGTGCGGGAGAAGGCAGGAACAAAGGTCTGGATCTGATGGTTTATTCTTCTGTCACCGGAAAAGAGAGGGAGATCCGCACGCTCTCCGGCGGTGAGTCCTTTATGGCGGCTCTTTCTCTGGCACTTGGCATGGCGGATCAGATTCAGAACACCTCTTCTGCCGTGCATCTGGATATGATGTTTATTGATGAGGGATTCGGCTCTCTGGACGACCTTGCGCGTAGCAAATCCATCCGCGTCTTAAAGGAGATGGCGGATAGTCACAGACTGATCGGGATCATCTCCCATGTCACAGAGCTCAAACAGGAAATCGGCAACCAGCTGCTCATCACCAAGGACGAACATGGAAGCCATGTGAAATGGCGGATCAACTGATCTGATCCAGCCGACGGTACAGGCGGGCATAGAAATCCAGTGTCTCCTGCTCCTGCACCTTTTTGCCAGAGCGAAAATAAGTGACCTGTGGGAATGTCATCTTCGGAGAAGGAACCGCCAAAGAAGCGACCTCTGTGGAAGCACCCCCTTTGGAAGCACCCTCTGCGGAAGCGGCCCCTGCGGAAGCGGCCCCTGCGGAAGAGACACGGAAACCGGGAATTCGAGAAGTAAACGGTTCTTCCGTCATCGAAAGTCCCATGACTCTGACCAGCTGTCTAATGGTTCCCGCATTGCCATCGATGATCTGCGTCTCTTTGGCAAAAAAAGAGCGAAGCGCCGGTCTGAAATAGCCGAAGTGGGTGCAGCCAAGTACGACCACGCCATACTCTGCCGGGTGCAGCGTGGAGAATCTTTCTTCCAGATACGCTTTTACCGCCACCGAATCGAACTCTTCTCTTTCTGCAAAATCGACCAGCCCGGGCATGGCAAGAGAGTCCGCACGGTGATCTTCATCATATTTTTCGAGCAGATGATGCAGTTTTTTTTCACGAACGGTAATCGGGGTTGCCAACACCAACACCCTCTGTCCGACCGCCATCTGCAAGGCGGGCTTCACGGCAGGCTCCATCCCGACAAGTGGAACATGATATTTGGCACGAAGATCCTCGATCGCCACCGCTGTCGCCGTATTACAGGCGACAACGATCCCCTCCGCCCCCTCTTCCAGAAGGAAGCGTACCTGCGCCTCGGCATAGAGACCCACCTGCGCCTCCTCCTTCGTTCCGTAAGGCGCATGTTCCGTATCTGCATCGAACAAAAATCGCTCCCCCGGCAGGCGACGCATCGCTTCATACAGAACGGTGAGACCGCCGATTCCGGAGTCAAAAATCCCAATGGTCTTCTGTTTCATCTTATCGCCAAAGTCATCTGGTCTTTCGTTTCCTCTTACCGTCAAAGCCGTCTGCTTCCAGGTCCTTCCCTTATCCGACCTTCAGGAACTGACTGGCGCAATAATACTGCTTGCCGTTGTAGGTGACGGTGGACCAGGTGCCGTCGTCCGCCGTGCGCATCATCTGCGTTCCTTCCGTCACGGTTAAAACCACATTGGACTGCGAGGAAGGCGCATCTCTCAGATTCAGACCATGCGTAGTGACAACTGAGACACCGTTTTGTTGTCCTCCTGCCTGCGCTTCCTGCTCCCCGCTGTCCTCTGTCGTTTCCTGCTGTGCGTTTCCCATCGGCAGATTCAGATGAAGACGGTTCAAAAAACCTTCTTTTACAAAAATAAAAATCAGTGTGATACAAATCAGAACTGCCAAAACCCAGGTGGCTTTTACGATCAGGCGATCGATGCGGTGCGCAAGCGTAGGGGACGAAACTCTCCCGTTTCTCCCCTCGTCTTCCCTGTCCCAGTCGTCGTCCGCATCCCAGTCATCTTCCCTGTTCCGGTCATAACGCCTGTCCGAAATATTCTGCCTATCCCGGTCGTAACGCCTGTCCGAAACATCCTGTCTATCCCAGTCGTAACGCCTGTCCGAAACATCCTGTCTATCCCGGTCGTACCGTCTGTCCCGCATATTTTTCCTGCCTCGGTTATCCTCCCTGCTACGTCCTCTGCCTTGCAGGTTCTTGACAGAAAATTTCTCTCCGCGCTCTTCTGCGTCCTCTTTCAGATCTTCCAGATCCGCCAAAAGATCTTCATCCGGATGCTCATACGGCTCTTCTTTCTCGTCCTCGTCCATATACTCCTCACGGTCGAGGTCAAACCCGCGTCTTACACGCGCATCCCTGCCTTGTTCCTGCATTCTGCGCCTGTCTTCCTCGCTGATAAAATTCATCGGGTCTTCAATTTCGATTCCCCTGCCCTTTTGATCTGTCAAACCTTTCCTCCGGCTCGCTCTGCTTCCTGCAAATGGCACCTGTTTCAGCTTCTCCCCCTGCATGCGATGAATTTGCAGATCGGATTTCCCCTCTCCGAAAACCGCTTCTCGTATTCTGTCAGGATATTACCTGCATTCATGGAAGCGTCCGCATGAAGATCCGTGGTGCAGGAAAGAGTCTTCCATCCCGCCAGTTCCAGCTGTTCCAGGGAAAAATCAAACAACTTCCGATTATCCGTCTTGAATTCCACCCTGCCCTGCGGCGTCAGGATCTGTTCATATTGCCGTAAAAAAAAGGTGGAGGTGAGCCTTCTCCTTGCGTGTCTTTCCTTTGGCCAGGGATCCGAAAAATTCAGGTAAATCCCCTCCACTTCCCCCTGTGCAAAAACCTCCGGCAGAAGCATCGCATCCATCCGGATCAACAGGAGGTTTGGCAGCTTTTCCTCTTCCTGCTTCTGTAGTGCGCGGTAAAGCACACTGGAAAAGAGCTCTATGGCAATATAGTTCCGCTCCGGATGTTCTCTTGCCATCGTCGTGATAAAGTTTCCCTTTCCACAGCCAATTTCAATCCGGATCGGTTGTTTGGAACCAAACGCCTCCTGCCATCTACCCTTATATGTTTCCGGTTCCTGTATCACAAAGGGCGAAGTTTTCACTGCTTCCTCCGCCCCCGGGATGTTCCTGAGTCTCATCGATTCTTTATAACTCTCTGCCTGTTAAAAGCTTGTAGGCTTCCAGGTATTTGTCTATCGTCTTGTCGACCACTTCCTGCGGCAGTACATAATCGCTTTCCGGATGTGCTTTCAGGAAGTCTCTCACATACTGTTTATCAAAAGAGGGTTGCGCATGCCCGACTTCATATTGGCTTAGAGGCCAGAATCTGGAGGAATCCGGTGTCAGCATTTCATCGCCCAAAACAATATTCCCCTCTTCGTCCAGACCGTATTCGAATTTCGTGTCGGCAATGATGATGCCTCTGGAAAGTGCATAATCCGCACATTTCTTATAAAGCGCAATGGTCAGATCCCGCACCCTTGCCGCATATTCTTCCCCGTGTCCCGGGAACGCCTTCTCTACGACACGGACGCTCGTTTCAAAATCAATATTCTCATCGTGCACGCCGGTTTCTTCCTTGGTGCTGGGCGTATAAATGGGTTCCGGCAGCTTTTCGCTTTCTTTTAACCCCTCCGGCAGTTTCACGCCGCAGACTTCTCCCGTTTTCTGATAGCTCGCCCAACCACTTCCGGTAATATATCCTCGAACAATGCATTCCAGGGGCAGCATGTTCAGTTTTTTGCAGAGCATGGATCTTTTTTCAAAATCAGGGGTCCGGAAAAATTCCGGCATATCCTTCGTGTCGCAGCTGATCATGTGATTCCCGACCAGTTCCTTCGTAAAATCGAACCAGAAGCGGGACATCTGTGTCAGTACCTGCCCTTTTCCCTCTATCCTCGTGGGTAAAACAACATCAAACGCCGAAATGCGGTCGGTTGCCACCATGATGGTTCCGTTTCCGACATCATAGATTGCTCGAACCTTGCCTTCCTTCACCGGTGAAAATGTCTGCATCTTCCTACCTCCGACTTCTTGTTTTGATCTGCGACCCTACTAGTATATCATGTTACCTGTGTCAAAACATCAAAAATTCGATGCAAGGACGTCCTTGCATCGAATTGCTACATTTCATCAGGATGGATATCTTTTAACACTTTTTACCGAAATCATATAGGAGAAGGCAAGGAGGATGATATGAAAAAATATTGCTACCGCTATAAAATCCTTTGAAAAAATGGGCAAGATTTTCAAAAGAACCTCTTTGAATTTTGCCATAAACATGGGCAGAACTGCAAGAAACATCAGTACATACCGCCCTTTTTCCACCCCAAAATAAAGGGAAGAAGGAATCATTATAATGCCATATATGATTGCGATATACGCACCAATCAATGGATACATAAAACTGAATTCTCTCGTATAACAGAATGTGACAAAGAAGATCATGATGCCTGCAAGCAAGGAAAGAAAGAACATGAAAATATATTTCTCTAACGCAATCACGTGATACGAGAGAGGTAAGATACGATAATAATGAGTAAACTTTACTCTTTCATCATTTGAAATTGTAAACAATATCTGCATTCCGGACATTAGCCCGATAATGACCGCAAACATATAGAGAAACTCATCTTTCCCAAGATAAACCATGATTGGAACCAAACACATCAAGTATGCAGGTGAAATTGACTGTAAGACACATTTGAAATCTTTATAAAGCAAACCTTTCATGTCTTTCCCAAAAGATAATCATCGCGATCCGATTATCTTTGTCCTTTCTGAATGATAATGCTTATCAACGGGAAATTTTAATTATATTGTTTTTAACCTCCTGCGTATTTTCTTTTATATATTTATATATGATTTCTTCCAGAGGAAGCTGCTCTTTTTCTAAGATTCGAGAAACTTCCGTATTTAATATCACCTCTCCTTTATTGATCAGAATGATTCTTGAAGCAAAATTTCGCAAATCACTTATAATATGTGTGGAGAAGATCATTGCCGCATGCGATTTACCAATATATTCCTTTAAAAGATCCAAAACCTTTTCTCGTGCAACCAAGTCAAGTCCTGTTGTTAATTCATCACAAAACAATATTTCCGCATTCTGGGCAAGCATGACTGCCAACATCAACTTGTTTTTTGTCCCCAAAGACATTTGATGAATACGAATCGGTTGCACACCTAAAATCTCTAAATATTCATAATATTGCTTCGAATTCCATTTCGGATACCAATCCGAAACTATTTTGCAAATATCTTTCGGCTTAAACTTTTCGCAAAATGGACATAATCCATCATAAAGCGCAACAACCGGGTTTTTCTTCCAGGAAATCGGATTCATTGCCTGATTTCTGTAAGACACCTCGGCGCTTGACGGACAACATCTTCCTTCTAAAATGTTCAGTAACGTGGTTTTGCCTGCACCATTCGCCCCGATTAATCCAACAACGTCTCCTTCATTCAAATTTAAATCGAACGGTTTTAGTTCAAAAGCGTTATATTGCTTTGACACCGAAGCATAAAATAAGGATTCCAAAACGATTCTCCTATTTAAAGGTTACGTCCGTATCATGGAGTAATTGAAAAATGAAAGTGTGCCTCCGCCCAACCTTTCGATATCATGTAAATCGACCAAAATCAACAGAACGCCGAGGAGGACGAATATTCTTCTCAACTCCATATTACACGGAATCAGAAAGAAATTCCACATTTTCTTTCAAAAGTATAATAATTTTGTAAAGCATGATATTATGACCGTCGGGAATTTTCGTTTATGTAGATATAGACTTTCCCTTGATTATTGGATTATCCCTTAAAATCGGTAATGATTTAAGAGAAAATGGTATAAATAAGGGAAAGCACCTACCAACAAGAGCAGATGCTTTCCCTATGCAAAATATGAAGGGGATATCGAGCAGTCGATCCGAGTCCATTCGATTCCAAACCGCTAAAGAATGGAAAGACCGTCCCTGTCAAAAACGGGTTATTCTTACAGCGCCGCCAGAACCGCCTCTTTTACCTTATCCATATCCGTCGTAGGCTCAAAACGGGCGATAACCTTACCTTCACGATCGATCAGAAATTTGGTGAAATTCCACTGGATATAGGCCTTGTCCCCAAACTTCTTATTGTTCATCTGGGCAAATTTGGAAAGGGCGGCAACCTTCAGTCCCTTGCCGAAACCTTCAAACGGTTTTTCGCCCGCCAGATACACATAGAGCGGATCGGCATTGTCTCCGTTGACGTCGATCTTCTTGAACTGCGGGAATTCCGTTCCGAATTTCATGGTGCAGAATTCGTGGATTTCCTCATCGCTCCCCGGCGCCTGGTCGGCAAACTGATTGCAGGGGAAGTCCAGAATTTCCAGTCCCTTTTCCTTCATCTCCTTGTACATGGCTTCTAACGGCTCGTAGTGAGGGGTAAAGCCGCATCCGGTTGCCGTATTGACGATCAGAAGCACCTTTCCCTTATAATCTCCAAGGCTCACCTCATTGCCCTGCCTGTCTTTTACCGTGAAATCATAAACCGTCTTCATTTCCTTTTCCTCTACTTTCCACAACAAATTCTCTTTTAATTTTGTACAATCGAATTGTATCATGTGAAAATAGGGATGTCAAGCGCTCGCCGACTTTGATCCGTTCCGGTCCAGATATTCCGTTGCCTCCGCCAGAATCCGTTTCTGGTCTGCGATTTCCATTCCGAAATACATTGGCAGACGCACCAGTCTCTCGCTTTCTCTTGTTGTATAAATGTCTTCGCCACAAAATCTCCCGTGGGCGCGTCCGGCAGGTGCGGAATGCAGAGGTACATAGTGAAAGACACAGAGAATCCCCTTCTCCTTCATGTGCGCAATAAAGGCGCTGCGATCCTCGATATCCTTCAGCTTGATATAATACATGTGGGCATTATGCGCACAGCCTTCCGGTATCGTAGGGGTTTCCAGCCTGCCCGTTTTCTTGTAGGAGGCAAAAAACTCATCATATTTCTTCCAGGTGCGAAGACGGTTTTCGTTGATTTCATCCGCCTTTTGCAACTGCGCCCAGAGGTAGGCGGCATTGAGTTCACTGGGAAGATAGGAGTCTCCGAAATCCACCCAGGTATATTTGTCCACC
>JABZIZ010000027.1 GCA_015258065.1 Lachnospiraceae bacterium | reverse complement strand
GGCTATTTAAAACATCTAACTGATGTTTTATTCAAAAAACTGATTTCCCTGTTGACTTTTAATAGTTAGTCTTTCTTTTTCCCGAAATTAACCGATACCAATATCGCCCACCTGAATATACGGTAAATCGATCGTTCTCTGTTTGTGTATTCAGGGGTCTCATGGTATATTGAACAGGCGATTCCAAAAAACGAAAGCGAGGTTACTGCAATGAAAAAAAGGACCCTGGTGCGACTTGTCGCTACGAGTTGCGCCGTCGTACTTTCCTGCTCCCTCCTCCACGCGGGCGTTCTACCCGGAGGAAGCGAAGGAGCCGTTTCCTATGCAAAAGGAAAAAACAGCAAGGCTGTCGCCACAGTCTCCACCGCCGCTGATCCGGTTGTTCTGACCGGCGCTGTCATTCAAGGCGGAAATGTCGTCGTAAGCGCACAGTCTCCTGCGCCTCCCGCAGCCGATGACGGTCTGTACCATCTGCTCGCGCAAAACGTATATGAAAACGGTGCCCTTGGGAAGGAAGTTGCGCAAGCCGGCGTCGGTGCTTCGGCAAACTTTTCTTTTCCTCTTGCAAAAAATTCTGCAAATTCCAACCTTTTCAAAAAATTTACGGTTTGTGTGAAAAGAGGGGGCGTCCTCGTTCCGGTTTCCTCCTCCCGCTACCTCACCAACCCGGAGGTTACGGCAACCCACACGGCGCCAAGAGCGGTCGCCGGCAAGAAAGGGCTGTTACCTGCCGCGGAACTGCTAAGCGGAAATTCCCTGAAACAGCTGGGCGTCAAACAGTCGATTTACAATGTTCTCCTGGGTTCCATCTGTTCGCAGGGCGGCATCCCCTACACTTATAACGGTAAAACCTATCAGTTCAGTTCCGGCATGATCGCACAGTTGGATTATGCGTTTAGCCGTATGAACGCGCAGGGCATTCAGGTGACTGCCGTCCTGCTCGCCAATCCCGGCGACCCGTCGATTGTTCACCCGCTCTCCAGAGGAGGCCCGGCTCCTTATTATGCCTTCAACACCGCGGAAGCCGCAGGCGTGGAAAAGCTGCAGGCGGTCGCCTCCTTCCTTGCCCAGAGATACAGTGGCGCGCACGGCAGGGTAGACAACTGGATCGTAGGGAATGAAGTCAATGCCAGAGGAGACTGGCATTTCATGAACACCGGCGACCTCGGCATCTTCACCGGCGAATATGCAAGGGCCTTCCGTATTTTTTACAACGGCATCCGGAGTGAAAACGCGAACGCCCGCGTCTACATGTGCATCGATCAGCAGTGGGCAAGGGCTTCTTCTCCGAAATATTTTTCGGGTGTCTCCTTCCTCAGCCTCTTCAATGATATGATGACGGCAGAAGGGAATATCGACTGGCATGTCGCCATGCATCCCTACAATGTACCCCTGTACAGCCCGATGGCATGGAATAACGGCAAATATGCTTCTCACTCACAGGCGACTCCCTATATTACCATTCAGAACATCGAAGTGCTGACGGATTATCTCTCGCAGCCCAAGCTGCTGGCTCCAAACGGCCAGGTGCGCAGCGTCCTTCTGTCCGAAGTCGGGTACACTTCCTTACAGGGAGAGCCGCTTCAAGCCGCTTCTCTGATTTATGCTTATAAGCAGGCAGAGGCGAATTCTCATGTAGACGGAATTATTTTTTCCAGAGAAATGGACGCTCCCAGTGAGATTGCCCAGGGTCTTGCCAACGGGATCTGCGGGGTAGGCGGTGCGCACAAACAGTCTTACGCCTATTTCCAGTTCATGGACACCCCGGAGGCAGGCGCCTACATCAATAACGCTTCCGCAATCATCGGCGCAGATTTAAACTCGCTCCTGATTCGAAGATAAAAGTTAGTCAAACAAGCAATTGCAGAAAGGAAAGTTACATGAAAAAAAATCGTCTGAAGAAGTTTTTGACCGGCCTTCTTTGTGCCTGCACAGTCATCGCCGGTGCGCAGTTCGCTGCAAAGAGTGTGCCGGGAGAGGTGGCGGAAGCGGCCGCACTTTACCGCCCGGTGACCATCCAGTCCGCCTTGATTGAAGGCAATCAGGTGGTTGTTCGCACCTCCAGCGCAGCCGTTCCCGCCGGTGACGGCAAATTTTATCTGTTTGCCAACGAGGTCTACCAGGACGGTCCCGTAGGTAAGGTCATTGCAACGGCACCGGCAGGCAAGGATGCCGTCTTCTCCTTCCCTCTTGCCTACAACACCACAGAATCCAATCTGGACCGTAAATTCATCGTTGCCGTCAAACAAAACGGCGGATGGGTGCAGGTTTCTCACGAGCATTACATCACCAATCCGGAAGCCCTGGCGAAATTCACCATGCCCCGCATGCAGGTGGGTATCAAGGGATATTTCCCCGATATGACCAAGGCGGATGTCTATGCGGACGCTGCCAAACTGGGCGTGCAGCAGATCGTCTACAATCTGCCGATCGGCGCTCTTACCGGCAGCGGCATTAACTATGTGTACGACGGACAGACCTACTCTTTCAATGCACAGACGGTCGCTAACTATGACGCCATGTTCAAACAGTGGAATAAGATGGGCGTTTCCGTTACCTTAACGCTGCTGAATGACAATTCTTCGCCCGCCGATTTGAAGCATCCGGATTCCAGAAACGGCTTTGCCGGCAGAGGTTATGCGTTTAATACGGCGGAGCCTGCCGGTGTAAAGCATCTGGCTGCGGTTGCCGCCTTCCTCGGCGAGCACTATTCCGGTGCAAACGGCATGGCACAGGTGGACAACTGGGTCATCGGTAATGAAATCAACGCCCGTACCGAGTGGTATTACCTGCCTTCCACCAACCTTGAATACAATGTCAGCGCCTACATCAAGGCTTTCCGTATTTTCTACAACGGCATCAAGTCCAAGAATGCCAATGCGAATATTTACAACTCCCTTGACCAGGAATGGCAGCGCAAATCCAATCCCGGCTGCTTCCTTTCCAAGGATTATCTGGATCAGTTCAATGCGGACATTCTCAGAGAAGGCAATATCGACTGGGGACTTTCCTTCCATCCGTACAACACACCCCTCTATGACCCGATGGCATGGCGCCAGCTGGGAAGTCTCCTAAACAACACGGTTCGCACCAAATACATCACCATGGAGAACTTCCACATCCTGGTCGACTATATGCACCAGCCACAGTTCCTTGCGCCGAACGGTCAGGTGCGCAGCATTTCGATTTCTGAAATCGGCTATACCTCTTCCTACGGTGAAGATAAGCAATATGCTTCTCTTGCTTACGGCTATCAGATGGCCGCTTCCTTCCCGGAGGTCAGCGCCTTCATGTACTTTAGACAGACGGATGCACAGAGTGAGGTCAATGCGCACCTTGCGCAGGGGTTGTATGCACTGAACGGACACCGCAAGGCCGCCTATGATCTCTACAGGGTTTTAGGCACGCCACAGGCAGGCCCCGCCCTCAACAAAGCTTCTTCTATCATCGGTATGGATGTGAACCAGCTGGTTGCTTCCCGCGCCGTACACACCAGATAAACAGTTTACGAATTGCCAAGAGGCTGTGCACGATTTTCCTCGCGCACAGCCTCTTTTTATATGGATCTCGCAGCACCAGATCATTTTCTCCATGAGAATGTTACTGATCTCTTCTGCGTCTTCTTCATCTAACAATATGCCATTTAAAGAAACATCGCCATATAAATAGGATAAAAACGGATTCCATCCTCTTCTCCCACATTTCCATCGTGAAACAGGACGGCCTGTGAAACCTTCTTGTCTTCCATCAGATGTTGCAAGGATCTGGCTCTTCCTCTCCCGCTTTTCACCTCTATGGCAAGAACTTCACCTTCTCTTTGCGTTAAGAAATCAATCTCCCGCTTCGTTGTTTCATTTTTATAGAAAAAGAGCGGAAGCCCCTTTTTGATTAAGAAATCCGCAATCAGGCATTCGTACAACCCTCCTTTTGTATTGGCAAGCAGGGTGTTTTCCTAAGTAACATCTTCTGCCCTTCCTCTATATCATTTTATTCCAAAATGTTGATCTATCAACATTATATCATTCCAAAATGTTGATTAAACAACATTTATTCCTATAAAAACGTTTTGCGATCCACGTTTAATCCTTCCTTACTCCATCGCTCTTCTTTTCTCCCCTCTTCCCTTCAAATTTTCCCTTCAAACGAAACGGCTGAAACCGCCTCTTTACTGCTGCGCCTCTCATCTCGCAGGCACCCACTGGGCATAGAGTTTTACGGAAGGCAGAACGGACTGGTACAGTGTGGTTGCCGTCTTATCATTCGTGGTAATATAGACATCATTTCCGAGGATGGACATATCTTCCGCCTCCTTCGTGATATCCAGGGACCAGGTTCCCGCATACAGACCGTTTCTGGTAAAGACGACCACCTTCTGGCTCTTTTTCCACTGATGATGGGAAAAATTCGCCGCAATACAGTATACAAAATGATCATCCGCCGCAATGCCCTGAGGCGAATACCCTGCCGGATACCACTTGCTGACGTTGAAATGATCCTCCATCTGCATATCACTGTTCAAGCGGAACAGAGTGGTCGCATCCCCGTCTCTGGGCCCCTTGCCGATCACAAAATACTGTCCGTTGGCATAAGTGATGGAAAAGGCTCTTCCCAGATCCGGAAATCCATGGGAGTCAATTGCCTTCAAGTCCCAGGTCAGCTCCATAATCCCCGACGGATACCCCGGAAGAGAACCTCCTTCTGCAATATAGATATGCCCGTTATCCGGGTTGTAGCACATGCTGTTGCCGTGATCAAAATTCAGATTATGCACATCGGCCACCAGCTGCCCAGTCGTCAAATCATACAGCAAAACCGCCGTTTCATAATGGCTCAGATCTCCTGCATAATAGGACGGATCATTGATGGAGGCGGTAAATGCCAGATAACGATGTCCGTTTCTGTCAAAGACAACGGAGCCCTGGGTGCTCCTGAATTTCAGCGCCTGATTGATCGGAAAACCTGCACTGAATACAGCTAACTTCCTGGACTCTATTCTGCCGTTTTTCAAATTCTGCACAACCTGATTGTTGTTGTAGACATTCCCGCTTGCGTCCGACCATCCCGCAAAGGAATAGCCCGTCCTCGTATACCGGTTGGTCTCCAGCGGATAGGCGAGGCCGGTCGGCAGCACCATATCGTCCATCACTCCACCCGTTGCACCGTTGCCGTCAAACTTAATGATATACGCGTCTCCATAAGTAAGCGGAGTCGCCGCCTTTTGCGCTCCCCTCTTCTTTCCCGCCTGTGCGGGAAGCCCCATGGAAGCAAACAGGATCACCGCCGCTGCCATCACCATTCCCGCCTGTAAAAGTCGATTGCCTAATTTCCTCTCTGATTTCTTCTCTGTTTTTTTCTTCATTGTAACAAGCACTTCCTTACCTCATTCATACTGTAAAAAATTCCATCACTGATTTTGCGCATCTCGTCATCCGGTTCCAGTAGATCCACCACCATCATCGGATGCATTCCTCCCGCATGGGCCGCCCGAATCCCGTTAAAACTGTCTTCAAACACGAAGCACTCGCCCCGCGGCGCACCCAACATCGCCGCCGCCTTCAGGAAGATGTCCGGAGCCGGTTTTCCATGCTCCAAATCCGAACCCGAGCAAGCCGCTGCAAAGAAGGGCGTCAGACCCGTTTTTTCCAAATAAAGACGAACACGGTCCAGAGGAGAGGACGAGGCAACTGCTATCTTGATCCCTTTTTGCTGAAAAAAAGACAGGATCTCCGGCACGCCTTCCTTTACCGGAACTTCCTGGCTTAGAGTCTCCTGATAATAAGCCGTCTTACGATCGAAGATCTTCTGCGGATCCTCCGTATGATAGAACCTTCGAATGACTTCCAGCGATCCTTTTCCGCTCGAGCCGCACATGGCGGGCGCAAATTCGGGAGGAAGGGTAATCCCCTCTTCCTCCGCCACCTTCTTCCAAAATTTCAAATGCAATTTTTCCGTATCGAAGAGGATACCGTCCATATCAAACAGGGCGGCCGTAATCTCCTCCTTTTTCCATTGAATCGACATCTGCCTCGTCTCCTACTCTTCCTATCTTACCCCGGATACTCTTCCGATCTTATCCCGGATACTCTTCCGATCTTATCCCGGATACTCTTCCAATCTTATCCCCGGATATTCTTCCAATCTTGCCCCCGGATATTCTCCCGGCAGGCGGCAATCCTACTTGCGCCAGACCATGCGATTGACCACGTTTGTATAACTTTGAATGATTTTAACCACCTTCACGGAAACATTTTCTTCTACATAATCCGGAACGGAAATCCCCAGGTCTCCACCTTCCTGCAAGGAAACGGCGACCTCGATTGCCTGCAACAGTTCCTGCGTTCCGATTCCCGCCAGCACGAAATCTCCCTTTTCCATTGCCTCGGGGCGCTCCGTGGATGTCCGGATGCAGACCGCCGGGAAAGGATTTCCCTTGCTCAAAAAGAAGCTGGATTCTTCCGGAAGCGTACCGCTGTCGGAGACCACGCAGAAGGCATTCATCTGCAAACAGTTATAGTCATGGAACCCTAACGGCGCATGGCGAATCACCCGTTTGTCCAACACAAATCCGCTTTCTTCCAGTTTCCTGGCACTGCGCGGGTGGCAGGAATAAAGGACGGGAAGATCATATTTCTCCGCCATCTGATTGATCGCCGCAAAAAGGGAATGAAAGTTTGCCTCCGTGTCGATGTTTTCTTCCCGGTGGGCGGACAGGAGGATATACTTCCCCTTCTGCAAAGAAAGGCGCTGCAAAATATCACTTTTCCCGATTTCCTCCCAGTTTGCCTGCAATACCTCCGCCATCGGGGAACCCGTCACAAAGGTACGCTCCTTCGGAAGGCCGCATTCGATCAGGTACTGTCTCGCCCTTTCCGAATAGGGAAGGTTCACATCGGAGATGATATCGACAATTCTTCGGTTCGTTTCCTCCGGCAGGCATTCATCCTTGCACCGGTTCCCCGCCTCCATGTGGAAGATCGGGATATGCAGCCGCTTGGCGCCAATCACCGAAAGGCAGGAGTTGGTATCCCCCAGCACCAGCAGCGCATCCGGCTGAATCTCCCTCATCAACTCATAGGATTTCGCAATGATGTTTCCCATCGTCTGACCGAGATCTTCTCCCACCGCATCCAGATAGACTTCCGGATCTTTCAGTTTCAGATCTTTAAAAAAAACCCCGTTCAGGTTATAGTCATAATTCTGCCCCGTATGTGCCAGAATCGTATCAAAATATTTCCTGCACTTCCGAATCACAGCGGAAAGCCGAATGATCTCCGGTCTCGTTCCCACCATGATCAGCAGCTTTAATTTCCCGTTATTTTGAAAAGAAATTTGATCGTTCCTGTCCTGAAAAGGGGTTCGATCATTCTGATTCTTGATTGGGTTCCGATCATTCTGATTCTGAAAAGAAGTTGGATGGTTCATTTGGCTCCTCTATCACATTCTCCCTGTATGCAAAAGAATTTTTGATTGGCTTACCGGCATCTTCTTTCCCCGGTCAGCCCGGAACAAACTATAGCAGATTGCAGGGTAGAGTTCAAATCAAATCTTGTGCATGACTTCTTCCTTCGTCCATTTTTCCAGCTGATGCATGTGGTATCCGGGTATAGACGGATCAAAACCGCAGAGGCTGCGGAAAGGGCAGTAGGTACAGGCATTACGATCGCCTCTTTGATAAGGATTCACTGCGATATCTCCGTTTAAAATCTGTCGCCCCGCCTTCCGGATCTGTTTTTTGACATAAGAAGCCAGTCGGTCATATTCCTCCTGCGTCACCACGGAAGAAGTGGAATCCCAGGTTCCGTTTTTCGTCCGTTTGACCGGTATGACGTCGGACCTGGCCCCGGCGCCGGATAAATCCTCATCTAACAGTGCAATCACCTGATCGCTCTCGTTCACCAACCCCGTTGTACGCAGTTCGCTCCGGATTTTGGATAGAATCTCCTCCTTGCTTTTTCCTGCTCCGTCTTTGATCAAAGGATCGCTGACATGATAATAGAGAAGGGCTGCCGGAATCACTTCCTTGTCCGGATGTTGCTCCTGCTGCATGGCCTTTGCCACTTCCATATAAACCACGAGCTGCAACTGCAGGCCGTAATAAAGAGCAGCAATATCAAAATCTTTCTTCCCCGATTTAAAATCAATAATCTTCACATATACTTTATCGGCCTGATGTGCCAGATCCACACGGTCAATCCGCCCGTGCAACACGATCTCTCCCTGCACTGGAATGGCACTTTGCTCTTCTTTCTCCTGTTTCTCTTCTTTCTCTTGTTTCTCTTCTGCTTCTTTCGAGAGATCGATATGGATCTCCGGCAGATCTCCCGCCTGCCGGAAGTCCACTTCTACCCCTTCCGGCATAAAATCTCCCTTTTTTAACTGATATTGTAACTGCTCCACCGTACGCTGCATGATCCGTTCAATCCTGGTCAGCTTCCCCTGTCTCCTGGCGCTTCCATATAGGATGCTCTCTCCGTAGGTTTGCGTATATTCTTCGAAAGCAAGATGCAGCAGTCTTTCTCCTTCCTCTTTGGAAAAGGTCTTCCAACTCAGCCCCTCCTGTTCCAAGCGGTTTGCAAAATCTTCCAGGATTCCATGGAACACATTTCCAAGGTCTGCTGCATCAAATTCATCTTCTTCTCTTTCCTGTAAAGAGAGGGCATATTTTGCAAAATGAGCAAAGTGGCATTCGGCAAAGCGCTCCAATCTACTGACCGAATTCTCCAGATGCGTGGTGTAAATGGCCTCCGCAAGCGCGCCCGCTAACGGGTGATGCTCATACCTCTTAAAAGCAGCTTCCACCTCCGCCCGGATCTGACTACTGTCCTGTAACATCCCATATAAGGCAAGGAAGTCTGCCTGCTCCTCCTGCATCAACCCATCCGCATAACTCCTCATGAGAGGCGCCATACGATGCAGAGCGTCCTCCCTTGTTTGAATGTCGGACAGTTTCCCGACCCCTTCCGTTTTTTCCAGAATGAGGGACGGAAACATTTCCTGCATCACGCTAATCAGATAAGCCGGGCGCAAGCTCTTTCCGTCACTGCCCACTGCCGACAGAGACAAATACAGTCCCCTGGAGGGTTTGGTCAGATTGAGATATAAATAGAGGCGCTGGATATACATCTGCTCTCTGGGAGTTGGCGCAAGCTCGATTCGATTCTCTCTCTCCAGCAAAAAATTCCTGTCCGTTTCCGAAAGGATTCCTCCGCCAGAGACCCTTCCGGGGATGGACGCATCATCCACTCCTGTAAAAAAAAGATATTTTACCTCCCGGAGTCTGGTGCGCTCGATATCGCCTACCAGCACCCGATCCACCTTCCTGGGAATCGTTCCGACCTCCATCTGTGAGAAGCCCGCATCCAGGATCTGCGCATACTCGCGGACATCCATCTTTTCATGACAAAGAAGCTCCTGTATCTGTGTCAACAGCGCCTCCGTTTTCTCGTAAATCTGACGAAACTCCGCAGCGCGCTCGCTGTCGTTTGCTTCTTCCAGCCGACTTGCCTCCGCATCCAGCTTTTCTTTTGCCAGGCACCTTGTCGTCACTTCCCTTACCGCTTCGGTCAGCTCCCCTGCCGTCACCACCTTCCCTTTTTCTGTTACGGCAAGCAGGGGGGAGAGCATTTCCATCCATTTCTTCCGAAGTGCATTGAGCCTCTGCAGAAGAGCAAGCTTGTCCGATTCTTCCCTCTTCTTCCCTCCGGGTGTAGGAAAGGCGCGTACAAAACTCTGTCCATAGGCTTCCCTTCCCCTCACCCTACGTGCGCGCACATAGTTTTCTAAAAGGAAAATATCCTCTTCCCCCTCTTGCAAGATCCCGCTCTTCAGAAAATGGAAAACCGCATCCGGAGCGAAATCCGTCACGATGACCTGCAACATGGCGGTTAGGAACTCCACATAAGGGTTCATTTTCATCTTTCTCGTTTTATCAATATAACAGGGAACATGAAAGAGAGAAGCGCATTTTGTCACCGCATCCTCGTAGTCCTCCTGCGTGCCGCAGACGATGGCAAAGTCCCTGTAATAGAGCGTCTCGTCTTCTCTGATCAGCGTCCGAATCGTGCGAAATACACGGGAAATTTCCTCCTCTCTGGTGAGCGAAACGCTCAGATGCAGGGTGGACGCCTCTTGTGAAAATGACTTGAACGGGTAGCGGAAAAGACCTGCTTCCAGAAAGGCAAGGGGCGGATTATTCGATAGACGCACCACCGGATTCCCAAAAAGAAGCCGGTCGATTCCCCTCCTTTTTCTCAGCTGTCTTTGTGCCTCCAGAAACCGGTCCAGATCCGGCGTATGCGCAAGGTCGGCTTCTCTCTGCGCCAACCACTCCGTCTTTTCCAGCTGAAAGATCGTCTTTTTACTCAGGTAAAAAAGGTCCTGCTCGGGCACCCCGTCACGGAAGGAATACAGATCTTCCTCTGCCGGAATCGTAACCGTACAAATCACCTCGCTGCAAGTCGCCATCAGTGCCCCAAGCAGCCTATACTGTACCGGAGTAAAGCCGGTAAATCCGTCAAAGGCAATCACGGAATCTTCTAACAAAGCAGATCCGGGCACCAGCGAAGCCACCAGGCCCAGCGTCTCCTCTGGCGTCCGAAACCGGTTTTTGATCTCCTCCAGAAAGGTTGCATAAAGAAGCCGCAAGTCCTTTAATTTGGCTTGCAACGTGCTTCTCTTTTCCCCTGCCTTGATGAGCAGATCCAGATCGGTTGGCGACAGATTGTATTGCATGAACTCCGAGATGGTAGACTTCACTTCATCAATATATCCCGCCTTGTGCATATTCCTGCCAATGTAGGGAAGCTCCTCCGCATGCTTGTCCGCAGCATGACGCAGAAGCAGACTTTTGCCCGTATCATCTAGTACCGGCATCTTCTCCCCCCCGCATTCTGCCAGAATACGATGGGAGAGCCTTCCAAAGCTCAGGACGTCGATATTCATGATCCCGTGTCTGGGATGCTCTCTGACCACATCCATCTGCGTTTGCATCGTAAACTGGTCCGGCACCAGAATAAAAAAATTCCTCTCCGGCTCTCTCTCAGCCCGTTCGATCACTTCTCTGTATAAGGAAACGCTTTTGCCGGCACCGGAAGCACCGAAAATAAATCGTAGCATCGTACTCTCCCATCCTCCAAATCGGGTGTGGATTCTCCCCCTCTTGTGTTACAATAGCCATGTTACAATCACAATGTTACAATCACGATGATGATATCCGTTCCAAAAGTATCCAAATGAAGCGCCAGTTTGCTTGCAGGAGAATGGTTTTTTGACGTCCTCAGCCGGCATTCTTGCTTTCAAAAAACAGGAGTCACCCATGAAATTAACCAATTATCAGAACCGGGACCAAAAACTTCCTCTTTTTGGGATCGGACCAGCTCTCATCTTTGTCATTGCCCTGCTTTCCCTGATCGGCATCCTGCTGTCAAAAACCTGTATGAGAGGCGGAAACGTAAGCGGCTCTTTCCGAATCCTGTTCGATGTCCTGGGAATCTTCTTCCTGCTCTCCGGTCTGCTTGTATGGTTCTTCGGTGCCGTAAAGTCCGATATGGATCAGTATATTACAACCAACCGGTTGAAAACAGACGGAATCTTTGCTTATACCAGAAATCCGATGTATGCGGGATGGTGGTTCCTCCTGATTGCGATCATGCTTTTTTTTCATAATATATGGCTTCTCCCCGTCATCTTCCTGCAATGGTTGGTCTTAACGCTGGTGCTGGTTTTTACAGAGGAAACCTGGCTGACAAAATTATATGGAGAAGACTACCGTCATTACTGCCAACGGGTGAATCGATTCTTTCCGTGGAAACGCAAGTAGGTCTACCGCCGAAAGCGCAAGTAGGTCTGCTGCCGGAAGCATCAGCAGGTCTACTGCCGGAAGCTCCGATCCCCTCAGAATCTGAAACCGCAATGGAATCCAAAAGGAGGTCATTCCATGAACAGTATACAACAGGAACTATCTAAAACAACCTATCCCGGGCGAGGCATTCTCATCGGGAAGAGCGAGGATGGAAAGAAGGCGGTGATCGCCTATTTCATCATGGGAAGAAGTGAAAACAGCCGCAACCGGATCTTTGTGGAGGAGAATGGCGTAATCAAAACACAGCCTTTTGACCCTTCCAAAATGAAAGATCCTTCGCTGATTATCTATTCCCCTCTGCGTGTTTATCAAAATGCCACCATTGTGACCAACGGCGACCAGACCGACACGATTTATCAAGCCATTCAGCAAAAGGACAGGCAACTGTACGACGAAATCTCCTACCCGCAAACCTTGCGTGCTTTTGAAAAAGCCCTGCGCACGCGAAGTTTTGAACCGGATGCCCCCAATTATACGCCGCGCATTTCCGGTCTTGCCTATCTGAAACCCAAGAAGAAAAAGAAGAAAAAAGAGGAGATGTCCTTCCACTTTGCTTTATCCATTGTAAAGAGCAATCACGGAGATCCCTCCTCCTGTGTCCGCTTCACCTATACCTATGATCAGCCGCTGGCCGGGGAAGGATATCTGATTCATACCTACAACGGGGACGGAGACCCGCTTCCTTCTTTTACCGGCGAACCCGCCTGCGTCGCCCTTGGAAACGATATCTGGACGATCACAGAAGAAATCTGGAATGCACTGGATCCGGATAATCGAATTTCCCTTCTCGTGCGAACGATTGATCTGCGAGAGGGCAAGGTGGAAAACCGCATCCTCAACGCAAATACCTGACACCCATCCTCAGAAAAGGAGCATGACGAATGAAGGAACTCACACTCAAATATGGCTGTAATCCCAATCAAAAGCCTTCCCGTGTCTATATGGAAGACGGCAGCGATCTTCCGATCACGGTCTTAAACGGGCATCCCGGCTATATCAACCTGCTAGATGCACTCAATGGCTGGCAACTTGTCTCCGAACTGAAAACGTCCTGCCAGCTGCCCTCTGCCACCTCCTTTAAGCATGTTTCTCCTGCAGGCGCAGCCCTCGGTCTTCCTCTCTCCGACACCGAAGCAAAGGTCTACTGTGTGGAAGAACCCCTAAGCCTCTCCCCCCTTGCCTGCGCCTATGCAAGAGCCAGAGGTGCAGACCGCATGTCTTCTTTCGGCGATTTCATTGCCCTCTCCGATGTCTGCGATGAGACGACAGCGAATCTCATCCGACCGGAAGTGTCGGACGGCGTCATCGCTCCGGGATATGATCCGCAGGCACTTTCCATCCTGAAGGCCAAGAAAAAGGGGGCTTACTGTATCTTACAGATCGATCCCGTTTACCGCCCTGCCGCCATTGAAAAAAAGCAGGTTTTCGGCGTCACCTTCGAGCAGGGGCACAATACCGTTTCCATTGATGAAAGCATGCTTTGCAATATCGTCACCAAAAACAAGGACCTGCCGGAGCAGGCCCGTCGTGATCTACTCCTGTCCCTCATTACGCTAAAATATACCCAGTCCAATTCGGTCTGCTACGCCAAGGACGGTCAGGCCATCGGCATCGGCGCCGGTCAGCAGTCCCGCATCCATTGCACGAGACTCGCCGGCAGCAAGGCGGATCACTGGTATCTGCGCCAAAGCCCAAAGGTATTGGAACTGCCGTTTAGGGATGAAGTCCGCCGCCCCGACCGTGACAATGCAATCGACCTCTATCTGGGTGAAGAATCTGCCGACCTCCTCGCAGAAGGCAGATGGGAGAATCTCTTCCGGGTAAAGCCGGATCCCTTCACCGAAGAAGAAAAGCAGGCCTGGTTAAGGGGCAATACCGGGGTATCTCTTGGCAGCGACGCCTTCTTCCCCTTCGGCGACAACATTGAACGTGCCTATAAATCCGGCGTGAAATATGTTGCACAGCCCGGCGGCTCCGTCCGCGACGACCACGTCATTGCCGCCTGTGACGCGCACGATATGGTCATGTGCTTCACCGGTATCAGACTCTTCCATCACTAATAAAGATCCTCCAGCGCAAACAACTTGACTGCGCCCTGTTTCTCCGCATCCTGCAACGCCGGTGTGAACCTGGTCTCTTCTCATATTAGCAAATAACAAACTCGTGAGTTGGTGTATCACGAGTTTGTTATTTCTTCTTTTGTGCATTTATCAACCACGATTCTCCAATATGGAAATAAGATAATTTTCAATGCCCCTCTCATAACATACCTCTCTACTTCTTTGACCTATCCTCTAAACTCTTAATTCCTGTATTTTTCAACTTCTCAATTGACATCAGCTGAGTTCTGGCAAGCTTTCTAAGTTCTATCATTCTTTCTTTTTGTTCCACACCTTTACCGATAAGAACCGCATTATAGCTTTCCATGTTTGCAAGTACAAGTAACTCATTCAAACTTGCATAATCTCTCATATTACCCTTTAAGTTAGGATTTTCTTCACGCCACTGTTTAGCTCTCTTGTTAAATAAGGCAACATTGAGCATATCTGCTTCACTTGCATACTTGTAGGACAACTGTTCGTTGGTAAGATCCTTTAAGAGATATTCTTTGATTGCATCTGTATGAATTTTGTAATTGATCTTGGAGATTTCTCGATTAAGATTCCAGCTTAATGATAGCTTAGAGTTTTCATCTGACTTAAGTCTTTTGTAATCCTGAATTACATACATCTTAAATTCAGCAGAAATCCATGAAGCAAATTCAAAGGCAATATCTGTATGTGCAAATGCTCCACCATATCTTCCGCCTTTTGAGATAATTCCGATTGCTCCAGTTTTCTCCACCCATTTCTTAGGAGACAATGTAAAGGAATTATATCCAGCTTCCGATTTAATTCGGTCGAATTCGACCGAATTAAAATTCATGTTGTTTAAGCTTTCCCATAAACCAAGAAATTCAATAGTATCTTTTCTTCTCATCCAATTTTTGATTACATCACTTGGCTCATCGCTTTTATATCTTGCAATATCCGTTAGACTTATATAGTCGTTTTTAAAGTCTTCAGTATAAATTTGAATAGCAAAGCCTTTTGCTTCAATCGTCTCTTTTTTCGCCTTAGACATGCGAGTTCCTCCTTTAATGTTGGTGTACTGTTTACAACATTCATTGTCGTAATAACTGCTCTAAACAGCACATCAACGATTCTTTTTTTTTCATACAGCTTACCCCCAGACACTTGGACATAATGATGAATTGATGTTTTGTTCATTTACCCCTGCAACCGAAAAGACTTGTTTCTTTTGAATTGTAATATTCATACTTCTTCCTCCGCTTACACTGAGTGCTAATTGCACTCGTGAAACTAATTTGAATGGTTTCCCATTTCTTACCTCAGAGGGAGTAAATCCATGAAAATTCCTAAAAGCTGTTCCAAATGAAACCGATGACTCATATCCAAATTTGAAGGCAAGATCAATAATCTTTTCATCCGTATCTCTTAATATAACGGCTGCTTCCGTCAATCTTCTGCTTCTTAAATATTCTGAGAGCGTTGTTTCGGTCAGAATAGAAAACAAGCGGCTGGACATTGAATAAGAGTATCCGGATAACTGAGTTACTTTCTTTTCGTCAATTTCATCATCAAGAACTGTTTCAAGATAATCAATCGTATTGTTAAACGACTTGATAATATTCATTTCAAATCCCCCTTTCTTTCGGTTTATTTTAGTATAGAGGAAAATTTCTTTTCCTACCCTACAATATCCGTACAAGTTTTATAGGTTTCATCTCATAGAAACATATAACTTGCTAATCTCGGCAATTAGTTAATTGTTGTCCCAATACCTAACTTTTTTCGCCAAGACGGTATCTCTCCATCATCAGCCCAGTATTCATCCATTTCGCAAATCTTATCATCGAGAAGCTTGATAAAGGTTGTTACATGACATGAGATAGTATTATCAAAAGACTGTACTTTACCTACAATAATTATTTTTGAATCAAATTGTTCTATCCTTTCAACTTCACCATGCCATTTCCCCGGATAATCACAATTCGCTCTAATATATTCATCAACTGTAAACTTTTCATTTGTACAATTCCAACATATTACTGCATCTTCACAAAAATATGATGGTAAGGTGAACCTATTCTGAGTTATTACGTCATTCCAAAATGCCTTTATATCCATTTTTCTCCAATCACCCAACTTAACTATATCGCTTTAATCTTCTCATTTATCAATTCAATAAATGCTATCGCAGTTGCTCCTATCATAGGAAGCCCATAAGGGCTAAACAGGAAGCCTATAACCAATCCAGATATATCTATTCCGATTTCTCCTTGAACAAAAGAAGCTAATGCTCCAAATATCAGGATCAGTTCCTCGTTCACCTTGCGATAGGCGTTATTTCGGGCTTCTTTTTAAAAACGGCATAGCCGCATTTCACGACTATGCCGTTTCCCGGGATTACAAATCCCCAAGTTATACCGCCTTCTAGCTGGTCTTTTTGTCTGTCAAACGCCCTCTTTGCTGCGGGTGCAGGTATTCCAATTGTGCGCACTTCTTAAGGCGTGAAAATCGGCTGTCTGCCCTGCTGTGCGATGCCGATATAGGTTTTTCCGGGTGTCATCGTGATTTCATTGCCATTGTCGTCATAGTACCTGGTCGGCTCGTAGTCGGAAGTCTTTTTCCAGGTGATGTGTATCGCCTTTCCCTTCGTGCAATACCAGCCGTCCTGCGTGGTTCCCAGCATATCAAAGCCGAGGTAGCCCTTCTTATCCATCTTTCTCCACTTGGTGTTCTGGATGATCACATTGGCAAAAGAAATCTGCTTTCCGTTGATGGCATCTGTCTGTGCTCTGCCATGAATCTGTTTCAGATACACGCCGCTTGCCGGATCATAAAGGAATTTCGACTTCGAATAAGGGAAAATCTTGCGAAGATCTACGATGTTCGCTGTTCTGGCAGAAGCGCCGTAAGCATCCAGTGTGTTGTCCGGACTTCCAAAGTTAAAATGCTTCGGGTTGTAATAACCGCTCCGAAGAGACAGAGAATAACCCAGACGCTTTGCCGCTTTGATAATGCCTGCTGCCGAAATATAGGCGTTATGGGGCGCACTTCTGTCAGCGCTCCGGAAAAAGAAGCCTGCCCCCGGTGCCGCTCCGCCGATCCCATATTCATAGGTACCCGACAGATTGTTCATATCCGGGCCGTCAATCGTCCCCTTCATATAACCAACCCCGCCGAAATGAATCAGAATGGGATCCCACTCTTTTGCCGCATAAATATAATAGAGACGGCAGCTGCGGAGATTGCCGATCCGGGATAAGTCCTCCCACTGCGGAATAATCGCCATCTGTCTGGAAATCTCGCCCTCTTCCATTACTTCATACAGGATATCCGCCCTGCTGATGCCATAGGAAGGCTGTGCCGCGCGGTCAGTCGGCATCATCACCGCCAAAGGTCTCTGATTCGCCTGCGCGGTAGTGACCGGAAGCCCCGTATAAACACTGATATTCGAGGTGTTCTGATAAGGAAGCGCCGCCCCTGCCGTATTCTGTGTAATCATCACGTCTGTGGAACCGTACCAGCCGAGGTAGTGTCCGTAATAATTGGCAAGAGAATAACTATAGATGCCAAGCGGCTGCGGGTGCGCCACCCCCTTTGCTCCGTTTTGCAGCGCCAGATAAGCGGGGGAACTGACCTCTGATGCCAAAACCTGCGCATCCAACTGCGCCTTATAAGCGCCAATCTGAAAAGAGGCATTCCCCTGTCTTCCCTGATTGATGCCCTCTTCTACAAACTGCTTGAGCAGCGCCGCCGGATGGTTGCCAATCGTGGCCTGCAGATCCGGATTCTGCTTATAATAATAAGCCGCATCAAAAACCTTGCTGTAATCTCTGCCATTATAAGTCGTTGCTGTCACCTTGGCTGCCGGACGGTTTAGCAGGTAGGGATTGTTCAGACAGGAGGCCAGCGTATTGTAAAAGGCGTCTTTCACCCCATTCTTTTTCCCCAGATACTCCTGTGCATAGGCAGCCAGTTCATTGTAATCCATGGTGTAGCCGTTATCTAAGAGCATGTTGAGGTTTCGGTACGCATTTTTTGCAATATTCAGCGTCAGCTGCGTACCGCCCGGTGCATCCTGATCCGAATAGGTCCAGAAAATATTTTCGACACTGGTCAGATACACCGGCGACCAGTCTGCAAGATCGCTGCTCCCCATCTTCTTCTGCATATCGGCACTCGTTGTGAATGCGGTATTTCGCAAAACGCCTACCGCACTTGCCGCTGCTTCCTGCGCAGTGTTCACCGTCTGTTCTGCTGCGTATGCAGGCAGTGTAAACAGCGTCGTCGCACCGATCAAAAGAGCCGTCATTCTTGCTGCAAAAGACGAAATTTCGTCTATCAATTTATGTTTTTTCATCAATCCATTCTCCCCACTCACTCGTCTATCCTTACTTCTTCTGCGCTTCCGCCCGCATCTTTGCGGCATATCCTGCACGTTTTCTTAGCGTCGGATCTAAGATGCGCTTCCGCAGACGGAGGGACTGCGGCGTGACTTCCAACAATTCGTCGGTCTCCAGAAATTCGATACACTGTTCCAGCGACATCACCTTCGGTGGCGTTAAACGAAGCGCATCATCGGAAGAGGAGGTTCTGGTATTGGTCAGGTGCTTGGTCTTGCAAACATTGACCTCAATGTCTTCGCTTTTTCCGGAAGCTCCCACAATCATACCGGAGTAGACCTTGGTTCCCGGTCCTACAAAAAGAATGCCGCGCTCCTGCGCATTATACAGACCATAGGTCACTGCCTCCCCCGTTTCGAAGGCAATCAAAGACCCCTGTTTGCGGTAAGCAATGTCTCCCTTGTAGGATTCATATCCATCGAAAATCGTGTTAATGATCCCATTTCCCTTGGTATCCGTCATGAATTCCGAACGATAACCGATCAGACCTCTGGCGGGAATCCGGAATTCAAGTCTGGAGTATCCGCCGCTTGCCTCTCCCATCGAAACCAGTTCGCCCTTACGCTGCCCCAGCTTCTGAATGACATTTCCGGAAAATTCTTCCGGCACATCAATATAGCAACGCTCCATCGGCTCTAACTTCTTACCCTTCTCGTCTTCCTTAAAGATGACTTCCGCCTTGCTGACCGCAAATTCATAACCTTCTCTCCTCATGTTTTCGATGAGGACGGACAGATGGAGCTCTCCTCTGCCGGAAACTTTAAAGGTTTCCGTTGTCTCCGTATCTTCCACCCAGAGAGAGACATCCGTATTGAGCTCTCTATAGAGGCGATCCCGCAGGTGACGGCTCGTGACGAACTTGCCTTCCTGCCCCGCAAGAGGAGAATCATTCACAATGAAATTCATGGAGATCGTCGGCTCGGAAATCTTTTGGAACTTAATGGCCTTCGGTGCTTCCGGAGAGCAGAGCGTGTCTCCGATCTTAAGATCCGAAATGCCGGAGACCGCAACAATCGAGCCGATTCCCGCTTCTTTGACCTCCACTTTATTCAGACCCTCGAATTCATAAAGCTTGCTGATTTTGGTCTTTACCATGCGATCCGGCTCATGATGATTGACAATCACCACTTCATCATTCACGCGAAGCGTTCCGTTATCGATCTTTCCGACGCCGATCCTGCCGACATACTCATTATAATCAATTGTCGAGATCAGCATCTGCGCCGGTGCATCCGGATCTCCGACGGGCGCCGGAATGTAATTGATGATCGTGTCCAACAGCGGTTTCAGATCCTTCCCCTTTTCATCCGGATCCATGGACGAGATGCCCGCTCTGGCAGAGGCAAAAACAAAGGGGCAGTCGAGCTGCTTGTCATTGGCGCCCAGATCCATCAACAGCTCCAGCACCTCATCAATCACTTCCTGCGGTCTGGCTTCCGGCCGGTCAATCTTATTGATACAAACAATCACCGGATGATGCAGTTCCATTGCCTTCCGCAGCACAAACTTCGTCTGCGGCATCGGTCCCTCGAAGGCATCTACGACCAGAATGACACCATTAACCATCTTGAGTACACGTTCCACCTCACCGCCAAAATCGGCGTGCCCGGGCGTATCGATGATGTTGATTTTCACATCCTTATAATTGATTGCCGTATTTTTGGATAAAATCGTGATCCCGCGTTCCCGCTCGATATCATTGGAATCCATCACGCGCTCTTGTACTTCCTGGTTTTCACGAAAAATCCCGCTCTGCTTCAGGAGTCCATCCACCAGCGTCGTTTTGCCATGATCGACATGGGCAATAATCGCAACATTTCGGACATCATTTCTTGTTTGCTTCATAAATCATCCTCTTTACTTTGTAACCATTCTCCGCCGGCTCCAATCCCAGGCCGACTCCTGTTTGTAACGTCTATCCTGTCCACTTCCGTGTTTAACCTTACTACTATAGCACCCGTGTACCAAAGCATGCAACTACGGTCAAAAAGGGCGCCACTTCAGGGCATCCGCTCTCTCCTTAGGAAACCCGGGCCAGGTGCACCACCATCGTTCTCCTCCACTGATCCGAAAAGAACATGAACAGCCTGGTTTTCAGCTTTAATCCCTTGCAATGCGCAAGCGCATCCTGATAGAAGCCGTCCACGGAAAGAAGCCTAAGTCCTGCCTCCTTCGCAAAAGCCTCCGGATCATCCAGCCCGAAGTACATCTCTGCCTTCGTGTTTCCCGTTTTTCTCACATATTTGTTGGCATATTTTAGGCCGGTAGAATTCGTCGCATCAAAAGCGATTTCCCAGTCGGAAAGCAACGTTTTCAGCTTCCGAAGAAACTCCAGAATCTTCTCCTTATGAAAATATTGAAAAACACCGGCAACTACCAGTAAGGTCGGCAAAGTGCAATCTATCTCCTTCAGCCACTCAAGAGCAAATAAGTCTCCGCTCAGAAGCCCTTCGTTTTCCCCCTTCCCCAGAAGCTCTTCTCTCACTTTGATCACATCCGGTAAATCCAGCTGATAGAACAGTGCCTCCTTATTTCCGATTCGATCATAGGCCGTCTCCAAACCCGCTCCTAAAAAGACAATATTGCATTGCGCTTTGGAAGCGGAATTCTCTCCCTCCGACAAAGACTCCGCATGCTTTCCAATGGACTGCATCGTTTTCCCATTTACGACTTGTTTTCGCTTTAAAAAGTCCTTTATTTTCCCATCCAGGGTTTTCTGCCTGCAAACACTGGCCATGTGAAAATACTCTATGGAGTTTTTCATAATTTTCTCCACAGCAATACGCTTTGCCAGATCCATTACCTTCTCATCATAAAAGAAGTTCGGAAAGTGTTCAGAGGCGTAAATACGCGCCGCAAGGGGAATATAGAGAGTATCCTCCACGCCCTGCATTTCTCGCTGCAATCCTTTCTGTTTCAACGGTGTTTTTCTCCTCTTACTCTCTCGAAAAGCTGATTCTTTGTGCCGAAACATCCACCTTCGCCATAATGCCAAAGGGAACAATCGCTCTCGGTGTGGCATGTCCCACATTCAGATTAAAGACAATGGGAAGAGAAGGATTTCCAATCACTTCCGGAAGAATTTCCTGATACTCCTTGGCATAGCGCTCATCCATCGGCTTACCCACCAGCACACCGCTAAGAACTCCGAAAATACCGCTTTGCTTTAAAGCTTTAAGCATTTTACGATACTTCTCCGGATTAGGCTGATTCTCGCTACTTTCCAGCAAAAGAATCTTCCCTTTCCAGTCTCCCAAATCCGGAAATAGTGCATACTTTTGGCATACGCTGACAGAGTCCTCGTGCCTCGTTGTGTCGAAGATATCATAGAGGGTATCTATACAGCCCCCTAAGATTTCTCCTTGAAAAACAGGACTCCCCTGTAAGAGTAAAAAGCCTTCATTGTCATGGCTAATCCGCTTTGTTCCTATTGCTTTTGGTCCAAAATCTCTCCGCTCCTCATACCAAACCGGACTCGGTTCAATAGAACGAATGCTTCCGCTTTGAATCAGTTCCAAAAAGTATTTTTCGCTGTAGGGCAACATTTCCTCTTCCAATTCGCAAATATCCGATAGAAAAGCCTGCCCGTAAAAGCTCTTGATTCCCAATTTATGCAGCATCAAGTGATTCATCGTGGTATCGGAAAAGCCAAGGAAAATCTTTTGCTTTACGACCTTTTCCAATTGTCCCTCTTCAAAAAGATAGGGAAGCAGGCGATAAGTATCCTCTCCCCCTATGGCACATAAAATCATATCTATCGAATCGTCGGAAAAAGCCTGTAAGAGATCCTCTGCCCTC
>JABZIZ010000026.1 GCA_015258065.1 Lachnospiraceae bacterium | reverse complement strand
CACGATGGACACCCTTGCCTTCGGCTATGTCCTTCCCACTACCGGGCGGACTCCGGACTTGCACCGATTAGAAACGTGCGCCGCTGGGCGCACTATAAAATCAGCCGCTGTTTTCCACAGCGGCTGATTCCTCTAACGCTTTCTTTCTCTCAGATCATGATCCCGCTCGCAGAAACGATTTTTACTGGATTTCCACTTCGCTCCAGGTATCACTGGGAATCAGAGTTACATAGCTCTTCCCGGCATTGACCTGGATTTCCTCTCCGCTCTTGGCATCATAATATTTGGTTAACGTCTGGTCATCCTTCTTGTTCCAGACCATCGGACGCGCATAGCCGTTCGTCACATACCAGCCGTTCATCATCTTCTGGGAGATGCAGTTGTAAATCAGATAACCGTTCGGATCCAGCTGAGTGAAGTCACAATCCTGGATGAACAGGTTCTTAAAGGACAGGGGCTTTCCGTCTTCGGCATCCTTGTGGATGGAACCGTATTCGTAATAATCGTAGGTACCGGTCTGCTCATTGTATTTCAGTTCGGAACCGTTGTGATAGAACGGAAGCTTGATGTCCTTCGCTTCGACAGCGCCCTCTGCGCCTTTCACATCCACGGTCTGACCGTAAGGTGCAAAGTTGAAGTGCTTGCCATCATCCACACGGTATTCGTTATATTCCGTAGAGACGCCGGATCTCTGGAAGTTCTTGTCCAGATCGCCCTTGACCACGTATTCCGTGAACTCCCTCGACTTGCCGTTGGACACACGGGAGAAGGTGCCGGAGAAGTGTACCGACCAAGGCTTCTTGAACCAGTCGTTGTTGTAGAAAGGACCGCCATCGTGGCAGAGCACCGCATCATATTCCGCCGCCAGAATGATATTGGTCGGTCTGGTGGAGCGGATGCTGCCCAGTTGCTCGATCTTACCCCAGTCCTTGATGACGCACATGAGACGGGTAATTCTCTTGTTTAAGGTGGAGTTCATCATTTCATAAACGATGTCGGATTCATCCGTTCCATAGTGAAGAAGCGCCGTTTTCTCATTGTCCACCATGACCGCCACCGGTCTCTGGTTTTTGAGTTCGTCCGAAATCGGTTCCCCTGTTAACTCGCTCAAATACATGTCGGCGGGAATTTCGCCATTTGCCGCCGCCTGCGTGGAGGCCGACGCTCCCGCCGAGGCCTGTCCCCCGTCCTTCATGGTATACATGCTACTCGAATTGTCGCTTGTCTGATCGCTCTTCCCACAACCGGCAATCACTCCCGTCATGGCTGCCACCAGCGCAAGGCTGATCAACTTTTTATTGATTTTCCTCATCCCGTTTCTCCTTATTGCAAAACCTTTGTGCATCACAAATATGAGTGTCTCTCCAAATGAACCCAAAAATCATACCACCATCAAGTGGATTTTGCAATCCACTCCGCCACATCGGCAGCGTGAATTTACGGTAGGAATCAAAGATGTGAGTTTCCTGTCGAAATCAAAGATGTAAGTTCCCTGTCGGAATCAAGGATGTAAGTTCCCTGTAGGACTCAGGCGGGCAGAGAGATCCATGCCGTTTGGCTGTCCTATTTTTTCATAACAACGGAATCCTTGCGATAATAGCCTGCCACCGCCCGGTTCAGGATGTGATCCTGATCCTCCGTCGGCAAATAGAGTTTAATCGGCCCCTGATCGTCATTCACCGGTTCCAGCACCACGTCCTTGATCTTAGGATTTTCCAATACCGAAAACCAATCCGCCATCTGTGCCTTGAAGTCCTCCATGGCACCGCTGCGAATATACTGCAAGCAAATGTAATCCATGGAGTCACCGATGAGATGCCTGTAAAAGAGGACAAGGAACAGGGCGAGTGCAATCCAATAGATCAGGCCAATCCTCTTCCTGCTTTCTGTCCGAAGACCATTCTCCCCTCTTCGTTTCAGCAAAAGTTCCAGCACAAATCCGGTGAGGTACACCGTTGTAAGGACAAGCGTGATGATCCATACAAAATAGACGAGATCGGTATAGCCGCCCGACACCTTGGCTCCTGCAAAAATTTCCGGCAGATAAACCGACACATTCACCAGATAAGCGAGCAGCAGGAACAGAAGCGGATGCCGGAAAAAATCTCTTTTTCCACGCCTGTATGTGCACAGCATGAGCACGACGGAAGATGTAACGAGCAGAAACAGCGGACGGATACTCAGGAACATTTGCAGACTGTCCGTAATGGCATGAAGAAACGCTTCTCCTCCCGCCATCACGATGTTTTTCACCGAAAACCCGAAATGCGAACCGCCGCGCACATGATTGCCCGGGGCCGCCATGCTGACCAGAAGCCCCGCCGCCTCTAACAAGAGCGGTAGCAGGAGCATGACCCCTCTTTTCCTGCACAGCTTCTTTTCCTCCCCCCTGAACCGGAAAAAGAGGGTCAGAATCAGCAGCGACGTACCAAAGAGGGAAAGTAGAACCGGCGGATAACTTGCCCCGCCGAGGTAAGTATAGCCAAAAAGCAGCAAAAGATAACAAAGGCCCGCTCTGACCGGATGCCCCTCTCTTGCATCCAGGGTAAAATGCAGGGCTCCTACCAGGGTGAGTGCCATGATCAAAAACGGAATGTTATAGTGCGCCACACAGGTATACCAGAAAAATCCCGCTCTGGGCTTTGGCGCATACTGTGTCAAAAAGATTCCTGTAAGTGCAAAGAGCGACCAAAAGAGCGACACGGGTAGCTGTGCCCTCTTGACCAGAAATTCCCGCATCAGCAGCCAGGCTCCCGCCAGCACGGTGAAAATCGCGATCCACGGCACGATCGCATACATCCCCCTGCCCCAGTTCACCGGGGCAAAACAGAAGAGAAAAATGGAGGACCAGGTTCCCTGCCAGGTGCGATAATTCTCTACAATATAGGCGCCTACCGCGCGTAGCACATCCACCATGCTACCGCCGTCCTGCAGTACGTGATACACCACGGCCCCGTTTAACAAATCGTCTCCGGTGGCAACATCCGCCGTAGAGCAGTACAGCATCGGCAACAGCAACAGAATCAGAACCGCATTCAGCGCCAGCGCCATGACGACGTCCATCTTGATTTTTTTCATTGATCCCGCCTTTCCCACTCCGTCACCTTACCACAACGCCTCCCCCTTTGCCAAGGTGTCTGCTTTGTAGCGCACCCACCCCCGGGCAGTCCATCATCGCCCCGGAAAGCCCATCTTTGCCCCGGGAAGCCCATCGCCTCTTCCTAAAGCCCCTCCTTTCCTGACTCACCCGATGTTTTTTCCGGAAACTATGGTATGATGGGAGGAGTGTCTGGAAAGGATATTTCATGGTAAGAAAAAAAGAATCACTGGATGCATGGCAGAAGCTCGACAATACGGCGCTTCTGTTCCCTGTCATTGCCAACGAAACCAATACAAATGTATACCGGATCACCGCGGTATTAAAAGAGCAGGTGGATGCCATCCTCCTTCAGCATGCGCTGGACGACTTGCTCCCCCGCTTCCCCTCCTTTAATGTGCTGATGCGCCAGGGGGTTTTCTGGTATTATTTTGAAAAAAATATCAAGCGGCCACCGACCGTCTACGAGGAAAACGACTATCCCTGCCGCCGCATGGAGGCTGCCGCCAACCGCGGCTTTCTTTTTCGTGTGACCTATTTTGAAGACCGGATTCATCTGGAGGCTTTTCATGTGCTGGCGGACGGGATGGGCGCTCTGACTTTTTTAAAGGAATTGGTATACGCTTACCTTCGTCTCTCGCATCCGGAGGCCTTCGGGGAAGAGGAAGAGGACTCCTTTTCCGAAGATACCTCGCTCAATACCGAAGACAGTTATGTCCGTAATTTCAAAAAAGCGCATGTAAGCACCTACTCCACCAAACCCGCCCTGAATCTGACCGGGGAGAAATTTTATTCCAACGGTCTTGGCGTCATTCACGCGTTCATGTCTTATGACGCACTGCACGAGGTGGCGCACAAATATGACTGCTCGGTGAATGTCTATCTGGTCAGCCTCCTTCTCTACAGTATCCATCAGGCCTACCTCCTTGGTTCTCCGTCCAGGCGACCGATCGTCGTGAATGTGCCGGTGAATTTAAGGCCGTATTACGAATCGGTGACCACCAGGAATTTCTTCGTCATGGTGAGCGTCTCTTTTTTACCACAGGAAAAAGAAAGCGGGGAAGCCTGGACGCTTGGCGATCTCTGTAAGCTGACAAAAGACAGTCTGCATGCCCAAGTACACAAAGAGAAGCTTGAGGAAATTTTCTCTTACAGCGTCGTCGGTCAGAGAAACCTGCTCTTGCGTTCTCTTCCCTATATCTTCAAAAAAATCGGTCTGACCTTTATCTATCACAAAAAAGCGAGGGCGAATACCACCACACTGACCAATCTGGGAAAAATCACACTGGCAGCCCCCTATGCTTCCTATGTAAGCAATATTTATGAGATGCTTCCGGTTTCCGCCCACCAGAATCTGAAGGCGGCGGTGGCAACTTATGACGGTATTCTCACCCTGACCTTCACGTCCGTCTTAAAGGATGCTTCTATCCAGCGTTTTTTCCTTAAGCAGCTGGCAAAAGAGGGGATAGCGGTGCGCGTTTCGACGAATGGAGTCTACTACGAATGATTAAATGCAAGAATTGCGGCATCCTCATTGAGGATGAAACGGCGGTCTGTCCGCTCTGTCACATGGCGCTCGGCAGGGGAGAGTCCAAAGGGCATAACATCTATCCGAACATTGCCAGGAAAACACAGATGATGCACTTCCTCATGAAAGTCCTTGTCTTCCTCGGCTGTGTGGCGGAAGGGATCTGTGTTCTGGTCAATTACTACCATTACGACGGCAGGCACCGCTGGGCCATCGTTTCCGGTTTGTATATTCTGTATGCGCTGCTCTGCTTCAATGTTGCCATCGTGCGGAAGCACTCGTTTCATTACCGGCTGTCGCAGCTGGCGATCTTTTCCGGCTTCATGCTGGTGGGGGCGGATTATTTCGGCGACTTTCACGGCTGGTCCCTGAATTACGGTCTCCCCGTGATGTCCCTTGTGCTCTGTGCCGCCACCATGCTCTTCATGGTGATCAAGAGCCGCAGCTATACCAGCTACCTGATGTTGCAGGTGCTGAACCTGATTTTTTCCTTCGTCCTGCTTTTTTTCCTGCTGCTAGGCAAAACCACGTCCATTGCGCTGACCTGGACCGCCTTTTGTTCCGCCCTCATCCTTTTCTCCGGAACAATTGTCTTCGGCGGGATCCGCGCCAGAAACGAACTGCAACGAAGATTCAACCTATAAGCTTCCGCACCGGAAATAAACTGCAACGAAGATTTGCGCTGTAAGCTTCTGCGCCGGAAACGAACTGCAACGAAGATTTACGCTGTAAGCTTCCGTGCCGGAAACGAATTGCAACGAAGGCTTCACCTGCAAAAACGAAAGAGGTATGTATGGATTTCCACTTAGAAAATTCGGGGACAGAGTTTGGGGCGCTCAGCGCCCGTGCCAAGATCATCGAAGGCATCATTCAGGCGGCATCGAATTCCACCACCCTGGGGCCCGGCATTAAGAACGGCACCTATAGACGAAATTTACAGGAGCTTCCCTGGAGATGCCCCGCAGGCTACTCCCACACGGAACTCCTTGGCTTTACGGATCCGCTGTCTCCTCCCTCCGGAGAAGAGCAGCAGTTTCGTCTGGAACTGGTACTGCCGCCCGTGCGCAGGTCGCACACCGTAGTGTTGATGCTGCACGGCGGCGGCTATATTGCGGGTCTTCGGAATGTCTACCGAGACTTCGGCGTTCTCTACAGCGACTGTAACGACGGTCAGGCCTGCCTGATCGTAGATTACCGCTATGCCCCGGAGCATCCCTATCCCGCTGCACTGGAGGATGCCGTCCGCGCCTGGAAGTTTCTCATTGAGGAGCGGGATTACCTCCCGGAGGAAATCATTGTGGCGGGAGACTCCGCCGGCGGCGGTCTTTCTCTTGCGCTTGCCATGTACCTGCGGGATCACGGCATGGGCAGTCCGAAGAAGCTCGTCCTGATGAGCCCCTGGACAGATGTGACTGCCTCCGGTCCTTCCTACGAAGAGAATTACACCAAGGATATTCTCTTTGGAAATGCCAAAGACCCGGTCAACCACTACTCGTCCATGATTTATCACAATCCTTACGTCGGGGACCACGATCCCCACACCCCCTATCTTTCTCCCTTATTCGGCGATTTCACCGATCTTCCTCCGATGCTCTTCCAGGTCGGTTCGAACGAAATGCTCTTATCCGACTCCACCGCAGCCGCACAAAAGGCGCACGATGCGGGAGTCAACGTGCGCCTGGAGGTGTATCCGGAGATGTTCCATGTCTTTCAGATGGGGCTGTCCCTTCTCCCGGAATCCGCAGAAGCCTGGAAGAAGGTCGCACAATTTATCGAAGAAAAATGAGAGCTACGCTTCCGGTCGCTTCTTAACAGGCTTACCATGGTGCTGCCGGAAGCTTCCCGGTTGCCGCTGCGGTATTGCCGGAAGTGTGTTTTCTTACGCTTCCAGCAGCTTCTTCACCGAGGCAAGCTTCACGCAAAGAGCGAAGAGTTTGGAGGCAATGCGCAGATCTTCTAACGGCGGGTACGTCGGTGCGATTCGGATATTGGAATCGTGCGGATCCCGGTGATAGGGCCAGGTGGCTCCTGCCGGAGTCATGGCGACACCCGCTTTTTTGGCATAATCCACGATTTTCTTTGCGCAGCCGTCCATCGCGTCAAAGCTGATGAAGTAGCCGCCCAGCGGTTTGGTCCAGGTTCCGATTTCAAGACCGGTGAGTTCCTCTTCCAGAATCTTTTCCACCATCTCGAATTTCGGCCGGATGATGTCCGCATGCTTCTTCATGTGTTCCGTCATTCCGTAAATATCGCCGAAGAAGCGCACGTGGCGCAGCTGAT
Source organism: Lachnospiraceae bacterium (assembly GCA_015258065.1). Classification (GTDB taxonomy): domain Bacteria; phylum Bacillota; class Clostridia; order Lachnospirales; family Lachnospiraceae; genus Butyrivibrio. The sequence goes on along the minus strand of JABZIZ010000026.1, from coordinate 15,710 downwards.
TCACCTTATCATGACCGATCGTCTGGTTCTTTAACTGCTTTTTGATATCTTCCAGATTGTTGAGAGAAGTGGCCAGGGCGCTCATGCCGCTTCCCGGAAAGGTGATTTTGGAAGTGGAAGCGAATTTATAAACCAGATCGGGATTGCCCGCCCTCTTGCATTCTCTCAGAATTTCCACCAGATAATCCTGTTTATCCTCATACAGATGATGCACGCCGTACGCATTGTCCCAGAAGATCCGGAAATCCCTGGCGGCAGGCTTTAACCTTGCAAAGCGCCTGACCGTTTCATCGGAATAGGAATATCCCTGCGGATTGGAATATTTGGGCACACACCAGATTCCCTTGATGGATTCATCCTCTTCCACCAGCTTCGAAACCAGATCCATATCCGGACCATCCTCGTGCATCGGTACCGGAATCATGTTAATGCCAAAATATTCGGTAATTGCAAAGTGACGGTCATATCCCGGCACCGGGCAGAGAAAAGAAACCTTGTCCAGCTTACACCACGGGGTAGATCCCATAATCCCATGCGTCATGGCTCTGGACACCGTATCGTACATCACATTCAGGGAAGAATTGCCGTAGATAATAATATTGTCCGGGTTGTTTTCCATCATGTCGCTCATTAAAAGCTTGGCTTCCGGAATTCCGTCCAATACGCCATAGTTTCTGCAGTCCGTTCCATCCTCGCTATACATATCCGCCTTGGAATCCAGTGCGTCCATGAGCCCCAGTGAAAGATCCAGCTGCTCCTTGCAGGGCTTTCCCCTCGCCATGTTCAGCTTCAGATCCATCTCCTGATATTTCTCATATTCCTTCTTCAGGTGCACCAGCTCTTGTTCCAATTCCTGCTTACTGTATTCCTTATATGGCTTCTTCATCGTACCTTCCTTGCTTCGATTGTCCCTGTTTTCCTGATTCGGTTGCTTCTCCTGCGCTTCCTGATTCGGTTGCTTCTCCTGCGCTTCCTGATTCGGTTGCTTCTCCTGCTCTTCCAGTTCCGATTGCTGATTCTGCGTTTCCTTCTGCTGCAACTTCTCTTCCCTCTCTCTATTCTTCGTCTTCTCCGCCATTTCTCATCCTTTCTTCCGTGAACGATCTAAGACAGGAGCGCTCCCGTCTCTTACTTTTCCGGTTCTTCTTTCGGAATCTGTGTGAAGAGTTTGTCCACCCTGTTTTTATCAAAAAGATTGTTGTACTGCGCATAGGCGTAATCCAGAAGAATTGCATTCTTCTGCAGAATTTCATTCTTCTTCTCCGCATCCGCCATATTTTCGACGTATTTTCCGTCTTTGTCAAGAATGCCGTAGGCGCTGATCACCGGATACTCCTCGAAACATCTGCCGATGAGCGCCTCATAGGGCGTGAGCGGTTCTCCTGCGGTTTTTAAGATCAGGTAGGAGAGGTAGTTGGCGCTGAGGGCGTCGATTCTCTTCTCCGGTGTCTCGTAATTGGTCCAGATGATAAACGGCGTCTTGTATTTGGCAAGCTTCTCCTTGCCGTCCTCGCCCGCCTGCTCCTCTCCGAAGAGCAGCTTATCTGCCGCATCTCCGAGGGCCGGTTGGTGATCGCCGTAGATAATGATCATCACCGGTTCCGGGTCTTTCTGATAGGTATCGATCAGCTTTTTGATTGCATCGTCGCTCAGTCGCACCACCGTATCGTACACCTCAAGCGGATTGAGATCGCCTCCCGCCTCCTTCTCGTATTTCTTCATGGAAAAAGTGGGCGTTAAGTCATTCGTCGGCGCATATCCCCCGTGGTTCTGCATGGTCACGTTGAAGAGGAATTTCTTTCTTCCGCTCATCTTCTCTTCCACCTTCTGCAAGGTTTCCAGATCGAAGGCGTCCGTCGCATAACCGCGCAACGTCGGCACCCTCGGATAATCCCGGATGGAGAAGAAAGGCTCTAACGACAGATAGGGATAGACCGTCTGCCTGTTCCAATTCTTTTTTTCCGAAAGATGGAGACTCGCAATCTCATATCCCTTGTTCTTGAAATAAGAGGCAAGCGAGAAGGTGTCTCTATTCAGATACCCCTCATACGGGTAGGTGTTGGCAGGTAAAAAAGCCATGGAATTGCCCGTCAGCGACTCAAACTCCGTATTGCAGGTGCCGCCCCCGCGCACGGAGACGTAGAGATTTCCCCTGACCGTATTTTTGTGAAGCGACCGGAGGAAAGGCATGGTATCCTGCTCGATGTCTTTGTTTTCATAGGAAATTTCCGACAGCGACTCATTCATGATCATGAGAATCTTTGCCGGATGCTTTTTCCCCGCAAACTCCTCTGCCGTTTTGGCATTCTCTTTTCTTGCCAGAGCGACGTATTCCTTGTAAATCCGCTCGACTTCCGCCTGCGAATATCCCTTTGGCGCATGCACCTGATAGGACTCATAAAACTTTAAGAAGGTCGCAGGAAAGCCCTGCCTTTGGTAATCCATCACAATGTAGACATCCCAGGAGTCCGTCTGCAAATTCCCGTAAAGCGGCGAAAGACGCAGAAGAGCAAGAAGCGCTGCCCCGGATAAAAGAAAGAGTGCTCTTGCGGCAAGACGCTTTTTGAGAGGCTTCTTTTCCTCCGTCCCCTCTTCTGTCTTCGTGTAGAAGGCTTCGGCGCTGAACCTGCTGCCAGAAAGCACCCCTCCGCGGTGTCCCCTGTCGGCCTTCCGTCTTCCTCCGTCTGTGTTAAAAAAATTTCTGATCACAGGTAGCTTGAGCAAATAGGGGAGGGTCGCCGCCCCCAGAAGGATCATACAAAGGCAGAGAATCCGTGGCGTCAGCGCATAGTTGTACTGCGCAGCGACGTCTGCTGCCGTATTCATAGCACGGATATCCCAGGGTAGAATGGGTCTTCCCCGGAACAGGGAGACAAAATGATTTGCCAGATAGGCGACCCCAAAGAAAAGATTGACCAGGGTAAGCGACAAACTTCTCGTCATCAAGGCTCGAAGTATCAGAGACAGCCCGAGGAGTCCTCCGTAATTCAGAAAGAAATAGGGCGTATCCATGGCCGATACCGAACCGTTTGCCAGCTCGCCAAACATCACCACGGCTGCCGGATACGAAAAGAAGAGAATCTCTTCCAGACGGTTTTTGACGCCGATTTTCTCCAAAAGGGCAAACAGTCCCTGTACGAGTAGCAGCGAGATCCCGTAAAGCACCAGCAGATACCCTGCCCAAAAAGGAAAACTCAGATAGTTGTACGGTTTGAAATACAGATCCGCGTTATCCGACGGGATATACAGGCGGATTTCCTGTGGCGACTTTCCTTTTAATTCCGTGCGAATGCTCGTTGCATCAAAGATGGAAGAAGCAATCTCTTCCGCCCGCATCGTCTTGACCGGAACGCCAAAGAAACGGAACTGAATCTGTTTCAGATTGAGTTCTCTGATTCCCGTAAAGCGCAGCCGAAACACCGTCAGGTCTTCGTGCAGGCCGTCTGCCTGCAGCGTGGTCGTGGTCTTACTTACATCAAAGACGGAGCGGTAATTGAAGCTGACGGAGGAATCTGTACGGTAGACTTGAATCTGTCCCGCTTCCTTCGGCGGATCAAACTGCAGTCGCACCCCCATCCTCGGTTGAAAGAAAAACATCAAAAACGGGATGAGGAAAAGGGCTGCAAGCAACTTCTCCGGCTGAAAGCAATGTGACAAAAAAGAAAGATCCAGCTTATTTCTGTGTCTCATTTTGCAAAAACTCCGTTAGCTCTTCGAGTGCCATACCCCTGGATGCCTTGACCAAAAAGGCCGTGTTTCTTGCCGTAAACTTTTGTAGAACCTTTTTTGCCTCGTCTTTATCCGCACAGGCATAGACCTCTGCCATCCCGCACTTCTTCGCTTCTTCCGCCATCCACGCAGAAGCCCTTCCGACTGCAAGCAGCACGTCAATCTCCGGAAGCGAGGCGACAAAGGAGCCGATTTCACGGTGCAGCCTCTCCTCCTGTTCTCCCAGTTCGAACATATCGCCCAGAACGGCGATCCGTTTGTCCGCCTTCGTATGGGAGAGGGTCAGTAACCCCGCCTTCATGGACTGAGGATTGGCATTATAAGTATCGTTGTAGATCGTATTTCCGTTTGCGGTATGGACGGTCTCCATCCGCATCTGCGCCGGAACGTAAGCGGAAATCCCCTCCTGAATCTCTGCCGCTGACAGACCGAAGCAGGAAGCCACCGCCGCGGAGGCAAGCGTCGGATAGATCATGTGCCGTCCGCCGCAGGGCACCTCCACCTCATAAGTTCCCTCCGGCGTCTTTGCGATGTAGGACATTTGATCAGGCGATCCGTCGTCAATCTCCTCCGCACGGTAGAGGCAGTCCTCTTTTTCTCCTACAAAAACCAGATCCGCCCTCGAGAGTTTGGCCGCCGATTCTCTCCCGATCATTTGGGCGATTTCCTCTTCTCTTTTGTCTCGTTCCGCTTCTTCCTCCGGGCTCATTTCCTTTGTTGCCAGATGAAAGACCGAAAGAGACGGCATATAGTCGTCATCGCCGTTTAAGACCGCCAGCCCTCCCTCGGCCAGACCGTGAAAAATCTCGCACTTGGCTCGAAAAATATTTTCCCTGCTGCCCAGATTCCCGATGTGGGCTTCTCCGACATTCGTAATCACGGCAATCTGCGGGTTTGCCATCCGGGACAGGACATCGATTTCTCCCAGATGATTCATCCCCATCTCGACCACCGCCACCTCTGTTTGACCGGTGATTTGCAGGAGGGTGCGCGGCACGCCGATGTGGTTATTGAAATTCCCCTCGGTTTTCAGGACCTGATAGCGGGTGGCAAGAACAGATGCAATCATGTCCTTGGTCGTCGTCTTGCCGACCGACCCCGTGACGGCAATCACCGTCAGATCAAACTTGCTTCTATAATACCCCGCCAGATCTCCCACTGCCTGAATGGTGTCCTGCACCAGCAGATAGAACTTGCCTTCCTGATATTCTCCCGGGTCTTTTGCAATCACGCAACCGCAGGCACCCGCGTCAAGCGCCGCCTGCACGTACCTGTGTCCATCCGTCTTTTCTCCCACGTAGGCAAAAAAAACATCGCCCTCCCGGATCTTTCTGTTATCGCTGGAAACGCCGGTGATCTTCGTGTCTTCATCCCGATACGGTCCGATCAGTTTGCCGCCCGTACACGCCACCAGCTCCCGTAGTGTAATCTCTTCCACTTTGCCTTCTCTCCGGCTTCTACTGCCACTTCTATCTTCTTGCGTTTCTTCTATGCTTCTTGCGTTTCTTCTATCTTCTTGCGTTTCTTCTATGCTTCTTACGCCTCTTTTGCCATTGCGTCCTGCACGATTCTTTCGCAGAGGTCTTCAAAGGAGATTCCCACCTTTGCCGCTTCCTGCGGCACGAGCGAGGTCGGCGTCATCCCCGGCAGGGTATTCACTTCCAGGAAATAGACCTCATCCTCCGCCGTCACGATAAAATCGGAGCGGGAGTAGGTTTTCAGACGCAGCGCCTTGTGCGCAGCCAGTGCATCTTCTCCCATCTTCTTCTCCACCTCCGCCGAGCACCTGCCCGGGCAGATTTCCTCGGTTGCTCCTGCCTGGTATTTGTTCTGATAATCGTAGAATCTGGTCTTCGGCACGATTTCGACGCTGGGCAGCGCCCTGCCTTCCAGCACCCCGCAGGTAAATTCTCTGCCCTCGATAAATTCCTCGACCAGGATATCGCTTCCATAGCGCAGCACATCGCGCACGGCATCTTCCAATCCCGCCTGTTCCTTTACGATGTGCATGCCCAAAGAGGAGCCTCCCGTCGGCGTTTTAACCACACAGGGAACGGCATTCTCCGCCGCAATCTTCCCTGCGTCCTCTTCTTTAACGTGATGGTATTCCTTCCACTGCGGCGTCTTCATCCCGCAGCCCGCAATCATATGCTTCGTCACCGTTTTATCCATTGCCATTGCCGCTCCCAGGTAACCGGAGCCGGTATATGGGATCCCAAAGAGATCGAAGGTCGCCTGCACTCTCCCATCCTCTCCGTTCATTCCGTGCAGCGCAATGAAAACCAGTTCCGCCGCCTGACAGATCTCTAGCACCCCTTCCCCGAAAAGCGAGGGGCTCTGTAATTTTCTGCTTTTTCGTAACGCCTCCAGATTAGGCGCATCTCCGTCAAAAACGACTTCTTTTAACGCGGGAAGTTCTTCAAACAACTGCGTAGGTTGCTTCCGGATTTCCTCTCTCTCCTCTTCCAGACCGAGAAACAGATCCACGAGCACTGCCTGATGCCCCTTCTGCCGTAGTGCCTTGCAAATCTGGGTCCCGGAAGAAAACGAGATCTTCCTCTCCGTGCTGAGTCCCCCGCATAAAACCACGATTTTCATGATGCATTCTCCATTCTGTGCTTCCGAAAAACAGCTGTCACACGCCCTCTTTCGTCACCACTTTGAAACGTCAACCACTGTATCCGACCGCTATTCTAAAAAATAGTAAATGACTTTTTCTTTCCAATATAGAGGTCGCCCGCAATCGAATCGGTTTTGACCCGCCAGGTGTATCTGCCGCTTCCCAGGAAGTCTTTGCGCACCCAGAACGTCCAGCTGCCATCCTCTTCTTTGATGGCGCCGCGCAGCATCAGTCTGGCTCCCTCCTTGTTGTAGATGGCCACATACAGATTGCTGATTTTGTCTTCCACCTCGTCCGGGGGCTTAATATAGAAGTTCACCCTTTCGCTGTCCTTCCAGGTCTTCATCTTAGGCTTGCACTTTGCAAGCGCTTCGGACACCTCCGCCGCCTGCTGGCTGATGCCGGACGCCTCTTCCATGAAAGGAGATTTGCGCGCCAGCTCGATGTTCATATTGACGATCCCGTATTTCTCCGCCAGCGTTTTTTTGCTGGAAAAAAGATTAGTGCCCAACCCCAGATGGTTGCCGTCAATCTTCACTCCCAGTGCCGCAAGAGTCGTCGGGAACATGTCAAAGGTGGTGTAGGTTCTCTTCTTCTCCGGATTCTGAACCTCCGCATCCGGGTGAATCACGCAGGTGTAGGTCCTTCTCATGTATTCCGGGGACACATCATCACAAAAGTCCCCATCCATCGTCAGATGATCACCGTTGATGATAATCGTTGTATCCTTGTAAAAATCCTGTTGCTGTACCCACTTGACGAAGTCCGTCACCTGTCTGGACGAGCAGGCCATGACATTGGCGTACTGATTGCTCCCGAAGGTGTGCGGACAGTATTCACAGACATAGCCGTCCGGGAAGTGTGTGTCCACCGTCAACATGGTAAAATTGAAGGGCTGCTTCTTCTTTGCCAGCTCTGTCAGTTGTTTCCTTGCAAATCCGAACAGCTTGTGGTCTTCGTACCCCCACCAAACTCTGTAATCCCGCGGAATCCAGTCGTTCCAAACCGCATAATTGTAATCCCGGATCGCATAATGCCCGTGCTGGGTGTAATACAGTCTTCTCCCGCCAAAAGAAGCATCGGAGCCCAGCAGAAACATCTGGTTGTAGCCTTCGTCCTCCAGAATGTCTCCCAGTGTTTCAATGGAAGGGAAAAAATCCAGCTGGTTCTGCATGCCGTTGTTGCCGATATCGATCTTGAGCGGCAGGCCGGAGGTCTGGGCAAACATGCCTCCCATCGTCCAGGTGGCGCCGTACATCGCATAGCCGCCGTTTAACTTCTTGCTTTTTCCGGAAAAATTCACATTCTCCTGCGCAAGCTTCGTCAGTTCCGGAATCACATTCTCTTCAAAGCCTCCCCCGTCCTTCTCGTCCGAATAGGTGGTTTCCATGGATTCCAGATAGAGGTAGATCAGATTCCTTTTTTTCTCCGGGAAAGTCAGCTTCGTTTTGTGCGGATCCGCATAATGCTCGGCAATAAAGTTAGAGGAACGGTTCCGGTTCTCCAGCCAGGTGCCGAAGTCCAGCTTGACGTAGGCAACAAAGACGGTGGCAATCAGGATGAGCCCTGCCACGATATTGATGCGGAAAAGAATGGCTCTCACCGACCTGTGATTATGGATGCGGTACAAACAGATCACAATGAGGATTGCTGCCACAACCGCCGGAAAGAGGACGAAGTAGAAAACCGACTGGATGATATTGCTTCCCGTGCCTTCCAGAGGAGAGGACAGTTCATAAATGATCTCCTCCATGGTCAGCCTGCTCCAGGTTGTAAAGGCCCACCTCGCCAGAAAAGCCAGTAAGAGAGAGCCAAAGATCAAAAGAAAGGATAGCGACAGACGAAGGAACCGCTGCCAGCTCATGTGATGTTTTTTCCATTGCTTTTGTATAAACAATTTTATCTCCTTCTTCTCAAACAGCGCTTCTATGATACAATAGGTGCATTGATTTTACCATAGATCACAAGGGTGGATGTGCCTCCCGCTTAAATTGGCCGAATTTTCTTCAGAATTTTAGAGATGTATTTTAGAAATGAATTTTAGAAATTTTACCTGTGTCCAAAGGATCCTGACTCTCAGGAGACGCTCGACCCTTTGGCACTTTTGACCCGCAGGATTCGATCCGAGGTAAAGGGCTCTTCATGAATCTGGAAAAAGAACTTCTTCAAATGAAGTCTGCCTCTCCTTCCATGGCGGCTTCTACGCTTTCTATGCGCAATCAGACGCTCCTTGCTCTTGCTGATTCCCTTCGTTCTCACGCAGAGGAGATTTTTGCCGCAAACAGGGAGGATCTGGCAGCTGCACAGAGGGACAAGCTCTCCCCTGCTCTTCTGAGCCGTCTGAAATTTGATGAGCAGAAGCTACTTTCTTCCCTCTCCGGCTTGGAATCTCTCTTAGCCTTGCCCGATCCGACCGGAAAGGTTTTGCTGAAGCGCGAACTGGACGAGGGGCTGATTCTGACCAAGGTCACCGTCCCCATCGGTGTCATCGGTATCATTTTCGAGGCGCGTCCCGATGCCATGATTCAGGTCGCCTCTCTTTGTATCAAAAGCGGGAATTGTGCCGTCCTCAAGGGCGGAAAAGAAAGCCTCCATACCAACCGGCTCCTTTTTTCCCTGATCTATGACTGTGCCCTGAAATGCGATCTGCCCCCTGCCTGTCTCCTTCATGCGACAGAGCATGCGCAAATCACGGAGCTGCTCTCCTTTGATCACTTGGTCGATCTCCTGATTCCCCGCGGCTCCAACGCCTTCGTGCGCTACATCATGGATCATACGAACATCCCTGTCATGGGACACGCAGGCGGCGTCTGCCATATTTACGTCGACCGCGATGCCGATACGGAAACGGCCCTTCCCATCATCCTGGATGCCAAGACACAGTATCCCGCTGCCTGTAATGCAGTAGAAACGCTTCTCATCCACAGGGATCTCGCAAGCACCTTCCTCCCCGCCGTCTCCCGGATGTTAAAGGCAAACAGCGTACAAGTCCGCGGAACAAGAGAGGTGATGGACCTGCTATCGACAGAGGAGGAGCAGAATACCGGCACTTCACAGGGCGAAGCGGTTGCAGGATCCTGCGATTTCCCGCCGGAAGGCAGAAGCGAGTTCCCGGCCATCATGGAGGATGCCGACTTTACGACGGAGTATAACGACCGGATCCTCTCGATCAAGCTGGTTTCCGGTGTCGAGGAGGCAGTCCTCCATATCAATACGTACGGCTCCCATCACACGGATACCATTCTGACCGAAAATGACAAGACGGCGGAATACTTCCTGCAAATGGTGGACAGCGCCGGCGTTTACCGCAATTGCTCCACCCGCTTTGCCGACGGCTACCGCTACGGCTTCGGGGCGGAGGTCGGGATCGCCACCGGCAAACTGCATGCCAGAGGCCCGGTCGGTCTTGATGGCCTCGTCACCTACAAATACCGCCTGGTCGGCGAAGGACAGACCGTGACGGAATACGCGTCCGGAGAAAAACAGTTTCACCACAGGGATCTTTCAGATTAAAAAGGAATCATCAAATTTCAACTATTTTTGTAAAGGATTGCGGATATCCCGTCGTGGAGTACCGAATCCGTTTGATTGGAAAATGAATCAGGAAGAAAAAAGAGTTTTTTTAATCGAGGAATTAAAAAAGGAAAGCTCCGTCATGCGCGGAATTGCGGTTCCGAAAGAGGAAGAGGCGCAAAAGATGCTGCTGCGCGGGCTGATGAATGTCCGTATGGCAAAACCCGCTTCCCTCTCTTTCCAAAAGGTGCAGGATGAATACCTGCAAATGGAGACGGAAAACAAGGGAATCACTAAGCTGTCCTCCCTCTCTCCCGTCGCCGTGATCCCGCGTGCGGCAGCCCCGGATGCCGCCCCCCCTCGCGGAGAAGAGGCCGCAGACGCTTCCGGTAGCGAGCACCTTTGCAGGGACGAGGCAGCGTCCGCTTCCGGCAGCGAGCACCTTTGCGAGGACGAGGCAGCGTCCGCTTCCGGCAGCGAGCACCACACAGACGCCTTCCTCTATCTGTGGCAGGGTGATATCACGACCCTTGCTGCGGATGCCATCGTGAATGCCGCCAACTCTGCAATGACCGGCTGCTACATCCCGAACCACCGCTGCATTGACAATGCCATTCACACCTTTGCCGGCGTCCAGCTGCGTCTGTATTGCCATGCCTACATGCAGGAGCAGGCAGGTAAGAAGGGAGCCTCTTATGCAGAGCCGACCGGACAGGCCATGCTCTCTCCCGCTTACAACCTGCCATCGAAATTTATTCTCCACACCGTGGGGCCGATCGTAGGGGACGCGTTAACGGAAGAAGATTGTAAACTCCTCGCCTCCTGCTACACCTCCTGCCTGAATCTCGCTTCTCAGCATCAGTTGGAGAGCATCGCCTTTTGCTGCATCTCCACCGGCGAATTCCATTTTCCGAATGACCGCGCTGCGGAAATCGCCATAAGAACCGTACGGGACTGGCTGAGCGGACATCCCTCCTCCACCGTCACCAAGGTTGTCTTCAATGTGTTTAAAAACGAAGATCTGGCAATTTACCGGTCTCTTTTACAAAAGACGTAGAGGAGTGGGAAAAAGACCCTCCCTCTATTGAGAGGTGCGATTCGTCCATTCCCGCTGTCCTACTTTCATCCATCCGAATGTTTTCAGAAAGGAAGTTCTTTCAACATGTTATCTCTGGTGATTCCTGTCTATAACGAAGCCGCCATCCTGCCGCTCACGGAAGAAACGGTGCGAAAGGTTTTGCTTGGCGCTTCCATTGATTATGAAATCGTGTTTGTCAACGACGGTTCCAAAGACGCCAGCTGGAAGGTCATTCAGGATCTTTCGCAGGCCCATCCGGAAGTACGCGGCGTCTGCTTCTCCAGGAACTTCGGGAAGGAAGCGGCTATTTTTGCCGGACTCGCCAATGCAAAAGGCGACTGCGTCGTCGTGATGGACTGTGATTTGCAAGATCCGCCGGAAACCATCCCGCAGATGTACGCACTCTGGCTGCAGGGGTACGAGATTGTCCTCGGTGTTAAAAAAAGTCGCGGCAAGGAGAATGCCGGCTACGGCCTCTCCAGTAAACTCTTCAATCACATCATGAGCGGTGCCACCGGCGTCGATATGTCCAGAGCCTCCGACTTCCGGCTCCTGGACGCCAGAGCGGTCGCCGTCCTCCTCTCCATTCGCGAAGAGCACATGTTCTTCCGCGCCGCTTCTTCCATGATCGGCTTCAAGCAGGCCGAGGTGGAGTTCGATGTCGCAGAGCGCACGGTGGGCGATACCAAGTGGAGCAAAAAATCCCTCTTCCGCTACGCCATTACGAATATTACTTCTTACACCATCGGTCCGATGAAAATCATTTTTTTGATCGGCGTACTGATGTTTCTGCTTGCGATTGCGCAGGGACTGGAAGCAGTCATCCGCTACTTCCTCGGCGAGGCCGCAACCGGCTTTACCACTGTCATCCTCCTCAACCTGATTATCGGCAGCGGCACCATGATCAGCCTGAGCATCATCGGCTATTACATCGCGCGGATTTTTGATGAGGTCAGGCTCCGCCCGGGCTATATCGTAAACGGCACCACGGAGAACACCAGAGAAGTGCAGATCCAGGGACAGGCCCTGCCGGCAATTCCCGCCGGAGGGGAGTCCGCATCCGTTCCCGTCGCAGGGGGGGAGACAAATTGTGTTCATTCCGCAGGGGGGCAGGCTCCGCACGACAGGCCCGCAGAAGCTCCGTCCACATCCGCCTCGTCCGCAGGGGGGCAGGTGCAGAACGTTCATCCGGAAGGGGCGCAGGCGCCGGAAGAGAAAGCGAGGTAATCTTTGTTGTATTCCAATGAACCGGTTCAAGTGGAATTTCACGCCGACGATTACGGCCTCTTCCCGGAGCAAAGCAAACACATCCTGCACTGCATGGAGAGCGGCGCCCTAAACGGCGTCAGCATCATGCCAAACAGCCCCTACCTGCAGGAGTGCATGCAAATGCTTGCGGAGGCCTGCGCTACCCGGAGAAAAAACACTTCTCTCACAGACTCTGCTTCTTCCAGGGGCACCCATGTCCCCGAATCGCACACCGGTCGATGTGATGCAGGACTTTCCCATCTAGCCTCTCCCGTATCCGCCCCTCCCGTATCCCTGACGATTCACCTGAATCTCGTGGAAGGGAAGGCGCTTTCTCCCCTTCACAAAGTCTCTTCGCTGACCGATGCGGATGGCATCTTTCGCCCTTCTTTCGGAAAACTCCTCTTGGTCAGCTGCGCCCCCGTTCTCAGAGGCCGTTTCCTCCGTCAGATCCGGACGGAGTTTCGTCACCAGATCCGGCGTTGTAAGCCCTACTTTGAAGATCCCGCCTTTTGCCAGCAGATCCGACTGGACTCCCATGTGCATTTCCACATGATTCCCGTCGTATTTGATGCCATGATCCAGGCTGCCAAACTGGAGGATCTCCATCCATCCTATATCCGGATCCCGAAGGAATCCGTCTTCCTTTATCTCAAGCGCCTGCCCTGTCTCGAGCATGTAAGACCGGTTAACTTCCTCAAGGTTCTCATCCTGAACCTCCTCGCGCTCCGCGCCCGCTTGCGCTACGGCTCCACCCCACTTGGTGCAGCGCCCGCCCTCTTTTCCGGCGTCATGCTTTCCGGTTATATGAGCAAAAAAAATGTCCGGGCCATTCTGCCGGACTTCCTTGCGCTGTGCAAAAAGAAAAACCAGAACCTCGAGATGCTCTTCCACCCCGGCGCCGTTTGCTCCGAGGCGGAACTCAGTCAGGTCACCAGCGCAGACGACAAAACCTTCTTCACCGACGCCGGGAGGAGCGAGGAAGCCGAGGCACTGATTGCATTAAAAAACGAGCCGTTTGTGGTTCGACCGGCAGACTCGCCTTGACCGGCACCCTGCGACGCATCAGTACAATTCTTTTAACACCAGGATCGTGATCCCCGGATTGTCGCCTGGCATGATTCTTTTTACTCTCGCATCCAGACGGTACCAATCCTGAATCATTGACCTTAGGTTGGTTCCACGATGATATCCGTGAATCAACTGTATCTGATAGGTAAAAGGAGACGCCTCCGCAAGGGCCTTGTCGATGACTCGGGTGGCTTCTTCCTGCCTCATTCCATGAAGATCGATTTGAATAAACGGTTGTCCCTGTATCACAGCAGACTCTTTTCTATGCTCTCCGGCCGGTTTGTAAAAAGAATCATTCAATTGCCCTCCGGCTGGGTCGCATACAGAATCATTCAATTGCCCTCCGGCTGGTTTGTAAACAGAATGATTCAATTGCTCTTGATCAGAAGTGCTGCCACATCATTGACATTGGTTCCGGTCGGTCCGGTGATGACCAGTCCGTCGCATTGTTGTAGCGCATGATAAGAATCATTCTCCTCCAGCACCTCACGGATCGCTATTCCCTTCCTTTCCAGAACTTTGCTTGTGGATCCGTCTACGATTCCGCCCGCCGCTTCTGTAGGTCCGTCCGTTCCATCACTCCCGACAGAAAAGATACATACATTTTCCAGCCCGCCGATTCCACTTGCCGCCGCAAGCGCGAGCTCCTGATTCCTTCCCCCAAGCCCTCTTCCTTTGATTCTGACCACCGTTTCACCGCCCATAATAAAGGCAAGATTTTTCTGATCGCCGGCATGGCTTCTGGCAATCGCAGACAACACTTCTCCTGCCGCTTTTGCCTCACAGTCGATGCAGTCTGTCAAAACCACCGGTTCATATCCCAATGCCGCCGCCTCTTCCGCTGCCGCAGCGCATAGCTGCTTCACGCTGCCATTTACATGCGAAATGACATGGGGAAGTGCCTTTGGTGTTTCCTCCTTCATGCACTCGATTGCGGTCTCCGAAAGGACTAAGCCATATTTTTTCACAATCCTCATCGCATCTTCCGCCGTTGCCAGGTCCGGGTAGGCCGGCCCCGACGCAATCATGTCCAAAGGATCTCCGATGATATCGGAAAGGATGATGGAAAAAACGCCGGCAGGTTCACACATCTTTGCAAACCTTCCGCCTTTCACCCTGGAAAGACGCTTGCGGATCGTATTGATTTCCGTAATATCCGCCCCGCTTGCAAGCAAACTTTTGTTGATCTTCTGAAGCTCCTCCAGTGAAATTTTCGGATCCTCAAAAAGCGCAGAGCCTCCGCCGGAAATCAGAAAAACAACCTGATCTTTTTCGGTAAGTCCCTCTACCAGCTTTTCCGCCTCACGCGTTGCAGCAATGGAGTTCTCATCTGGGATCGGATGCCCTGCTTCCAAGCACCTGATCCCCTCAATCTCCCCCTTGATATGCCCATATTTTGTAATACATACGCCTCCTGCAAGCCTGTTTCCGAGCACCGATTTCGCAGCGGCCGCCATCTGCCACGCTGCCTTCCCAATCGCTACCAGGTACAATTTCCCCTGACACTCCGGAAGCTGTGACAACGCCTTTTTCACCGCAGTATCCGGAAGGGCGCTGTCAATCGCTGCCCGAATCATACGATGTGCATCCTCTCTCAAGTTCATGCCCACTCCTCCCTGCGGGATGAAAATCTTCCGGGAAAAAATTTTTCGGAAAAATCTTCTGAGAAAACTTTTTCTGCGAAAATCTTCTGAGAAAACTTTTTACGCAAAAATCTTCCGAGAAAACTATTCCAAGAGACAAACTACCGATCCCGCGCTTCGCTCACCAGAACACTGACCCCGTCCGGAATCACCACAACCCTGGCATCTCTTCCTTTTATTCCATAGGCTATTTCCAGCGCTTCATCGGGCGTTCTTGCCGGAATCATGTTGCATCTCTCAATCATTTCCGCCTCCAACCCCTCGGTCACCAGAATCACCTTATGTTTGCGCAGAACTCTGACATATACCTGCAGGTTCCACTGCTCCGGTATCGTCTCCTCCACCGGCAGCCCCGCAAGATAGGTATCGATTTCTTTCGGTGTACCCATTTGAATAAGTTTTGAAAAATAGCTTCCTCCCATTCCATCCGTGCAGCTGCAACACAAAATAATCACGCCATTCTCTCCTGCACAGATCTCCGCAGTAGAAACCGCCTTCGAACTTTGATATAAGTTCTGATCCAACGGGTATCCCCCATTGCCGGTAACTACAATGTCTCCCGTCACGCAAGGGCACCTAGCCTCCTCACGAACAAACCGTACCCCTTGCTCATGCGCCTTTTCTAAGTCCCCCGCCCACGCTGCAATCACTCTCTTTTTACCATCCAGCGCGACATTTAATATGAATTGAACGTTTACCTTATGTGCAGCATCCAGCATATCCTCGTGAATCGGGTTTTGCTCCAAAATGCCTGCTCTTGAGTAGGGACTTGCAACTGCTTGATAGGAATGATTGATCTTTACCGTTT
>JABZIZ010000025.1 GCA_015258065.1 Lachnospiraceae bacterium | reverse complement strand
GACGTTTGCGCAAGGGTTGGATGTAAAATCATTAACCGGATTTTTGGAGAAATGGCAGAAACGGACGAATGATTTGGACTGATTCCGACAGGAGGATATTCATGATTGAACCGGTACATGGCAACATGTATTCTTACCAGAAGCCGGCATACAAGAAGACCGGAGATAGAAAGACAGATGCTTTTTTTGAAAAAATTACGTCGGCTGCAGAAATTTCAACATCAAAAGATGTGGGAAGGGATATCGGTTTTGCAACAATTCCCTACAGCGACATAATGTCTTATAGTATGAGTGCAGCTTATGCGGACAGCTCAACGGAAGAAGACCCGGTGATTCGAGTCAGTGTCGCTTATGGAAAGGCATCCGGAGCCTACGATGTGCATGTAAAGCGCGTCAATCCTGCGAATGCGTCACAACTGGAAATGTTTGCTCTCTGCAGTTATACCGATGATCAGGGACTGACCGAAAGAGGAACCTTTGGCAGTTACGAAAGAATGACAGTGTATGCCAGAAATGCATGGGACAATGGATACGGAGGAATCGATTTTGATGATCCGGAACAAGTATTGCAGAAGGCGAATTGGACGGATTTGTTGAAAAAAATAGCCAAGGACTACTGCGCAAATGCAGTGACGTTTGCACAAGGGTTGGATGTAAAATCATTAACCGGATTTTTGGAGAAATGGCAGAAACGGACGAATGATTTGGTCTGATTCCGACAGGAGAATATCCATGATGGATCCGGTGCATGGTGACAATAGCCGGAATTTTGTGTATGATTTTCTTGTTAAGAAATGGAGGTGATTCCCATGGACCAGAAAATTCAACCGCAGTTTTCTTACCCATCTAACACTTGGAAATGCGTGGTGATCTTATGAAAGTTCTTAAAATAATTGGCATAATCCTGCTGATTTTTATGATCTTGGTTGCGATAATTATGAAAATAAAACCGCTATAACTGTTTAGTAGATAATCCCGAGTTTGACAGTTGATTAAGTGTGAGGAGCCCACAAACGGCTTAACCAAGCCATTTGTGGGCTCCTGCTCTGCTTGTGCGCCCAGCGGCGCACGTTTCTAACCGGTGCAAGTCGGGGTCCGCCCGGTAGTGGGAAGGACATAGCCGAAGGCAAGGGTGGACGTCGTTAGGGTGGATATCAATGAACAGGTTACGGGCAGGATGTCCATTGCTAAGGCATTTACAATCCTTGTATTCGATATTGAGAAAGACTCGACTACGGATATACAATTGAGCCGGTGGGGAATTTTTTTGCTTACTGTGCCCTGCGGGCTTTCATATTACATTTGTTTAAGTACATTGCGTCATCTGCAAGTTTGAAAGTCTTATGTGGGTTCTCCACAAGTTCAGACATTCCAAACGCAAAGTTGCAACCTTTCTTTTGAGCATCAAACAGTCTACTGGTCATCTGTCCGATCTGCATACGACCAAGGCCAATGCATAGGATAACAAACTCATCGCCGCCTGTTCGATACAGATAACAATGTGGTAACAATGCTTTCTGCAGCAATGTAGTCGTATTCTTCAAAAGCGCATCGCCTGCCTGATGTCCCTGCGTATCGTTGGCTTGTTTTAGGCCATTTAAGTCGATACTGTAAATGGCTGTAATTTTTGCTGCATATTGCTGCATGTCTGCATAAAAGCTTGCACGGTTAAGTGCCCCTGTAAGGGGGTCCGTATAGAACTTACAGATATGCAAGTACAGATAATAAAATGTAATGTTGAGTGCAATTACACCAATCAGGATTCCCCTGACGTTGTAATTTAACTCTGCCAGTGTACCAAACACACAGAGAATCTCTTCAATGGCAATGATGTAGCACTCATTTTTCTGGCCTTTTCGGGATGCCGCGCGTGCCAGAAAAATGCCATATATAAGATACGCTGCCATTGCTATATGAGACGAATATCCAAGCGGACCTCTCTGGTATACTCCACTCTCGTCATACCAGAATACCAAATGAGTCTTAAATGACAGCATCAAGATACAAAAATTCAGAACCATGGGTAGCACAGCTACCTTTCTGATTCTGCCGGTAATATTGTGATCCATTATCGTTACAAGTCGTAGCAATATGAGTATCCTCACATTGAAACCTATGACTGCAATCGCCTGGTGCAATATATACGTTGAACCTGCGTCATACATGTAATAATCCGTGTTATCGGTTATTATCAGTACAATCAATAAGAAGAACATAGCCTTGAATAAAGCCGTAAGCGTTGGCTCGTACTTCTTATTGATCACTAAAAAGAACCCCATGAACAATGTGGCTACGACGGGCAAAAAATTCAGTTGTATCAAGTCTGCCATCGTCTGGATGTACATACGGGTGTGTCCTTTCCGTTAAAGTTCATCAATCGGCATCGGCTTCGCCCACTGGAATCCATGAATGTAATCAAATCCGACATGAACGCTGTATTCATGTTGGTCCATATTCTCAACACCCTCTACAAGCGCTACGAAACCGTCGTCTTTGAGCAAAGGTACTAAACCGCTTACCAGTCTATCCGTCTTCTCGTTGCAAGGACAGAAGAATGCATCTGCCCTGAGTGTAAGAGCCTGCTTGAGCACAGGGACATAGTGCCCGGGATACAGAGATATACAGACAAGTAGCCACAATAGTTTCACATAGAGCGGAGACAGTGTACAAATGAAAGCTGAGGGAAGATTCACAGGGTGCTGCCTGATGAAATGGTGAAGTTCAAACACTACTTTGCTGAAACCATAACGGAAGAAGATCCATTTGACCTGACTCAGGAATCCTCTACAAGGAGCCGGATGCCATGTTCTTTGAAATAACGAAGATACCTGTCGTCCGGTTTTTTGTCGGTAATAATGTGCTGAAAAGCATCGGGCTTTGCATAGGTAAGGAGAGAGGAACGGTCAAATTTGCTGCTGTCTACCAGCAGGATATGCTCGCTGCTATTCTGTAGCACCGCCTGCTTGACGGCATATTCCTCCGGAGAGGCGTTGCTTGCCCCTGCTTCCAGGGAAAAGGAAGTGCAGGCAAAGAAAGCCTTGTTGATATGATAGATTTGAATCGCCGACAGGCACTGTTCCCCCACGAGGGAAGCGGCCTTGGGCTTGACAACACCCGGCAGCGCAATCGTGGTGAACTGCGGATAATTGATGCTGCTCTGCAGTACATAGATGCTGTTGGTGATGACGGTGATATGATTCAGATGGGATAAAAAGCCCAGCACAGGGACGGTAGAGGTTCCGGTATCCAAGAAGATCGTATCGTTCTCATGAACCAGCTTCGATGACGCTCTGGCAATACGGGCCTTTTCCTCGGAATGCTGCGTAAATCGTTCCGGATAGGGAAGCAGTGCGCCGGTACTTTCTGTGACTTCTGCGCTTCTGGCGCCTCCGTAAATCTTCGTGATGATGCCCTTATCGCTCAGCTGATTCAAATCTCTTCGAATCGTGTTCACGGAAACCTGAAAAGTATCACAAAGTTCCTCAATTGTGACCACTTCATTCTTGCGGATATACTCTTCTAATTGGGAAATTCTTTTCTCTTTCATAGCTTTTATTCTACCGAAAGGCTCTCCAAAAATCAAGCCAATCTCGACGAATTCCGCATAAACACAACCAAAATACAATAATAAATTGCTCAAAATATTGACGAAATACGCAAGCACCCGATGGTATAAAAATGCTTTTAGAACTATACTCGGATAAATCAATAGATACGTGGGATCGAATATCTGATTCTTGGATTTAGAGCGATCCAAACGCTTAAACTAGGTTGAATTCAACCTAGAAATTATCTATAATTATTGGATAACGGTGTCGAAGGCATCTGAATGCAATTCATGTCAGCTTGCATTGATGGAGGTCGTTTTTGATGGTTATGTCCTATTATCCATGCACAGGAGGGTATTTAGCAATGACAGTGAATACGGAGAACTTGGTTTCTATTACGGAAGCGAATCAGAATTTTTCTAAGGTTGCTCGCATGGTCGATGAGAAGGGTGCTGTTGTGATTCTTAAAAACAATTCTCCCCGGTATCTTTTGGTTGAGTTTCATCAGGCAGAGAGAGAGCAGCTTGCGTCAGACCAGGATATTCTTGCCTTGTCAAAGAGGCTCATTGATCAGAATCGTGAAGCCTATGAGGAGCTTGCTAAATGATCGTTCTCTCCAAGGAGCAGATTCTTCTTTTACACGCGCAGCTAATCGCAGAAACGGGAGGTTCCGCAGGGGTGAGAGATGAGAGATTGTTGGAGTCGGCTCTTTGCGCACCTTTTCAGTCTTTCGAGGATATGGAGGTATACCCTTCAATTCAACAAAAGGCTGCACGTCTTGGCATGGGACTGACAAAGAATCATGCCTTCCTAGATGGAAATAAGCGGATCGGAGCACACGCAATGATTGTTTTCCTTGCGCTGAATCGGATTGAACTTAGATATACACAAAAAGAATTGTCGGATACATTTTTGCAAGTCGCCGCAGGAAACCTTTCGTTTAACCAACTGCTGAATTGGATACTGGATCATCAGATTTGACTTGGTTTTAAGCGCTCTAGTCACAAATCAAGCCGATCTCGACGAGCTCCACATAAATATAACCAAAACACAATAATAAATTGCTCAAAATATTGACGAAATAAGTCAAAAACCCTATACTATGATAGAAGTATCACAAAGATGACATCATAAAGATGACATTAGGAGTGGAAAGTCGCAGATGGGGGGAAGAAGATGCTGACCACGCTGAGGGAATTATTAGAGCAGGCGCAGAAAGAGGAGAGGGGCGTAGGTTCTTTTACCTGTGCCAATATGGAGATGGTGATGGGGACCATCCGTGCGGCGCAGGAAGAGAAGACGCCGGTGATTCTCCAGATTGCGGAAGGAAGGCTAAGGAACACGCCGTTAGACTACATCGGTCCTCTCATGGTGCAGGCGGCGAAAGATGCAGCGGTACCGATCTGTGTGCATTTGGACCATGGACTGACGCTGGAAAAAATCGAAGAGGCGCTGTCTTACGGCTTCACCTCCATTATGATGGACGGATCGAGACTGCCGCTTTCGGAGAATATCAGGGTGACCAATGCGGCAGCGGAAATGGCCAGACGTTACGGGGCGTCGGTAGAAGCGGAGTTAGGGAGTGTCGGCGGCGCGGAGGCGACCGATGAAGTGGAGAAAATTGCTTACACGGAGGTGAAAGAAGCGGTGCGCTTTGCTAAGGAAGCGGATATCGATGCGTTGGCGGTGGCAATTGGCAATGCACACGGGCATTATACAGGGACACCGAAACTCAATTTTGCAAGACTGAAAGAGTTGCAAGTAGCAGTTCCCAAACCTCTTGTCCTGCATGGTGGCTCCGGGATTACGGACGAAGATTTCAGGCGCTGTATTGCAAACGGCATCCGCAAGGTGAATATTGCAACCGCCTCTTTAGATGCCCTGACAGAGCATGCCAGGGAGTATTTGTCCACCGAAGGAAGTCATAACTTCTACCGCCTGAATGACAGCATGGTGGAGGGAGTTTATCAGAACGTGAAGCACTGCATCCGCGTGTTTAACATGGGGGGAGAGCAGTAAGGGTCGCCTCTTGCAAGATGCCGGGAATCAGGCAGCTTTCCGGCGCGTGATCATCCCGCTTTTCGATCTGCTCGATCAGAAGACGAATGGCGGCCTTGGCGATGACGGGCTCATTTTGGCGGATGTGTGTGAAGCGGGTTCCTCCGGGGGAGAGGTAGTCTTCGTCCACGCAGCAGATCGTCAGATTGAGCCGTGCCCACTCTTCTCTGGGGGCTTTTAGATAACGGGCTAGACCGTACTCGGTAATGATGACCGCGTCGAGGTTCGGGTGGCGATGCAGGTAGTCTTCAATTGCCTTTTCACATTCTTCATCGGCCTGATAAGAAAAGATGGAACTTTCGACCTTCTTGCGTACCGTTAGGATGGGCATGACGGGAAGCTTGCGACGTGCAATTGCTTCATGAAAGCCCCTGTTTCGATCGGAAACGGAAGAGGTATAAGGATCGTCCACGGTAATCAGACCGATGTGGTGCTTCTTGTGGGCAACCAGATGACGAACCAAGGCTGCTGTGGCGGCCTTGTTATCGGTTCCGACAGAGGGGATGGGAATTCCCTTCAGCTGTTTATCAATCAGGACGGCAGGGAAGTGATCGGCAGCCAGACGGAGCATACCGGTATTAAAATATTTTCCGTGGACCGGCATGCAGATGATGCCGCATACGCCCAGATTTCTCAAAAATACAATTTCTTCGTTTTCCCTCTCCCGGTTGCCGTAGGAGAACCTCGTGATCAGGCGGTAGCCTTTTTCTTGCGCAAACTGATCTGCGGCGTACAGGAGATCCAGCCCGAAGCAGGAAGAGATGTGTTCTAAAATGATCCCGATCAGGGGCAGACCTTCCGGGGAGGGAGAATCCTGCATTTCTTTGCTGTCGGGAAGCGCTGTGACACAGCTTCCTTTGCTTTTGATCCTGCGAATAAAGCCCTCTTCTTTTAACAGATCCAGGGCGGAGTTGATTGTGATGGAACTGACCTTGTACTCCTTCGCAAGAAAGTCCACCGGGGGGAGGAAGGCTCCGCTCACATATTTGCCCGAGAAAATCTCCTGTTTGAGTGCAAGATAAATCTGTCTGTACCGTGCAATCTTTTTTTTCATCCGAAATGCTCCCCTCCCTGATGCAGGGTAGTCCGAATCCGACCCGGGTGCTGAGCCTGTCCGGTCTCTCCCCTTCCTGGTGCGGGAAAGTCCGAATGCAACCCGGGCGCAAAGCCTGACCGGTCTCTCCCTGCCCTTGCGGGATAGTCCTCCCGACCGAATAGCGTAAAATATATTTTATCAACTCCATCCGAATAAATCTCAACAAGAATCTTCAAAATAATTTGGGAGATTTCACGATTTTCCGGCAGGGGGACAGATCTGCGAATAAAACATATTTTATATCGTTTACACGTCGTGAAACAGATACTAGTCTGATAGAGACAGTATCCAATTGACAATCATGGGAGGGTAATGAAATGAGGAAAAGTAGGTGGATCAGTGTTCTGATGGCTTCCTTCCTGTTAGCCGGCTGCGGAAGCGGACAGGCACAGACACAGACGTCTGCGGGAGCAAAGACGGGGGATCAGGAGGCGGCTGCGGAGAAATCCGGAGAGACGGCAGGGAACGGGCAGAAAGAGGACTTCCTTCCTGCACAGGGGAGTGTGCGGATTCTCGCATCGGTCACCGGAGGAAAAGACGAAGAGGAGATGAAACTCTTCGAGAAGGCACTCTCGGATGCCACGGGGCTAACGGTGACTATAGAGAAGCCTGCTTCCGATTATGACAAGATCCTGATGCAGAAGCTTTCCGGCGGGGAAAAATATGATTTGATTTACCTCAATGCACCGCAATATTTGAATTTAATCCAACAAGATGCCCTGATGGATCTTACCAAATACAAAGAGCAGTCAAAGATCCTGACCGGTAATATCGATCCGCAGGAATGGAAGGACATCACGGTAGACGGAAAGGTCTATGCCGGCTTTAACAAAAAAGAAGTACACCGGGTGGTGGCGTTAAACAATACGCTTTTAAAGGAGGCGGGCATTGATTACAAGACAATAGAGCCCACCATGGACGGGTATTATCAGGTGTTAAAGACTCTCAAAGATAAGAGTAAAAAAACCGACTTCTATCCGTTTGAAGCGGTGATGTCGCAGGCCTGGGACCTTCAGCCCTACATGGCGGCAGCGGGTGCCAAGGAAGGGGTTCTGACCGACGAAAACGGCAAGCGCTATGCCCCGTATGCACAGGACGACGCGGCGGTGGTATGGGAATGGTTTAAAAAATTATACGACAACGGCCTGATGGATCCGGCATCCTTTGTGGATGAAACGAAAAATCAAAGAGAAAAGATGGGGGCCTCTTCGCAGAACATCGCCATGTGTGCGGACTGGGCAGCGTGGGTCGGTCTGCATAATGCCGGTGCAAAAGCGGCCGGTGTAGCGGAAGATCAATATGAAATCGTCTCCCTTCCGGGATTAAAGACACCGGACGGCTCTTATATGTTGGGTAAGGGCGGAGCAAGCCTTTTTGCGGTGCCGGCGAACGCGGAGAATCCGGAAGGCGCCATTCGTGTCCTGGAATATTTTGCAACGCAGGAGGGCGGAAATCTCCTCTCCTCCGGCATCGAGGGCCATGACTATACCGTTTCCGGCAACGAGTACAAATTGACGGAAGAAGGAGCGGCACACGGAAACGATCACGGCGCACCGTTCCCGATCTTCAAGGATTATAAGCCTTTGTTTGACCACAATCCGGGCGTGGACGAGGCAATGAGTTATGCCAAATATGCTTCCATCGACACGATTATCCCGAATGAGGGGGATTACAAGGAAATCGTGGGAAAATGGGGCATTCAGATCATCAAGGGAGATGTGGATGCGAAGGCAGGACTAAAGAAAATGAGAGAAGAGCTGGTGGAGCGCGGCGTGACGGATCGCTAAGGAAGTGATTTTTTTCCAAACGCGGAGGGACGATCGCTAAGGAAGTGCGTTTTTTTCAAATGCGGGAAAAGGAATGCCGGAGTGGCTGGCATCCGGCAAGAGGAAGTGATTTTCACCGTGGAATGGGGAGGAAGGCGGCAAGAAGTGACGGCACCGATAAAGAAGGAAAAAAGTGGGTTGTGGAGGAAGGTGAGAAGATACCGGGGCATCTATCTGCTGATGCTCCCCGTGCTGATTTACTTTTTGGTGTTTTCTTATTACCCCCTGTTCCTCGGGATCTGGAAGAGCTTTTTCAAGATTAAGATTCTGGGCGGCTCCGGCTTCGTGGGAATGGAAAATTATGTTTCGATCCTAAAGGATCGCCAGTACCTGCGTGCGCTGGGGAACAGCCTGGTGGTAGGAGGAGGAACGTTTCTTTTGCAGTTTGCGTGGGGGCTGCTGGCGGCGGTCCTGATGAACGAGATTAGAAATCGCTTTTGCCGCTCGGCCTTTCAGACCGTCACCTTCATTCCCTACCTGCTGTCGTGGTCGGTGGTGGGTGGAATCTGGATTACCATCCTTTCTCCGACCGGGATGTGGAACGGCGTGCTAAAAGCGGTGTTGGGAGAAAATTTTGTGCCCGTTGCTTTTATGGCGGAGCCCGCGTTTGCCAGAGGAAATATGATCTTTACGGGAGCCTGGAAGGGTGCCGGTTATTTTGCGGCGCTCTTCATGGCCTCCATTGTTTCGGTGGATGAAACGCTCTATGAATCGGCCAGGATGGACGGCGCAACACGGCTGCAGCAAATCCGCTATGTAATGATTCCTGCCATTGTTCCGACCATCAAGGTGGTAACGGTCCTCTCAGTGATGGGGATTTTGAGAAATTTTGATCAGATCTTTGTGATGATGCGCTCCTCCGTCAGTGATCAGGTGAAGAACCTGCTGGTCTTGATTTACGAGCAGGGCATTCTGCAATTTAATGTCGGAACGGCGACTGCGGCAGCCACCATGGTTCTGCTGGCCACCGGTCTGATTACGACGATTGTAAAAAAATTACTGAAATACGATGAGATTTATACATGATCGGGGGAGCCATGCGTAAGGACGGTTTGCGAGGAGCGGTAAAGGGAATAGCGGTAATCCTCACCATTGTAATGTTTCTTCTGATGTTTCTCCCGATGTGGAACGTGCTGGTGGTTTCCACCCAGAAGGCGCTTGACGCTGGCAGGAGCGGGATGAAACTATGGTGGCACTCCTTCAGCTTAGAGGGATATGCTTACGTGTTTCGGGTTACGAAGATGGGGAGACCGCTATGCAATTCCCTGTTTGTGACGCTGACCGGGACGGTGATCCAGGTGATTCTGGCCGGGTTTTCGGGCTATGTGCTGGTGCAGAGGGGGCTTCCTTTTCGGAAGCAGATTTCCGGCTTTATCATGGTCACCATGATGATCCCTGGGGATTTGACACTGATCTCCATCTACCAGTTAAACAAGCAAATGCACCTGCTGAATTCTTATCAGGGACTGATTCTGAACGGTCTGATTTCCGGATTCAGCATTCTGATGATGCGGAATTATTTTGAAACCGTACCATATACGCTGGGAGAATCTGCAAGGATAGACGGAGCGGGAGAAGTTGCCATCTTCGCAAAAATCTATATTCCCATTGCACTTCCGGGACTGGCTACGGTCTTTTTCCTGGAATTCGTGGCCAGATGGAATTCGATTATGCTGCCCGCAACCCTCATCACCGATGAGGGAAAATATACGCTGCCGTTGAAATTGAAGCAGATGATTCTAAATGTCAATTCCGTCTCGGGAACGGAGATGATTCCGGACAATGCGATCATGGCGGCGGTTCTGATTTCGGCTTTGCCGCTGTTAGTCATTTATCTGTTTGCACAGAGATTTTTGTTGGAAGGGATCAGCATGGGGGCGGTGAAGGAATAGAGGAAAAAAGGAGGAGAGCAGGAAGTAGAGGCAAGAAGAGAGGAAACGAGATCGTAGAGCCGGGAAGAGGAGAGACAAGGTAGCGGAGGGCAGAATGGAGACGCAGATTGTAGAAAGATTTGTGGCACCCGAGGAGGAAGGATTTTACCTGAGGGTGCCTTTTCAGGTTCCGGAGGGGGTGGAGAAGATTCGGGTCAGTTACACCTACCGAAAGAACGAGAATATCATCGATATCGGGCTTTGCAGTCCGGAGGGGAAGGTGATCGGTTGGGCTGGCAGCAATCGGGACGAGCTGGCGGTTTCCGAAGCAGTCGCTTCGCCCGGGTTTACCCCCGCTCCTCCCGCTGCCGGGCAGTGGCAGATCCTGCTGGGGGCTTACCACGTGGCAAAAAAAGGCTGCACCGTTCAATACCACATCGTATTTGAAAAGAAGGAACTTCGTATTTTTAAGGGAGATACCCATACGCACACATGCGGTTCCGATGGTGTGTTCACGCCGAAGGAGTTGACGCAGATCGCAGGCAGGATGCGCCTGGATTATCTTTTTTTGACGGATCATAATAATGAGGCGCAGAATGAGACTCCCTATTCTACCGATACGCTCACCGTGCTTCCCGGCACGGAATGGACCCATTACAGAGGGCATGCGGGGATGCTCGGGATAAGGCATCCGCTTAGAGACATCATCGCCAACTCCGGGGAAGAAGTGCGGGAGATCTTGCAGATTGCACAGGAAAGAGGGGCACTGGTCTGCCTGAACCATCCCTTCTGCCCGTTCTGCGGCTGGAAATTCGGCTTCGATCTGCCCTATGATCTGGTGGAGGTTTGGAACGGGGGAATCGGCGCAGAGGCGAATCTGAAATGCCTGCACTGGTGGGACGAGGAACTGAGGAAGGGAAAGAGAATCCCCGTGATTGGCGGAAGCGATTTTCACCGACTGGAACCGGGAAGAATCCCCGCTTTTCCCTGCACGAATGTAATCGCACCGTCCAAAGCTCCCTCTGATCTGATACAGGCGATCAGGAAGGGACATTCCTTTATCACCGCGGAGGTGGAAGGACCGGAAATGGTAATTGACGGGCATCAGGTTCTGCCGGGAATGGAGGTGGCGCCTTTCCGGAAGATACAGGTGGAATTTTCCGGGACGACTCCCGGGATGGAAGCGCTTCTCATTGGAAGCGGCGTGCGGGAATCGGTCCCTTGTGCCGCGGGAGTGACGAGGATGGAAACCGAAATGCCGGATCACGGGTATCTGCGTTTCGAACTGCGAGAAAAAGGAGAGGAGCAAAAAGACAGAATGCCGCTTCTGATCTCCAACCCGTTGTATGTGGAAGAGAGTCCCTCTTGATGCGTCCGGCATCGGTCGCCGATCCGCATCCTGGCGTCAGCACAATTTTACAAGCAAGGTTTGATAACGAATATTTCGGTAAAATACTTCTTGCCCCTTTTCTGTTTCATGCTACAATAGACCAATTACAGAGAGGGGCTATTTTTATGAAGATCAGTCAATTACTAAAGGAAAAGCAGTTGACCCTTTCCTTTGAGGTTTTCCCGCCGAAAACATCGGAAAAATTTGAGGCAACGGCGGCAAACGCAAGGAAGATTGCCGCGCTTCATCCGGATTTCATGTCGGTGACTTACGGAGCGGGCGGCGGTACCGGTCTTTTTACGGCAGAAATCGCTTCGGAAATTCAGGAGGGATTTGGGGTACCTACGCTCGCGCATCTGACCTGTGTCTCTTCCACGAGGGAGCATGTATCAAAGATGCTTTCCCTCTATAAAGAAAAGCACATCGAGAATATCCTGGCGCTTCGCGGCGATTTGCCGCAAGACGGGTTGTGCTCTGCAGATTACCGGTATGCGGTCCAGCTGATTCGCGACATCAAGGAGAGAGAAAAAGATTTCTTTTGCCTGGGCGGTGCCTGCTATCCGGAGGGGCATGTGGAGTGTGCGCACAGAGAGGAAGATTTACAGCATCTGAAGGAGAAGGTGGATGCGGGACTGGATTTCCTGACGACGCAGCTTTTTTTTGACAACAGTATTTTCTATAACTTCCTATACCGCGCCAGAGAGAAGGGGATCACCGTGCCGATTCTGGCGGGCATTATGCCGATTACAAGGGCGGAGCAGTTAAAGCGTTCGGTGGCGATGTCGGGGACGGAGGTGCCGCAGCGCTTTCGTGCGATCGTGGACCGCTTTGGTGGTAAAAAAGAGGCGATGGAGCAGGCAGGCGTGATCTACGCAGCTGAGCAGATCGTGGATCTGATTGCCAACGGGGTGACGCATATTCATGTTTACACCATGAACCGCCCCCTGATTGCGAAGGCGATTCTGACACAGCTTTCCGCTATCCTGTAAGGTGGGGCTTGAAGCGACGAAGGAGCTCAGAAGACGAGCTCCAGGAGAGAAACCCGGAGGAGACTCTAAGAGGGGGACTCCCTTGGGGGAAACCAGAGAGGGAGGAACCCCGGATGAGGGCGTGTGATTTAGAACTGAATTTCCGAGAGGTTTATCGTTATCTCGGGTGCAAGGGGGAACTTCCGCAGGGGGCAGTCGTGGAGGAAGTAAAAAGCTGCGTGGAAGAGCTGGTGCGTCAGTCGGAACTGAGGGAGGTGCACCGGCGCTTTCCTCTGCAATTCTTAGGAGAAGATCGCTTCCTAGTGGGAGACATGGAGCTGAAGAGCCGGGCGCTTTCCAGAAATCTGCGCGGCTGTGAGGAAGTCTATCTGATGGCAGCCACCATCGGGTTTGCCATGGATCATCTGGTGGCCAGAGCATCTGCAATCGGCAAAATGAGCCGGGCGGTCATGATGCAGGCATCAGGCGCCATGCTGATCGAGAGCTACTGTGATGCGTTAAACAAGCAGTTAAAGGAAGAGGCGGCAACGGAAGGGAAGTTTCTGCGCCCGCGATTTTCTCCCGGCTATGGAGATCTGCCACTTTCCGCACAACCCGATTTTTTCCGGATTCTGGAAGTGCAGAAACATACCGGCATTACTCTGTCGGAAAGTCTGATCATGATGCCGAGCAAGTCGGTGACGGCGCTGATCGGCGTTTCCACAGAGGATGCGCACTGCGTTCTGGAGGGGTGTGAGAGCTGCGCCAAGACGAATTGCAGTTTTCGCAGATAAAGCACTTTGACCCACACCGATCCGTCGGGATGGTTCATGCTTGAATAGAAGATATAAACGATATTTCGTTTCTTTTTGTTTGGAGAACAGATCATGCAGCTGAGAAGTTTACGGGAACGTCTGGGAAAAGAGAGGCTTTATTGTGACGGAGGCACCGGCTCTCTTTTGCAGGAAAAGGGGTTGAGGGGCGGAGAACTGCCGGAGCGATGGAATCTTACGCATCCGGAGGAGATGGTTTCGATTGCGGAAGCTTATTTCCTAGCGGGTTCTGACATTGTCAATTCGAATACCTTTGGTGCCAACCGCCTGCATTATCCGGATCGGAACGAACTGGAGCAGTTGGTGCGCCTGGGCGTGCGACATGTGAAAAGCGGGCGGGAGAGAAGCGGCAGGCAAGATGCCTATGTTGCCCTTGACCTCGGTCCTACCGGAAGGTTACTAAAGCCCATGGGCGATCTGGACTTTGAAGACTGTGTCTCCATCTTTGCGGAGCTCGTCCGCTGGGGAAGGGAAGAAGGGGCGGATCTGGTGCTGATCGAAACCATGTCGGATGCCATGGAAGCCAAGGCTGCCGTTCTGGCCGCCAAAGAGAATTCCGATCTTCCGGTTCTGGTCACCGTCGTTTTTGATGAAAAAGGCAAGCTCCTCACCGGAGGCACGGTATCCACAGTGACGGCGATGCTGGAAGGGCTGCGGGTGGATGCGCTTGGCGTCAACTGCGGTCTGGGACCGGAGCAGCTGTATCCGATTGTAAAAGAGCTCACTTCCGTTTGTTCGATTCCCATCATTGTCAATCCCAATGCGGGTCTTCCCCATGTACAGGACGGGAAAACCGCCTATGACCTATCGGTAAGGGATTTTGCACTGCAGATGAAAAAAATAGCGGAACTCGGCGTTCAGGTGCTGGGCGGCTGCTGTGGGACTACCCCGGAATATATCCGGCAGGAGATTCTGGAGACGAGAGATCTTCCCTTTGTTTCTCCTGGTGGAAAACACCGCTCGGTCATCTCTTCTTTTTCCAGAACCATTCTCCTGGGAGAGCGCCCGGTGATCATCGGCGAGCGAATCAATCCGACGGGGAAAAAGCGCTTTAAGGAGGCGCTTCGAAACGGGGAAATCGAATATATTTTAGGTCAGGGAATCGAGCAGGAAGAGGCCGGCGCCGATCTGCTGGATGTGAATGTGGGGTTGCCGGAGTTAAACGAGGCGGACATGATGGAGAGCGTCATGACGAGACTCCAGACGGTGACGGCGCTCCCCCTTCAGATTGATACGACGAATCGGGAGGCGTTAGAGAGGGCACTTCGCCTCTATCACGGCAAGGCGATGATCAATTCGGTAAACGGCACGGAAGAGAGCATGGAAACGGTCCTTCCTCTGGTGGCCAAGTACGGAGGCGTGGTGGTCGGCCTTTGCCTGGACGAAGACGGGATTCCGGAAGATGCGGAGGGACGTATCCGTGTGGCAAAAAAAATCCTGAAAAGAGCCGACGATTACGGCATTCCTCCGGAAGATGTGGTGCTCGATGCGCTGGCAATGACCATTTCGACCGATGGTGGCTCTGCAAACGTGACTTTAGAAGCGCTGCGTCGCATTCGGGACGAGTTGCACGGCCATTCCATTTTAGGCGTCAGCAATATCTCCTTCGGTCTTCCGCAGAGGGAGGTGATCAACAGCTTCTTCTTTGCTCTCGCGTTGCAGAGCGGACTGTCCTGCGCCATTATCAATCCGAATAACCGGGCGATGATGGCAGCTTACCGCTCCTATCTGGCGCTTTCCGGCATCGATGCACAGTGCATGGATTATATTTCCGCCTATGCGGAAGGGAAAAAAGTCTTTGCTTCTAAGACAGGTCTATCGGCAGAATTATCCTCCGGCCAACCCGGCGGTCAATTCGCAGAACCATCTGTTTCGCAGGGAGAGACGAATGCGAGGCAGGAAGAGGCGAATGCGGGGCGGGAAGGGCAGTCGAAGGTGCCCGTCGTCGGGCAGTCAGGGGCGGAACTTTCCGGGAATACCGGGAGAGAGTCGGAGCTGGTTTCCGCCATCCGCTTCGGGATGGCAGAAAAGGCGGCGCAGGAGACGAAGAAGGCTCTGGCAGGAGGAGAGGCACCGCTTGCGATTGTCAATCAGGAGCTGGTTCCGGCACTGAACATCGTCGGGAAGGGCTTTGAAGCGGGAACCCTGTTTTTACCGCAACTTTTGATGGCGGCGGAGGCGGCAAAGGCAGCCTTCGAAGTGATTAAGCAGGCGATGAGCGGCAGTGCCAGAAGGGAACGCGGCAGCGTGATTCTGGCAACGGTCAAGGGAGATATTCACGACATCGGTAAGAACATCGTGAAGGTTCTGATGGAAAATTACGGTTATAAGGTTTATGATCTGGGAAGGGACGTTCCCGCAGAGAAGATCGTAGAGACCGCCTTGGAACACGATGTGAAACTGATCGGACTCAGTGCCCTGATGACGACCACTGTTGTCAATATGGAAGAGGCGATTCGATTGATCCGGATCAAGAAGCCGGATGCCAAGGTGGTGGTAGGCGGAGCCGTCATGACACAGGAATATGCGGATGCGATCGGCGCGGATTTTTACGGCAAAGAGGCAATGGACACCGTCCGGTATGCGGACACTCTTTTCCCGGAGGAAACGTAGTACAGATGTGAATTGCGAGAGGAAATGGAATTCGGGTGTGAATTGCGAGAGGAAATGGAATTCGGTTGTGAATTGCGATAGGAAATGGAATTCGGATGCTGGCTTTCGGCACGCCGGGTGAAGCGGGAATTTTTGGAAAAGAGCAAAAATAAAGTCAATTATCAAGGAGGGGTAGAAGGAAAATGTTAATATGCAGCGCAGAAGAGAAAGACCTGGATTCGATCATGGCCATTTACGAGGAGAAATTCAGGGCGAGCGGGATGTGCCCGGAGAAGGAGCTGGTTGAGCAGGAAATCCGGTCTCACACCTGCTATGTGGTCAAGGAAGAGGACAGGATCGTAGCAGCTTTTCTATTTAAATTTGGAAAAGATGTCGAAGAAAGCTACCATACCATTTATGACGGGGAATGGCTGAACGATAAGCCTTACGGTGCCATCCGCCATGTGGCGGCATCCGGAGACATCGATGAGATCGAAGAGCAGTGCATCAACTGGGCATTCTGGAAATGCGGACACCTGCGCATGGACACCAACCTGGATAATTTCCGGATGCATGCCGTTTTGAAGGCAAACGGATTCAAACAGTGCGGCATCATCCGTACGGTGGAAAAAAACAAAGAACGTCTGGCATTTGAGAAGTAAGACTTGAGAAGTAAGCACCGAGCAGTAGGGCTCGCGGAGTGAAGTAAGGCTCGAGGAGTAAGGACATAAACGGGTGTTAATTCCTTCCCACCCGACATCACACTAAAGGAGATTGAAATGAAACAGAATAAGGTTGCTTTTTTGGTACAGGGGGCCATGATTGCCGCCCTCTATGTGGTTTTGACGCTCATGGCTGCGCAGTTCAATTTGGCTAGCGGAGCGGTGCAGGTCAGGTTCTCGGAAGTGCTGACCGTTCTTCCCTTCTTAACGGGAGCTGCCCTCTTCGGCGTGACGGGAGGCTGTTTCCTCGCTAACATCCTGCTGGGAAGCCCCGTACCCGATATTATCTTCGGTACGCTTGCCACTTTTCTGGGAGCATGGCTTACCTGGAAGATTGGACAGTGGTACAGAAGAAAACTGCGCACCGCTCAGGAGGAGAAGAGAGAAGAAGCGGGAACGAACCTGACAGAAATTTCAGCCCGCAAAAAAACGGGAATTCAGATTCTGGCGACGCTTCCTCCTGTACTTAGCAATGCGCTCATTATCCCCTTTGTTCTATCCTATGCATATCATATTCCCGGCAGCATTCCGTTCTTCATGCTCACGGTAGGAGCAGGAGAATTCCTTTCCTGTACCGTTTTGGGAATGATCCTGTTGAAGGCACTTTCGCCTCTGAAAGGCAGGTTTATGACAGAAGAATAAACGGATGTAAGGTTTGCATCTCGTAAGAGAACGCACGGGTTGTCCTGCAACCCGTGTTTTTCACTTTCATCACAAAACCATTGGTGCAAAGAATGATTCTCCCTTTACGACGTACGTTTCTAACAGGTGAAAGACCCAAATCCGCCCGGTAGCGGGAAGGTTCTACTTCATTTATGCCAAAACAACGAAATCAATTTCACTGAAATCAATTTCGCCGAACTCAATTTCGGTGGATTTTATTATAGCCTGAAAAGAAGGAGATGCAAAATCCTTTTCTTGCATCTTTTCCTAACGTTCTATATGCCTTACAAAATAAACTACGAGGCTAAGGAAGGCTGACACCTGCAATTTGCTCAGCTCTCTGTATTCTCTTCCGGCTCCTTTTGGAAGTATCTCCGAATCTCCGGCTGTTTGATCAGGTAATAGGTGGTGATCAGAGAGGCACTGACCAGCCAGGAGAAGGGATAGCAGCGGGCAATTTCGTTCAGCGACCCGTTCAGATGGAAGACGGTCAGCCAGACGATACGGAAGAGACAGATGCCGCCGACCGAGATCAGGGTAGGAATCAGAACATAGCCTTCTGCACGGAGCGCAGCGGAAAAGACCTCGATGAAGGAAAAGAGGAAAAAGCCCGCAGACATGATGTCGATGATGATCGTTCCGAGCCGGATCACTTCCGGATTGGAAGTAAAGACGGAAAACAACGGAGCGGAGAGGTTGAAAAAGAGGAGAAAGAACAAGACGCCTGCCATTATATCCATGAGGAGGGCGTGGATGACACTCTTTTGAAGACGGCCGATCTTACCGGCACCGAAATTCTGCCCGGCGAAGGTGGTGACCGTCACACCGATTGAGGCGGTGAACATCCAGAAGAGAGAGGCAACTTTGTCTACGACCGACCACGCCGTCACGGAGGCAACGCCCAGACGGTTGACAGAAGACTGCACCGTGATGTTGGCAATGCTGTACATGCTGGATTGAATGCCGGACGGCAGGCCGATGCGAAACATCCTCCAGAACATTTCGCGGTGAATTTTCAATTTTTTCAAATTCAGATGGATGCCGGAAATCTGGTACATCAGGGCTCTGGTCACCAGAATGCTGGAACAGGCCTGGGCCAGCAGGGTGGCGATGGCAACGCCTGCCACGTCCAGATGAAAGACGGCGACGAACAGAACATCCAGGAAGATATTGACCAGCGTACAGAAGATCAGATAATACAGCGGTCTCTTGGAATCTCCAAGCGCACGCAGAATCGATCCCCCCATATTATAAATAAAGACAAAAATAAGACCCGCGAAGTAAATGCGCATATAGAGGGAGGAGCCGCGCATCAGTTTGTCCGGTGTACTCATGAAGTGCAAGATTTTCGGGGTAAACAGGATGCAGACCAGCCCCAGCACCACGCCTCCGGCGACAGAAAAGGCATAGGCGGTATGGAGGGCAAGTTCCACATGCTTGTTGTCTTTTGCACCGAAAAACTGCGCAATAATGACGGAAAAACCTCCGGTCAGTCCCACAAAGAAGCCGACAACCAGATTGACGATCTGAGCGGAAGAGCCGCCGACACAGGCAATCGCCGTTTCCCCATCTGCACAAAATCTTCCGACGACCAGAGTGTCTACGGTATTGTACATCTGCTGGAAAAAGGTTCCGATCAGGATGGGGAAAAAGAATTTCAAAAATTCCTTCCAGATCACCCCTTCGGTAATGGGATTTTTGGAAATGGAGAGGGTATTTTCTTCGGTCATAGGAATACAAAGCCTTTCGTGTAAAATGGACAAACCTGTAAAATGAACGAACCTGTTCACTGAACGAACCTATTAAATGAGTTTACCTGTTAAATGAGCGAACCTGCGTTTTGATTGACGAGTCGAAGAGCGATGGTTATACTTAATACCGATACAGACAGGCAAGCTGAATGTTTTCGAGCAGACGCAAGATGGTCAGGAGAACGGGGATTACCGGTTTTCTGATTCATGAAGGTGAGCAGAAGGATTCAGGTTGTCTAATATTTGATTCAATGATGCCGGTATCAAAAGCAAATAGGGATGTAGTCATGGACTTTTGAGCACTCCATCATTTTATCACAGAGAAGGGTGAAATCATAGGCGGGAAACTGGGGGAATATGCAAGATCAATATCAAGAAGACGATAAGACAGGACGGGGGGAGACTAGAGAGCAGAGCACAGACAAGAGATGGGAACGAAAGAAGCTTTTAAAGAAAAGGGCTCTGCGATTAAAATTGTATAAGGCCGGTGTTTTGACGGTCGTCATACTGGTGTCGGGCGCCTTTGTGGCTTTTCGTTATCATGAAGGTGAAAGCGGGAAGAAATCGGAAGCAAGCGCTCTAAGGCAGGATGCGGCTTCGGAAGCATCGGGTAGCATGAGGCAAGGCCGGGCGGAGGAGGCCATAGAAAAGGCCGAAGAAAAATCCGAAAAAGAGAAGTCTGCGGATGCGGCTTTGTTCTTTCAGGGTTATCAGCCTAAGGTAACGGAACAGACGCAGACCATGCCGGAAGAAGACGAGAATATGACCAGCGAATACGCCATTCTCGTCAACCTGGACAACGGAGAAGTGGTCGCGCAGAAGAATGCACAGACGAGAATGTATCCGGCATCCATGACCAAGATTTTGACACTGTTAACTGCTGCAGAACAGATTCAGAATCCGAACGGCTCGTTTACCATCGATCAGTCGATTACCGATTATGTTTTTTCCCACGGATGCAGTGCGGTGAACTGGGGACTCAACGAAACAGTATCCGTGTCCGATCTGATGCACGGAACGATTATGCCGTCCGGAGCCGATGCGGCACTGGCGCTGTCGCTCTATGCGGTGCAGTCACGTCAGCATCCGGAGAGCATCCAAGATTTCACCGCTTATGCAGGGGGGAGCCAGGCGGAAGCGGGGAGTGTGAGGTCTGGTGAAAGCGAAGCAAGTGGCGAGATCACGGCTTCCGGTGAAAACACAACTTCCGGCGAGAATGCGGCTTCCGGCAAAAATACGACTTCCGGTGAGAATACGGCTTCCGGCGAGAACATGACTTCCAGTGAGAATGCATCGTCCCGGGTTCCGTTCCAAAAGGTCACCGACACGGATGAAATGAAGACCTTCGTTTCTTTGATGAATGAGAAAGTGAAGGAATTGGGGCTTTCGAATGACACGCACTTCACCAATGTGATCGGTGTTTATGACGACGAGAATTATTGTACGGCACAGAGTATGGCGATGATTATGAAGGCGGCGATGGAGAATAGAATCTGCCGTGACGTGATGAGTGCCCATCGTTATCAGACGCAACCTACACCCGAACATCCGGACGGGTTGAATCTGTCCAATCTCTTCTTGCGGAGGATTGAGGATAAAGAAATGCCGGGCGAGGTCATCTGTGCCAAGACGGGATTTGTGAATGAATCCGGGAGTTGTGCGGCCAGTTATTTTATCTCCAATACGGGCAGACATTATATCTGCGTGACCGGGAACGCCCATTCGTCCTGGAGATGTATCTACGACCATGTGACGATTTATAACCGTTATGCGAAATGACAGGATACAGGTGTGAAAAGTGCCTGGTAGCACAAGCGGATTTTTAATCTTTTGACAAATATCATCATAAAAAAAGGAAAGACAAGATGGCAGAACTTGAAAAACCGGCGATTCTCGGCGGAAAACCGGTCAGGCAGGAAAAAATTTATTACGGCAGGCAGTGGGTGGAAGAAGACGATGTAGAGGCTGTGACACAGGCACTGTATGCAGATTTGATTACGAGCGGTCCCAGAGTGAGTGCGTTAGAGAAGAATCTCTGCGAGCTGACGGGGGCAAAATACGCAACGGTGGTCAGCAACGGAACGGCGGCGCTTCATGTAGCAGCTCTGGCAGCGGGAATCGGGCCGGGAGACGAGGTCATTACGACGCCCCTTACCTTTGCCGCCAGCGCTAACTGTGCGATTTACTGCGGAGCCAGACCGGTCTTTGCGGATGTGGATGCACAAACCTACCAAATCGATCCGGAAGAGATCGAGCGCAAAATCACGGATCGAACCAGGGCGGTCGTGGCGGTGGATTACACAGGAGCGCCGGTGGATCACCGGAGAATTCGTGAAATCTGCGATCGCCACCATCTGACCTTTATCGAAGACGCTGCCCATGCGATCGGAACGAAGGACAATGGAGAAATGATCGGTAATATCGCCGATCTGACCTGCTTTTCCTTTCATCCGGTGAAAACCGTCACTGCGGGAGAGGGAGGAGCCGTTACCACAAACGACGCGGAGCTTGCCCGCATGGTGAACCTCCTGCATTCGCACGGCATTGAACATGAGGAAGCAGGCATGGTCGGGGCGCCGCATGAGGGCATGTGGTATTACGAGCAGCAATATCTGGGCTTTAATTATCGCATGACGGATTTCCAGGCGGCTCTGCTTTCTTCTCAGCTAAAGAAGCTTCCGAAATTTCAGAAACGCAGAAAGGAAATCACGGCAAGGTACAATGAAGCCTTTGCAGATGTTCCGCAACTTTTTTTACAAAAAGAAATCCCGACGGCGGATACGACCAGACACCTCTATATGATTCGCCTGAATCCGGAGAGAATTTCCTGTTCCAGAGCGGAGTTTTTTAACGCCATGAGCGCCGAGAATGTGCAGTGCCAGGTACATTATGTGCCGGTTTACTGGTTCCCGTACTATCAGGCGAGGGGTTATGAGAAGGGGCTGTGTCCGCGGGCGGAGGAGATTTATTCCGGCATCATGAGCATTCCGCTTTACCCGATGATGAGCGATGAAGATGTGGCGGATACCATTCATGCAGTCAAGAAATTGTGTGCCTATTATGCAAAAGAATGAATTTTTAGCGGGCAATGAGAAAGAAGAAGGAAGTCGGTCTCGTTGCCCGGTTCAGAGAAGAAACCTTCTCTATCTGTTCTATACGATGTTATTCGGTCTTTGCCTCTTTGGCGTCTTGATTTACTTCAGGATGGCAGACCGTTCCCTGATTTACCGGGGGGATGGCTGGCGGCAGCACGTGAAGGCAATGACCTATCTCTCCAAATGGTTGCGTGGGTATGGGTACCAGATGGTACACTCCCATTCGTTTCGGCCTCCGCTCTTTGCCTTTGGCATCGGGTACGGACAGGATGTGCTGACCACCCTGCATTATTACGGCTTCGGCGATCCTCTCGTCCTTTTGTCGGCTCTTGTTCCCTCTTCTCGAATGGATTTGTGGTATGCGTCTGTCATGGGAATCAGGGCCTATCTTGCAGGACTTTTTTTTCTTTTCTTTCTGCAAAAAGCGACAGATCGAAAACTGCATGTTCTTCCCGCCCTGACCGGGGCGCTGATCTATGTGTTTTCTTCCCAGTGCTTTTACATTGCGATGCTGCATCCCTTCTTTATGATCCCTTCCGTGTTGCTTCCGCTGCTCCTTCTGGGGATTCACAGACAGATGCGGGAAGGAAGAGGAGGTCTGCTCTGCGCAACCGTTTTTCTGGCGCTTGTCAGTAACTTCTATTTTGCCTTTATGCTGGCAATTTGTGCCGCTCTCTATCTGCTTCTGACCTGGAAAAAAGAATCTCTCAAAAATTTACCGGGACTTTTTTTGGCGGGAGGAAAAGGGATCGCACTTTCATCCTTTATTCTGCTTCCTGTTCTGCTGCAATTTTTCAGACAGCCGCGGGTCATGCAGGGCATGATGTTTGATGCGCTGTACCCGCTTTCCAGTTATGCCGAATATTTGTCCGATTTCATCACCTGGAAGAATCATCCGGTGGAAGATACCATGCTCGGCTACGCCGCCGTCTGCGCGGGACTTCTCCCCTTTGTCTTTGGAGGGGAAAGCAGAGTCCTTCGTGTAGCTAAGAGAGCCCTTCTTCTGTGCCTGCTCTTCCTGCTCTTTCCCTTCTTCGGGACGGCCTTCAATGCCTTTGCCTATACAACCAACCGCTGGAGCTTTGCCGCGGGGATGGTGGTTGCCGCATCCTGTGCTCTTGTCATGAATGAGCGTTTATACGGCGACCGACCGCAGTCCGAAGAGCTGACAGGAGGGGAAGCCCTGGAGAGGAACTCCTTGCAAGGAGCCTTAGAGAAGAAACCTTCGTTCGGTGTTTCTTTGGCGAAAAGACCTTTGGTCGGGAAGATCCTGCCTGCAATGATCTTTGTCCTCTATCTGGCTGCCTGCTTTTTCACCGGACAGTTTCAAAACCAGGCCTTTGCCTTTTCTGTTGTCTTGGCACTGCTTAGCTTTGTCGTCTTTCAGCTGTCTCCGGTTTTCTTACGTAGATCATCCGTCGCCGCTGCGCTTCTTCTGCTGTGTACCGTGGTTTCGATTTTGGGAAATTCTTATTTCGTCAACGCGCCTGCAAAGGGAAACTTCCCTTCGGAATTCATGGAAAGGGTACCTGCCGGTCATTTTGAAGAGGTTTTAAAGGATACGGAGTTGAGTGCCTTCCGCGATCTGGAAGGGGAGGGGGCATTTTACCGGTATTCCGGGCGGAATCTGTTGTGGAATGCTGCCATACTGGACGGAATCTCCTCCACGCAGTCGATGTTTTCGCTGTCGGATGCGGCGGTGGGAAATTATCTCCAGTCGGTCGGCATCCCGGAGCAGGCGGCTTATGCTTATTTCGGTGTGGATGACCGGATGATCGCTTCTGCGTTAGCGGGGGTAAAGTATTTTACCCTTGCCTATGACAATGATTTTGAAAAACAGTATGTGCCTTACGGATTTGAGGATATGGGGCTGCGCGGTTCGACTACCAGGCAGGGGCAGGAGACGGCGATGAAAAACCCGTATCACCTCTATGCAAACCCCTATGCCCTTCCTTTTGGATATACGTATGGCAGCTGGATTCCGGAGCAGACTTTTCGCAAACTCTCGCTAACGATGAGG
The DNA here is from genome assembly GCA_015258065.1 of Lachnospiraceae bacterium. Classification (GTDB taxonomy): domain Bacteria; phylum Bacillota; class Clostridia; order Lachnospirales; family Lachnospiraceae; genus Butyrivibrio. Next base: position 4,732 of record JABZIZ010000025.1, on the reverse strand, counting down.
CAGGAGGCGATGTTATACGGGGCGGTGGTGGATCCGGACGGACAGAAGATTCTGCAAAAGAGCGGGATCAGGGAGCAGGCCGCTTTGGAAACGGCGGGCGAGAACGTTTCCCTGCATCAGAAGGAAATTCCGTTTCAGATGACCACTTCTGACGGCATTCAGGTAGAGAAGGAGAATGGGCAGCAGGTGTTTCGGGTACAGCAGGCGGGAGAGTCGCTCACCTTTACCTTTGACGGACTGGCGCAGACGGAGACCTATCTGGTTGTGGACGCTCTGTCTGTGGACGGCGTGGGCAAAACTTTCTGGCCGACGATTACCTCTTACGGCATGATTCCGGCTGCAGAGAAGGATGCCAAAGAGGAGGGGCGTGCGCCTGATGCTGCTGCAAAGGAGACGGCTGCGTCACGAGTGACGGATGCCAACAAGAAGCTGGATAAGCAATTGGTCTACATTCAACCAAGGGGACAGAATTTCAGCGACTGGCACAATTTTGCCGTCAATATGGGCTATGACGAGGCGCCGCGGGGCGCCATCACCTTCACCTTCGACCAGGCAGGCACCTGGAGGGTGAAAGATTTTGCGGTCGTTTGTATGACGCCGCAGAGTCTGAGGGAGCAGGTGCCCCGGCTGTTGCAAACACAGCTAAAACAGGTGGATCTGCATAAGAATCCGATTTCTTTTGCCACCGGAAAGATCACCGGAGAAATCGCTTCTTCCGGAGAGCAGATTCTTACCTTTAACCTGCCGTATGCAGAGGGGTGGAAGTTAAAGATCGATGGAAAAAAGACGGATCTGTTCCATGTAAACGTCATGTTTATGGGGGCGCTTCTGCAAGAGGGGGCACACCAAATCGAATTAACTTATATGACACCGGGCTTGTATCCGGGGATGCTCATCTCCATTTTTGCGCTGGTTTTAATGATTTTATGCAGGTGCCTTCGCATGAGGACGGGGGCAAAAGATCAAAGATGTTTTAGGAATTCCGGAACCTTTTGATGCTTGCGCCTGCACGTGCGCAAAGATGTGAATCACTGTCACACCAGTACATATAAAAGGGTTCATGCGCCTGCACATGCGCAAGGATGTGGAATGTGATACGATAGAACAGATAGGAGAAAGGAAAGACTTCAATGGAAAAAGAGGCAAAAATTTATGTGGCCGGACATAGAGGGATGGTGGGAAGCGCCATTTGCAGAGAGTTAGGCAGGCAGGGATATACCAATCTGATTACCAGAACGCATCAAGAGCTGGATCTGACCAGACAAAAGGATGTGGAAGATTTTTTTCGGGAAGAAAAACCGGACTATGTGTTTCTCGCTTCCGCCAAGGTCGGAGGCATCGTCGCCAATGAAGAGGCGCTGGCGGACTTTTTGTATATCAACATGGTGATGGAGATGAATGTCATCCACGAGGCTTATGTGAATGGCTGCAAGAAGTTGGAATTCTTAGGTTCCTCCTGCATCTATCCCCGGATGGCGCCGCAGCCGATGAAGGAGAGCTGTCTCTTAACATCGGAGCTGGAAAAAACAAATGAGGCTTATGCGCTTGCCAAGATTTCCGGGCTGAAATACTGTGAGTTTTTGAACAGACAATACCACACGGATTATATCAGCGTGATGCCGACCAATCTTTACGGCCCCAATGACAACTATCATCCGACGCACTCTCATGTGCTGCCGGCGTTGATCAGGAGGTTTCATGAGGCAAAAGAGCAGAATCTTCCCTTCGTGGTCTGTTGGGGAGACGGGTCGCCGCTCCGCGAATTTCTGTATGTAGACGATCTGGCAAACCTCTGTGTCTTTTTGATGAATCACTATTCCGGCAATGAAACCGTCAATGCGGGGACAGGCAAGGAAATCACCATTAAGGAGCTGACCAGACTGGTGGCAAAGGTGGTCGGATACACCGGCGAGATTCGTTTTGATCCCACCAAACCGAACGGTACGCCCAGAAAGCTGCTGGATGTATCCAAGGCCACTGCGCTGGGGTGGACGTATCATACGGAACTGGAAGACGGCATCCGTCTTGCCTATGAGGATTTTAAAAATAATCCGGTACGGGCAGAGAGATGAGGAAGATCAGGACCGGCCCGTCCGGACAGGGAGGAGGGCAGGACCGGCCGGCGTCTACATAAGAGGCAGAGCAGATGCGACACAGGTAGGTAAGGGTGTCACATCGCAAACAGAAAGGATGAATCTATGTGCGGAATCGTAGGCTATATCGGAAGGGAACAGGCGGCGCCTCTTCTTTTAAGAGGGCTGAAAAAACTGGAATACAGAGGATATGATTCTGCCGGAATTGCAGTCAGAAATGACGAAACCGGCAAGATCGCCATTGTGAAGGCCAAGGGAAGACTTCGTGAGTTAGGCGAGAAGACGGACAACGGAGAAGCGGTGAAGGGAACCAGCGGGATCGGACATACCAGGTGGGCAACCCACGGAGAGCCGTCCGTCACCAACGCACATCCCCATGAGTCGGAAGGGGAAAACGTGGTTCTGGTTCATAACGGGATTATTGAGAATTACCAGAAGCTAAAGGAAAAGCTCCTGCGAAACGGTTATACCTTCTATTCGCAGACGGATACCGAAGTGGCGGTGAAGCTGATCGATTATTACTATAAAAAGACAGGGACCCCGTTAGAGGCCATTACCAGAGCGATGCTCCGCATCGAAGGTTCCTATGCTTTCGGCATCATGTTCAAGGATTATCCGGACCGGATTTTTGCTGCAAGAAAAGACGCGCCCCTGATCACGGGCAAAGATGAGTCAGGAACTTTTCTGGCTTCGGATGTCACGGCGATCTTGGACAGAACAAGGTCGGTGTATTATATCGACAACATGGAACTGGCGGAGCTGTCACAGGATGCCATCCATTTCTACAATATCGACCGGGAAGAAATCAGCAAGGAGCCGGTGGAGATCAAGTGGGATGCCGAAGCGGCGGAAAAGGGCGGCTATGAGCATTACATGCTCAAGGAAATCCACGAGCAGCCGCAGGCGGTCAAGGATACGCTGGCGGCCTATGTGAAAGAAGGGAAGATTGACTTCTCCGAAGGCGGACTGGACTGGAAGGAGCTGAAAGAGGTCACCAGATTCTATTTTGTCGCCTGCGGTTCCGCTTATCATGTGAGTCTGGTCGCTAAAAATGTGATTGAAGACTTGACCGACATTCCGGTGGAATGCGATGTGGCAAGCGAATTCCGCTACCGGAACCCCAAGCTGCAGGAAGGCGGTATGGTGGTCGTGATTTCCCAGTCCGGAGAGACCGCGGATTCGATTGCCGCCCTCAGACTGGCAAAGGAAAAGGGTCTGCCTGTTCTGTCCATCGTGAATGTTTTAGGATCCACCATTGCCAGAGAATCCGATCATGTGCTCTATACCTGTGCGGGACCGGAAATTTCCGTAGCCACCACCAAGGCATACAGCGCCCAGCTCATTATCTGCTACCTGCTCGCCCTTGAGATCGCGAGAGGACAGGCGAGGTTGAATGCCGAAGAGTATGAGAAAAAAATACAGGCGCTTCAGGAACTGCCGGAGAAGATTCAAAAGATCTTGGATGACAAGGAACGGGTACAGTGGTTTGCAGCCAAATATGCGAATGCAAAGGATATCTTTTTTATCGGAAGAGGGCTGGACTACGCCATTGCCATGGAGGGATCGTTAAAGCTCAAGGAGATCAGTTACATTCATTCAGAGGCTTATGCCGCCGGAGAGCTCAAGCACGGGACGATCTCACTGATTGAAGACGGCACGTTGGTGGTCGGTATTTTGACGCAGAAAAAGCTCTTTGATAAGACGGTGTCCAACCTCTTAGAAACCAGAAGCCGCGGCGCATATTTAATGGGACTCACCATGTACGGCAACTACGCAACGGAGGATACGGTAGACTTCTGTGTCTACGTGCCGAAGACGGACGATGATTTTGCCGCTTCTCTTGCCATCATCCCGCTGCAGCTGTTTGCCTATTATGTCAGTGTGTCCAAGGGACTCAATGTAGATAAACCGAGAAACCTGGCAAAATCGGTGACGGTAGAATAAACGGTTTCTGCAAAGAGGAGACAGAATGATACCCTTTAATGTACCTCCCTGTGTGGGAGATGAATATGAATATGTCAAAGAAGCGATCGACTCCCACAAGATCTGCGGGGACGGCGCTTTTACCAGGAAGTGCAATGCCTGGATGGAAGAGCGTTTTCGTGCGCAGAAGGTGCTGCTGACCACCAGCGGTTCCACGGCGCTGGATATGGCGCTTCTCTTATGTGACCTGAAGGCGGGGGATGAGGTGATTCTGCCGAGTTTCACCTTCTCCTCGACGGCAAATGCCGTTCTGCTGGCGGGAGCGACGCCGGTTTTTGTCGATATCAGACCGGATACGATGAATCTGGATGAGAATAAGATCGAGGCGGCAATCACACCGAAAACCAGGGCGATCATAGTCGTTCATTATGCCGGTGTGTCCTGTGAGATGGACAGGATCATGGAGATTGCAAAAAAATACCATCTTCTGGTGGTGGAGGATGCGGCGCAGGGCGTGATGAGTACCTATCACGGGCAGGCGCTTGGCACCTTTGGTGACTTTGGCTGTTTTTCTTTTCATGAAACCAAGAATTATTCCATGGGGGAGGGAGGCGCCCTTCTCATTCGGGATGCAAAAAATAACGAGAGAGCCGAGATCCTGAGAGAAAAGGGAACCAACCGGTCCAAATTTAACAGGGGACAGGTGGACAAATATA
>JABZIZ010000024.1 GCA_015258065.1 Lachnospiraceae bacterium | reverse complement strand
TTTAAGGTTCTGTTCTTGAATTATTCTTCTTCAGAATTATTCAGGTTTGCATCACTGTTCAGTTGTCAAGGTGCTGCCCTCTGAAAGAATCAGAGAAACGGAGAAGGAGGGATTCGAACCCTCGCGTCGCTATTAACGACCTGCACCCTTTCCAGGGGTGTCTCTTCGACCACTTGAGTACTTCTCCAAGATAGTTGATTCACAAACCGTGCCTTTCGGTTTAGGTTTGATCTATATTTAATAGCGAAGCGCGGACGATTGGACCAGTCCGAACGGAGAGAGTGGGATTCGAACCCACGCGCCCTTGCGGACAAACGGTTTTCAAGACCGCCTCGTTATGACCACTTCGATATCTCTCCAAAGTGATGCGCGTTTTCGAAGCGCAAAAAAGATAATATCAAAGGTCACCATTACTGTCAAGCACAAATTTGAATTTTTTCAAAAAAAACCTGTGCCGTCCTCTGCACAGGTTTTTAGCGCCACTTTTCTTTTGTTTTTCTACGACAGGTGTGCGATTGTTTCTGCACTCACCTGAATGCTTTTCTATGGCAGGTGCACGGCCTTTCTATTTTTTTGCACCATCAGCAGTAACTGCTATAGAGCATGCCGCTGTATTCACTGGAGATATAAGGACTCGGGAATTCTCTTCCCGGCGCCTTGTAGGCGACGATCGGTCTTGCAATATAGAGCATCGGATCAATTGCCATCTGCTCCGTTCTCTCCCGCAGGGCTTTTGCAAAGGTTTTAAGGGGTTTCACTCTTTCGTTCAGTTCCGCATCCGGCGTCCCGGAAGCCGCCTGCAGGGCATCCTCATCGACCTGCAACCTTCCCGACTCATCCATCCGGATTCCTGCAAAGCCTCCGCTGTCCTCTACCGCCTTCTTTGCCAGTCCTGTCGTTTCATGCAGAATCTGTCCCGACTTAAAGCCCTTTGTTTGTCCGATTCGCTCCACATTGTCGAGAAACGTATTGTAGCTGTTTGCCAGCGTGTGAACGTGATCCACCAGGGAATCCGCCTCATTCTTAATGCCGATGATGGTCTCATCTTCATGGCTGCTGACTTTTTTGATCAAAAGCTCGTATTGCCCGGAAACGCTAAAATGATTCGACGGCGAACTCTTGTAAATCCCGTTAACCTCAAACTGTGCGTCCTTTGCGTCCTGTGCAATCTGGTTTAACCCAAGATAAGTGGTGGCGCCCAGGTGAATTCCTTCCTGTACTTCGCCCTGCATCTCCGTCACTTCAAACATCGACTCGTTTCTGGCGGTTCGCCCGGAATTGCGTGCGGTAATGGAAATCGCACTGTTCCCTTCCTCGTCGATCAGCGTCGTTGCGTGCAGCCCGATCCTCGCCTTGTTCATCAGCCTCACCAGACGGTCCTGCACCTCTCTGTTGCTTTCGTGTTCCTTGACGGAAAACTGAAATTCATAATTCTGATCCGCCACTCGCACCTGAAAGCCGTAGTTGCCCGGTTTTAATCCCACCTCTTCCGGCTTCAAATAGGTTCCGATATTCTCCTGGATGGCTGCCAGCTGGTGAACCGTCAGAGAAAAGGTCGGCGCCTCATCCCCGTTCATTCCGATATAAACCGCGTCGGCGATCTCCGGATTGGAAGAATACGCCTGTTTTTGCCCGAGCGGATTCTCATGCACAATATCCGCAAGATGGTTCAGCTGGGAATTGAGCGTACGGACAAATTCTTTCAGATCAATGGCATTTGCCTTGGAAGCTTCATCTTTACCGAGAAGACAGACGGGAGTGTTTCGATTGGTTCTGACAATCGAACGGCAGACATTACGCAAATCGCCTCTTTTATGCGATTCGAACTGCGTAACTTTCTGAGATGCATAAGAAGTCAAATAATGCGTATACGCATTATTCAAGATAATACTTGGCATCGTTTTCCCTCCTTTCTTCCCTGAATTTTAGTTCTGCGGTCCATCCGTGACCGGATTCAAGGTAAAACGATGTAGCAAATGCAGCAAAGACGGCCCCACTCCCCCGTTTCTTTGCTGTTTCTCGGATTTTATATCAGTTTCGTGTCCCCACACCAGCATCCCTATTGGTTGCTTTCCCTTCTTTTATCGACAGAAATCCCGAAAAGCTTAAGGGTTTTTTCAAAAAAATTATTTTTTTGCCGCATCCAGTGCCGTACGAATCACCTGATCCATATTGAAATAACGGTAAGCGCCCAGCCTTCCGCCGAACATGACATCCGGCATCCGCTTCGCCCGCTCCATATATCTGGCAAAAAGCGCATTGTTCTTCTCGTCATTCATCGGATAATAGGGCTCGTCTCCCCTCTTCCAGGAGGCAGGATATTCCCTCGTGATCACGGTACCCGCCCCCTTGCCGAATTCAAAATGCTTGTGCTCGATGATGCGGGTAAAAGGCACCTCCCGCTCCGTATAGTTGACTACGGCATTGCCCTGATAATTCTCCTCCTCCGGCAGATCCTCCTTCTCAAAGCGGAGGGAACGATATTCCAACGTCCCTTCTTTGTAGGAAAAAAAGGCATCCACCGCTCCGGTATAAATCAGCCGATCAAACCTCTCCCCGCTTTTCAGGGCAAACGGCCTTGCAGGAAGTCCGTCTTCCTGCATCACGACAAGATCACGGTAATCGGTCTTGCATCTGACTTCAATGCTTCCCGCAAGATCGTCCTCCTGCCTGCTTCCGCACGGGCGAAGTCCCAGCAGTTTTTCGCAGAAGGCCGTATATCCTCCCACAGGAATTCCCTGGTAGGGATCGTTAAAATAATTGTTGTCATATACGAAGCGGAACGGCAGTCTTTTGATGATAAAAGCAGGCAGCTCCTCACATTTCCTGCCCCACTGCTTCTCCGTATAACCCCTGATCAATTTGTCAAAAATATCTCTCCCCGCAAGAGACAGGCCCTGCTCTTCCAGGTTTTCTGCTTCAAACCCCCTTACCTCTTCTTCCGTGACCGCGTCCGGTTGTCTGTGCAGACGCCCGGACAAAATCCGTCTGATCTCCGTCTCCGTCTGCTGTGCGATCTTCTTCCTCGCTTCTGCAGGCGTCCGAATCTGCCACATCCTGGAAAAAGTGTTCATGTTAAAAGGCAGATTGTAGAGCTCGTCCCGATAGATGGCCACGGGCGCATTGATATAATGATTCATCATACAAAAACGGTTCGCATAATCCCAGACTTCCCGGTCGGAAGTGTGGAAGATATGCGCACCGTATTCATGCACCTGAATCCCTCTGATTTCTTTGGTAAAAATATTGCCTGCGACGTGATCTCTTTTGTCGATGACCAGTACGTTCCTGCCCTGCCTCCTCATTTCATGTGCATACACACAGCCAAACAGTCCCGCACCTACCACCAGATCGTCAAAATGCTTCATGTAATATATTTCCCCAACAGCGCCAGGTCGCCCATGTAATCGAGCAGTTTTTTACGCCCGACCTTATTCAACTTGAGATAGTCCCTCATGACCCTGTTTTCCACAATCCGCTCTCCAAGATCCTGGCCCTCTTCTAACGAAGTGAAATCAACGGGGTTCAGATTCAGTTTATCACACATCATGATCACTGTCCCGTATGCCATTCCCCCGATCCCGCGATCCAGAGCGGTTACCAGTGTGGAATAGGGGATCTTCATCTCCAGAGCAAACTGCCGCACACTCTTGTACTGCCGCAGAATTTCGACCTTGAGAACCTCTGCCTTGTTCATCCGCGCTTCCTCCGTCAACTCCCTGACGCCTCTTACGTTTTCATCCTTGAAACGAAACACGCAACCAAACAGTTCAAATCATATATCGGTTTGCCTTTTTGAATTGATAACTGTATGAATGATTTCTTTTAACCGCAGCAGATAGGTATGGTTTTCCTTCACCTTGTCATGGCCGCTCTTTGCAATCGCTCTTCTCTCCTCCTCATGCGTCAGATAATAAGCGATTTTCTCCATCAGATCCTGTCTGTCTTCATAATATACAAAGTCCTCTCCCGGTGTAAAAAAAGAAAGCAGGTCTTCCTGGTAATTGGTGAGAACGAAGCCTCCGGCTCCCATAATATCAAAGATGCGCAGCGGAATGCCTTTTTTAATCGAACGCAAGGTCAAATTCAAATTGATATCCGTACACTTATACACATAGGGCGTCTGCGTATAGTAATCGACAGACGGGTGCAGTGTCACATCGGGGGCGGCAAAAGAAGCATCCGGCGTATATAAGGTGACGGGAACCTTCTCTGCGATCTCTCTAATGATCTCGCTTCGCTCCATCTGTGTGATTTTGCGATTGATCACATACTGTGCATACATATAGGTACTTGTCTCTACCCCGTCCGCATTCGGAATCAGCGGCATGGCCCTCTGCATCCCCGCTTCGATTTCCGGTGTCAGGCACTCCTCGATAAAATTGATCCCGTCCACCTTCTTCTGGGATTGCATCAGACCTTCCAGATACCCCCTCGTATAGGCATCCAGCTTTTTTTCCATCCGATCATAAAAGGTATGCGACTCGTGGTAGAGTTGGCCGACAAAAGAAACCCTGGACTGATATTTTCTCCAGATCTCTCCCGTCACCTCCATCTCATCCAGCCGTTTCACATTCGCAGCCAGCGGCAGATAATATACCGTCTGAATGCCCTGCCTGGCAAAGGTCTCATAAACATCGGAATCGAAGACAAACACATAGTTGCAGGGTTGAATCAGGGTATAGGAATAGAGAGAGATGTGCGGACAGTCATAGACCCAGGAAACGTATTTGACCTGTACCCGATTACAGACCAGGGAGAGGAGGGGGTAAAAATTAAAAGAAAAAACAAAGTCAGGTTTTTCTCTCTCCAGCGCAGACGCAAACGTCTGCTCGAAGGCAGGATCGGTTCGTTTATCCGTATTTTCGAAGGGATATAATTTTACCTCCAGATCCTCTCCCGCCTCTTTCAACTCTTTACAGGCATCCAGAAAATCCTCATTCCCGTAGCTCTTCCAGTTCATGAATAAAATTTTCAATCAGGTTCCTCCGATCCGGTCTCACCGGGTTACCCGAAGCCTGCGGGATGCAACCAACCGCAGGTATGAAATAGATGAAACACCTTCTACGCCTGCGGATGCTAAACCGGGGATTCCATGTTAAAATAGAAAGTAGAAACGATTTTATCAGACACTCCGTGGATGCTTGCTTCAGAATTCCGTGTTTCTATCTTCTATATTTCGTTTGTCTTTATTGTTTATCGTATATTTTGGGGGATTTCATTATGCCTGCTTTTACCGTCTGCATGATTGTCAGGAATGAGGAAAAAAACGTTCGGAAATGTCTCCGCTCTCTTTCTCCCCTGCAGAGCGAGATTGTGGTGGTAGACACCGGATCCGGCGACAGAACCGTCTCCTATGCCAAAGAATTCACTGACAAGGTCTTTTCTTTTTCCTGGATCAACGACTTTTCGGCTGCCAGAAATTTTGCCGCATCCAAGGCTTCCAATCCGTGGATCCTGGCGGTGGACTGTGATGAATTTCTGGTGGAGGCCCATCTCCCCCGTCTGCAGACGGCGATGGAAGAACGGGCAGACCAAATCGGCATGATCACCAGAATTTCTCCTTATACCGATTTCCTGGGCAACTCCGGCGTCATGCATGAATTTGTGGGCAGGCTCTACGACCAGAGACTCTACCATTATGAAGGGAAGATTCATGAGAATGTCACTTCCATTCACAAGGAGTTCTCTCTCTCTTCTCCCCTCCCCCATGCCTCCGAAAGTTCTCCCAATGATCCCAAACAAAAATATTTTGAAATTCCGCTTACCTTCTATCACGGCGGCTATCAGGAGAAGGGACTGCGCGAAAAGAAGGCGGAGAGAGATCTGAGCATGCTACAGGATACACTTGCGCAAAACGGTCCAGACGCCTATACCTATTTTCAGATGGGCAAATGCTATGTGGTTCTGAACAACCACGCTCTGGCCGCACATTATTTTGAACTGGGACTGGCGACCAAGGACCTGCGCCCTTCCCTTGCCTTTGTCCAGGAAATGGTCGAGTCTTACGGCTACTGCCTGTTAGAACTCAAGCAATACCAGAAGGCGCTGCAACTGCAGAATGTTTACGATGATTTTGCCAAGCGCGCCGACTTCTGCTTTCTCATGGGGCTGATCTACATGAACAACGCCATGTTCCAGCGCGCATTAGTCGAATTTGAAAAGGCGACGAAGATGAAGGATTATTCGATTGAAGGCACCAACACCTACAGCGCCTGGTACAATATGGGCGTCATTTATGAGGTGCTCCGGGAGAGGGAAACCGCCCTGTCCTACTATCGCAAATGCGGCTCCTACTCCCCCGCCAGAAAACGGTTGGATGCCATGCAATAAGGAAAGGAAGCCGTCTCTTCATCACCGGCAACCAAAGATGGATCTCCCCTTTACCGGTGACCGACTGCAAAGGGACAGGCTCCCCTTTACCGGTAACGGTAGCGGCACAGATCACCGACTTTTCCCGTTCTGACAAATCCTTCCTTTCCCAGAAGGTTCTGTATGGTTTCGTCTTGTAAAAGATCGCTGTGGATCACAAGAAATCCGCCTTCCTTTAAATAATTCGCCAGCTTTCCGGTAAAAGAGGCCTTGTCCGCCGCCCGCCCGAGCGCATCCACTGCAAAAATATAATCGAAAGAATGTTTTCTCCAGGGAAAGGCAAAGGTTTCGCAGTCTCCATACCTAAGATCCGCAGCTCTCTTCCCCAGCCCGACCGCCAGCGGACTCCGGTCGATTCCCACACAGACACTTTCCGGAAAACGGTATTGCAGGTAGCACAAATTGGCTCCCATCCCGCAGTCCAGTTCCAGAATGCGAATCGGTGCGTTTTGCTCCTTGTCAATGACATCCGCAAAATCTGTCCATACCCCCTTATAAGCCCAGATATCAAAGCCCCATTTATCCACGAACTGCTTTCTACTCTTTTGCAGCAATTCCATCTTGGCTTGCGCCGGGACTTTCTCCTCTTCTCCTTTGACATTACCCTCCGGAACTTCGCTGCCCCCCTTGTGCAGCCCTTCGCCTTCCTCCAAAGTCCCGCAGTACCCCTTGTTCGCCCCTTCGCCTTTCTCCGGAAACCCGCTCCCTCCCTTGTGATAGACGAGGGCGTTGTGTACGATTCGATTGCGATAGCCTGCATATAAAATGCGCACACTGAGGTCATCGTCCTCAAAGTAGGCGGGAGAATACCGGTCGTCCATGATGTCTTTTTCCATGGAGACGCTTTTTGCTGCCTCCGCTCCGATCAAAACCGCAAATCCGGTCAGGCTCAGTGCTTCTTCGCAGGGGTTTTCGGAGGGAAGATTGATTCCTTTTGCCAAAAGAAAGGTCTCCTCCATCGTCCCCGGCACAGGGGAAATGGTCTGTCCGGATGCTTCGTTGCTCATGGGGCCGACTGCGCCGACCTCTCTTCCTGCATAAAGAGCCATCCGAAGCCAAAAATAAGCATTCGGTGTCAGAACGGCATCGTTATTCAGCATAAAGATGTCGTTTTCCTTCCTGCACGCGCGATAGGCGATATTCATTCCGGTCGGATAACCGACGTTCCTACCGTTCTCAATCAGCCGAATGTCCAGCTGGTCTCGCAACCATTTCTGCACGCCGTCCGTAGACCGGTTGTCTACCACGACAATCTCGTAAGTCCCCCGCCGTACACTCTTTCGAATTGCCGACACACACTCTTTCATGAGTTCTCTGTCGTTATAGGAAACGATGAGGAAGGAGGTTTCTCTGACACGAAATCCGCACCGTTTGCGCATTTCTTCCATGGCGGCGCAGATCATTTCCTCGTCTTCCTCTGTTTGGCAATAAAGAAGTGCCTGTTCAAAGCAGAGATAGGCAAGATTGCTATTTTCAAACGAGTAGGTTTCGCCCAGTACGACAAAAAACTCGCTATGCTCCGGATCCTGTTCCAGCCCTTCCGCCAGGAGTCTTCTTGCTTCTTCGATCCTTCCTTCCGTCACCGCAAGCTCCGCTTCCAGAACGATCCAGTCGCTTCCCGCTTTCCCTTCCTGCTTTGCCCTTCGGATCGCCTGCGCAGCCTCCTGTCCCCTTCCCTCTGCAATCATCTTTGCAATCTCTTCCACCATCCGTCCTTCTCCTTTTATGACGAGTGACAGGCTCTCCTCCTCGTCCTTCTCTATCCCTTCACGATCTATCCCCATCTCTTCTGCAAGCGCAGGAAAACCCCGCAGCGCATGCTGCGAGGTTCCCCTGTCTCTTCTTTATGTACTTCGTCGTTTCCCGTTCTGTTTTCAGATGGGTGTTCCTCTTTCAATTCTCTTACTTATCCCAGTTTCTTCCACTTGTGCATGAAGATCCCAAGTCCTGCCGCTGCGATGCTCATGACCCCAAGGAGCAAGGCAATCGGTGTCGCATCTGCCGTTTCCGGAGACCTCTGTGCACCTGCCACTCCGGGTACATGACCGCCACCAGAAGGGGGCACCGGCGTTCCCGGCACACCCGGCGTTCCCGGTTCGCTGCGTTTTGCGCCTGCCACCTGCGGTGCGCTGTGCCCGTTATTCGGGTTCTGCGGCGTGTTCGGAGTGGTCGGCGGCGTATTCGGCGTCGGCGGTGTGTTCGGCTTATCCGGAGGTGTGTTCGGAGTCGGCGGTGTGTTCGGATTCGGCGGTGTGTTCGGCTTCGACGACGAGGAATTGCTGTTCGGAGGCGTCGGATTCGGATTCTTCTTATCCAACATCACCACCTTGGAATCAGTTAAATCCTTATAGCTTCCATCGCTCTGCTTGATCTGAATCCTGAATGTGCCGTCTTTGTCGCCCTTTACCACCTTGAAGGTAATCGGGTCCGCCTTCAGGTATCCGTCCGGTACTCCTGTTTCCGTTAGTGTATAGACACCGAAGTACAGGTTTACCTGATGGCTCTTGCCCGCTTCCGAAGTCCAGGAAATCGTCTGAATTTCTTCATCGTTATCGCTGCGTCCCGTGATCTGCAACTGCGCTCCTGCGATCTCCGCATGAGAATCCAGATCCTGTTTGCTGACGACAACCATAGGAGAAGGCAGGTTCTTCATCACTACTTTATCGACCTGACTGCCATCCTTCTTTAATTCGATCTTCAGGTCGCCGTTTACTTCTTTTACCACAAAATCGACCGTTTCTGTCGTCTTTTGAAAGCCCGTGGGCGACTGCGTCTCTGTCATGGTATAGGAACCGGGATAGAGCTTAAATCTGTGTGCGGTATTGCCCGATGTCCAGGATTCGTCTACATTGTTTCCGCGGTCATCCGTCCCCTTCACTCTCAGCTGCGCCCCGGGCAGTTCCTTGGAACCGCTTCCGTTCACATCCACCTTGCTGAAATCGAATTCCTTGCTCTTACGGTCGCGGATGGAACGCACGCTGATCATGTTCTGCCAAGGTTTATATTTGGCTGCCCCCGTCTTGCGTTCCGGTGCCACATAGATAGTCAGTTCATGGTTCTGATAAAATCCATCCGGTAGTGCAAGACTGTCACTTACCAGCGCACTGTACATATTATAAGCCCAATTCGCATCGTCATCCGACAGATTATCTACTACATCCTTAAAAAAAGCACCCTTCTGACCGATCTTGTCGCTGAATGCCGTTTTCCCATCCGTGTAATGCCAGATGGCAAACTGGGTCGCGATCCGGTATAGCTCCTCTCTCTGTCCGCCCAAACTCTGATTTCTAAGGATCTGTCCACTGCCGTCTCCCTTATACCCGTAGTACAGAACGGTCATGACTTTCTGATATAAGTCCGCTCCGTGCAAATTCGCTGTCAGATTGCTGGGAGAGCCCGCGTACTTATCCAATAAATCCGCAGCTTGATTCTGGCTTGCCGGCTGTACCGTTTTGGCAGTATAACCCGAGACGCCATTTGCATCCGGAGCCATATAATCATAATTCATGCAAAAGGCAGCCGCATTTCCCTGATCCGAAATATTAAATGCACCATAAGAGATATGATCGCTATCTCCCCCGGTAGTGAAATTCTTATTCCGAATGGCCGTTGCCGTGTATCCTCCGTCCGCCCTAGCGTTGATCGCGGGCATCAGTGAGAGGATCATCGTAAGCAAAACTGATGCAGTCAAAGATTTTTTTGCCAGTCTGTTCATACTAGTCACCTCTGTTTCTCCTTCTTTTTAGATTTTTGAGACGATAAATAAAAGTTTCGTTTGCAATGGACATTCCCGCCTACACCCGCTATGATGTACGTATCATCTCAGATATTTCAGTAGCCCTTTTGCTGTGGAATCAACATTATCACCTTTTTATATTTGAAACAAGAGGGTTTTTTATGATTTATGACATATATGTCATCTTCTATGACAAAATCGTCATATCTTGTTGTGACACTTATGTCATGCCCTAAATCTGGTATGATGACTCATTTGAGTTTATAAAAAGTTTATTTTTAAGGGAATTGACACGTCCCGATCGGGAAGGAATGAAACGCAATGACAGGCAGCAAAGGAAAGACCTACAGAAAATATGATCAAGCGGACACCCGCTCCGAAAAGAAACGGAAAAAGCGCAGCAAAACCGGTGAAAACCGACCTATAACATGTGCACAGAACTCCAACGTGAAAGATGGTACTAAACGCAATGACGGCGCTAACCGCGTTAAAGATGGCGCTAACCGCAATCAAGATAGCGCTAACCGCAATCAAAATGGCGCTAACCGCAATCAAAAAAAAGCCGACAGCCAACGTTCCAATCAGAAACGTTCTTCCACTGCGTCAGCCGCACGCCCTTCCAATCAGAAGGATGTCTATCAGAAGGAACCCTACCAGAAGGACGTCTCAAGACAGAAACCGGGGCAGAAAGAGAAAAGCTTCCGGAAGCACTCTGCCTCCACGACCCGTTCTAAGGAACGCCCTGCCTCTAAAGATCGCTCAACCTTGAAGGCTCGCTCTGCCTCTACGACTCGAACCGCCTCCCGGAAGCACTCTGCCTCTAAGTCTCGAACCGCCTCTGCAAACCGAACCGCCTCCGGGACTTCCTTGGTCAAACGCCGACTGCCTAAGCGAAAGGAGAAATCCCCTGCGCAGATCATGCGAAAGGAGAGGCGGAAGAAAAGGCGGATGGCGGAGAGATATGTGCATTTCATTGCCGTCTTTTCGGTTGCTTTTCTCGTTGCCATTGCCGTTCTCAGCATCTATCTCTTCGGCTATTTGAAGGCCATGCTGGAATACAAGGAATTAAACAAGCAGTTTGTCACCTTGAAGGGTGCGAATATCCAGGCCGCTCCGGATCAGGAGGTCAAAGGAGTGCCTGACTTAAAGGTAAACTTCAAGGGGCTCTCTTCCATCAATGCGGACGTAGCCTCCTGGATCTATATGCCCGGCGTCGATATCAGCTATCCGGTTGTGCGGGGAAAAGACAACGATTATTATTTGCAGCACACTTTTGAAAAAAATGTATCGCTCAGTGGCGCCATCTTCATGGATTACCAGGACTCTCCCGACCTGGTCGGCTTTAATACCTTTATTTACGGCCACAACATGAGAAACGGCACGATGTTCGGCAGCCTCAAAAAATATCTGCAGGACGAAACCCTGATTCAAAGCGCACCCTATTTTTACCTTTATTTAAAAGACGGTTCCGTGAAGAAGTACCGCATCTTTGCCTACTATCAGGACGATGGCAACAGCGACACCTACAGCAGACCTTCCAAAGAAGGCGAGGAGGCCTATCTTGCGATGATTCGCAAAAAATCCTTTGTGCGCGTCACTCTCACGCCGGAAGAAGAAAAACAGGCCGCTCTCTTCCATGAATATGTGACGCTCTCCACCTGCACCGGCTTCACCGGCAGCGGAAGGCGTTTCCTTGTGCACGGCGTCTGCGTCGATACCGAATGAGACAAAAATAAAACCAAACCGAGACGGCAGCTGCTATGTCAAAACGACAGCCCTTACGCCGGCTGCAGGTAATCCATTTTTCTCATCTATAAAAGCGCAATTTGTGCTATACTTTTCCGGGTAGACTTTCCCTGATTCACTGATTTTTTTTGCCGTCCGAGCAAGAGAGGAAGATACGGATGAACGATTATGAGATTTACATTGATGCCTCCGTTGACATTGATCCCGCTTATATCACGGACAATGAGATCCGGGTGATTCCCATGAATTATACGATTGGTGGGGAGGAAAAGACGCTGCGTGGCGGGGAAACGCCGGAAGAGTTGCACGAATTTTATGAAAGAATGCGGAACGACGAACTGGCCTCTACCAGCCAGATTACGCCCTTTGCCTATGACCAGGCCTTCGGCCCGACGGTTGCAAAGGGAAGGGCCATTTTATCGATTTCTCTTTCTTCCGGAATCACCAAAACATACGAATCCGCGCAGGTTGCCGTCGAGGGACTGCGGGAGGATTATGGCAAGGACAAAGTACAGGTGGAGCTGGTCGATTCCCTTGCCGGTACCGGAGGGATGGGGCTCATGCTGATGCTTGCGATCAGGAACCGCAAGGCAGGAATGTCCCTGTCGGAAAACGCTTCCTTCCTGCGAGAACACGCCAAGCAGATTTGCCACTGGTTCATGGTGGAGGATCTCAAATACCTGAAACATGGAGGAAGAATTTCTCCGACCACCGCCTTTCTAGGCAATGCGCTGAACATCAAGCCGATCCTGAAGATGGCGGATGACGGCAGCCTTGCGATCATCGGCAAGCAGCGCGGCAGTATGAAGGCCGTCACTCAGCTGGTCACGCTCTATCAGAATGCAAAAGACACTTCTCTTGGAGAGGATGTCATGATCTGCCATGCGGACGCACCCGAAAAAGCGGAGATGGCAAAAGAGAAAATTCTGGAATGCAACCCGATGGCTAAGATCCAGATCAGGCCTCTTTCCCTCATCATCGGCGCCCATGTCGGCCCCGGCTTCCTGACCATTGACCACTTTGGCAATCGCGACTTCATGTAAAGGTTTTAGGAGGCTACTCGCATGTCCGTTCAAATATGGCAATGCATCCCTTTTGCGGGGCTGCTGTTGTGCATTGCGCTTTTTCCGATTTTAAAGCCCGATTGGTGGGATCACAACAAACAGTGGGCGGTTCTTTTCTGGTCCGTCCTTTCCATGGTTTTATTTGCTCTCTCCTTCGGTGTAGCGAAGACTGCCAATATGGAGACGGAGACCCTCGTCAATGATTATCTGACCTTCATCGTTCTGCTCTTTGGACTCTACTGTGTCGCCGGAAATATCACCTTTGAAGGCGATCTCGCCGGTTCTCCCCGGGTCAATGTCTGCCTTCTTATCATCGGTACGCTCCTGTCCAGTTGCATCGGAACCACCGGGTCTTCCATGCTGATGATCCGTCCGGTCATCAAAATGAATTCCTGGAGGAGAAAAAGAAGCCACATCATGGTTTTCTTTATCTTTCTCGTGTCCAATATGGGAGGCTGCCTCACACCGGTGGGAGATCCGCCGCTGCTGATGGGCTTCATGAGAGGCGTTCCCTTCTTCTGGAGTCTGAAGCTGTTTCCGGTTCTGCTCTTCAATGTCATTCTTCTGCTCTTTCTCTTTTACCACATCGATGTGCATTACTACCGGAAGGATATTGCCGCCGGTCTGCATCCTGATATTTCAAAGGCAGGCTGCGATCTCAAAATCGGCGGTGCCCATAATCTCCTCTTCATCGTCATGATTATTGCGGGCGTGGTTCTGAGCGGTGTTCTGCCCGGAATCAAGGCTTTTCAGAATACGGATGGAAGCGTGAAGGGACTGCCTCTTTTTGCAGGAGTGACACTGGGGCTCCCTGCCATCATTGAAATTCTACTGATCCTGCTTGCTGCCGCCCTCTCTTTCCGCACCACCGATGTACAGAACAGAAGGAAAAATCACTTTACCTGGAGCGCCATCCAGGAAGTGGCGATTCTCTTTATCGGCATTTTTATTACCATGCAGCCGGCTCTGCTTTTGTTAAAGGCAAAGGGACCCGAACTCGGTATTACACAGGCGTGGCAGATGTTCTGGTCGACCGGCTTTTTATCCAGCTTCCTCGACAATACGCCCACCTACCTCGTCTTTCTGACGACGGCGGGGTCTTTGGGCTTTCACCATGGGATCTTAACCACCCTCGGCGATATTCCCATTCAGATGCTGGAGGCGATTTCCTGCGGGGCGGTCTTTATGGGCGCCAATACTTATATCGGAAATGCGCCCAACTTCATGGTAAAATCGATTTCCGATGAGAACGGCATCCAGATGCCCTCCTTCTTCGGTTATATGAAGTGGTCCTTCGGGATCTTGATTCCCGTGTTTATATTAGACTCCCTGGTGTTTTTCCTGTAAACGCAGTGCCCATTCAGGAATGTCCGGTGTTTTCTTGTAAACGCAGTGCCCATTCAGAAATGTCCGGTGTTTTTCAAATAAACGCAGCGTCCCTCTAAGAATGGCTGCCGCTTCACACAAGCCGGAAGAAGATCTCTTCCGAAAAGAGGCTTATATGGATATCAAAGAACTTGCAAATCGCATTTATGATCTGGATCAGATGGTCTATTCCTCCCTGGGGTCGGCACTGGGGCACGTCTTTAATCGCGACCGCGACAAGGCGGTTTCCGAAATGGTTGCCCTTATGCAGGATGCCAACGGAGAACATGCGCTGCGAAGCCGACTTGCCCTCATTTCCAATATGGCACGGACGATTCCGGATAAGGAACTGCACAAGAAGGCAATGACCGAATATGACCTTATCCTAAAGGATTTACGGGATATTCCCCATGGAATCGGCAATCTCCCCTTACTGGACAAGGATCAGGCAAACCTCAATGAACTCTATTTGAAAAACCGGTTTCCGGAGGGACAACACCTGATTATCTGTATCTCCCGCTCCTTCGGTTCTGCCGGAAACGATATCGGCTTTTTACTGGCGGATAAGCTGCAGATCAATTATTACGATGCGGAAATCTTCTCATCCGTCATGAAGCGTCTGGAAGCCGCCCAGGATCACGTCTCCGATTACTCCGATATGAATGAACAAAGTTTAGATCTATTGGTGAAGCCCAACAGCCCCAAGGAGCATGAGAGTTTCTCTCAGCGGGTGAAAAGGACCTACCGCTATCATGGTTTGAATACCAGAGACGCCTTCTTTTTCAACCAGAGCGATCTTCTCTGTGATCTGGCAAAAAAAAGAGATTTTGTGGTCATGGGTCGCTGTGCGGACCGCATCTTCACCAGCAATGCCATCCCCCATGTGTCCATCTTTATCACTGCGCCGCTGGAGCTTCGCGTGCAACGGGTGATGCGCCTGAACCACATCGATCACTGGCAGGCGCTCAGGCTGGTCCGGAAGATCGACCACACCCATGCCAGCTATTATCGCTATTATACCGGCAGAAAATGGGGGAATGCAGGCAATTACGATCTCTGCCTCAACTCCTCCGCCTACGGGGTAGAGGGCACCGTTGATTTGATCCTACAGATTCTTGGAAAATAAGAGGGGGTGGGGATGGTCACATTCGTCCCCTTATTCCAAAGAATTTCCAATTCTCTCTTGCAAAAAAGGCAGTGCACGAATGCACTGCCTCTTTTCATTTCTCAGATGATCGGACCCATTTCTAAGATCAGCTTCCCTTATTCCGGATCGTGCGAGTGGTCCGCCGTTGCCGACTTCACCACCAGGGCGGTCAGAGCAAACAGCGCCAGGGCGTTCGGAAGCACCATCAGCTGGTTAAACATATCCGTCAGCTCCCACACCAGATCATTCGAGGTCAGGGTGCCGAGGAAGATGAAAATCAGAGCGACGATATTATATACCACTACCGATTTTTTACCAAAGAGATAGATCATATTGATCTTGCCGAACATGTTCCATCCGAGGATGGTGGAGAAAGCAAAGAAGAACAGGCTGACTGCCACGAAGATATTGCCGGCGTTGGTGCCGAACACCGTTCCGAAAGCAGTCTGAGACAGGTTCGTCTTGTTGATCGTATCTGTCAGTGCTCCCTTGTATCCGCCTTCCAGAATGCCGCCCTTGGTATACAGGGTCGTAATGATGACAAGCGCATTCAGGGTTAAAACTACAAACGTATCGATGAAGACACCGATCATCGCCACACAGCCCTGCTGGTGAGGAACCTTTACCAGAGCCTGCGCATGTGCGTGAGGGGTAGAACCCATACCGGCTTCGTTAGAGAACAGGCCTCTCTTGGCGCCCTGCGAAATTGCAGCCTTGAGTGCCGCACCGAAGGAGCCGCCAACAATCGCCTGCGGAGTGAACGCATAGCGGAAGATCAAAGAAAAGCCTTCCGGCACCTTGCCTGCACGCATGATCAGAACGATAATCGCAGCAAGCAGGAAGAAACCCGCCATAATCGGCACGATCTTTTCTGTGACCGATGCCAGACGATCCATGCCGCCGATGAAAATGATCGCACAGATGATGACCAGGATGATTCCAACAATCCAGGAAGGAATGCCGAATGCCGTTGCACAGGTGGAGCCGATGGAATTGGACTGCACCATACAACCGCAGAATCCAAGCGCTACAATGATTGCAACTGCAAAGAAGCAGGCAAGGAATCTGCCAAAACCGCCCTTAAAGGCTCTATGAATGTAATAGACGGGACCGCCTTGAATATGACCGTCCTCATGAATGATTCTGGTATCCTGTGCCAGAATCGCTTCTGCATAAATCGTTGCCATACCAAAAAAGGCAATGAGCCACATCCAGAAAATCGCACCCGGACCACCGGTCAAAATCGCGCCGGAGGCACCGACAATATTGCCGGTGCCGACCTGAGCCGCGATTGCGGTAGCCAGTGCCTGGAAGGAACTCATGCCTCCATTGTGCGCGCCTCCGTGCAGGGTAAGACCCCCAAAGCAGCGTTTCATGCCTTCTCCGAAATAACGCACCTGCACAAAGCGTGTCCGAATCGTGAACCAAAGACCAAGCCCGAGTAACAGGATGATCAGTACATAATCCGAAAGATAACTGTTAATGGTTTGCACAATATGAAGCATACTACCGTTTCCCCCTTTTATCGTGTTTTTGCTTCAGCAAATCAATCCTTAAATACAGTTTGTCCTGAAACTTCTGTCGTCAGAGCTTTTAGCGCCTTCTCTACGATCTTTCTTCTAAGTGCCTTCTCCTCTTCCGCATTCAGGGACGGATTTCCAAGCGGATGCGGGATTGCAATGGCAGGAACGATCCTGTTTGCCCCAACCGTCAGAGAAATCGGTACGACCGTGCAGATGTGAACCACCGGAAGACCACAACGCTCAATTTCTTTCACCATCGTTGCACCGCAACGAGTACAGGTTCCTCACGTACTGGTCAAGATGACGGCATTGACCCCCGCGGACAAAAGCCTCTTCCCGATCTCCTCTCCGAACTTCTTTGCAGAAGCCACTGCGGTTCCGTTTCCTACTGTCGTATAGAACAGCTCATGCATCTTGCCGATGACACCTTCTTTTTCCAGATCTCTCATGACATCGACCGGCAGAACTCTGTTCGGATCTTCGTTGGCATAGCTCGGGTCATAACCGCCGTGCGCCGTTTCATAGGTCGCTTCGGTCAACTGGTTGACACCTTCCAGGCTATATTCGCCAAACTTCGTTGCACTCGAACTCTCGATATGATCCGGATTGCCCTTCGGGCAGATACCGCCGGAAGTCACCAGCGCGATCGTCGCATGTGCCAGATCTTTCACTGCCGGCATCGGATCGACTCTGTCAAAGGACGGCATCGGATATTCCGTCACATATTCCTTGCCGGCCAGTTTCTTCAGGAGCATGTCCACCGCTCTCTCAGATCCGCGCTTCTTGTCAAAGAAGTTCACACGGGTGCCCTGGTTGATATACCCTTCTTCACAGGAAGCACCGATATGCTCATGACGCGCAAGTTTGAGGGTCAAAGGTGCCATTGTCTTCACGGCATTGCGCATATCCGCCGCACTGTTCTTGGTGGCGACGACATAGGCAAGCCCTTTGGCAGCGTCCACACCGGGATTTTCCGGGTACATGCCGGTAATAGCGGGAATACCAAGCTCCTCTACCACCGCAGCTGCAGCGGTGCCGCAGGCAAAACCGTAACGCCCTGCGTTGAAGGCAGGTCCGAACATCACCACATCGGGAGAAAGCTTTTTGACCATCTCCACAATGGTTTTGGTGGTTGCATCAATATTTTCATTGAAATAGCTGTCGCCGCAGACAATCGTACCAACGATCTCCGCCTGATCACCGAAAGCAGCCTTAAATGCCAGTCCCGGTCCGACAGCCTCTCCTTCTCGCAACTCGATGGGATAATCCGATTTCTCCTCTCCACCGATCTGCGCGAAGAATTGGTTGATGTAATGAACAATTCTGATCTTACTCATGAATCACACCTCCTTATCTCGCGCTCAGCTTGTTAAAGCCTACTTCACTGGTCGCTCCGGTAATGACCTGAAGCTCCACTTCGATGGAGCCGTCTTCCTGGAGTGCCTTATCGCTGGAGCCGGCAATCTTGCTGATATATTCCATCGTTCCGATGACCTTGTCCAGCTTCGGAAGTCTCACCAGTTCATTGGCATTTCCGCCGGAAACCAGCGCATCTGCTGCCTGATCCGCATCTGCAAGCGACTGGGACTTGCCGTCGCGTCCTGCATATTCATCCGTCACTACAACCGTCTTGATCCCTTCCGCCTCGATCTTCTTGCAGTTCATGATCAGATCGGTATCCGGGTTTCCGAAGCCTTCTTCGGAAATAATCACGCCGTCCAGACCCAACATTTTGCAAAGCTTTGCGGTCTGGTTGGAGGATCTCTCCTTGTCTGCCAGGAATACATTCTCGTTGGTAATCACATGTGCCACGAAATTGATCGTCTTGCCGTGCTGCGCAAACAGATCTTCCACAATCGGGTTGTTCTCATGAATGTAGGTCGGATTCTTGTCGCAGGCAGAAACGCAGTTTCCGGACAGAATCGCTCCGTCCATGCTCTCGGTCGGATAGAGAATCGTCGGAAGAATCTTCTTGGCATCCACGCCGTACACATAGGTGTCGTGTAACAGTCCCTGACTCTGGAGCATCTGTACATAAGCGACACGCGGAAGCTCCGGATACGCCTTCATCCCCTCCAGCAG
This sequence comes from Lachnospiraceae bacterium, assembly GCA_015258065.1. GTDB lineage: Bacteria > Bacillota > Clostridia > Lachnospirales > Lachnospiraceae > Butyrivibrio. Next base: position 11,353 of record JABZIZ010000024.1, on the reverse strand, counting down.
ATCGGGGGTTTCATAAACGGTGCTCTCTTCCGGCTGTAAATCTTTGGCCAACTCTGCAATATGCGCCGCCAGCTTCAGTCCTACCATACGAAGCGCCGACTCATACTGATGCTTCTCTACATTTTCATAAGGCTCGCAGATCACACACAGATTCAGCGTCTTGGAGAAAGGGGTATAATCCGCTCCGGGGCCGCTCATATCAATCACGCCCTCCTGAAAGTTCACGATCGGACCGGTGGTCACAACCGCCATTCCTTTCAGTGCCAGTGTCTTGCCGCTTCCTACGGTATCCACACCGGAGACGAAGCCCGGGAAGACGCCTCCCCTTCCTTCGATCTTGATTCTGGGTTCCACCACATCCTTCACGGGCGTGATACGAACCGACTCACCCGGTTTCGCCACCTCAAAATCCGCCGCCTTGATTTTTTCTTCCGAGAGTGCAACCTCTCTTAAGTCGTCCTTCGAGACATAAAGCACACCGTCTTTAATTTCGGACTTCTCGGCGAACTGGATATCCTTGATGGTGATCTTTCCAAGTTCCAGTTTCATAAACAGTTCCCTCCTTCTTGATTTTTGGATGTCCCGTCTTCCTGTATGGCAGCTTTCCGCTATATCCGGGTCACTTGCCTGTTTCCTTCATTTATCGGTGGATCTCCGTGGTGACTCACCCTCTGCGGTCAAATCAGCTTCGCCGCATCCAGTGCGCTCTCCATCAAAGAACGATCGATCATTTGAAAATCCGCCTGCACTTCAGGGAGAAACTCTCTCTCCTGCACCTGAAACTTCTTGCAGGTGGCGATGGCGTTCTCTATCAGCGATAGAGAGTCAAAATCCAGTTCCCCCACTGCCTTGTCAATCAGAACGGACTTATAAGGTGTCTCCATCGGCTTCACGCTGCCGTCAAGCGGATGAGACAAAACATGGGCGCCCTTATGCACCTCATCCCGCACCGCCATCAGCAGTGCTTCAAATGAAAGCTCTCTGTAGTCAATTTCACACTGCAGATTCGGATACTTTCCGGGAAAAACCGCCTGCAGAGAGGGATTGTTCGTAAGAATCGTATAATTTTTCATATCACTTCTCCACGTAGGTTTCTTCTTTCCCGAGTCAGGACATTTGATACTTTTTTAACATATTTAACTCAAAAAGGCAATATTTTGCCCTTATATATAGATTTTCCTTATAGGCAATCGGACAGCCTTCTCGTGTTCTTTAGTCAAATTGACCGGTCGGATGCGCTGAGGGAAGATTTCTTTTGCTAAGCGCAGACGGAACCGATATACTGGGTAAGAAGAAGGTTTTTTCAAACAAGGGGGAATTCTATGGCAAAGACATCGTTACCGTCACAGGATCTGTCCAAACGCTATCTGGAGCGGCTCTCCGATCTCTATCCCACCATTACCGCCGCCAGCACGGAAGTCATCAATTTATCCGCCATCCTGCAGCTTCCCAAGGGCACCGAACATTTTTTAACCGATGTACACGGGGAGAATGAAGCCTTTTCCCATGTGCTGCGCAATGCCTCCGGCACCGTTCGCCACAAAATCGACGACATCTTCGGCAACTCTCTCAGCCAGGTCGATAAGCGGGAATTGGCCACTCTGATTTATTATCCCGAAGAAAAAATGCATCTGGTCTTCCGCGATTTAGAGAGCCCGGAGGATTGGTACCGCGTCATGCTCTGCCGCCTCATCAAGGTGGCCAGGAATGTCGCCAATAAATATACGCGCTCCAAGGTAAGGAAGGCGCTGCCCGCCGGCTTTGACTATGTACTGGAAGAACTGTTGATGGAGAGGGAAGACCGGGATGACAAGGAATCCTATTATGAATCCATCCTCTCGACCATCATTTCGCTCAACCGGGCAAGAGAATTTGTTATTGCGCTCTGCTCCCTGATTCAGCGTCTGGTCATCGATCACCTGCATATCATCGGCGACATCTACGACCGCGGCCCCGGACCCCACCTCATCCTGGACACCCTGATGAATTACCATTCCGTGGATATTCAGTGGGGAAACCATGACGTCCTGTGGATGGGCGCCGCCGCAGGGGAAATCGCCTGCATTTGCAATGTCATTCGCATCTGTGCCCGCTACGGCAACCTCGACATCCTGGAAGACGGCTACGGCATCAACATGCTGCCGCTTGCCTCCTACGCCATGGGCACCTACGAGAAGGATCCCTGCTCCTGTTTCCATTTGAAGGGGAACAATACCACCGACGAGCGGGAGATGCTGATCAATCTCAAGATCCACAAAGCCGTTTCCATTCTGCAATTCAAGGCGGAGGGCCAGCTCATCCTTGCGCATCCGGAATTTCAGCTGGAAAAAAGAAATCTGCTGCACCGGATTGATTTTCAAACCGGCATGATTGCCCTGGACGGCAAAACCTACAAGATGCTCGACACGCACTTTCCCACCGTCGATCCCGCAAATCCCTATGCCTATACGGCACAGGAAGCGGACCTGGTCGAGCGCCTGATCCATGCGTTCAAAAGCTGTGAAAAATTACAACAGCATATCAAATTTCTTTTGCGCAGCGGCAACCTCTACAAAGTGTACAACGGCAATCTCCTCTTTCACGGCTGCATGCCCCTTGCCCCGGACGGCAGCTTCGCCTGCGCCAATATCTACGGCAAGAAATATAAGGGCAGGGCTCTTTACGAAGTTTTGGAAAGTTATATTCGAAAGGGCTTCGTTTCGTTAGATGTCAAAGAGCGCGAAAAGGGAAGAGACCTCATGTGGTGGGTCTGGCTGCATAAGGATTCTCCCCTCTTCGGCAAGGACAAGATGGCCACCTTTGAGCGTTATTTTCTGGAGGAAAAAGAGACGCACGAAGAACGCAAGAACCCCTATTATCTCCTCTGTGAAAAAGAGGAAATTGTCGAAATGGTGCTTGCGGAATTCGGTCTAGCAGGCAGGAAAGACGCCCATATCATCAACGGCCATGTTCCGGTCAAGGAAAAAAACGGAGAGTCTCCGATTAAATGCGGCGGCAAACTGCTCGTGATCGACGGCGGTTTTGCCAGGGCTTATCAGAAGGAAACCGGCATCGCCGGCTATACCCTGATCTCCAACTCCAACGGCCTCGTGCTTGCCGCCCACGATCCGTTCAAGTCGACAGAGGATGCGATCGCCTCCGGTACAGACATTCACTCCGACCGCCGGATCGTCGCCCGCGTGAGCGTTCGCAAGCGGGTGAAAGACACCGATATCGGCAAGGAACTGGAGGTCAAGATCCGGGAGTTGGAAGCGCTGATTGACGCCTACCGGAACGGTGACATCGCCGAACAGTTTGATGCCAGCAAACAGACCTACCGGTCGCTATCGTTGTAAACTCTATCGTTGTAAACCGCAGGTAAAATCAAAACCGGAGATCGACGAAGCAACCAGATGCAAAAGGCTGAAATCAAAGCTGAAGGTCGACCAAACCACCGGATGCAGAAGGATAAACCGGGTCCGACGGCGCCGATACAAAATCGGCAAAGGAGGCTCCGGTTTCGTTTTTTTGTTGTTCCAACTCGGAAAAAAGGGCTTTCAGATACTCCGCATCCGCATAGGCCAGGATCTTTTCCTCTGCACAGCGGTGCCTTGCCTTCATCTCCTTTAAATCCTCCGGCGTCATTTCTCCGGAAAGGGCTCGCATCAGGTCGCGATCGTCCTGCGAGAGGGAGACTCCTCCTCCCATTTCCCGCATCATTTCTTCCGTCTCTTTCTGTATCCCTTCCAGTGCCTTCTGAAGAGAGGCATCAAGGCTCTTCGCCCCACCTGCCTTTAAGAAAGAGGTGAGCGTGAGTTCCCTTTCAAAGACCGGTTTACCGGACTCCCCTGGGAGACGGTTCGTATCTTTTGGAAGCAGCTTCGTGAGAAGTTCTCCCTCTCCACTCTTCTCTCCGGCGCTTTTCTCCACGGCACTCTGTCCTTCTGCTCCGCCTTCCCCTTCCTGCTGCTGTCCCTTTTTGCTCTTCATGGCCCTCTCTGCCGCCTCTTCGGTCCGAAGGTCCTGCAGTTTCTTCAGCGCAGCAGCCTCCAGCCTCTCCGCATGCATGAGCGCCCGCAAAATTTCCGTCTGATCGTATTCTCCCGACTTTAGCTTCTCGATCAGATCCTTGATCTCCGCACTCAGTCTCGCACAAAGCTCCGAAACAGCAGCAGACGACTTCGCTTCCCGGATCTTAGCGGACTTTGCTTTATAGGCATATTTGATTTTGGATACATTTTCCTGTGCCAAGGCTCGTGCGGAGTCTTCCTCCTGTCCCGCCTCATAAGTGAAGGACTTCCGCTTTCCATCCTTGGCCTTCACCGAAAACCCCAGTCGGATCCCCCTTGTACCACTGCGAGCAGGCCACTGAATCAAATCGGTCATGAGAAACCCTCCTTTCCTTCTATGTATCGGAATATACAGAAAATTCTGCATTTTCAAGATTGTTTTTTCACCAATTATTTATCTAATAAAAATTCCGATATAGAATATGTGTGAATTCTTCAATTTATCTTATCTCATGGAGCAGCCATACCTTTCCACCATTCATCCGAGGTAAAAATAATGAAAATAAATGCAGGCGCATATTTTCCAGGCGCATATCAATCCAGGCTAGATGCCAGACCCCGTCCAGAAATCAAGATTTCCGATGAGAGCCGCCGCGAAAGCGAGCTTCATCTCCAGCGTACATTAAAAAGAGCCATACAAGAAAATCCTGACCTCAGATCAAGAATAGGGGATCCAGATGCGATTCATATATCCACAGACACTGTCGAACTTACCTGTAGCTACCATTCTGTTGCCCTGTGCGGTAAAGAAATGTATCAACAGCTTTACGAATCCCGGAAGGAAGAAGCCGCAGGGAGAGAAATAGAAGATGAATTCTGGCTAAACGATCATGATCAATGGGTCACGTTCAGCAAGTATTTATATGAGAACGGTTTCTATGAGCAAATGTCTGATTCAGAGGTCTATGCATTTGAAAAAAAACTGTGTCAAATTACAGATGGAATGAATCAGGTTCAGTCCGTACATTCCATCAACTCCTTTTACAATTTTGGCTCGATTTTCAGGACGAAAAATTTTGGTATGGATTTGTCTCTCAGTAACGCAGAAATGATCGCAATTCAGGAATCTTCTATTTGTGCCTTAGAATATCTCTCCGATCATTTCATCCCTGCCAGCCTGAAAGATGGATTTGACCAATTGATCCAGCAGTACCGCAAGCATAACGATGAAATCATCGCAAACCCTGCATTTTCTGAAGATGCAAGAAATCACGAGCTTGTCCGGATGAAGAAGAACTATGAATCCCGCGGGTATCTCCCTGCCAGGTCGGATTGGGACGAATACGCAATCATGCAAGGAAATTTATCCATCACACAAAAGGATTATCAGGATTTTAGAAATTTCCTTGCGAAAACCCTCCATTCCGTTACTTCCCATGAAGACCTCCAGACAAAGATGAAGGACATCAAAGCAAAATACCTGGATTTGGCAACCGGTAACAGTAAACGGGAAGACTTTCGAGATGATATATGGAACCATTCCAAAAATATTTTCTTGCAGATTGAGAACTATTACTCTTTTTTGCTCCCCTCTAACAGACCATCACAACAAGCAGAAAAGAGCTCACCTTCCCGTCCATAGATCTGCACCCACACAAAAACCCTCCGAAGTCTTCTCATCGGAGGGTTTACTCTTTTCGTCATATAGAAAGGCGGATCATTTTGATGTGGTCGCAGGAACTTATGCGCTCACTTTGCTCTTTGCCAGTTCAGCCAGTGTCTTGAATCCTTCCGGATCGTTCACGGCCAGTTCAGCCAGCATCTTGCGGTTCATATCCACGCCAGCCAGCTTTAATCCATGCATCAACTGGCTGTAGGAAATCTCGTTCAGATGTGCCGCCGCATTGATACGGGTAATCCAGAGTGCGCGCATATCCCTCTTGCGCTGCTTCCGTCCCTCAAACTGCGAGGTCATTGCTCTCATCACGGACTGTTTGGCATAACGATACTGTTTGCTGCGTGCACCGCGATAACCCTTTGCTGCCTTTAATACTTTATTATGCTTCTTCTTTGCGTTTAAAGCGCCCTTTACTCTAGCCATTTCATTTCCTCCATTTCATACGACAAGACCATCCCTTCTTCGTCCTGTCATCCGATTCTCTTTACTTATACGGCATGATCTTCCGCATGGTTTTTACATTGGTTGCATCCACCTCTGTGGCATGGCGGAGATTCCTCTTACGCTTGGTGGACTTCTTGGTCAGAATGTGACGCTTATATGCCTTATTGCGAATCAGCTTACCCGTTCCACTTACCTTGAAACGCTTCGCGGCGGATCTATTGGTCTTGAATTTGATTTTCATGTTACTTTCCTCCTGCTTTTTCGGTTAAAAACATGGTCATACTGCGGCCTTCTACCTTCGGCTGCTTATCAATGACGGCAATATCGGACAGTCCGGCGGCAAAATCCGTTAAGATGTGGACGCTTGCCCCCATGTGCGCCATCTCTCTTCCGCGGAACCGGAGCGTGATTTTCACACGGTTCCCCTTTTCCAGAAACTTTCTGGCAGCACCGACTTTGGTGTTCAGATCGTTGGTATCAATATTGGGCGAAAGACGAATCTCTTTGATCTCCACGGTCTTCTGTTTCTTACGCGCTTCCTTCGCCTTGCGCAGCTGTTCATATTTGAACTTCCCGTAATCAATAATCCTGCACACCGGCGGCTTCGCATTCGGCGCGATCTTTACCAGATCCAGTTCTGCCTTCTCCGCAAGCTTCAAAGCCTCTGCAGCAGACATGATGCCGAGCTGCTCTCCGTTTTCTCCGATGAGACGAATCTCTCTGTCCCTGATCTGCTCATTGATAAATAAATCGTTTCTGCTAATCGCTGTATCCTCCCAGATGGTCTGAAACTGTTCACAGAACCCCTTGACAGGCATTGTCCGCAATATAAAAAGGCGGTATACAAAGTATCCGCCTGTCCTATCTGCGATTCAACCCTACCTGCACGATCCTGCGCTTTCCAGTTCTGCAGATCTCATTCCCCATTCGATTGCCAGCTACTTCGATGATCGATGATTCGGTCAGAAGCTTTTGCCTAAGGAAATTTGGATTGACTTCCGATATGAACACCTGCTCGCTGCAATCCATCCAAGGAAATGCCTCAAAGGGAAAGCGCACAGGGTGAGAGCGGATGCTCTGCTTTATGTATGTCAACCTAGATAAATTACCACAATCATCCGCCTCTGTCAAGGGCATGACGGCATTTCTGCCATGGCGCTCCTGACAAGGCGTGATTGCTCTGCACACATCATCATACCCGGCGTGTCATGCTTGTCTTCTGCTCACCATGATACTCGACAGAGCATGCTCTCAGGTACGCAGTTTATGCATTATGGTCTTTGATCTGCTCGTTTAATGCCGCACAGATCTCTTCGGCGTCAATGCCGTGCACACTGCAGGCCTGCTCCAGTGTTTCCATCTGGGAAGCCGGGCAGAAAATACATTCCATCCCACAATCCATCAGAAACTGTGCCGCCATCGGGTGCTTCCCGATAATTTCGGAGATCAGCATATCCGTCGTGATTTCGCCCTGATCCACGTGGTTGAACTGGTCAGCAGCTGCCTGGTTCTCCTCCTCGGAGCCGAATAACATATCTTTTAATCCCACTGTATGGTTCCCCCTTCCTTTCTTTCGGTCTTTCCGTTTGAAAAATCAGGTGTCAAAAGAACATCCCTCCCTCCCGGAACGGGTGTCTTTTGACACCAAAGCCATGCATGATCTTGCATTACAATGCATGAATTGTATCCTATTTATTTGGAAAAATCAATATCCATTTCACACACCCTTACAGACCTTACAGGCTCTTCCGTGTCTTGCGCTTACAGGCTCTTCAGTGCCTCGCAAACATATTCCCAGGTGCGTTTGACACTGGGGATATTTAACATCTCCTTCGGCGAATGAATGTCCTTCATATCCGGACCGATGGAAACGCAATCAAGACCCGGAATCTTTTCCGAGAAGAAGCCGCATTCCAAACCGGCGTGAATGGCTTCCGTTTTCATTTTTTTGCCATACATCTTCTCATAGACTTCTACCATGTGATCTCTGAGTGGAGACACCGGCTGATATTCCCAACCGGGGTAGGTGTCGGAAATGCCGCAGTCTGCACCGATTGCCTTGCCGATCACATGCAGTTTCTCGAACAGGAATTCTTTTGCCGACTGTACGCTGGAACGGATTAAATACTGCAGCAGCAGTCTGCCATGATCTTTCTCATTCTGCACCAGTCCAAGGTTTAATGACGTCTCGACCAGTCCAGGAACTGCCGCACTCATGCCCTGCACGCCGTTGGGAAGGGCGCAGATAAGTCTGGCAAGCTTCTTCGTTGTCTCTCCATCGATACAGCTCCATTTCCCCGTCTCTTCCCTTGTCAGGTTGATGAACAGTCCGGGCTCCGTGATCCGGTATTCATTGCGAATCTTATCTGCAATCCGCTCCACCGTCTCTTTCAGCAGCATCGCATCCTCTTCCTTCTCGATCACCAGCTCCGCAACCGCAGAAGGAGCGATCACATTGGTCGCCTTGCCGCCTGAAACGTCTTTTAAGTGGAAGGTCAGCCCTTCCAATTCGCCGATTTCATATAACAGTCTGCCCAACATCAGGTTGGCGTTTCCTCTGCCCTCGTTGATCATCTGGCCAGAGTGTCCGCCGGTGAGGCCGCAGATCTCCAGTTTGTAGGAAATTCCTTCCACCTCTCCGGTCTGATAAGGAAGCGCTGCATAATAGGTACCGCCTCCTGCGCAGCCGCAGAGAAGAATGCCTTCCTCTTCCGAGTCCAGATTGAGAAGTCTTTTGCCTTCCAAACTGGAGAGGTCGATTCGGCTCGCGCCTCCCATGTTGGTTTCTTCTTCTGTGGTCAAGACCACTTCCAGCGGAGGATGTGCCAGAGAATCATCGTCTAACAGTGCCATACACATGGCAACCGCAATACCGTCGTCTCCTCCAAGGCTCGTCTTATCTGCATACAGCCAGTCTCCGTCCATCCGCAGATCGAGCGGATGCGTCTTCATATCAATGCCGCTGCCGTCCTCTGCCACAGCCACCATATCCATGTGCCCCTGTAAGATAATCGGCTCCTTGCCTTCATATCCGGCTGAGGCAGCTTTCTTGATGATGATATTCAAGCTTTCGTCCTGAATGACTTCCAGATTCCGATCCTGCGCAAACTTCTTAAGGAAATCGCTGACCGCCTGCACATTGCCCGAACCATGCGGGATGGCACACAGCTGCTTGAAATACTCCATTACCTTCTTCGGTTCCAGTTCTTCTAATTTCATGAGAAATCCTCCTGTTCTGTCATAAAATCTGTGACGCGGGGACAAAAGTGTCTATCCCCTATTTCGTTTCACAGTCCTTTTGCTTATTCGATGATGCTCTCCAGCCATTCCTTCGGCGGCTCAAATCCCAAAATCTTCACCGTCGTCGCCGCTACATTCGCCAGACCGAACTGTCCTTCCTTGATCTTCGTTCCTTCCGGCCCGTTAAAGACGGCGAACGGAACCGGCGCCAGGGAGTGGGAGGTCTTCGGCTTCGGCGTGCCGTCCGGATTCATGCCCTTATCATACATTTCATCCGAATTGCCATGATCCGCCATAACCAGCAGGCAATAGTCATATTTCAGGCAGGCGTCCATCAGGCGTTTCAGGTTCAAATCCACGCTTTCCACCCCGATGATCGTCGCTTCATAATTCCCGGTATGCCCCACCATATCTCCGTTGGGATAATTGCAACGCAGGAACTGATACTTTCCGGATTCGATGGCAGCAAGCATCTTCTCCGTTACTTCCGTTGCCTTCATCCAGGGTTTCTGGTCGAAAGGAATAATATCCGAATCCACCTCTTCCCAGGTTTCCAGTTCCTCAGAAAACTTCTCGCTCCGATTTCCGTTCCAGAAGTAGGTCATGTGCCCGAATTTCTGGGTTTCCGAGCAGGCATAACTCTTCACTTTTTTGCCCACCAGAAACTCGCTCATCGTGTGTTCAATGTGCGGCGGCTCCACAAGGAAGTGATCCGGAAGCTTTAAATCTCCGTCATACTGCAGCATGCCTGCATAGAAAACCTTGGGTTTCTTCGGCATCGGGAAGGCGTCGAAGCCCTTGTTCATATAATCAAAAGCCTTGGAAATTTCAACCGCACGATCGCCCCTGAAGTTGAAGAAGATGACCGAATCTCCGTCATCAATCGTGCCCGCGGGAGCTCCGTCTTTTCCTACCACGAAGCCGGGCAGATACTGATCGGTGTATCCTCCCTCCTTGCGCAGGGACTCAATGGCCTCTCTGGCGGAAGGGTACATCTTCCCGTCTCCCATGACATGAATATGCCAACCTCTCTCCACCATCGACCAGTCCGCATCATAACGATCCATCGTAATCGACATCCGGCCGCCGCCGGAAGCGATGCAGCCATGGAAGGAGTCGTCATTCAACTTGGCAAAAACATTTTCCAGTTCATCCACATATTGCAGCGCACTGGTTTCCGGCACATCTCTTCCGTCCAGCAGGATGTGCGCCCGCACTTCCTTGACGCCCTCTTCCTTCGCCTTCTGAATCATGGCGATCAGATGAGAGATGTTGGAGTGCACATTTCCGTCAGACAACAGACCGATGAAATGTAACTTCCCATGATTGTCCTTGACATAGTCGATGGCACCCTTCCATGCACTGCTTTCATAGATCTTGCCGGAGGTGATCGACTCATTCACCAGCTTGGCTCCCTGGGAATAAATCTGCCCGCAGCCAAGCGCATTATGCCCCACTTCCGAATTCCCCATATCTGCATCGGAGGGCAGGCCGACCGCCGTTCCGTGCGCCTTGATCGTGGTATGCGGCCACCTGGTCATCAGCTCGTCCAACTGCGGTTTATAAGAATGCATCACGGCATTCCCATGGTCCTTGTCCGTCCAGCCAACGCCGTCCATTACAACTAGAACTACCGGTTTACTCATGTTCAACCTCCATTTCTATATGCTTTCCCAGAGGCAAACAGAACAACCTCTATAGGAAAACTCTCTTTTCAAAACATCATGAACATTCTAACATCACAAGCCCGATTTTTCCAATGCGGATCAGAAAATTGCCCGAATTCCTACAAAAATTTTACAAGAGCAAAACAATTTCCGAATTCTTAAATCATTCGACACGAAAAAGAACCGTCACCCGGTCTTCCTGTTTTACAAAAAATAAAACCCTCCTTACTGTGACACTTTCGTGTCCAGTAAAGAGGTTACATATCATAACCCGGGCGGGCGCTTTCCTTTTTCTTGTTTCAACCGAAGAGACCAAAGAATCCCTTTTTCTCGTA
>JABZIZ010000023.1 GCA_015258065.1 Lachnospiraceae bacterium | reverse complement strand
TCCTGATACCGTTTCTGTTTTCCCCGCATGTGCGGGGGTGATCCGGGTATCTCTCAGGCTTGTATAGAGGCCTGAAAGTTTTCCCCGCATGTGCGGGGGTGATCCGCTGACTGCGAGTAACCACCTCGGGCTGAGGTGGTTTTCCCCGCATGTGCGGGGGTGATCCGCTAAAAAGGGGGTAGCATGGCGACAGATAAGCGTTTTCCCCGCATGTGCGGGGGTGATCCGTGGACATTCGATCAGGGAAGGAAGAGCGAAGAGTTTTCCCCGCATGTGCGGGGGTGATCCGTAGTGACCCGACGTATTGTTTGAATTTGTCCCGTTTTCCCCGCATGTGCGGGGGTGATCCGCACGTCTCTAGCCAGATCGACCGCCAGAGCGTGTTTTCCCCGCATGTGCGGGGGTGATCCGGATAGTGCCGGACTGGATGCAGAAATCAAACGGTTTTCCCCGCATGTGCGGGGGTGATCCGAAAGGCCCCGGTTCTGTAGATTTCGGAATGGAGTTTTCCCCGCATGTGCGGGGGTGATCCGTAATGCAGCGTCTGCCGATTTCCTGCCCGTATGTTTTCCCCGCATGCGCGGGGTGATCCGAACCTTTGAGATAATAGTAAGAGCGTCGATAAGTTTTTCCCGCATGCGCGGGGGGGGTGATCCGACAGGACTCTAGCACAATCAGCCAACAACATACAGACGTTGGAAATAAAGCATTTTTCCTTGTGCGAAGCACTTGAGTTTAGCCTCAATATGTATAAAATATACCTATGGAGGCGAGCTATGGAATACAAGACTCAAGTTATTAACGGCACGACTTATGCGTACATTGATATTGCCTTTTGATTATTCCGTGGTGGCAGAGCCACCGATTCCGATAAAATAGAGCCACTGCATCTGATATTCAGAGCCTGCTATCCGCAGTTGGGAGCCACCCAAAGGGTGACTCCGCTGTACTTATGCTTTGAAAACTAAATCCTGCTATGACGCTTTCTCATTGAAACGTCACCATCGATATTCAGCTCATAGCCATTTGTTGTGATTCTATCGAGAAGAGTATCAGCTACACCACCACTTCCAAGTCGTTCGTGCCATCCTTGAACAGAAACATGTGAACATATCACCGTTGAATGCTGGTTCTCATCTCTTGCTCGCATAAGAATGAGCAAATCTCGTTGTTGTTCGGAGGTTGTTGGTAGCAACAGAAAATCATCCAGTATCATGAGGGGTACTTTTCCAAGCCGAACAAGTAGTTCTTCGTACTTTCCCTGTATTCTTTCAGTTTTTAGTTCTGCAAAGAATTCATTCAAACGGTAGTATATAGTCTTGTATTCGTGATGATCCGTCGCTTCAAATGCAGTCAGTGCGGCAGACTTTTTGACTTACAAAATACATCCATCCTTTCGTTTGAAAAGAGAAAAAAGACGCATCCGGTGCGACAAGGACGTGGTATAGGTGCCTGTGGCACCGGACATGGCGGAAACATCCTGATTTCCCGTGCAGAACGGAGAGACAAAAGGGCGTTTGCAGAAGGTATGGTGAAGAAATATGCGATGATGCGATGAAATAGGAGAAGAAATGATATGGGCTGAAATACGGGATAACTTGTGATATATTAAATAGAAAGGAGATAAGAGACGAGCAAAAGGCAAAAAAGAGCCGTATCAAGTTTGCATTGCAGATCGTGATTGCAACGGGAGCAGTCATTCAAGCAATAGCAGACCTAATACAGGCTCTAAGGTAGAGGCGAAAGCCTCTCCCCCCTTAGTTGCTATTATAACTCATCGAAAAGACCATGAAAAGAAAAACATTTTATTCACTTCTAGCATTGGCGGTTATCTTTCAAGTCGCAAGCGACAGTATTCCGCTAAATATCGCTCTTTTAATTGCGGGGGGATATGGTCTGGTGGATGCGGTCAAGAGGTGGCGCAATGACTAGACCACAAGACAGATGGGACAAGAAGAATGGGTATATTACAAAAGGCTTTCGGATGTACCAGAAGACCGCTGATGAATTCAAGACCGCTTGCGAGACTGCCGGAGTGTCTCAATCCGGACAGATTGTAAAGCTGATGGAACAGTTTATAGCGGAAATGCGTCACTCAGGGGACAAACAAATGTGGTATTATAGTATCGTGTAAATTGTGGGCAGAGCTGAACGGCTCTGCCTTTTTCGTGTAAGGCAAGTGACCAATGGGAAAGATCGGAGATTACAAAACTGTAAGGATAGAAGGGTCCACACAAGCGCACAAATTGAACTCTCAGACAGAGAAAAAGCGCTAGTGAAGGCGCTGTAAAAACACTCCCCCGGGGGTATGGTGGGACAGATACGCTTACAAAAAGTACTCTCGATGGTGTAGGGTGCAGCATCTGTGATCACGTGGGGTGCTTAATAGAAAAAATACCCTACGGGGGTACACAGGAGAAAAAACAGATGGGGGGAACAAACCCACGTACACAGAACGGAACATTACGGAAAAATATAGAGCGAGATTCAGAGCAGCCGGAGCACCTTGCGGGATATGTAAGGGGAAGCTTGGACCGATACACTACGACGAGCCGAGTAGTCCAGCACATCCACTTTCGTTTGTGATCGATGAGATCAAACCAGTAAGCAGATGGCGAGAGTTTGGCTATCATTAGGCAAGGGAAGCTGCAGAGGACTTCGATAATTTACAGGCAGCGCATTATTATTGCAACTCCGTAAAGAGCAACAAGGTGAATTTCGATTTTGGAAAAAAAATAAACGGCACGGTACATGTAAGCGGCACATGGTAGGCGTCAAGGGGAGAAAAAAGAAAACATGGTGAGGACGTGGGGGAGTGTCCCCCTACTCCCTACCTGGCAACCCCATGCCGTCCAGCGCCGATTTACCCCCGAAGGGTATCATGGTTGAAGGGTGGGAAAAGCAGAATGGAAAAAAAGAATTAGACACGAGAAAGCGCAAAGAGGTTAATCGGCTGAAAAAGCTAATTAAGGCGCTTGGGGTGGATGAAGATAGAATTAAATTGCTTCTTCCGACGATTGAAAACGTCGCATGGATGTGCGTAAAGCTGGAAGAAGCCTCGGACGCAATCGCCACATCGGACGTGGCAATCCCTTACGACAATGGGGGCGGGCAGAAAGGAATCAGGCAGAACCCACACTTTCAAGGTTACGAATCCTTGTGGAAATCTTACATCCTTGGTATGACGCAGATCATGGGAACGGTTGGGGCACAGAAAGATGCAAAGAGTGAAAAGCTTCGACCGACATCGGTAATTCAACTGGTACGCAGCAGGAAAGAGGCATGAGAGGGTCACAGGAGCCACGGTTAAAGATCGAACCCAAAAGGGCGCTAACGGACGGAGCAGATGCGGGGCTTCTTATGGCGGAATATGGGGATAAACTGGATGAGTGGCAACAAAGTGTAATAGATTGTTGGCTTGGAAAAAGCAAGGCTGGCAAATATACCGCAACAGCCGCAGGGCTGGCGATGCCGAGACAGAACGGAAAAAACACATGTTTAGAAGCACGTGAGTTTTTCGGGCTGGTAATCAACGGCGAAAAAATCTTACACACGGCGCATCAAGTAAAGACAGAAAAAGAATCATTCAGAAGACTGGTTGCCATGTTCACAGACGATCGGCATCCGGACGCTGAAGAACTCGTGTCAACCATTCGATACACAAACGGCGAAGAAGCGATTGTATTAACGAACGGCGGAGAAATTCGGTATTCGGCAAGATCAAGACAGGCTGCAAGAGGATTCGCAGGCGTGTCTCTGGTAGTCTATGACGAAGCACAGGAACTTACCGATGAACAGGTAGAAGCGCTTATGCCGACACTGGCAGCGTCTGCAACCGGAACAAGGCAGGTAATTTACACCGGAACACCGCCATACCCGACATGTCCGGGCGTGGTTTTTAGGAGATTCCGAAAGGCGTGCCTTGAAGACCCTGGCAGATTTGACGCATGGCATGAATGGTCGGTTGAAGCGGACAGTATTGACGAAATCGATGTCACAGATCGGAACTTGTGGTATATGACGAATCCGGCGTTAGGGATTCACCTGTCCGAAGATTTCACAGAGAACGAGCAACGCATGCTTAGCCGTGACGGATTTGCAAGAGAACGCCTTGGATGGTGGTCGCCTGTGATCACGGAGCAGACCGACAAGGCTATTGATTCGGAAGCCTGGGAAAAATGTAAGTCGCTTGATAAAAAACCGGAAGGCAAAACCGCTTACGGGATTAAGTTCACGCCGGACGGTGCCGAAGTGGTTCTTTGCGGGGCGGTTTGTCCGGAAGATCAACCAGCAAGAATTGAGATGATCGAAAGAAAGCCAACCAGTCACGGTATTAGATGGCTTGCGGATTGGCTGAATGAGAGATATGGCATGGCTAGTTGCGTGGTGATCGATGGGTGCAATGGGGTTGATATCCTTTGCGAGCGAATTTGCGACACGTGGAAGGCGAAAGGGTCTGTTATTCGCCCAACAACTAGAGACGTGATTGCATCGGCGACACAGTTAATTACAGAGATCAACGAAGGAACCGTCACATGGTACGGCGCACCGCTGTCACAGGGTGCAGAAGTGCTTGCACAAGAAGACCTTAACGACAGCGCAACAAGCTCTGTAAAGCGTCCAATCTCTGGTGGTTTTGGGTTTGGCGGTGACAATCCTGCACCGGTAGAAGCGGCAGCGCTTGCACTCTGGGGCTGTCGAACATCGAAGAGAAATCCGAACAAAAAAATGCGGATAGGGTGAGTGTATGACATTGAGTTTTGGCGCAGTCGAAGGACTGCCGGAAACCGAACAAAAGCAACTAAATAACCTTGTTAGGATTTACAGCTATCACAGGCTAAAAAACGCCTGCAAACAGCGGTATTACAACGGACATATTAGCCTAGCAGAAGTAAACCTTGGAATTGCTCTGCCTAGAAACATGTCGAAACTGGATGTTGGCTGTTCGTGGGGAGCAAAAGCGGTTGATGTGTTGGCATCACGATCTATGTTTGATGGATTTGTTGCCGAGAACGGAGCAGAAGCGGACACGATGACAGAGATTGCAAAAAGGAATCGTCTAATCGCTGAATATCAAAAAGCCTGTCGGGATGAATTGCTTTACGGCGCAACGTTTGCATGTGTCTTCGGAGAGAAAGGCGGTTCGGTGATTCGCTTTTATTCGCCGCAATGCGCGGCGGGAGCATGGAGCAATGAGAAAGGGCGGATTGATTGCGGTTTTGCTTTTCAGGATGCAATGCAGGACGAAAGCGATATTAACTGGGCTCCTATGTTTGCAAATTTGTATACCGAAACTGACACATGGGAGTTATCAAGAGAGGGCGGACACTGGACGGCGGAGCGGTTCCCGCATAAATTCGGGCGTCCACTCATGGAGCCGATGATCTGGAACGCATCCAGTGATAAACCGTTTGGGCAGAGTCGAATTAAAGGATATGTTAGAAAACTGATACAAGGTTATGTCCGAACGCTGGCAAATGCAACCATAGGGCTGGAGTTTGCAACATCTCCGCAAAAATACATCTTGGGCGTTTCCGATGAACAGTATGACATCATCACGGGGGACAAATTCAAACAATACGTCGGGTCGCTTTTGGCAAGCACCCAAACCCCCGACACAAACGGGAATCCGACGGTTGGACAGTTCCAGCAAGGTTCTCTATCTCCTCACGTGGAGATGATTCGGATTTTGGCAACGCAGTTTTCCGCTGCTACGGGGCTAACGGTAACGGATACGGGCGTTGTAAACGATGCAAACCCATCGTCGGCGGATGCCGTGATTGCACAGAGTCAAACGCTAATCGCCCTTGCGGAGCAGTTGAACGCCGGTAACGGTGATTCTCTTTATACGATTGCGCAGATGGCACAAGCGATCGAACTAGGGACAACGCCGGATGTGCTTCCGGACGACTCTAAAAACGTTATTGCACATTTCAAAAATCCGGCAATGCCAACCGTTACGGAAACGACGGACGCTGCCGTAAAAGTGTCGTCACAGCGTACGGAATTTGCATCAACCGATACTTTTTTGGAGATGGTCGGTTTCGATCAGGCGGACATCCGAAGAATTAAAGCGCAGGAGATGCGAATTAGAGGGCAGCAGCTCTTAGAGAATCTAACGGTTGAGGGAACGGAACCACATGGGGATGAAAATAGCACCGACAAAATGGAAAGCATACACGGCATCACTGGCAATGATAAACGCCAGAGCGGCACGGGAGATGCTGGCATTTGCTGGAAGAAACGGACTTAATGACCGGAAAAAGTTAATAGATTACGGAATGGCACTTGTGCAAAAATATGGCGAAGGTTCGGGGGAACTTGCGTGCGAAATGTATGATGCAATTGCGCGATTGCAAGGGGCGAGAGTTCCCGCGGCGAAACCCGCAGACATTCCGGATTATGGGGAAGTCGCGAAATCTGTAAACGGGGTGCTGGTGCAGTCACCGGAAGGGAAATTGCTTGGCGATTCCGTTTCCAGGCTCGTGAAGCAGGTTGGGTCGGACACGATGTTGAAAAACGCCAGACGAGATCACGCAGGATTCGCATGGATTCCATCCGGGGCGCGTGTCCCTTCTGTCTAATGCTTGCATCGAACGGCTGGCAAAGAGCCACCAAAGAAATAGCGTCAGGAGATCACGCGGAGCACATACATGCAAATTGTCAATGCGAATTTGCAATTAGGTTCACGTCGGAGCTGGATGTAGCAGGGTATGAACCAGATAAGCTTCGAGAGGAATATGATGCTGCAGAGGGGGACTCGTCGAAAGAAAAGATAAATTCTTTGCGAAGGAAAAACTATGCAGAGAAAACAATTGGCGCGGTTTCAGGAGCAAGAAATCCGAATGGGAAAGCTGCGGAAGAGCATGCTATTCGCTATTATGAAGAAATAAGAAAAAGGGCAAGTGATGTCAATAAGATAGCTGCCGCGACCGGATACGAAAAAGAAGAAATACAGGCGGTAAAAAATTACATTTTCATGGACAAACATGATCTTAGAGGAGAGGAAAAGGAACTGTTTGATCCGGATTATATGATGGCTGAATCGTGGAGAAGACTGCAAGAGGGAAAAGCAGAGCCACATGATCTGACACTTATTAAGCATGAATTGCTGGAAAAGAGCCTAG
The DNA here is from genome assembly GCA_015258065.1 of Lachnospiraceae bacterium. Taxonomy (GTDB): domain Bacteria; phylum Bacillota; class Clostridia; order Lachnospirales; family Lachnospiraceae; genus Butyrivibrio. The sequence continues at coordinate 24,721 of JABZIZ010000023.1, read as the reverse complement.
TAGAGAAGGGATACACTCAAAAAGAGGCACACAAAATAGCGTCGAAGATGTATAATTATGGCAAGGAAGCAGAAGAATACTATGATAGAATTAAAAAATATAAAAAAGAATGAAGACATGATTAGCTGTGATGTGTATCCAGAAGACAGCACGGAAGCCGGATCATTATTACTTGATACATCAAGTGGCGATTATGAGTATAAGCTGCCGAAAGGGTATGAATGGTGCAGGAACCATATAAGCCATGCGGTCAGAACACTAGTAGCATTGAACGGCAGCGGAGCAAGTCTGCCGCGGGAGAAAATGGTAATGTGGGGATAGCCTTTAAAGGATGCATGGAAGGCTATCTTTTTCCACCAGGGGCCTTAGGGATAGCCGAAGAAGACAATGGCCAACGAAGAAAGCATCGGAGAAATCCGGTGCTTTTATTATGCCATAAAGGAGCAAAATGCAGATCGAATATGTAAAGACATCAGAACTGATCTCGTACAAGAACAATCCGCGCCACAATGATGCATCGGTTGATAAGGTCGCAGAATCAATCCGGGAGTTCGGGTTCAAGGTTCCAATGGTAATTGCTTGGAGCTCGACCCGAAAGACATCGATGTGATCATTGACAGATGGGAAAATACACGGGAAATAAAGCGGTTAGAATTGAATGCTGACCGCTTTTATTTTGGCAACGCAGTTTTCCGCCGCCACGGGGCTAACGGTAATGGATACTTGCGTTGTAAACGATGCAAACCCATCGTCGGCGGATGCCGTGATTGCACAGAGTAAAACGCTAATCGCCCTTGCGGAGCAGTTGAACGCCGGCAACGGCGACGCTCTTTATACAATTGCGCAGATGGCGCAAGCGATTGAGCTAGGAATAACGCCGGATGCGCTTCCGAATGATTCTAAAAACGTTATTGCCCATTTCAAAAATCCGGCAATGCCGACCGTTGCGGAAACGACAGACGCGGCGGTAAAGGTATCATCACAGCGTTTAGAATTTGCATCAACCGATACTTTTTTGGAAATGGTCGGGTTCGATCAGGCGGACATTAGAAGAATTAAGGCGCAAGAGATGCGCGTCAGAGGGCAATAGCTCTTGCAGAATCTAACAAACGAGGAGCCGGAGCAAGATGCATACTAAGATAGCATCGACAAAATGGAAGGCGTACACGGCATCACTGGCAATGATCAACAGTAGGGCAGCACGGGAGATGTTGGCATTTGCTGGAAGAAACGGACTTAATGACCGAAAAAAGCTAATAGATTACGGGATGGCACTTGTGCAAAAATATGGCGAAGGTTCGGGGGAACTTGCGTGCGAAATGTATGATGCAATTGCGCGATTGCAAGGGGCGAGAGTTCCCGCGGCGAAACCCGCAGACATTCCGGATTATGGGGAAGTCGCGAAATCTGTAAACGGGGTACTAGTGCAGTCACCGGAAGGGAAATTGCTTGGCGATTCCGTTTCCAGGCTCGTGAAACAGGTTGGGGCGGATACGATGTTGAAAAACGCCAGACGAGATCACGCGGAATTCGCATGGATTCCCTCCGGAGACGCATGTCCCTTCTGTCTAATGCTTGCATCGAACGGGTGGCAAAGAGCCACCAAAGAAACAGTGTCAGGAGATCACGCGGAGCACATACATGCAAATTGTAACTGCGAATTTGCAATTAGGTTCACGTCAGAATTAGACGTATCCGGATATGAGCCGGAGAAACTGAAAGAGGAACTGGACGACGCTGAAGGTGCGACGTGGCAAGAAAAGATTAATTACATGCGACGGGGAAAGTACGATGCTGACAAGAAAGAGCAGAGGCAGCAGGCGATAGAGAACGCACTCGCCGAACAGTTGAATAATACGACTGACTCTTCGAGGCTAACTGATGCTATAATAAATAACCACGAGGGATTAGCTCTTTTTACGCCTGAAGGTATGAGGACAGCCATCGAGCAGACAGGATATGAGGTCAAGCCGCTCGGACGTGGAGGACTCAAGGGAGTCTCGTTTGAAGATGGTGGCGGATACAGAATCAATTACGGCGGAGATGGGATTTTCCAGTATCACCCAGAAAAGGGATCGCATCATGGATGGGCATACTGGAAAGTGAAGAATGGCGAGAAGGAGGCACGTTATGACATGGACGGAAATATCAAAAAACAGTGACGCGTTGAAAGTTGCTCTTGAGGAAGCTTTGTCACAGAAATACAAGAAAACGAGAGAAAATAGTTTTATAAACGAACGCGGCGAAAAATTTTCGCTTTTTACATTTAGCGATCCGGAAATTGCCGTGGGAATAGAATATAATGACGAGGACGACGGAGATCTATTCTATCCGTCGGATTATTCAGGAATTGACCAGATGGTGCAGGATATGACCATGGAGATAGGAGCGTGAAATGATGAGTGACGAGGTAAAAGTCCTCCGGGAAATTCGGGATGAGATTCACAAGCTGACAAGAACGATCAGCAAGCTATAGAGAGGGACATGACGATGACCGTCAAGGTTGAATTGAGAGTTTCAAATAAACTTGGAGAAGTTCGGGAATTTATATCGCAGGTTTATTCGATCCAAAACGGGAGCTTTTTAGTCTACGATCCGGAAGGATAGATTCGGTGATGGAACTTGATTTGATAAGGGATATTGTTCAGGGCATTGTTGAAGAACTGGATGGAATAAAAGGGAAAGGCGAGCGAACCGACTATGACGCAGGTCAAACTGTGGCCTACACGGAAGCACTGTCTATCATTCAAAGCACATGCGGAGACGATAATCTCCAGAAGATAGGACTTGATTTTGACATAGACAGTCGCTATTTGCTGAAAGGTAGAGAGTGATGGAGAAAGATGATATTCCATGCACCAGCGGGTTCGAAGGAGAAACAAAGGAACTTTTGAGACTAAGTAGGAAGGTCGCCGATTATCTGCAAGAGAATTTCCACCCGCACACCACGGTCGTGATCGAAGTGGATAGCATAACGGGTGGAGGAAACTCTGGCAGCGCAGGTTATTGAATACGCTGTCGATTAAAATGACCCTTTATAAAGTTGGAATAATACCTGCCTTTTGAAGGGGCGGCACGAAATTGACTGACAATCACAGGCGGAACTTCGTAATAGTCATCAACCTGACCTTTACGAAAGACGAGACGCAAGGTCGCTGATTCGAGGTCATACCCGATAGCGACGATACTTCTTGAAGCGACACGAAGCAGTTGCGAAGATAAAAGGCAGGCGCAGATAGTGGAAATCACTGAAACCGTGAACAAGTTAATAGAATTGCTTTTAGACATAAGTGGCGACGATGACGATTTTGTCAAATTTGTTACAAGTGCCGCCGGGATGGACGAGAACAGGGAAACGCTAATAGCATATATTGAGACAAAGAAACTCAACGGAGAGCCGATAGACAAGAGCCAGCTCACGAAGATATCAATAGCAATGGCACAAAATATTCAAGAGGGCAAAGGGGCGCTGAGAAGGGAAAAACAATAATGGCAAAAGACGATTATCAGGTAGTGCTTTACCGATTACTGGTTTATTTGTACGCCTGCAAAAAGCAAGAGTTCCGGCAGCCAAACCAGCAGACATTCCGGACTATGGGGAAGTTGCAATGTCGGTAAAAGGTACGCTGAAACAGTCTCCGGATGGAAAGCTTTTAGGCGATGCCGTCTCCCGGCTGGTAAAGCAGATTGGGGCGGACACGATGCTAAAAAATGCCAGACGAGATCACGCAGAGTTTGCATGGATTCCCTCGGGCGATTCCTGTGCGTACTGCTCAATGATCGCCTCCGCCGGATGGAGACCGGCGACGAACAGGACAGTTCAGGGCGACCACGCCGAGCACATACATGCGAACTGCCAGTGCGAATTTGCGATTCGCTTCTCAAAAGACCTCGATGTGGCGGGGTATGAGCCAGATAAGCTTCGAGAGGAATACAACTGTGCCGAAGGAAATACATCAAGAGAAAAGATCAACTCGATGCGACGGCAACAGTATGCGGAAGAGAACGACAACGGGCCGGATTTCTACACGGGAGCAAACGGAAAGACACTGCTTGCGGCATATAAAGAGTGGATTGGCGACCACAAGATGAAGGAGACTTTGGAGTCGTGCGATTTGGAGGAAGCAAGGGCGGTAATTCGGTCGGATTTCCGCAAAAAATCTTTCATCGGAGATGGAGATACGGCATCAATAAGAAGGTTTGAAATAGAGACTGGGCTGAAATGCGGAAGAAATGGCGGCGATCATTATCAGAAGGTGAAAGATTTGATACGTCAGATCGAGAGGACGTTGTTGAAGGATATCCCGGAACGAGATAAACTGGTGTTGAGAGAAAGGTTACAGAAGCTGAGAGAGGCCAGTGGAGATGGAGTATAACGAGCTGATTAACGATGCGAGAAAAAGAATACCGGAATTTGACGCGGAATACAGAAGGCAGCGAGAAGAGGACATCCTTGACGCTGATTCCGGAGTTCACGTTGTATTTGCTTATGCTTTCGTACCGATAGCGGTAAAAGCAGCTGAATCAGACGATAAGAACCTCCAGAAAGAGGTGTTCGGATTTATCGAGGATATGGCAAAGGAAAAAGACAAGGCTGTATCGGAAGTATGTGATTTTACGGTGATGGAAGGATTAAGAGACGAGGTAAGCGAAGACATCCTAAAGCCGCTTCTAGGAAGAGAATCGCTTCTTAGTCTGTCGGCTGTATCAGGATATATGAACGCAGGAGGGTGAAATGGCAAAGGATGATTACGATGTGATTTTATACCGGATTCTCGTGTATCTGTATGCCTGCAAGAAGAGGAAGATCGCATATAACAGCACGACATTTCGGGAAGCAGTAAGCAAAGGCGTGCAGAACGACCAGTGGCTTTATGATGTCATTTGCATTGATCATTGATTAACTCATGGACAACTTCAGGGCAGTTTATAAAATCCTCTCGTCCTTAGAGCGGGCGATGGATTATCCGAAGTTTGATTTACTGGAGCAGGTCAGTCCGGAGCATCTGAAAGTATCAGAGGGGCGATATAACAGATATCTGGAAATGATGGCGGATGTCGGCCATATCAAAGGAGTTCAGATCAAAAAGAACATCACCGGAGAAACGCAGATCGATGCTGAAGAAAAAGGTCTTGGGTATTTGCAAGAAAACAGCATCATGCGCAAGATGTATCACACTGCAAAGGGGATAGAAGAGATTATCCCGTAACATCTCACCGAGTGATTTTGATAGACATCTAATTGCTTGGCAAGATCTTTTTGCGTTATAACCGCTACACCTCTTGCATTTTTGGATTTTTCTCCCGGATTTAATCCTTGCTCTCTTGCTTTTTCAATATGAGCAACGCAAAACATAATAGATAGAGTGCGGCTTTGATGATGCCTAATATTGAGAAACTTCTGAAATCTCCATCCATGATGTCTAATACAACCATTGATAACAAAATGATCTCGAGTTGGTGTTTCATTTTTTCTCCTTGATTTGCTCTACCATTTTAGTAGATCTCCCTTTATGGGTGGCTATCTTTCTATTTATATTATATTTTTCCATTTTTTTGTAAATTCAACTTTGAAATCCGTTTCACGCTGGAATTACAATCCTATCAAACTAATAAATTTATAAGAAAGTACTTCTTATGTGATATCATATATGTGACTCGAGAGATAGAAGGGAGGTAAGAGAGGAGCAAGGTTGCAGGGATTGCGCTAGGACTCTTCTCTGTAAAACGTGAGGAAGGCACTTAGATTTTTGGCAGTCTATTTTATCGCCATTGGTTGCGCGGGGCTGGTGTTTGCACTGATGAACGAGCTTATAGGAAAGAGGGAGCAGGACTAAACGGACACAAAACAAAAGACAGGATCGATTTGTGTGCGTATGCGCAAAGACAGATCGGTAGCGAAGCGGAGAGAGACCGCTCTTTTTGCATGCCATTGATGTTTTCTTTTCCAAAATGAGCATACAGGATAGAAGGGGAGAAAAAATAGGCTTTTGAGTGGGTAGATTTTTGCAGAATTATACAATTTTTTTGCCATCCTTTTACCATACATGTGCAAGATTAAGGATACAATAAGGAATGGGTTGGGCAATATTCAAGAGACCTAACCCAAAAGGGATAGATCCTTTTTACTATCGGTGCGTTAAGATAAGAGCAGTTGGAAAGAGAGAATGAGCCGGACTGGCTGCGATTGTCTATTTCATCACAAGGAGGAAAAAATGTCCAACATTCATGTAACAAGTGAGATCAAAACTCTCAAAAAAGTGCTGCTGCACAGACCGGGTGAGGAACTTCTGAACCTGACTCCCGATACGCTGGGAGAGCTGCTGTTCGATGACATCCCGGACCTGAAGGATGCACAAGATGAGCACGATCGTTTTGCCAAGATCCTGAGAGACCATGGTGTAGAAGTTGTTTATCTGGAAGATTTAATGGCGGAGACTCTGAAGGCACGCCCTGAAATCAAGGAGAAGTTCTTGGATCAGTGGATTGAGGAGTCCGGCGTTCATACCGAAGTGTATCACAAGATTATCAAGGAATATCTGGCTAAATTCACCGATGAGAAGGAACTGGTTCTGAAGACCATGTCCGGAATCACCTTTGCAGAGCTGGGTGAGATTCATACCAACTTCCTGGTAGACCGTATTGCAACGGCTTCCCATCTTCTTGTCAATCCGATGCCGAACCTGTACTTCACCCGTGACCCGTTTGCTTCTGTAGGAAACGGTGCAGTCATCAACAGAATGTTCTCTGTAACGAGAAATCGCGAGACCATTTACGCAGATTATATCTTCAAATATCATCCGGATTATGCCGGAAACGTACCGGATCTGTATGGACGTCACAACCACTTCCACATCGAAGGTGGAGATGTGCTCAACGTAAATGAGAAGCTTCTGTTCATCGGAATGTCTCAGAGAACACAGCCGGAAGCCATCCAGGATCTGGCAATGAAGATGTTCTATGAGAACGAAGGAAACAAGATCGAAACCATTCTTGCTTTCAATATCCCGGTAAGCCGTGCGTTCATGCATCTGGATACCGTGTTCACACAGATTGATACCGATGCATTCACCATTCATCCGGGAATCATGGGAACCCTGCAGGTATTTGCAATCACGAAGGATGCTGCCAATCACGATGTGAAGATTGAAGAGCATACCGGAAAGCTGGAAGAGATTCTTGCAAAGTTCATGGGTCTTGAGAAGGTTCGTCTCTTCCCTTGCGGTGCCGGAGATGCTCTGGCAGCAGAGAGAGAGCAGTGGAACGATGGATCCAATACCCTTTGCATCGCTCCCGGAACGGTGATCGTTTACAAGCGTAATTATGTCACCAACCAGTATCTGAAGGACAATGGGTTCAATGTACTGGAGCTGGAAGCATCCAACCTTTGCGTAGGACGCGGCGGCCCGAGATGCATGTCTATGCCTCTGGTTCGTGAAGACTGATTGATGTGTAAAACGGGGCGCCATGGGTGAATGCCTGTGGCACCCGTTACAATAGGTGTGGCTCAGGGATTGAACTGCACCTGCAATATGCAAAGAACAGAAAGGAAATGGTTATGGGTGTTAATGTAAGAGGAAGAAGTTTTTTGACGTTGTTGGACTTTACGCCGGCTGAGATCAGATATCTGCTGGAGCTGTCTGCTGAATTCAAGAAGATGAAGGCAAACGGTGTGGATCACAGCTATTTAAAGGGCAAGCAGGTCGTTCTGCTGTTTGAGAAGACTTCCACCAGAACTCGTTGCGCATTCGAAGTTGGCGCACGCGATCTTGGAATGGGAGTGACCTTCCTGGATTCCGGTTCTTCTCAGATGGGCAAGAAGGAGTCTCTGGAAGATACCGCTAAGGTTCTTGGCCGTATGTTCGACGGGATCGAGTATCGTGGTTTTGATCAGAAAGTCGTGGAAGATCTGGCTAAATATTCGGGAATTCCGGTATGGAACGGACTGACCGATCTGTATCATCCGACCCAGATGCTGGCGGATATTCTTACCGTAAAGGAAGAGTTCGGTGATGTCAGAGGACGCAAGCTGACATTCTTCGGAGACGCAAGAAACAATGTGGCAAATTCTCTGATGATCGTTTGCGCAAAGCTTGGCATGCACTTCTGTGCTTGCGGACCGAAGGAGCTTATGCCGACGGATGATCTTGTTGCAAAGTGCAGAGAGATTGCCAAGGAGACCGGCGCTGAAATCGAGCTGACCGATGACATCAAGATCGGTGCTAAGGATGCGGATGTTCTGTATACCGACATCTGGCTTTCCATGGGCGAGCCGGCAGAGCTTTGGGAGAAGAGAATCAAGCTGCTTCGTCCTTATCAGGTCAACAAGGAACTGCTTGCAATGGCGAAGCCTACTGCTATCTTCCTTCACTGCCTGCCTTCCTTCCACGATCGCAATACCACGATCGGTGAGGATATCTATCAGAAGTACGGCCTGGAAGCAATGGAAGTAACGGATGATGTCTTCCTTGGCAAGCATGCAAGGCAGTTTGATGAGGCGGATAATCGTATGCACACCATCAAGGCAGTGATGTACGCCACCTTGAAGTAAGCAGGAGAAGAGCATGGCAAAGCGTATTGTCGTTGCTCTCGGGGGAAATGCCTTAGGCAATACCCCCGAGGAGCAACTTAATTTGGTTCGTGAAACCGCTAAGACGATCGTGGATCTGTCTGAGGCCGGTTATGAAGTCATTGTGGGACATGGCAACGGCCCTCAGGTCGGCATGATCAATCTTGCAATGGAATTTTCCAGCACAAAGGGAGGCAATACTCCTTTTATGCCATTCCCGGAGTGCGGAGCAATGTCTCAGGGATACATCGGCTATCATTTGCAGCAGGCGATCCAACAGGAATTAAAAGCCCGTCATATCGATAAGGAATGCGCTTCTGTGATCACGCAGGTGGTGGTAGACGAGAAAGATCCCGGGTTTGCCAATCCGACCAAGCCGGTAGGAAGTTTTTATACGAAGGAAGAAGCGGACAAGATCGCTGCAGAAAAGGGCTTCACCTTTGTAGAAGATGCGGGACGTGGCTATCGCCGCGTGGTACCGTCTCCGATTCCGAAGCGGATTGTAGAACTGAAGGTCGTGGAGCAGCTGGTCAAGGCCGGCGATATCGTCATCACCGTAGGTGGCGGCGGCATTCCGGTTGTGGAAACGCCGAATGGTCTGAAAGGGGTTGCAGCTGTCATTGATAAGGATCGTTCCAGTGCCCTGCTTGCAGAGTCGATCGGCGCCGATATGTTGATCATCCTGACGGCAGTGGATCGGGTTTGCATTAACTTCAACAAGCCGGATCAGAAGGAACTTCCGACGATGACGCTTGCGGAAGCAGATAAGTATATTGGAGAAAAGCAATTTGCTCCCGGCAGCATGCTTCCTAAGGTGCAGTCTTGTATCGAATTTGTAAAGAATAATACGCACGGGGGGACCGCGCTCATCACTTCTTTACAGAAGGCTGCGCTTGCGCTTAAGGGCGAAACAGGAACCGTTATTACAAAATAATTCTTGAAGGGAGGATGATTTTTTATGCAAAAGAAAAAAGAATCACTCACAGCGTTTTCGATTTTGTTCATCATTTTAGCGGTTTTGTCCATTATTTCCGTGTTGCTCAACGGACAGCCGATTAGCAACAGCCTGATTGAGGGACTGAATCCGGATAAGTACGGCGATCTTTTACAGACCGTAAAGGACGGAGGAACCGTAACCGTTCAGGGAGCCAGCTTCAGCAACTTCTTTATGGCTTATCCAAACGGATTTGTGAATGCGGCAGATCTGATTGTATTCATCGTTTCCATCGGCGGCTTTATTGGTGTCGTCATGAAGACGGGGGCTTTGGAAGCCGGCGTTTACCATCTGGTTAAAAAAATGCACGGCAGAGAAGAGGTTCTGATCGTGATCCTGATGGTACTTTTCTCCATCGGCGGATCGACTTACGGCATGGCAGAGGAGACGATCGGATTTTATGCACTGATCACGACTGCGCTTGTGGCAGCCGGGTTTGACACAATTGTTGCTGTCGGAACGGTGCTTCTTGGAGCCGGTTGCGGTGTTCTGGGTTCCACCATTAACCCGTTTGCGACCGGAGCAGCCACCGCTGCACTGCAGAGCGTAAACGTACCCTACAGCAGCACCACGATTATGGTTCTGGGCTTTGTTCTCTGGGTATCTTCGCTTCTGCTTGCGATTTTGTTTGTGCTGAGTTATGCGAAGAAGGTAAAGAAGGACAAGGGTTCCACCATTCTGTCCTTACAGGAACAGCAGGATATGAAGGAAGCCTTTGAGAGACCGGATGGAAACACGCTGGAGTTCACCGGCAAGCATAAGGCGGTTCTGATTGTGTTTGCGATTACCTTTGTTATTATGATCGCTTCTCTGATTTCCTATCAGGACATCGTCTTTGGCGGAAGTGAAGAAGCTTACATGAATGTCTTTGGCTGGTCTTCCTTCCTCACGGGTCTGCCGCTTGGTCAGTGGTATTTTGCGGAACTGGCTGCCTGGTTTACCTTTGCCAGCATCATCGTTGCCATCATGGGCAAAATGTCAGAAAACGTATTTGTAAACACCTATCTGGACGGCGCCAAGGATCTCCTGTCGGTTGCTTTGATCATTGCAGTTGCTCGTGGGATCACGGTTGTCATGCAGGCGACCCACATGGATTTCTGGATTCTGGATCGTTCCTCTGCTCTGCTAAGAGGAGTTCCCGGATTCGTGTTTGCACCGATGTCTTATATCATTTATCTGGTGCTCAGCTTCTTAGTTCCTTCGACCTCCGGTCTGGCAGGCTTCTCCATCCCGGTTACCGGCGGTTTGGCGAACACGCTCGGATTCAGCGCTTCTGTGATGGTCAGCATCTTCTCTGCAGGCTGCGGTCTGATCAACCTCTTCACTCCTACATCGGGCGTGGTCATGGGTGGACTTGGTGCAGCGAAGGTTGAGTTAAAGACTTATATGAAATGGGGTCTGAAACTCTTTATTGCCATCGGAATTGCAAACATCATCGTTCTTTCGATTGCGATGATGATCGTCTAAGGACAAGATGACTAGGATGACCGTCTAAGGTTAAGATGACCGGGATGATCGCGTAAATGCAGGGTCATTTCGAAAATGTCTTAGGCATTGCGATTGGTTTTTAGAGACAGGGCTTTCGATCGTATGATGGAAGGCTCTGTTTTTTTGTCCTGCCATGGTATAAAATGGGGTGGATGGAAACGATCAAGAATTTTCCTGAATTTCCTGGTACATTATAGCTTATACGCTAGGCTGTATCAGTTGTTAGAAAGTGGACTAGAATGTCAAAAAAGGCAGTATTACAGGATAATTGGACTTCGGGAACCGACCCGAATTCTTTGTGTTCTTTTGACTATGAAGCAATTGAAAAACCTACGAAGGCATTGATGCATCGGGCTGCACGTTTTCTTTACTTTAACAAGGGAAGGGGGAAAATTAAGATTGACGGAACAGAGTATGAGATTATTCCCGATACGCTTTGTGTGATTACCCCCTGGAAGGTAACCGATATTATCGATGTCAGGGATACGCTTCATCTGAATCTGATTATATACGATTATCAGTACATCAACACGATCCTGAAAGTATCGCCGGGGCTGGAAAAGGAGAGTGAAAACCTCCTGGAGTTCCTTGCAGTTCATCCGGTGGTGTATCTGAAAGGAGAACAGAGAGAGGAAGTCAGGAGTCTCATGGCAGCTCTTCGGAAAGAGTTGGGAGTAGAGTCGTCCATGATGCAAAAGTCGGAAAAGCCTCTATCCTTTCTATACGCACTGACCAAAATGGTAGAGTTGATGGTGCTCTACCGTCGTTTTTTTCAGTCTTCTAACGTGACATCTCTGGCATCCATGTCCGGTCCGCAAAATGCGGTTCTAAGCTATATCTTTTTTCATTCGGCGGAACATTTGACCATGGAAAAGGTGGCGGATGTATTTTACATTTCCGCATCCACGCTGTCGAAACGCCTATCGGATTTGACGGGAACCACTTTTTCCAGGCTGTTGGTCGATATCCGGGTGGACAAGGCGGTCGATTATTTGATTTATACGGGGCTGCCGCTAGACGAAATTGCGGTACTGATCGGCTTTACGGATGCCTCTCACCTGACCAGACATTTTGTGGAGAAATTCGGTCTCACACCCAATAAGTATCGGAAGACTTATGGGAAGGGCAGCGCCACCTTCAGTGCATCGGATAAGAATATCGGGATGGAAGTAACGGAATATTTATATGATCATTTTGATTCCGAACTCCTGCATGCCAGTCAATTTGCAGAGAAATATCAGGTTTCGGTTTCAGAACTAAACCGTATTCTCCTATATTATGCGGGGAAAAATTTTGCGACGCTGCTGAATTATATCCGAATCAATAAAGCCGGAGAGATGCTGGTCACGACAACGTATTCGATTTTGGAAATCTCGATTTCGGTTGGCTACAGCAACATCAAGACCTTTAACTTGAATTTCTTTAAATTCAAGGGAATGACACCCAGTGAATTCAGAGACTCTGTCACCTTACAGAAGTTGGATAAAACGGTAAGCGGCACTAGATCGTGCTAGCGGTTTTCGTTGTCAGGACCCATATCTTCAATCGGTTTGTGCAAAGAAGCAAAGGTGAAGGTGGCACGAACCAGTTCCGCTCCTTCTTCATCCGTGATTGACACGGAATAAAGGGAAATATTGGCGCCTCTCTTAATTTCATTGGCCTCGGCGTAAAGTGTTTTTTGATGAAGAGCCGGTCTCATGAAGTGAATATCCGCATCCAGTGTTGTCATCCAGACGCCATGGGAAGTGGCAGCGCTTCCTGCCGTGGTATCGGCAAGGGTAAAGAGACAGCCTCCATGCACCGATCCGATCGGGTTGACTTTTCGTTCATCCACACGAAGAACAGCCTTTGCATATCCTTCTTTAATTTCAATGATCTCCACCCCGGCGTCTACTGAAAAGGGATTGCGCTCATTCCGGTATTGTACCAGTTTGTGAAAGTCGATTTTGGTTTCTGAATTTGTTTTTTTCTCTATCATGCAGTGATTTTCCTTTTTTGATTTATTATAGCACGGGTCATAGCGCAAATGCTGCTATAATCAAGGAGCTTCTTTTCACAGGAACCTGAGCAGATTCCATTGCAAAAGAAAAAAATCAGAACCGTGAAGGAACCGGATCCGTGTAGAAAAGGAGTAAAAGAAGGGAAGCCATGAAAATCCGTGTAGGAGAGGAGTCAAAGAAGGGAAGCCATGAAAATTCTGATCTGTGGTGGAAGCAAGAGTGGAAAGTCTGCGTTTGCGGAGCGGATAGCACTTTTGCTTCCTTCGCCTCACTACTATGTGGCGACCATGATTGCAACGGATGAGGAGGATAGAGAGAGAATCAGACGCCACAAAGGCAGGCGCAGCGGTCTTTCCTTTCAAACGGTGGAACAGGGACGGGATCTCACAAGAGCCCTCGAGCAGAGAGATCGAGAAGGAACTTTTTTGGTGGAAGCGATGACCAGTCTCCTTGCCAATGAGATGTTTGGCAGTGGAAGTTATGATCCGGAGGCAGGCGAGCGGGTCCGGGAGGATCTGGAAACCTTCCTCCGAGAGGCAGAAAATGTCGTGCTGGTGTTTGACAACCTGTATGCGGATACGACGAAGCTGGATGAGGGGAGCGAGTCATTTCGCAGAGCTCTGGCGCAGTTGCAAATCTGTGCCGCCAAAAGCTGTGACCTGTGTATCGAAGTCTGCCTGGGAGAGGCAGTTGTGTGGAAGGGAAGAATGGAATGGGACGCTTTGTGTGAAGAGATGGACGGGAGAAAGGACATGAGTTCTGACTGCACTGGGAAAGATCATCATAGCAGGGCCCTGCCTTCAAGAGGAACAGAAGAGAGGGGTGGGGTACCTTGTTACAAAGAGCTTGTCATCGGAGGCGCCTATCAGGGGAAAACGGCTTATGTCAGGGAGAAATATGGTCTTGCAGAAGGGGAGATTCAGGTCTGTTCGGAGGAAAAAGAGCCTGATTTTCGGGCGCATTTCATTTCTCACCTGGAGAGATATGTTCTTTTTTGTCTCAAAAAAGGGAAAAAACCGGAACTTCGTTTTGCAGAGGGAGCGGTTCTTTTAAGTGATGATATCTCATGTGGCATCGTACCGATGGATCCCCTGTTCCGAAGGTGGAGAGAGGAAACAGGGCTTTTCCTCAGAGAAGTGGCAGGTCGATCCCACATGGTCACAAGAGTGAGCTGCGGCCTTCCTTCGGTGTTGAAAAAGGAAGTTTGATTTCTACAGGAGAGCACGAGGGAGCGGAGACGGACAGAGAATGCGACAAATCTTGTTACTCAGGCACGGCCTTACGGAGGCGGGCGAGAGACACCTGTATTGCGGAAGCACGGATCTTCCGCTCTCGGATCGCGGGATCCGGGATTTACAGATGCGCAGAAGAAAAGGAGAGAAAACGCCGAAGGGGTATCCGTCCTTAGACGGTTTTTTCATCTGCTCCAGCGGAATGCAGAGGACGATGCAGACTCTTTTTTTGCTATACGGGATCCGGGATGCTGCCGCCATCAGAGACTTTGAAGAAGTGGACTTCGGGATCTTTGAAATGCATTCTTATGAGGAATTAAAGGATCGACCATCCTATCAGAAGTGGCTGCGGGAGGATCCGGAGTGTGTCCCTCCTCCGGAAGGCGAGAGCGGGCGGCAGATGAAGGAGAGGGTGATCCGGGCGTTTCACCATCTGGAAGAAAAACAGAACAAGATCTGCCTGGTCTCCCACGGCGGGCCGATTGCCTGTCTGATGCAGGAATTTTTTCCGAAGGAAGAGAGAAATCGTTATGAATGGCAGCCTCCTTACGGGGAGGGATATTGGATCCGGGATTCGGAAGATGGGATGGAATACAAACGGATTCCGGAAATCATAAAACAAACTTAGAGAATCGAAACAACAGGGGATGAACACCAATGAAGACTGAACAACATTGCAATGTGGCAAAAGTGGTCGCCATTGCTTTTTCCATGTATTCCAAAATTCCAATGCCCCAGTTTTCCTGGGAAGAAGAGGAGAGGCGCTATGCAATGGCTGCCTTTCCTTTGGTCGGACTGCTGATTGACCTTCTGGAGGCGATCCTTTTTTTCTGTGGAAAAAAAATCGGCCTTCCCGCTCTTCCCCTGTCCATCCTCCTGCTTCTCTTACCGGTTCTGGTAGACGGGGGCATTCATGTGGACGGCTTCATGGACACCTCCGATGCCCTGTCCTCTTATCGAACCAAAGAGGAGAGGTTGCGCATTTTAAAAGACCCGCATATTGGCGCCTTTGCCGTGATTTCGCTCCTGATGCTTGCGGGTCTCTTCCTTTTCAGTACATCACTTCTGATTCATCAGTCTAGGGGACTTCCGCTGTTTGTTTTTGCTTATGTGAGGAGTCTGTCCGGCATCAGCGTGGTTTCTTTTCCCCTGGCGACAAAGGGCGGAACGCTGCAAGCCTTTTCTGCGAAGGAGGATGCTTCTTGCAGAGATACGGTGAGAGGCATCCTGTTTTTACAGGCGCTCCTCTATGGAGGAGGCCTGATTCTTACCTCTCAAGGAATAGGCTTTCTTGCACTCATCGTTTCACTGCTTATTTTCCTCTACTATTACCGGAAGTCTCTTGTACTCTTTCACGGCATTACGGGAGATGTGGCAGGTTGGTTTCTGTGCATTTGTGAACTTGCCATCTGCATCGTGGTGGCGGTGGGAGGATTCCTGTGATCAAGGCGCTGGTGATTGGGTTTGTGCTGGACTTTCTGATTGGAGATCCGACTTTTCTGCCACA
Source organism: Lachnospiraceae bacterium (assembly GCA_015258065.1). Lineage (GTDB taxonomy): Bacteria > Bacillota > Clostridia > Lachnospirales > Lachnospiraceae > Butyrivibrio. Next base: position 8,931 of record JABZIZ010000023.1, on the reverse strand, counting down.
TCCGGTGCGGCTGGTCGGGAAGTGGATTTCTTTTTTGGAAGGGCGATTATTAAATTTAGAGGACTCTCCGCGGTGGCAGAGGAGAAAGGGAGCTTTGCTGGTCTTTTTGGTGCTGCTCCTTTTCGGTTTGGGAACAGAAGCACTGCTGAGGCTTGCCTCTAGCCGGAGCCCTGTGGTTCTCCTGATGACGAGGAGTATTCTGACTGCCTACTGCCTGGCAGCAAGAGATCTGGAGCGGGCAGCAAGTAAAGTCAGGAGGGCGTTAGAGCGCAGGAATTTGCAGGAAGCAAGAGAAAGCGTCTCTATGATTGTCGGGAGAGATACGGATCGTTTAAACGAGGAAGAAGTCTGCAAGGCGGCGGTGGAGTCCGTGGCGGAGAGCAGCTGCGACGGCGTGATTGCCCCTCTTTTTTACCTGGCAATCGGAGGACCTCTCCTTGGCATGCTTTACAAGTGCGCCAATACTATGGATTCGATGATCGGATACCGCAATGACAGATACCGCTATTTCGGAGAGGCGGCGGCGAGACTGGACGATGTGCTGAATTTTATCCCTGCCAGACTTTCTGCGTCGCTGATGATTGCCGCATCGTTTCTTCTGCGTTTGGATGCGAGGAATGCGTTTCGGATTTACAGGAGGGACCATGACAAACATGCCAGTCCGAATTCAGCGCATACGGAAAGCGTGGTGGCGGGGGCCCTGCGTCTGCAACTGGCGGGAGACGCCTGGTATTTTGGAAAAAAAGTGCGCAAACCTACGATCGGGGACGCCGGTAAGGAGGCGGAGCCGGAAGACATTAAGAAAGCCTGTCGCATCATGTATGTGGCAGCGGGGCTGGGACTTGTTCTACTGGTCGGACTCAGGGTCCTGCTGTTCTAAACAGGAATATCAATCGTCTGCCGGCGCTGGATGTTCGATGGGAGGGAACGGATGAGGAGAGAAGGGATTCCATTACATATTTTATTTTTTACCGACGAGGGGAAGCGGTTAGCAGAACGGATTGCCGGAGAGGGAGAAGATGCTTTTCAGGAGATTTCCTACAACGATGGTAGAAAAGAGTCGCTTGCTGGCTGGACGAAAAAACATTTCCGGACAGGTCAGATCCTTCTCTATGTGGGAGCCTGTGGAATCGCCGTACGGGCGATTGCGCCCTATGTGCAAAGCAAACAGACGGATCCGGCGGTTCTGGTCGTCGATGAGAGGGGGAGATTTGTGATTTCCCTCCTGTCAGGACACCTGGGAGAGGCCAATTCTTTTGCAGAAATCGTGGCGGGACTGACCGGCGGGCAGGCAGTGATCACAACGGCAACCGATGTGAACGGCCTTTTCGCCGTCGATGTTTTTGCAAAAAAAAATGGTCTTGTCCTTACAGACTTTAAAGCCGCAAAAGAATTTACCGCAAACCTTCTAAAGACGAAAAAGGGGATCCTCGTGATTCCGGAGCCTTACCGGAAGTGGATCACTGTTTCCGGGGAAGTACCGGAAGAGCTTACGATTTTCGGGGAAGAGTCGGAAGCAGGTACGAATCGCACAGAAGTTCAAGAAGCGCATTTAAACCCCGGGAAAGAGTTCTGTTTGCCGCAGCTTCTTCTTTCACCGCAAGCGGCCGGCCATGGGACGGATTCCCCCTTGGAGTCGGAGGGAACTGTGCCCCTGCTTCCCACGGCGAGGCTTCAGCTGATCCCTCCCTGCCTGATTCTGGGAGTCGGTTTGAAGAAGGGGAAAACGGAGCAGGAGCTCCTTGCCTTTATTCGAAAAGTTTTGCAGGCAAACGGGCTTTTGGAAGAGGCGATTGGCCAAGTTGCCAGCATTGATTTAAAAAAAGATGAGCCGGCGCTCTGGATGGCAGCAGAAACATACGTTGTACCGCTTCGTTTTTTTACCGCAGAGGAGCTGATGCAGGTGAAGGGAGAATTTTCAAAATCTGCCTTCGTACAGGCAGTGACAGGTGCGGATAATGTCTGTGAGAGAGCATCCATAGCCGCGGGAGCAGAGGAGATTCTGGTTCCTAAGACGGCAGAGAACGGGTTGACCCTTGCCGTTGGCATAAGAAAGATGATGATTCGCTTTTGAGGATAGAAGAGGAGAAGAGGAGAAGGATGGATTCGATCTTTATTTTTTCCGGGACGACAGAGGGAAGAGAGCTTACCACTCAGTTGGCAGAGCGGGGATACGACTGCACCGTCAGCGTTGCAACGGAATACGGATGCGAAGTGATGGAAATGCAGGAAGGCGTTTCCGTACGGACCGGTCGACTGAATCAGGAACAGATGTGTATGAATTTTCGGCAAAAAAAATATCTCTGTGTGATCGATGCCACACATCCCTTTGCAGGGGTGGTTTCAGCTGAAATCAAAAGAGCCTGTAAGCAGGAGGGTCTTCCGTATCTGCGGTTTTGCAGACCAACGGAGTGGGAGAGCGAGGAAAAGACAAAGGGGAAACCCGCTCTTTCTTTTGATACCGCATGGGAGGCAGCCTCCTGGCTCAAAGAAAGAGAGGGGAAGATTCTGCTTACCACGGGGAGCAAGGATCTAAGCCTGATTGCAGGGGTGATTGCAGATCCTTCCAGGCTGTATGCCAGGGTGCTGCCCGGGGTGGAAAGTTTGCAGGCATGCGAAAAGGCCGGGATTCCGAAGCCGCAGATCATTGCCTGTCAAGGGCCGTTTTCGGTAGAAATGAATACGGCACTGTTGCATTTTTCAGGTGCACGCTATCTTCTGACCAAGGAAACGGGAAGGGCGGGTGGCTTTCCGGAAAAATTGGAAGCAGCCCATGCGTGTCAGGTGCAGCCGGTGGTGATTCGAAATCCGGAAAATAGAAACCCTGGTGGCGAGGCGGGGGGGACGGAGAAAAATCAGTTTTCTTTTTCCATGTTTGCAGCACTGATCGCAGAAGTGGATGCTCTGGCAAGGCAGAGGGAGGAAGAAGCTAAGGTCTCCACAACCACGGAAGGAACCCTTCAGCGAACCTTGATCCTTGCGGGAGTCGGGACAGGGAATTCTGCCCAACAGACGCAGGAACTAGTGGAGGCACTGGCGGATGCGGATGTGATTTTTGGAGCCTCTCGTATCCTTCGGTCCTTGCGCGCGCCGGAGGAAAAAAAACAGGCGCTTTATCAGGCTGACCGGATTCGAGAGGAACTGATCCGACATCCGGAGTGGAAAAAGGTGCTGGTTGCTTATTCCGGAGATACAGGGTTTTACAGCGGTGCGCAGAGTTTATTAAAACTTCTGCATACCGATGCGGAACTGTTCAAAAGCGGGTTCGAGGTGAAGGTTCTGTGCGGCATCTCGTCGGTCCAGTATCTGGCATCCAAAATCGGGAAACCGTGGCAGGAGGCGAAATTCCTGAGCATGCACGGACGAAGAGGGAACCTGATCGGCAATCTCTTGCGTTATCCGAAATGCTTTCTGTTATTGGAAGGATGCAAACAGCTAAGAGCATGCGCCCTTATGCTGCAAGAGGCGATGGAGAAGGGAGTGGTACGAGGCTTACACATCTATTTCGGATACCAGCTGGGGAGCGCAGAAGAAGAAACCGGTGTCGTCACAGTGGAGGAGCTGTTCGGACGAACGGCGGAGGGACTCTACCTCCTCTATCTGGAAACGGAGGAGGATGACAGGCAGATTTTGACGCCGGGGATTCCAGATGCCGCATTTATTCGACAGATGGCAGAGGGAAATGCGGTTGCAACAGAGGGAAATGCGGGTACAACAGAAGGAAGTTCCGGCTCCGGAACCATCGAAAACGGCAGTTCTCATTCTGTATCCATTGAAAGCGGCAGTTCCTGTTTGGCACCCTTTGAAACAGGCGGTCGCAGAACGGTGCCGATGACAAAGGCAGAAATACGGATGCTGGCTCTTTGTAAGTTGCATCTGACGGAACGGGCCGTTTTCTACGATATCGGCGGAGGCAGCGGTTCTGTATCCATCGAAGCAGCCAGGCTTTGCATAGAGGGAAGGGTCTATTCGGTAGAGCAAAGAGCGGACGCCCTGGATCTCCTGCGTCGTAACAAGGAACGCTTCTGCTGCGAAAATCTGGAAATTGTGGCAGGCAGTGCGCCGGAGTCCCTGACCTTGCTTCCTGCACCGACCCATGTGTTCATCGGAGGAAGCGACGGGAAGCTCATGGAGATTTTGCAGACCGTGATGCAGAAGAACAAAGACGTCCGCATCGTCATCACCTGCGTGACTCTGGAGACCCTGGCAGAGGTACAAAAAGCGCTGGCACAGATCGGAAAAGATTGGCGGGAAAAAGACCGGGTGGAGATCATCCAGGTGGCGGTCACGAAGGCAAGAGCAGTCGGAAGGTATCATCTCTTCCGTGCGCAGGACCCGGTTTTTATGATTACGGTAGGATAAATTTTGAGAATTTGATCGCCGGAATCTTTCAAAAAATGGGAAGGAAGCTTTATTATTTTCATAAAGATACCGGTCTGGAAGTGGACTTTGTGATTCGCTATCAGGGAAAGGCTACTTTAGTGGAGGTGAAAGCTTCCACCGGGAACACCAAAAGCACGAAGACGATTCTAAAAAACAAAGACAAGTATCATGTAGATCAGGCGATTAAAATCGGAGATTATAATCTGGGGTGTGAAGGAGAGATATTGACGGTGCCACACTATATGGCATTTTTACTGCAAGAACTGTGAGGAAAGAAATGCTATAGAATCAGGCGCAGATGAAGCGATTCAGGCATGCAACCGTTGTAGAAATCTAGCCATCCAATCCTCTACACCTCTCCACGAATCTGCGGATCAAGGCGGGATTGGATTCATAGTAGAGATGAGGAAAGCCCGCAAGCAGGTTTTTGTAGGAAACCATGCAGTCCCAACTGCGCCCGCCAACCGGCTTTTCGGCGGTACAGCTTTCTCCGTTGGTATCGGTGTCATAATAATGGAATTCATGCCCCCTGATCTTTTCGCCGGACGAAAGATAGGGAAGGTCCTGCCCGGCTTTTGCAGTGAGTTCCAGATAACCGAATCGTACCAACCGACTGTTCTTATGGGCGGAACCCGGAAGAAGGTTTACAAGGGGAAAAGACTGTCCACCCATGTCTTGCACACTTTTTTGCAGGTAAAGGAAGCCGCCGCATTCGGCAAGCGTCGGCATACCGGATTCAATGGCGTCACGAATCTCTTGCAGGAGAGAGATGTTTCTCGACAGTTCCTGCAGGTGCAATTCCGGATAACCTCCGGGCAGAATCAGACCGGAAGCCTTTGGAAGATGGGCATCTTTCATTGGTGAAAAGAAAACGGGCTTTGCGCCATATTCCATTAGCAGTCTTAAATTTTCTTCGTAAAAAAAGGAAAAAGAGGCGTCCCTTGCGATGGCGATCGGGACTTTTTTTTGCAAGAAAAAAGGGCGAGCGATTTCTTCCATTTGATCCGGAGAAAGTAGGGTGGGTTCTTCCCTGAGAGCTGTGTCTTTAGAAGGAGAAGGGGATGGTTTTGCACCGGAAGAGGAGCTCCTGGAAGGAAGGGGGAGCGGAGGTGCCGATTGTGCAAGAGAAAGCAAAGCCTCCAGATCCAGTGTTTCTTTCAGTTGATTTGCAAGTGCATCGATCTGGTTTTGAAAAAGAGGGATTTCTTCCGGCTGAATCAGGCCCAGGTGCCTGCTTGCCCAGGAAGCATCCTTGAGCTCGGGGAGATATCCCAATGCCTTTACCCCGGGGATTTCTTCCATGCACCTCGTGAGAATCCGATAGGCAGACGAGGAGACCCGGTTAAAAATGACGCCACGAATCCAACTTTCTTCTGTGTAGGAAAGAAGTCCCTTGATCAGAGGAACCACCGTCCGACTCATCCCTCTGGCGTTTATGACAAGAATGACGGGAGTTTTTGTGATGCGCGCAAGGTCATAGGACGAGGCGGTGAGCGCACGCCCTCCCAGACCGTCATAATATCCCATCACGCCTTCCATCACGCTCAGGTCATACCCTTCCGCCTCTTTTGCGAAAAGGGCAAGCGTTTGCTCCTCACTTGTAAAAAAAGAATCCAGGTTACCGGAAGGAATCCCAAGAACCTGTTTGTGGAACAGGGGATCAATAAAATCCGGACCGCATTTAAAGGCATGCAACCTGCGACCGTTCCCGGATAACAGGCGGAGCAGGCCGCAGGTGAGATAAGTTTTGCCGCTTCCGCTCTGGGGGGCGGCAATCAGGATTCGTGGAAAGGATTTTTTTTGCATGGTAAGGCGCAGACTCTTTTTCTGCCTTGCGGTCTTTATTCCAGTGTCAGCAGCAGAGCCATCTTGAAGCGCTTCGTAGCCTTGACGCTGTGGAGGCCTCCCTTTGCAAAATGGAAATTCTCCCCCGCCTTGATTGTAGAGGTTTTTCCCTCATAGCCGATTTCCGCCTCCCCGTCCAGAGCAAATACCAGAGCCTCGCCCGGAGCGGCATGTTCCGATAAACCGGTTCCTTCGTCAAATGCCATCAAAACAAACTTCATTTTATCGTTATGGACCAGGTCCATATTTACGATTTTTCCCTCCTGATAGGGAACTAGGGCTGCCAGTTGAAATACTTCTCCTGCTTTGATTGCTGCGTTCATTCTGTCCTCCTTTAAAATCATCTGTTCTGTAAAGACGGCGCCGGTTGTAGTCCGCAGACTGACTGCGCGGTCCGCCTGTGTCAGCATCCCGTCTCCGCATGACAACTGTACGGAAAAACCATCGTCCCCATAAACCTCCAGATCCCCCTCACAGAGAAACAGGAGTTTGCAATAGGGAAAGACTTCCGCGCTGATATCGGTTTCGGGAGCCATGGAAAAATAAATGACGGGATTTTTCCCCTCATCAATCTGCTTGGAAATGGTGCACCCGGCTACCGGCGGATTGTCTTTGGCAATGGAAAAGACACTACCGACCTTTTCACGCATCTTGCTTCTCCTCGCATGGTTTGGTAAATAGAATCCGGCAAATATCCACAAGATCACGATAGGGTTGCTGGTATATTGGGAATCTAAATCTTACTCTGGAACATCATAGCGCAAAGAGGAGAAAAAGTCACTGGGGAGGAAGACGTAGTGAGAGAATTGGAAAACTCTCAATCAGAGAATATCCCTATATATATCGGCAAAAAATATAATAAATGCCGATGTGTACTGCTCGGTTTATGCGAATATACTAAATATTAGTAAATGAGAATCAAATTGCAGGTGGATTTGTTAGAAGCCATCCGTCAGGCAGAGCTCCCCTTTATTTTCAAGGGCGGAACCTCATTGCTTCTGCTACCGGAGACTCCACGTCGGCTCAGTACGGATATTGACATTAATCAACCCGGGAGAAATGGAGCATATCTCTGGTTCCTGTCCGCTCAGACAAGCCGATCCCTAAGGAAAAAATATTTGACTGTATGGAGATGATTCGTCAACAGAGGGTCAAGACACCGATCCACACATATGATATTCTGGTGGAGAATATCTGTGGGACAGGAAGTAATATTGTGGCCACGGGAACAATTGAATAGATCAAGGTACTATAGATATTCGTGGGCCCGGTGGTGGAATTTTGGATGTTCTGGATAGGGAGGGTGGCAGATGCCTGTTGTCGGCGTATTGATGAAACCGGCTTCCGGATTATGCAATATGCATTGTGATTATTGCTTTTATTGCGATGAATCGGCAAAGAGGAAGACGGCTTCTTATGGTTATATGACGGAACATACGCTAAAGAATGTAATCAAAAGAACGCTTTTGCAATCAGAAGGAGGATATACACTCGCTTTTCAGGGGGGAGAGCCTACGCTTTGCGGATTAGATTTCTTTCGTCAGGCCATCCGGTACATCCATCAATACAATAAAAACCATTGCCATATTCAAATCGTATTGCAGACAAACGGGTATGGGATTACCGAGGAATGGGCGCGTTTTTTTGCCGAAAACCATTTTCTCCTAGGGGTTTCTGTAGACGGATTGCAAGAAATTCATAATACCTATCGTCATGCGGTCGATGGAGGTGACAGCTATCAGCACTGCATGAATACCATACGCCTTTTTGAGAAGTATGGGGTGGAATATAATATTCTGACGGTGGTGCACCGGGAGATTGCGGAAAACATTCGGAATATATACAGGGAGTATAAAAACAACGAATGGAATTATCTGCAGTTTATCACCTGTCTGGATCCGCTCGGAGTACCTCGCGGACAGGAGAAATATTCTTTATTGCCCGAAATGTATGGCAGGTTTTTGGTGGACCTTTTTACGTTATGGTTTGAAGATTTGAAAAAGGGGAGTCAGCCCTATATTCGTCAATTTGAAAATTATATAGGGATCTTATTGGGATATGAACCGGAGTCGTGTGAACAACGAGGTTTTTGCGAGATTCAGAATGTCGTAGAAGCGGATGGTAGCGTGTATCCGTGCGACTTCTATGTGCTGGATGAGTACAAACTCGGCAATCTGAATGAGGATCTGCTCCCCACCATACAGGAAAACCGCAGGAAGATAGGATATCTGGAACGATCGCACCATCACCTAGAGGAGTGCCGAACCTGCCCATATTTTCATTTATGCCGAGGAGGATGTTATCGCAATCGAATCACGGAAAGCCATGCGGAAGGCGAGAATTACTTCTGTCCGGGGTATAAGTTGTTCTTTCAAACCTGTGGCGATCAGTTGCGGGAAGCGGCAGAGATTTACCAGGATCGAATGAGAAGAAGGAGTTAAGGGAAGGGGCTGATCGACGTTTTTCTGCTCCATCCCCATCCGGATCGCACAGAGCAGTAGAGAGACGGCTATGATGATTCCGACATTGGACAGCTGCAGGAGGTAACCGAAAAGGAAGGTTCCCTCCTGCAATTTCTGTCAGGATATCTTCGGCGTATGTAGGGGTTAGATGGATCCGCTCAGCCAGCACCATCTTTCCGTCTGCTGATTTTATGGGAACGTGTTGCATAGAAAGATAGGATGCTTAGCGGTCTTATAAAAG
>JABZIZ010000022.1 GCA_015258065.1 Lachnospiraceae bacterium | reverse complement strand
GTGAAGGACAGGCTGGGAAACCTGGAAGTGGTGAAGATCGAGGTGCCGACTGTCTTTAGAAAGTCGATACAGGTCGTGACGGAAGCGATCGAGAAGGAGAAGCCTGACTTTGTTCTTTCGATCGGACAGGCGGGAGGACGAGAGGGGATCACACCGGAGAGAGTCGCCATCAATATCGATGATGCGAGGATTCCGGATAACGAAGGGAATCAACCGGTAGATGAACCTATTTTTCCTGACGGGGCAAACGCTTACTTTTCCACGCTCCCGGTGAAAGCCATGGTGGAAGCGATCAGAAGGGAAGGACTGCCTTCTTCCTTGTCCAACTCTGCGGGTACTTATGTTTGCAATCACCTGATGTACGGGGTTTTGTATTTTTTGAATAAAAATGATTGCCAGGTGGGAAACGGTCATTTACAATACAAAGACTCCTGCTTGCTAAATGATGGTGAAGAAAAAAGACAGGCAGTGAAAGCGGGTTTCATTCATGTTCCCTATCTCCCGGAGCAGACAAAGAATCAGAAAAACCTGCCCTCGTTACCGCTTTTAGATATGGTAAGAGGACTGGAAGCAGCCATTTGTGCGATTGTAGAAAATGAAGTGGATTTGAAGAACGCCTACGGATGCGAGTGCTAGACAGAGAGACGAATGCAAACGAGGGGAGATGCGCAAAGGAAGTGTCTGGAAAAAAAGAGCAAGCGCAACGGGCTAGAAACCAAATTCTTTGCTTCCCGTTGGTTTGGAAAGTGTGTATAATCAATTTGTTTGCAGATCAATAGGAGACAGCGTAGGAATGGGACGTTTTCAAATCAACTATTTTCAAACGATTATTTTGGGCTTTGCAGCCTTGATTTTGATGGGCGCTTTCTTACTCATGCTGCCGATCTCCAGCAGAACCCATCTCTATACGCCCTTTCTGGAGGCGCTCTTTACTTCCACCTCCGCTTCCTGCGTAACCGGCTTGATTGTATATGACACCGCCACGCACTGGTCTTTTTTTGGACAGGTGATTATACTGATATTGATACAGATCGGCGGGCTGGGCGTTGTTGTCACAGTGACCTCCCTCTTTGTTTTGTCGGGCAAACAAATTGGATACGCGCAAAGAAAAACCCTTGCCAATTCCATCTCCATTAGCTCGCAAGGCGAAATTCTGAAAATGTTGATTTTTCTTCTGAAGTGGACCGGGATGATTGAGCTGTTGTTCGCCGGCCTCCTGGCGACGCAGTTTATTCCTGAATTTGGTCTCCGGCGGGGGATTTGGTATGCGATTTTTCATTCGGTGTCCGCTTTTTGTAATGCCGGTTTTGATCTCATGGGGGTAAAGGAGCCTTTTTCCTCTCTCACCGATTATGTGGGAAATCCCGTTGTTAATTTCAGTATCATGAGTTTGATTCTGCTTGGTGGTTTGGGATTTCTGACATGGAAGGATATGGCGGAAAAGAGGTTGGATTTTCATCGTTACCGCTTACAGAGTAAGATGATTCTTTCTGCAACGATCCTCCTCGTTCTTCTTCCGGCTCTCTTCTATTTTTTTGTGGAGTTTCGGGGAAGGTCGTTTCCGGAACGGATCCTTGCTTCTTTCTTTACTGCAGTCACCCCGAGAACGGCAGGGTTTAATACGGTAGACTTTACGAAGTTTTCCGACAGCGGACTTTTCTTGCAGATCCTGTTGATGCTGGTGGGAGCGGCGCCCGGCAGTACCGGCGGCGGGATGAAAATCACCACGATGAGTGTGCTGCTGCTCACTTCCGTTGCCATCTTTAAGAACAGTTTACGGACGGAAGCCTTTGGAAGGACCATACCCGGGGATGTTATTCGCAATGCGACCACGATCGCTTTTATGTATTTGAGCGTATGTATGTTATCCGGCATGTTTATCAGTTTGTATGAAAAAGTTCCGCTGTTAAGTGCCTGTTACGAAACTGCCAGCGCCATTGCAACCGTAGGGCTCACCCTAGGGATCACACCATCCCTTCGCCCCGTTTCTCATCTCCTGTTAATCGCGCTGATGTACATCGGGAGAGTGGGCGGACTTTGTTTGATTTATGCCGTCTTTCCCAATGCCAATCCGGATAGGGGCAGCCTGGTGGAAGAAAAGGTAAATGTAGGATAGGGGAAGACTGGTAGAAGAAAAGGTAAATGTAGGATAGGAGTCAGAGATGAAACAGATATTGATTATTGGTTTGGGACGGTTCGGTTTACACATTGCCAAAAAGCTACAAGAAGTGCATATTCAGGTGCTGGGAGTGGACAGCAATGAAGAAAGAGTCAAGGTTGCGCTCCCTTATGTGACGAATGCGGAAATCGGGGATGCGACCAATCAGAAGTTTTTGGGATCTTTGGGTGTCGCCAATTTTGATGTGTGCATTGTGGCGATTGGCAATGATTTTCTGGCTTCCTTGGAAACGACTTCTTACTTAAAAGAACTGGGCGCAAAAAAAGTGGTTGCGCGGGCGGCCAGAGATCATGAAGAGAATTTTTTGCTTAGAAACGGTGCGGATGCCGTTGTTTATCCCGAAAAATCCATGGGGAATCTAACCGCCATCCAGTGGAGTTCGGAGAATGTGCTGGATTATATTCAGGTCAGCAAAGATTTTGCCGTATTTGAAATTGAGATGCCAAAGGACTGGGCGGGCAAATCCATCGGTGAAATCGATGTCCGAAAAAATTTCAAGGTCAATATCATCGCGGTAAAAAGTAAGGATGCAGTCAATGTTTCCCTGGATTCGGATTATCGTTTTAGCGAAGGGGAAAGCCTGTATATCATCGGGAAAGATAAGGATATTCAAAGGTACTTTCATACGCTGTGAGAAGCGGGAAGGTGACAGTAAATAGATGTCTCCCGGTGGAGGAAGCGGCTGATCGGATGGATAGACTGGATCACTTCATCAGGGTAGGAGACTCACAGCAGAGGAGGTCTGTTTCAAAAATAAAACGGACGCGAAGGAAGGCTCTTATCTGGAATAATCCTTCAAGGTTTCAAAGACAGCGATTCTTTGGCGGTCGGTAGCGGGCATTCCGATGAAGATACAGCCATAATTGTAGCCGGTGGCTGTTTTCTGATAGCGAACGATTTGCAGAATGACATGCAGGACTTCTTTGGTCCAGATGGTCAGAAAAGCTTCGTAGATATCACCGATGGTCAGCTGTCTGTCGCTGTTGAAGCCCAGACCGAATTGCGAGCAGTCTGTGATGTCAATGGTGGCAGATTCCGGGGAAGCATTCGACCCAAGCGGCTTGATGATGATTTTTCCGTTCAGATCCAGTCTTGCGCTTTTGCGTCTCTCATTCATTGTTTCCACCCCTCCTGAATAATTTCACAATGAAATTGCAGGCAATATGCCAGTGCTCCACAATATTATACAACTGAATCGTGAAAATTGCACCCTTTTTTATTCAATGATACAGGACATTTCATCAGGACAATACTTTTTTTAAATCAGTAAAAAAAGAGGGGTAGGAAATGCGGATGCAGTCTTCATCCGGTATCCGGGTTTCTCCGTCTGCCAGTAGAGCGGCAACCGCGAAGCTGAGGGCGATGCGGTGGTCGTGATGCGGGTCGATCGTTGCACCGTGAAGGGGATGAGATTTGCAGGGGTGTCCGCAGATCTTCATCCCGTCCTTGCGGGACTGCACATCTGCACCCATTGCTTTCAGGTTTTCACAGGTGGAAGCGATGCGGTCCGATTCCTTGACTCTCAGTTCCGTCGCATCCTGTAAGACCATCTCGCATTCACTAAGAGAAGCGATCACCGCAAGCAGAGGAAGCTCATCAATCAGAGTGGGAATGATTTTTTTCCCAATCGTGATTCGTCCATTGGTATCTCCGTGCAGTTGCGAATATCTTACAATGAGGTCCGCATAGGGTTCACTTGCTAGAACCGCCTTGTCGAGCCGGATCTCTGCTCCCATCCGGTGTAAGATTTGAAGAAACCCGGTTCTGGTCGGGTTGATTCCCACATTTCGGATGCGGATTTCGGAGCCGGGAACGAGGAGAGCTGCTGCAATGAAGTAGGCAGCCGATGAAAAATCACCGGGGATGCGAATTTGAGAAGCGGAAAGGGAAGAACCCGGATGAAGCAGGGTGAGGATTCTTCCATCCGACAGAGGGCGACATTCGATCTTTGCGCCAAGATCCGGGAGCAGGAGTTCCGTGTGATTGCGAGAGAGTGTTTCTTCTATAATAGCGGTGGCTTCTTCACAATAAAGACCGGCAAGAAGAATACAACTTTTGACCTGGGCGGACGGAATCGGAGACTCGTAAGTGATGCCGTGCAGTTCTTTGCCGTGAATCAGAAGAGGGCAGCAATCATTGCGGTTTTTGCTGATGATGTCTGCGCCCATTTGCCCTAGTGGATGAAGAATTCTTTTCATCGGTCTGCGATTTAAAGACGCATCCCCGCTGATTTCGGATGAAAAGGGTTGAGCGGCCAGAATGCCTGTCATGAGCCGTGTAGTGGTAGCACTGTTGCCGGCATCAAGGGGAAGATCAGCAGCGTGCAGTCCATACAGTCCCCTGCCGTGAACGAGCAACCGCTCCTCTTCCTCTTCCATTTCAATGCCAAGAGAAGATAAACACCGTATGGTAGAGAGACAGTCGTCTCCTTTCAAAAACCCGCGGACCTCGGTTTTCCCCTTTGCAAGTGAGCCCAGGATGATGGCACGGTGGGTGATGGATTTATCCCCCGGTACCGTAATCGTGCCTTTGAGCGGACGAGCTGCTTTTTGCAAGGTAAGCATGAGGATTCCTTTCAAAAACTTTTCTGGGGTTGCAACGCAACCGGTCAAACAGGAAAACGGACAGCCGGTGAGACAGGCGAGAGAAAGAGGTTTACTACCTGCATTGGATGGATTTACATGCGAGTCTTACAGGCTTCGATGTTCCAGAAAAAGATACGGCTTGACCGCTTCCATTAAATGAGAGAAATGATCGAAGTTGAGAGACTGCGCACCGTCAGAGAGCGCCCTGGGAGGGGCATGATGAACTTCGATTTCCAGTCCGTCCGCACCGGCTGCAACGGCGGCTTTTGCCATCGGTTCGACATAGCGATAGTTTCCGGTTGCATGAGAGGGATCCACAATAACAGGGAGGCGGGTGCGATCCCGAAGAACCGGTACGGCAGATAGATCCAAGGTATTCCTGGTGGCATTTTCGTAGGTGCGGATGCCTCTTTCGCAGAGAACAATATGGGAATTTCCCTCGGACATCATATATTCCGCTGCATTTAACCATTCCTCAATGGTGGCGCAGAGACCGCGTTTCAACAAAACGGGAAGGCCGGATCGTCCCACCTCTTTTAGCAGAACAAAATTCTGCATATTTCTGGCACCGATCTGGACCATGTCCACATATCTTGCAGCTCTTGCAAGAGAATGTTCGGAAACCACTTCCGTCACGGTGGCAAGGCCAAAGGCATCGGCTGCCTGTTTCATGAATTTTAGCCCCTCTTCTCCAAGACCTTGAAAAGAGTAAGGAGAAGTGCGTGCTTTATAGGCGCCTCCCCTCAGAATGGTGGCGCCGGTCTGTTTCACCTTCTCTGCGATTTTCATGATTTGTTCTTCCGATTCAATGGCGCAAGGACCGGCAATCACGGTAAAGGTTTCCGGACTGATCCGGATCTTTTCACCGATTAGAATCGTAGAAGAACCCGGATGAAGTTGAGGATGGACGGAAGAATCCATGAGATCCATCTTTTGTTACGCTCCTTCCTGTCTAACAGCCGTTCTGTCTATCAGTTGTCTGTCTATCAATCCTTTTGTTTGTCCGTTGTTCTATCGATCAGACAAGAGAAAATCGCATTTCGCATTTCATGATAGGATAAGGATGTGAATTTCTGAGTGACACAGGTGGCATTTGATACTTGTATCATTATAATGGGAAGAAGTATATTCTTCCATAGGGAATCTGACTAAGGAAATCCGTCATCGAAACCGATATATAGAAACCGAGCCAACTGGACCATAAGGGGGACCATTATGAAACCAAGGAACTTCTGGAAATATCTAAGGATACTGCTTATCATTTTGTTCATCGGCCTGGCGGGTTATAACCTTGCGGCGATCGTGTTAAATGAGCGGGAAAACGACGAAGCCAAATCTGAATATGCGACTTTGGCTAAGACGATGGTCAAACCGGAGACTGCTTCAAAAACGGAAGGAGAGGAGAAACCGAAACAGGAGGAGGAAGACTATCCGCACCTATCGATTGATTTTCAGGCACTAAAAAAACGAAACAAGGATTTCGTCGGGTGGCTGTCCTTCCCGGCACTGGATTTAAGCTATCCGGTCTGCCAGGAAAAAAAAGTGGATCAGTACCTCTATGTGACTTTTGACGGGAAGAAAAATTCTTCCGGATGCATCTTCATGGACAAGGATAGCAGTGCCACTTTTGACGGTAGAAGCGACTTTATCTTTGGACACAACATGCGGAACCTTTCCATGTTTGGCTCCTTAAAGACCCTGTTAAGAAAGGGAAACGAGCATCTTCTGGAAAAGAATCATTATCTTTATATTTATACCGAGGGGAAAGTCATCCGGTATGAGATCTTTGCGTATTACAATGCAAAGGCCGGAAGCAGTATCTATTCTTTGGTAAAGACCGATGAGCAATATGATGCTTTTCTAAAAATGATCGAGCAAAGAAATGTTTATAAGAACCATCCAACAGGCGACTTTGGTCAGCGTCCGGAAATCCTTACCTTATCGACCTGCTTTGGCAAGGCAGGGGGAGACACGAGATTTCTGGTTAGCGCATATAAGCAAAAGGAATGGAAGAACCAATAAAGGCGAAGCAATGAAAGCAAATAAATAATCATATTTGCTATTGAAAAATAATTTTATAGGTGATATTATGATTCTTGAAAAGGAAAGAAGTAAATCTTTGAAGCAGTGGAGGCTAAAAATGCAAAAGATAAAAAGGATTTTATCGGGGGTACTTGTATTTTGTATGGTGGGTGCTTGCATGGCCTGTGGGCAAATCCAGAAGGGCAGCCTTCCGGATCAGGCAGCGGTCAGGGAATTTGATGCCAACCAGACGGAAATCTATATTGACGATAATGCCATTGCCCTCGCAGAGCAGATTCCGAGTAGTGAAAATATGGACCAAGCGGCGCAGACGGCTTTTGCCCTGATGAATCAGCAACGCGCTGCGGCGGGATTAGCGGCTCTTGCCTGGAATCAGGGGCTGGCGGATGCGGCAAAGGTGCGTGCGGGAGAAATCATCAGTCTGTTCGCACATAAGAGGCCGAACGGTTCTGACTGGTGGACGGTGAACAGCAAGATCATGTACGGCGAGAATCTGGCGAAACTCTATCAATCGGCGGACAGTGTCACGGCGGCTTGGATGGCTTCTCCGACCCACAAAGCCAATATCATGGATGCAGGGTTCAAAACCTGTGGAATCTCCATCGTTGAAAACGGCGGTAAGTGGTACTGGGCACAGGAATTCGGCTATTGAAAAATCGTTTAGAGGACAAATGGACAAACGGAAAGGTAGTGGATGTTTCTTGGCGGTGCTTTTTAAGGATACACTTTGCTACAGATAGAGCGACCTTGAAAAAGACGAGTTTCTAATGTATTTCCCGCTCCTGTTGAACAGGGGGGCGGGAAATTTTTGCGCCTGGGTGTGGGGCGGATGGAAAAATAGTCTTTGCAAGGCGAACAACTTCGGGTAAACTAAAAAACCGGGTCATTTGTGAGGGCAAGAATTTGCCGGAGATTCCAAACAACTTTAACGCCTAGATCATCGAGGGGAAGGATAGAAAGAATGCGTAAAATGTTTGAAACAAAGAAGTTGGCAGCCATCACACTCATCATGGCGGTTCTGCTCGTTATGGGGGCATGTTCCGGTCATAGCGCACAGGAGTCTACCTCCGGTTCGGTCGCACAGGAATCGGTGGCAGGTGATAGCGCACAGGAATCGACGGTACGAGATAGCGCACAGGAATCAGCGGTAGGAGACAGCGCAAAGGAATCGGCGGCGGGGGTTAACGCAAAAGAGGTGACAGGGAATCCGAAGAAGCAGAGATACAGCAGAGTGGTGGCGCTGTCTCATTCCATTGCAGACATGTGGCTGCTCGCAGGCGGGCAGTTAGCGGGAACAACCGATGATGAATTAAAAGCCTTGCAGGATGCGGGAAAGGACGGATCAGGGATTGTCTCCGTGGGAGGACTCATGAATGCGAGCGCAGAGGCGATTGTTGCGCTAAATCCGGATCTGGTCCTCTTGTCCGCGGACATCCCTTCTCATAAGAAGCTCAGAAGTACCCTGGAGGAAGCTGGATTCAACGTCCTTGCGGTCAATATTGACGACTTTGAAGATTATGACAGGGCGATGAAGCAATTCACAAACGATACAGGGGACCATGCTTCCTATGAAAAAAATGTGTCGGCGGTCGCAAAGGAGATTTCCGATTTTAAAAAGAATCACAGGCTTGCGGGAACAGCCCTGTTTATGCAGATTTCCTCTACTAAAAACAAGGTACTGAAAAGAGATAATTTCGTCGTCCGGATGGGGACGGATCTTGGACTTACCAATGTGGCGGACGATGATTCAGGGTTGACGGAGGCGAATGTCGAGGCCATACTGGAATTGAATCCGGATTATATTTTTCTGATTCCCATGGGGATCGAGAAGAAGGCGGAACAATCCTATGAAGAAGCGTTTGCGCAAAAAGACGGGTGGAAAGAGTTGTCTGCTGTGAAAAAACATCATGTCTATTCTTTGCCGAAGGATTTATTTCGTTACAAACCAAATAACCGGTGGGCGGAGGCCTACCGGTATCTGTACCAGCTGGTGAATGATCAATAATGGTTGAGAAGTGTGATGGATAAGAAAAAGGGAAGACAGTCGGACGCAGATGCCAGAGGGTTGATCCTGACGGGTATTCTATTCCTTTTGATTGCCTGTTTCATGGGAATCTTTTGGGGCAGAGTAAAGGGGACGAACCTGATCACCTTTTCGATTCGTTTGCCGAGGACGATAGCCGGAATTTTCTGTGGGGCGGGACTGAGTGTGGCGGGCCTTTTGCTGCAGTCTTCGTTACATAATTCCTTGTGTTCTCCGGGAATCATAGGGATCAATCAGGGAGCAGGGGTGTTTACCTTGCTGGCAGGTCTTCTCTGTCCGTCTCTACCGCTTGTGAGAGGGCTTTTCTCTTTTGTGGGGGCACTTTTATCGGTGGCGCTCGTGTTCGGCATTACCGGCATTGCCGGTCGTCAAAAATCCACGGTGATTCTTGCAGGAGTAGCGGTTTCCAGTTTGATGAGTGCACTGATGCAGGGAATCATTCTTTTTTTTCCGGAAGCCGTTGTAGATAAGATCAGCTTTAATTTGGGAGGACTTTCCACCATCAGCCTGTCGCAGCTTTATCCTTTGATGGCGGTGAGTATGATTTGCTTTGCCCTGGTCTGCGTTTTTGCGATACGGATTGAGATGCTGACACTGGGAGACGAAGTGGCAACCGGTCTTGGCATTCATGCAGGCAGAACCAGGGCGCAGACGGTGGTATTGGCGGGGATTCTTTCAGGCGCCGTCATCAGTGTGGCAGGACTGTTGGGGTTTATAGGATTGATCGTACCCAATGTGGTGCGAATGTGTCATATTAGAAATTTCAGGATGCAAATTCTGCTCTGCATGCTGTATGGGGGCGCTTTTTTGACCATCTGTGACAGCGGGGCAAGGTTCCTGTTCTATCCCTATGAGGTTCCGGTTGGATTGATCATGTCAGTCATCGGGGCGCCTTTCTTTGTTTTCTTACTGATGAGGAGAAAAAGGATGGGGCACGAATGAATTTGCATATTCAACATCTTCGTACAGGGTACGGAGAAAGGCCGTTTGTGGAAGTAGAAGACCTCGAGATTGGAACAGGAAAGATTGTTTCCTTGATCGGAGAAAACGGGTGCGGAAAATCCACCTTCTTAAAGGCATTCGTCGGACTTTTACCTTATGAAGGCCGGATTCAAATGAATGGGTGCGAACTGTCTTGTCTTTCTACAAAAGAAAGAGCCAGGCTCATCAGCTATCTGCCACAGCATCTTCTTGCGCCGGAGATGGACGTCTCTCAGTTGCTGGCACACGGACGTTATGCAAGAGGAGGAGATCTTCCGTATGGAAGAAGAGCGGATCAAGGGCATTGCAAAATAGGCTCTTTTGCACAAGGGTGTAAGGAGTTTTTTGGAGAATTTGCCGTCCGCCTCCGGGAAGAGGACAGACAGATCATGACAAAGGCCTCTGAGATGACGGGAATAGACGCCCTTCAAAACACACTGCTGAGGAAGCTTTCGGGGGGAGAAAGGCAGCTGGCTTATCTTGCCATGACCATCGCCCAGGATGCGGATCTTCTGCTGTTAGATGAACCCGCCACCTATATGGACATTCGGCACAGACTGCGGCTTGGTCAAATTCTGCAGGAATTAAAGGCAGAGGGAAAGACGGTCTTAATGACCACACATGATATTGCCGAAGGATTTTCCGTTTCGGATGAGATGATCGTGATGCAGGAGGGACACTTTATGATCAGAGGATCACCGGAGGACTTGTGTAAGGAAAAAGAGTTATTGAGAAAGATATTGGGAATCAGCCTGATGAAGGATCCTTCTGAGGAAGCCGTTTTCCAATATAAACTGGCCAGATAAGTAAGAAAAAGGAGGAAGGAAATTGGGATACCTATTGGATGAGACGGGGTTTTCACATCTGATTGAGAACCTGAAAAAGTCGTACCGAATTTTTGCCCCGGTGCTCAAAAAAGGGCAAGGACGGCATTTAGACACCGATGTGGTGTTGTATGACGAGGTGAACGAAGCGGGAGAGATCGAATTATTGAAGAAATCCGATTATGCTTTCAAAGAAGCCATGACACCGTTGTCGGAGACTCTGTTTTTTTTCACAGAGAAGGAGACCAAGCTTGCCGATATGGATGAGAGGCCGGTTCTGGTTTTCCTAAGGAGCTGTGATCTCCATGCGCTGAGAAGGCAGGACGCCATTTATTTGCAAAACGGAAGAGAAAAGGATCCTTTTTATCAGAGGAGGAGAGAGCTTCTCAAATTCGTGTTGATTGGCTGTCAGGAGGCGTACGAGAACTGTTTTTGTGTGGACATGGGAAGCAATCAGACGAAGGAAGGCTATGTGTTCTCCATTGACAAGACGAAGGAGACCTATCGTTTTCAAGTTTTGGATCCGTCCTTCCGTGACGCTTTCGTTTCCCTGTCTGCAAAAGAGGAAGAAGTGACTCCTTTTTATGTGACGGAAACCAAAACGAAGGTGGAGGTGCCGGACGAGGTGCCCGCTTCCATCATCAAGCACCCTTTGTGGGATGAATATACGACTCGCTGCATCGGCTGCGGTAGATGCAATTTTGTCTGTCCCACCTGTGCTTGCTTCTCCATGCAGGATATCTTTTATACGGATAATGGGAAGGTGGGAGAAAGGCGCAGAGTGGCGGCGTCCTGTATGGTCGACGGTTTCACGGACGTGGCAGGAGGAGGACAGTACAGACGCACGCAGGGAGAGCGGATGCGCTTCAAGGTGTTGCACAAGATCAGCGACCATAAAAAGAGATTTGGTGAAAATATGTGCGTGGGTTGTGGGCGTTGTGATGATGTCTGTCCGGAGTATATTTCCTACTCCCAAATCATCAATAAAGTATCGGCTGCCGTAAAGGAGGAAGCGAAGAATGAATAATGCGTATATCCCCTTTCCTTCCGAGATTCAAGAGGTCATCAGACATACCAAGAAGGAATATACGTTTCGGATGCACTTTGAAGGCGAGGTGAAGCCCGGACAGTTTTTTGAAGTTTCCGTGCCGAAATACGGGGAGGCACCGATCTCCGTGAGCGGAATTGGAAAAGATTATGTGGATTTAACGATACGGAAAGTCGGCCGTGTCACGGGAGAAGTGTTTGAGAAGTATGAGGGACAATCTCTCTTACTGCGAGGACCTTACGGAAACGGATTCGATGTAGATCTCTATAAGGGGATAGAAACCGTTGTAGTGGCCGGCGGTACCGGCGTGTCCCCGGTGAGAGGAGTGATCGAAGCCCTTTCAAACCTTCCGGATGCCTCCGATAAATATGCCATTGCGGGCTTCAGAAGCCCGGAGGATATGCTCTTTCGGGAAGATCTGAAAAACTGGGAAAAGAAGATCCATTTGATTTTAACAGTGGACCAGGCACCGGAGGGTTACGATGGCAATATCGGTCTGGTTACGAAATATATTGCGGATCTGCCGCTTCGGGATCCGGAAAAAGCCAGAGCGGTGGTCGTCGGTCCGCCTCCTATGATGAAATTCACCATTATCGAGCTGCAAAAAAAAGGATTCAAGGATGAAAATATCACTGTTTCCTATGAACGCAAGATGTGTTGCGGCTTAGGAAAATGCGGACACTGTCGAATCAATGACACCTATATCTGTCTGGACGGACCGGTGTTTCAGTATACGGAAGCCAGAAATATGGTGGATTAAGGGAGAAAACAAATGGGAAAACTGGATATTCATGTACCCGATTTAAAAAAACATGCCTTCCGGGTGTCGAAAAACAGAGGACAGACGGCTGCCAGGATTCGTATTCCGGGAGGGGCGGCCGATACCAAGGTTTTACAAAAGGTCATTGATATCGCCAATCGATATGGAGATGGCACGGTCAATATTACCAACAGGCAGGGAATTGAAATTCCGCAGATTCGTCTGGAAGACGTGGAAGCGGTGAAAAAAGAGATTCAGCCGATTATCGATCATTATCAAATTGTGCAGGGAAAGAAGGAAACGGGCTTCGATTCTTCCGGAACCAGAAATATCGTGGCCTGTCCGGGCGCCAAACTCTGTCCGTTCGGGAATTATGATACCAAGGCGCTTGCGCTGCGGATCGATCATGAGATTTTTCCCAATGATCGTCATGTGAAGGTGGCTTTCACCGGGTGTTCTAACGACTGTGCCAAGGTGAGAATGGATGACTATGGTATTATCGGCATGACGGAACCGCAGTACAATCCGGATCGCTGCGTGACCTGCAAGCAGTGTGTGAATATGTGTAAAAGGCGTTCGGTAGGAGCTTTGTCCGTGGTCAATGGCAAAATTGTGAGAGATACACAGAAGTGTGTGGGCTGCGGTGTCTGCGTGCATTACTGTCCGACCAGAGCCTGGACCAGAAGTAGGGAACACTATTTCCGAATTGTTCTTCTGGGCAGAACAGGGAAAAGAAATCCCCGCCTTGCAGAGGACTTCATCAAATGGGCGGATGAAGAGAGTGTAGTCAAAATCATCAAAAACGGCTATGCTTATATTGAAGAATTTATTGATCCCAATGCGGTAGAGCATAAGGAGCATATCGGATATATTGTTGATCGTACGGGGTTTGAGAAATTCAAGGAATACATTCTGCAAGGAGTGGAACTAGGAGAAAAAGCAGAGGTGGCAAGCCCTATGTACTGGGGTGGCAAGCACTATAGTACATTTGGGCAGTAAATAGAGTTTCTTGCCGGAGGGTGAACGAATGGGGTCTTCCCCTTCGGCACAGAAAGACAAAGGAGGGGTTACATGCAAGACTATGTGAAGGTGTATTCCAAGCGCTTTCCGAATGTGTTTCTCACGGTGATTCCGGGGCATTTCATGACGCCGAATTCTCATATCAATCATTACATTGATATGACGACCATGAAATCACGTCAGTCGGAAGCAAGAGCAACGGCGGAGGCGCTTGCCTTTGATTATGTCGCTTCTACGGTGGTGGATACCATTATCTGCATGGATAACAGCGAGGTCATTGGAGCATATCTGGCGGATGAACTGACAAGGCATGGGATTCAGTCGATGAACCATCACAAGACCATTTACATCATGACGCCGGAATATGATTCTTACGGTCAGATGATTTTTAGAGATAACGTAAGGAAAATGATCAAGGACAAGCACGTACTCCTTCTGTTAGCCAGTACGACAACAGGGAAGACGTTGCGAAGTGCCATTGAGGGAATCCGTTATTACGGCGGCGAAATCACAGGGGTTTCGGCTATTTTCTCTACCGTGGATACGGTGGCGGGAATGCCGATTCACCGACTGTTTTCAAAAGAAGATGTGCCGGAGTATATCACCGCTTCTGCCGATCGTTGCCCGATGTGCAAAGAAGGGATGCCGATTGATGCAATTTGTAATGGTTTTGGCTATAGCACCGTGAATAGTTGAGTACCATTGGTTGACTTTCACAAAGATACGAGTACAATTGAAACATAATTGATCATTGTGTATGGGTTGTTGCGGGAAGTAGAAGGTTTACTAGAGGAGGAAAGGCAATGGCAGCGAAAAAGAGCAGCAAAGCGAACATCGTGCTTCAGTACGGAGACAGATCCATTTCTTACGATGAACTTGTTCAAAACATGAAAAACAAATGGATCTATGATTATAAGAGAGAGATTTCCGATTTGAAGGAAATGGAACTCTATGTAAAACCGGAAGAAGACCGCGTCTACTATGTGATTAACGAAAGCGAAGAAAACGGGAGCTTTGGACTCTAAATAAAACGATTGGACCCGGGAGCCTCTGCCATCTGTCATCGGCAGGGGCTTCTTTTTGTTTGAGTGCCCGGGGACTCTTTCTTTTCTCTTCCCACGGGAGGCGGCAGAATCCGGTCTTTCCAATCCACCACATTTCGTGTAGAATATCTCCAGTAGGTTCTGAAAATACAAAATATGGAAAGAGACAGGCAGGACATTTGAACTGCAACGAAGCAGAGCATCTTATTCCCGAGTATTTGAATGACCGGATGGACAACTGGCAGTTGGAAGAGTTCCTTCATCATGTCAAAACTTGCCCAGATTGCAGAGAGGAACTGACGATTCAACTCTTGGTTAAGGTCGGTCTGCAAAAGTTGGAGGAGAGTGGCGATTTCAATCTGATCCGGGAGATGAACACACAGATGGAAGAGGCGGAGCACCGTCTGAAGGTCAGGAATATTTTACAAAATATTTCATTTGCGCTCCAGACCCTTGTTCTGGTCGGTGCTGTTGTGATGATTTGGCTTGCCGGGCGAATATTATGAGCAAAGTTTTACTGATTGACGGTCACAGTATCTTAAACCGGGCTTTTTATGGACTGCCCGATTTAACGAATGCAGAAGGGGCACATACCGGAGCAGTGTACGGTTTTTTGACCATTCTTTTTAAATTGATGGAGGAAGAAAAGCCGGATTATTTGACGGTTGCCTTTGATGTACATGCTCCGACCTTTCGCCATGAAATGTACGAGGCTTATAAGGGTACCAGAAAGGGCATGCCGGAAGAATTAAAGGAACAGGTGCCACTGCTAAAGAAAGTTCTGGATGCGATGGGAGTCTGCAGAATCGAGCAGGCAGGACTGGAAGCAGACGACATCCTGGGTAGTCTGGCCAAACAGGCACAGGCAGACGGCAATGAGGTCATCCTTGTATCGGGAGACAGAGATCTGTTACAGATTGCGGATGTGCATATTTGCATCTATCTGCCCCGCACCAAAATGGGAAAGACGACCATCGAACATTATTATGCAAGCGATGTGCAGGAGAAGATCGGACTCAGCCCGGCGCAGTTTATCGAATTGAAAGCCTTGATGGGGGATACGGCAGATAATATCCCGGGAGTTCCCAAAGTCGGAGAAAAGACGGCGCTTTCTTTAATGCAGACCTATGGATCCATTGAGAGAATTTATGCGCACCTGGAAGAAATTTCCAGGAAGGCGGTGCGAGAGTCGCTTCTTGCAAATAGAGATCTTTGCGATCTGTCCTTGCGGCTGGCGACCATTCAGACGGACTGTGGAATCGGTTTGGATTATGAATCGGCAAAGGTACACAATTTTTTCACAGAAGAGGCTTATACTCTATACAAGAGGCTGAATTTTAAAAATCTGCTTCACCGTTTTGAGACGGAAGACAGCAGGAAGACAGATCCTGCGGATGCAGCGCAGGTAGTGAAGATTGCAAGCATAGAGGAGGCGGATCGGGTTTTTCAGGAGGCCAAAGAAGCTAAGGTCTGCGGATATTTTTTCTTGGGAGAGAAGAACTTGCAGGAGGAGTCGAATGTCCTTTGTCTTGCGCTTCATTTTGAGGAAGAGAAGACCTACTGCCTGGTTTGTGGCAGCGAACTGACAACGGCGTATTTAAGGGAAAAAATGGAGGATCTGGCGGATCATTCGGACTGTATTCTCAGCGCCTTTGATACAAAAAATACATGGCATTTTTTTACCCCGCAGGAGATGAGGCAAAAGGAGGACATACCAGGCAGTGTGAGTACCGGACGGGTGCTGAAAGTCTTTGATATTCTGATTGCCGCCTATCTGCTAAATCCGTTAAAGAATGATTATACGGCGGAAGACATTGCCTCAGAATATCTCTCTCTCAGTGTGCCAAGTTTTAAGGAACTCTTTTCATCCCGCTCTCTTTCGGATATTCCGGAAGAGGAGCTGCTTGCCTATGCGGCAGGTCAGGCAAAAATCGCCCATCTCGCACTTGCAGTGCTGAAAAAGAAGTTATTGGAAGCGAAGGAATGGTCTCTGTTTACGGAGATTGAAATGCCGCTCACCTATATTCTCTACGAAATGGAGCGGAACGGCATTCTTTGCAAAAGAGATGCGCTGCAAGAATATGGAAACACGCTTGGAAAAAGCATTGCCGCATTGGAAAAAGAAATTTATGAGGGAGCAGGGGAGACTTTTAACCTCAATTCGCCCAAACAGCTCGGGGAAATCCTGTTTCAGAAACTGGGTCTTCCGGGTGGTAAAAAAACAAAGACCGGTTATTCCACGGCTGCAGATGTGCTCGAAGAGCTCGCAGTGAAATATCCGCTGGTACGAAAGATTCTCGAATACCGGGCGCTGGCAAAATTAAAAAGCACCTATGCCGACGGGCTTTCCGCTTTTATTGAAGCGGATGGCAGGATTCATACGATTTATCATCAGACGATCACAGCGACGGGGCGACTTTCCTCCGCTGAGCCGAATCTGCAGAATATTCCCATGAGGACCGAGCAAGGGAGGCTGCTTCGAAAAGTCTTCGTGCCACAGGGGGGATGGATATTTGTGGATGCGGATTATTCCCAGATCGAATTGCGGATTTTGGCACACATGTCGGATGATGCCGGCTTGATGGAAGCCTATGAGGAAGGCCGGGATATTCACCGGATGACAGCGGCCAGGGTTTTTCATAAAAGTTTTGAGGATGTGACACCGGATGAGCGCAGAAATGCCAAGGCGGTGAATTTCGGGATTGTTTACGGCATCAGTTCTTTTGGTCTCTCCAATGATCTTCGTATTTCCAGAGAAGAGGCGAAATCCTATATGGATAAATATTTTGCCACCTATCCCGGAGTGAAAGAATACCAGGAGAAAGCAGTAAAAGAAGCCAAGGAAAATGGCTACGCCTCTACCTTATTCCATAGAAGAAGACCGGTGCCGGAGTTTGGAAGCAGCAATTTTATGCAAAGAAAATTCGGCGAACGGGTTGCAATGAATGCACCGATCCAGGGAAGCGCAGCGGATATCATGAAGATCGCAATGATTCGCGTCTTTAAAAGGTTAAAGAGAGAACTTCCGGACGCCAGGATGTGTTTGCAAATTCATGATGAGCTGCTGTTAGAAGTGCCGGAGAAGGACAGAGAAAGAGCGGGAGAGATCCTGTCTTATGAGATGGAGCATGCGGCAAAGTTGAAGGTAAGGCTGGAAGTGGACTGCCATGAGGGAACAGACTGGTATGAGGCAAAATGAGAAGAGCAGGTGAGTGCTTATGAAAATCATCGGCATCACCGGAGGCGTAGGGTCCGGCAAAAGCAGTCTTTTACAATATATTGGATCAAGGTATGACTGCAGAATTCTATTTGCCGATGCCATTGCAAAAGAGCTGGAAGAGCCGGGAGGAAGCTGTTACGAGGATCTGGTTCGCTTACTGGGGAGGCGGATTTTGCAAGAGAACGGGAAGATTGATTCCGTTCGAATGTCGGAGCTGATTTTTCATAACGGGAACTTGCTTTCAGAAGTCAATCTGATTCTGCATCCGGCGGTCAGGGGAACCATCCAATCGGAAATCGAAGCGGAAAAGAGAAGGGGAAAGGTGCGGTTCTTCTTTATTGAGGCAGCGCTTTTGATTGAATGCGGCTATGAAGAAATCGTGGATGAAATATGGTTTATTCATGCGCCAAGGGACGTCAGGAGAAAAAGGTTACAGAAGGAAAGAGGATACAGTGAGGGGCGAATAAACGGCATCTTTGCCAACCAGTTACCAGAAGAAACTTTTTTTGCACACGCAGACGTTGTGATCGAAAACGGCGGGACATTTGCAGATGCCTGCCGCCAGGTGGATGAAAAATTGGGGGAGAGAACTTGATTACAAGAAGCCAAAAAGAGGAAAAGGTGGTGTTCGGTCTGGATATCGGTACCAGAAGTGTGGTCGGTACCATTGGATATCAGCAGGAAAACAAGTTCCATGTCATGGCGCAGAAGGTGAAACTGCATGAAACCAGAGCCATGCTGGACGGGCAGATTCATGATATTGCAAAGGTTTCTTCCACCATCCTTTCGGTCAAGGAGGAACTGGAGAGGGAGACAGGAATTGAACTGACGGATGTATGCATTGCTGCTGCAGGACGCGTGCTTCGAACGGTGCAGGCTCTTTATGAAGAAGAGTACGAGGAAGAAAAAAATATCACACAGGAGGACATCTATCATCTGGAGTCCCGTGCGGTGGAAGCTGCTTATGCCGAGTTCGTGCAGAAATACAAGAGCGATGAGAAATTTTTTCTGGTAGGATATACGGTCAGGCATTTCTATATGAACGGCGCACCCATTGTGAATCTGGAGGGACACAACCTCTTAAAGGCAGGCGTGGATGTCATTGCCACCTTTCTTCCGCAGGACGTGGTGGACGGTTTGTATACGGCCTGTGAAAGGGCGGGGCTGCATGTGGCGAATCTGACCCTGGAGCCGATTGCGGCGATTCGCGTGGCGATTCCCGAGAAGTTCAGAAGCCTCAATATGGCTTTGATTGACGTGGGAGCAGGGACTTCCGATATTTGCGTGACAAGTGAAGGAACGATCATTGCTTATGGAATGATTCCGGAAGCGGGAGATCATCTGACGGAAATCATTGCTCAGAATTGTCTGGTGGACTTTCATACGGCGGATCAGATCAAGATTGAGGGAAGCACGAAGCCGACTGTGACCTTTTACGATGTCATGGGCCTGGAGAAAACCATCACGGCCGAAGAAATTCAGAACATGATCCATACCCAGGTGGAGTTAATGGCGGATCATGCGACCGAGATGATCCTGCAGCTAAACGGAGACAGACCGGTGCAGGCGGTCTTTGTCGTCGGCGGAGGCGGTTGTGTGCCGGGGTATACCAAGGCAATCGCCGCCAGGTTGGGAATACCGGAAGAGCGTGTGGCGCTTCGGGGGGAGGAAGTCATGAAGAATATCATCTTCCCCGAGCAGGATGAGGTGGCGCATGATTCTCTGATGGTGACGCCGGTTGGAATTTGCATCAGTTTCTATGAAGAAACCAATAATTTCGTCTTTGTATCTTTCAACGGAATACAGACCAAGATCTATGATAACGGCAAATTGACAGTGGCGGACGCCGCCATTCAGGCATCTTTTCCGAATGAGGATCTCTTCCCGAAAAGAGGAAAGGAACTGCATTTCTCCGTAAACGGAGAAGAGAGGACGGTCAGAGGAACGGCGGGAGAGGCGGCCGTCATTCGAGTCAATGGCAGACTCTCTTCCATTCACACGCATATTCATGCCAATGATGTGATTGATGTGGAACGCTCTACGGCAGGAGAAGCAGGACATTTAAGAATTGCCTCGTTAGCCGAATATATCGACAAACTGCATGTGGAACTGGATGGCAAGATGGTGGAGTTGCCCCATTTCGCCACGGCAAACGGGGAGCCGAAATCGGAACTGTATGATATTCAGGAGGGGGATCAGGTACAGATCAAGGAATATGATACGGCAGGACAGATTGCACAGCTTCTGGATATTCCGCTAACGCCTGAAGTGGTGGTCTTCGTGAATCATGAGCGTGCGGATGCCGATACCAAGGTCTATGAGAATTTTCAGCTAAAATTTGGAAATCGGGATGATCTGATCATGGACGCTTACCGGAATTTTCCGGATGCGGAGCAGGAAGAAGACACAGAGGAAATGTCGGAAGAGGACTCTACTGTCGTGGAGCACAAAGCGGCAGTGAACGAGAAGGCAGAGGCATTTCACCAGGCGACGGGAGGCGTGTTTGACCATCAGGGAGGAGCCCCGGGTCCTACGCTTTCCAAGGATCTGCATGTGATTGTCAATGATTCGCCGATCACACTGCAAGGGAAACTGGAATATATTTTTGTCGATGTATTTGATTATATTGATTTTGATCTCTCAAAGCCGGATGGCAGGAGTATCGTCACACAGTTAAATGGCAGTACCCCGAATTATATGCAGGTGTTGCAGGAGGGGGATCGGATTGAGATTTATTGGGCGAAGAAATGAGATTAGCAAGCATTGCAAGTGGTTCCAACGGCAACTGTATCTATATCGGAAGTGAACAAACGCATATCCTCATTGATGCAGGGGTCAGCCGCAAGAAGATTGAAGAGGGACTGCACTTGCTGGATCTGGATCTATCGGATATCAATGCCGTTTTTTTAACCCATGAACATAGCGATCATGTGAGCGGTCTTTTTCCTCTGTTAAATAAGAGAGACATTCCGGTCTATGCAACCGGAGGGACACTGCAGGGAATCCGGAAGTACGACAAGAAAAATACGATGGAGGAGAGGAAAATGACGCTCATCCATGCGGATACACCGGTTCTATGCGGTGATTTGCAGGTGGATCCTTTTGCCATTTCGCATGATGCACTGGAACCGGTCTGTTACCGGGTGACCTGTCAGGGGAAAAAGGTCGCAGTCGCAACCGATCTGGGTTGCTATGATGATTATTTAGTGGATCGGTTGCAGGGGATGGATGCCCTTCTACTGGAAGCAAACTATGATCTTCGCATGTTACAGGCGGGGCCCTATCCGTATTATCTGAAGCAGAGGATTTTAAGTGACAACGGGCATTTGTCCAATGATGCCTCTTCCCGGTTGCTGATCCGGCTCTTACACGACCATCTAAAGGGGGTTTTGCTGGGGCACTTAAGTGAGCAGAACAACCTTCCGGAACTGGCTTATGAGACGGTACGGGTAGAGATTGAAATGAGCGATAATGCCTATCATGCCGGCGATTTTCACCTAGGGGTTGCAACCAGATTTGCTCCCTCAGAAATCCTCACAGTTTGAAAGGAAGATGCAGATGCAAAAGGTGATTGTGACAGTTGTTGGAAAGGATACCTTTGGTATCATCGCCAGAGTCGGTGCTTATATGGCGGAAAAGAGAATCAATATCCTTGATATTACGCAGACCATTGTTTCAGGATATTTCAATATGCTGATGATTGTGGACTGCTCCAAGGTAGACCTTAGCTTTGACGATATGGCGGAGGGACTGGATCAAATCGGCAGAGAACTGGGTGTGACCGTGAAATGCCAGAGAGAAGAAATTTTTGAAGCCATGCATCGTATCTAAGCTCTTTGTGAGGAAAATTCAGGCATGATGAATCAAAAAGAAATCTTTGAAACCAATGAGATGATTGAGAAGGAAAATCTCGATGTTCGAACCATCACGATGGGTATCAGTTTGTTCGACTGTGCCAGTGAGGATCCGGTTGCCTTTGGACAAAAGATTTATGATAAAATCTGCCGTCAGGCGGAAAATCTGGTTAAGGTAGGAAATGAGATTGGAAGAGAATTCGGTATTCCGATTATCAATAAACGAGTTTCCGTTACGCCCATTGCTCTGGCTGCGGGAAATTGCAGGAAAGAAGAAGATTATATCCAAATTGCCCGCATGTTAGACCGCGCAGCGCATACGGTCGGCGTGGATTTTATCGGCGGGTATTCTGCCCTTGTGTCCAAACACATGACAGGAGCGGATCGGATGTTAATCGAATCGATTCCGCAGGTGCTTTCGCAAACCGAGCTGGTCTGTTCCTCTGTCAATGTCGCTTCGACCAAAACGGGAATCAATATGGATGCGGTCCGGCTTCTCGGGAAACAGGTAAAGAAAACTGCCGAGCTGACAGCCCAAAAAGACTCGATTGGCTGCTGTAAGTTGGTAATCTTTTGCAATGCGCCGGATGATAATCCTTTTATGGCGGGGGCTTTTCACGGAGTGACAGAAGGAGATGCCGTCATCAGTGTGGGGGTTTCCGGCCCTGGGGTCGTCAAGAAGGCGTTGGAGAACGTGAGAGGAGCTGACTTCGAGACACTTTGCGAAACCATCAAGAAGACGGCGTTCAAGGTCACCAGGGTGGGGCAGCTTGTAGCGAAAGAAGCCTCTTCCCTGCTGCAGGTGCCGTTTGGGATTGTCGACCTTTCGCTTGCGCCGACACCGGCCATCGGTGATTCCGTTGCGGAAATTTTGGAGGAGATCGGTCTGGAGAAGGCAGGGGCGCCAGGCACAACGGCAGCGTTAGCACTCTTAAACGATCAGGTCAAAAAGGGTGGAATCATGGCCAGTTCCTATGTGGGTGGACTCTCCGGCGCCTTTATCCCGGTCAGTGAAGACCGGGGGATGATCGAAGCGGTGGGCGCCGGCGCTCTTACACTGGAAAAGCTGGAGGCGATGACCTGTGTTTGTTCGGTGGGGTTAGATATGATTGCCATTCCGGGAGACACTTCGGAAGAGACGATTTCCGGGATCATTGCAGACGAGATGGCGATTGGGATGGTGAATCAGAAGACGAGTGCCGTGCGCCTGATTCCGGTGATTGGCAAGGGCGTAGGAGACAGGGCGGAATTTGGCGGCCTTCTCGGATATGCGCCCATCATGCCGGTCAATTCTTTTTCGTGTAACGCCTTTGTGAACAGGGGCGGTAGAATCCCCGCTCCGGTCCACTCGTTTAAAAATTGAGATTTCATTTTTGATCAAACAGATAAAGGGATAAAGTGAGCATTAGATTCAGACAGAAAAGTGGGTTGAAAAAAACAATCCGCCAGAATGCCAGAAGAACCAGAGGCCTTCGGCAGGAAAAAACGGGAATTTCCAGAAAAGAGAAGCGCAAGGGAAGAATTTCCTGGCTCTTTCTTTCGCCGTCCCTTTTGGGAGTGCTGACTTTTTTTCTGCTTCCCTTTTGTGTCATCATCTTTTATGCCTTTGTGAACAATCCAATCCAGAAGGAATTTGTCGGGATCCAGAACTTTATCAACGTATGGGATAACAACGCCTTTAAGAGGGCGGGATGGAATACACTTCGCTTTTCTTTTACGGCAGTGCCGCTCGCAGTCATGCTGTCTCTTCTTCTTGCAGTGATTATGGAATCCAAAATTCGAATGAAGAGTCAGTTTCGAACCTTCTTCCTAACGCCGATGATGGTTCCGGTTGCATCGATTGTCCTGATCTGGCAGGTGCTGTTTCATTATAATGGCACGATCAATGAGGTGCTCATTCATTTAAACCTGATTGATGCCGCCCATAAAATCGACTGGTTTAATACCGTGCATGCGCAGGTCATCATTGTGGTCCTGTTTCTTTGGAAAAATCTGGGTTATAATATGATTCTTTTCATGGCGGCACTTTCTTCGGTTCCGCAGGATGTGATTGAGGTAGCAGAGCTTGAGAGCGCAACCAAATGGCAGATTTTCTGGAAAATCAGAATGCGTTATATTTCCTCAACCATTCTTTTTGTAACGATTATGTCGCTCATCAATTCGTTCAAGGTGTTTCGAGAAATTTATTTGCTCACGGGGGATTATCCCTATGAATCGTTATATATGCTGCAGCATTATATGAATAATAAGTTTCAATCTTTGGACTACCAGGCACTGTCCACCGCCGCCATTATCATGTCTGCAGTCATTATTGTACTGGTATTTATTATGTTCCGTTTTGAAGATGTTTACGGCAAGGATGTAGAGGGCTGATGTTTCATTCATTTATAGAAGGGGAATATAAAGAAGCAATTATCGAGCGTGCGCCGCAGAACAGGTGGCTGGACGATCCGGTGGAAAGAGCAAGAAGAGAGGAAGAGCGCTTTCAGGTGCAGATTCCTCGCAGAGAGCTCACCAAATCGGAAAAGAGAGAGCACAGGAAGCAAATTGCGGTACACAAGAGGAAGCTGCGAATCGGAAAGATCGAAATCTGGGCAGGAACGTTTGCCTGTGCTTTTTTCGCAGTTCTTTTCCTGTTACCGATCGTACTGACCTTTACCAATTCTTTTATGTCGGTTTCAGAGATCAATGCCAACTACGGCGCGATTTTTAAAACATCGGATACGGGCAGCCATGTTTTTGTCGAAAAAACCGTGAATTTGAAATTTATTCCGGACATGGTGACCTTTGCGCAGTATTTCACAGTGATGTTTAAATCTCCCGCCTATTTGTTTAAATTCTGGAATGCAGTCATTTATGTGGTGCCGATCGTGATTTTTCAGCTGGCGGTGGCGGCCCTGGCATCTTATGGTTTTGCCAGATATTCGGGAAGGGTGAAAGAAGTGATTTTTTTTGCCTACATCATCCTGATGCTAATGCCATATCAGGTGACCCTTGTGCCGAATTATCTGATCTCAAACTGGCTGCATTTAATCAATACCAGATGGGCCATCTGGCTGCCGGGGATCTTTTCTCCCTTTGCGGTTTATCTTTTAACCAAATTCATTCGGAGAATCCCGGTTTCGGTGATGGAAGCGGCGGAGATTGATGGAGCAGGGGAATGGCAGGTGTTTTCACAAATCTGCTTGCCGCTTTGTAAAAGCGGATTGTTCTCCATCGCCATTTTGATTTTTATCGACTACTGGAATATGGTGGAACAGCCTTTGATTCTGCTGTCCGATGAAGAGATGCATCCGCTGTCGGTGTTTCTATCTAAAATCAATTCAGGGGAAATTTCGCTTGCATTTGCGGTTGCGGTGATCTATATGATTCCTCCGCTCTTCATGTTTTTATACGGAGAGGAGTACCTGGTGGAAGGGATCACTTATCAGGGCGGCACAAAGGGGTAATGAAGTTGAGGAAGGTCTGATCCAGTTCGGCACAGAGAGGTCTGATACAGTTTATTACAGACAGGTCGATTCTGTCTGATGGGTAGGAGGAGAGAGATGGAAGAAGTGAAGGCACAGGCACCGGAAACGGAAGGGCAGAAAAGCGCGGTGCAGGAAACAGAGGAGCAGAAGCTTAGAAAACGGAAGGATCATCTCAAGAATGCCATCATTGCGTTTTTGGTGATCATGTTAATTCTGACGCTGTTTTCGAATACATTTATGAATTATACGTTACCGGAAGTGGCGACCACCAATATTACGTCCGGTTCGATTTCTCCGCAGATCAGGGGGACCGGCACGCTGAGTGCAGACGACCCTTATAATGTGATGGTGACGGAGACCAGAACCATCGCTTCGGTTGCACTCAAGGTGGGGGCTAAGGTCAAGAAGGGAGATACCATTTATTATCTGGAAGACGCCAAATCGGACGAGATCAAAACCAAAGAGAAGGCGTTGGAAGATGCGAGAACGGCGTATAAAAAGGCTCTTTTTACCGGAGACATCGATGATGAAACCATTACGGATGTGCGGAAGGGCAAACAGAAGAGTTTAGATTCCTATCAAAAAAAGCTAAAAGAGGCAAATGATGCCGTAGATGCGGCGCAGACGCTTTTAGATATGATTGATGATCAGATTGCGCTTCTCACCGAGGCAGGTGCGATTGCACAGGCCGATCAGGCCTATGACCTTCTGACGCCGGAGTATGAAGCGGCGTTAATCACGCAACAGTTAGCGAGGGCGGAAAGAGAGGCGGATCAGGACCGCATCGATCATTTAAAAAGACTGCAGGAGGATCAGGCGCGCATCAAATCCCAGTTAACGACTTATGCGGCACAGCTGTCGAAAGATAATGAAAAGAAGCAGGCGACCCTTACCTATATGCAGACCTGTGCCAAGAAGGATCTGGAGAAGGCGCAGAAGGACAAGGAGGAGGTCACCAAAGGGATCGGAACCGAGATTGATCTCAACAGTCAGAAAGAGAATATCGCCAATCTCGAACAGGATCTGGCAGAAATGAAGAAAAAAGCGATCGGAGCGACGATTGATGCCCCGATTGACGGAACGATCTCTTCGCTAGCCCTTTCTGCGGGACAGCAAACCTCTGCAGATACGCCGGTGGCGGTGATACAGAGGGCGGGACAGGACATGACCTTCAGTTTTACGGTCAAAAAAGAACAGGCGCAGAAGCTTCATGTCGGAGACGAAGCGCAGCCGCAAAATCCTTGGCAGTACACCGAATTCTCCGCAAAGTTAAAGTCCATCTCGCCTGACCAGGAGAACCCTACAACCATGCGGAAGCTGACTTTTCTCGTCAAATCACCGGAGGTGGAGAACGGGCAGTCAGTGAGTGTGAAGATGGGAGAATCGTCCAAGGATTACGATATGGTAGTACCGAATTCTTCCATTCGTGAGGACAATAACGGAAAGTTTGTCCTGATCGTTTCCTCTAAATCGTCTCCGCTCGGGAACCGTTATATTGCCAAGAGATTGGATGTGGAAGTATTAGCCAGTGACGACACCAAGACCGCCATCAATGCGGTTTTGGAGGACAGCTACGATACCTACGTCATCACGACCAGCACAGCCCCCGTAAAGGCGGGAGATCAGGTGAGACTGTCGAATGCGGATGCACAATAAACCTAAATTCCCTGGCAGAAATCATCTGTCCGGGAAACAAAAAATACAGCTTCTGACAGCAGCTCTTTCCCTCCTTTTGTGGAGCATTCTGCAATGCTTTCGTCTGTCGCTACAGAATTCCCTGCCGGATCAGAATGCGGCGGCGAGATGGTCCAAAAATCACGATGTGGCACAAATCAGCATCTTTTTTACGGAAGACCAGAAGATTACGGAAGACAGTGTAAAAGAGCTGGCCTGGAAGCTCACGCAGGCTCTGACGGAGCAGGCAATCGGCAAAGATGAGAAGAAATCTTCCGGCAGAGAGCTGGTGATGGCATACAGTGCGGAAGGACAGATCACCCTGAACCGGGAAGGAAAGACGCTGACGGTAAATGCAGTCGGTGTCGGCGGAGATTTTTTCCTCTTTCATCCCCTGACCCTCTTAAGCGGTCAATACCTGAACACAAGTCTGGATATGAAGGACGGGATCGTACTGGATGAAGATACGGCCTGGCAGCTATTCGGCTCTTCCAATATCGTGGGGCAGACCGTGGAAATCGGAGGCCTTCCCTTTTACATCCGGGGGGTGGTGAAAAAGCCGACCGGAAGGTTGGAAAAGGCAGCCGGATTATCGCAGAGCCTTGTCTTTGTAGACTATGCGATGCTGCAGAAGTATGGCAGCTTCGGGGGAGGCGGTTTTGTCCCGAAGGACGACTCTACCGGTGTTGCTCCAGCGGGTGATACAGGGGGGAACGGACAGGTGGCTCGTCTCCGCAGCATCCTGGCTTCTCTTCAGGAGGAGGTAAGACTGGATCCGTGGGTCGGTGCTTTGGGTGCACAGGGAGTATTACGGATCTCTCATTCGCATTCGGTGGTTGCGCACAGGGAGAGTCCTCTTCTTGTCAGTGCCGTGACAACAGGAACAGCGGGAACGACCGGGACGGCAAGCGCTACCGGGACGGGCAGTGGAGCAGGAACGGCAAGCGCTATCGGGACGGGGAGTGCAGCGGGCAGTGCCACGGGGTCGGCCACCACAGATACCGCAAGTGGGACAGGTGCTACCGGCACGGGAGGGAGCTTAAGTACAAGCACCTCGGAATCCGGACAGGCGAGCACGGGCAGTACCACCGGAGGTTCCACAAGCGCTTCCGGCACGACCAATGATGCGGGCAGCGCCGGTGCAGGTACGAGCGGCGGTTCGGGAGGTTCCTCCAACCCTTCCGTTCACGTCAGTCCGGGACAGGGAGGTGGTAGTGATTCCGGAAGCGGAGGAGGCAGTACACCGGAAGCAGAACCCGTCGGGGGAATCAACTGCATCGAAATTCTGATGCCAAATCCTGTGGACGGTTTTGCAAAGGGACTGGTTCTGGCACAGGCAGGGTATGATCCTGCAGATGCGAAGATTGTGGACAATACGGTACGCTTTCGCAATACCGCCCTGATGAAGGTAATCGGTGAATATGGCACAAGATCCATGCAGCTGATTTCCATTCATTATCCTTATTGGGAAAATATCGCTAGAGGACTGGAAGAGGAACTGGCTTTTATTTTCATCTTAGAGTGCCTGTTGCTTGCTTATCCGACCTTGGTGCTCTGTGCCTTTGTGGTGTCGCTTTACAGAAATAAAACTTGGACGACGGCGCAACTGGTAAAGAAGGTGCAGGATAAGATCTATGATATCCAGGCACGCAGAGCGGAAAAGAAGAAGAAAAACGGATGATTCGGGTATAGCGAAAGATCTTATAGAGGAATGCACCGGTCAAAACCGGAGAGAAAGGAAGGGGAATGAAATTTCAAAAACGTTTGCTTTCGGGAATTTTAATTGCGTCATTGTCGCTGTCCATGGCGGCCTGCGGTTCTTCCGGAGGAGGCAGTACAGGAGACAAGAAGGAGGACGGCGCGATCAAGGATCAGGTATACCGGGAAACCGTTGTACCGATGAAGGACACAGGGGTGCTTGCGAATGATATCAGCACCCTGTCCTATAGCAAGGGAAGGATCTATTTCTTTGCCACTCATTATGATTATGACCAGAAGAGCGGCATGGCTTCCGATGCTGAAAATGTGATTGTTCACATGAAAGAGGACGGCACGGATGTCAAGAAGGTAGAACTCCCCAAAGCACCGAAGGGGTATGAGTATTATTATCCGGCAACCGCTTTTGACCAGGAGGGGAATGCCTATCTGGTAATCGATAAGACGCCTGCTTATGAAGACGTAAAGGAAGATCCGCATACCAGTGATGCCGGAGATTCCGGAGATGCCTCCGGGAAGGCAAATGTGGTGCAGGACGAGTATTCGCTCGTCAAACTGGATCCGTCCGGCAAGCAGCTCTTTTCCGTCAAGCTGGGGGAAAAGGCGCTCAAGGATCCGAATATCGGCACCTATTATACCAATAGCCTTCTTTATCTGGAGGGGAAGGGACTGCTGCTTTCGGATTTAACGGGAAATTACATTCTGAGTGACCAGGACGGCAGTCTGAAAAGCACCATCTCCCAGTCAAAGGAGGGAAACAACAGCGATCAGCTCATGGTGGACAAGGAAGGCAGGCTCTATCGTTATGATACGTCAGACGCTTCCACAGAAACGTTGAGCAGGCTGAATATGGAGACGTGGAAGGAGGAAGGAGAGCCTCTGAAGCTGACGAAGGAGATGCCGGAACTCAGTTACGCCGCTCTGGTGCCGGGGACGGGGACGGATTATGATTTCGTGACCATGGGAAGCGGAAATGAAACTGACCTCTACGGTTGGAATTTCGGAGACAAAACGGCTCATAAAATTTGTGATTTTGTTTCCTCCAACTTAATGACGCAGACAGTGGACAGCCTGATCTCTCTAGGTGACGGTAAATTTCTCATTCGATATGAAAGCACGGAACAGTCGGCTTCTTCCGGTGAGAATGGAGAAGGAGATCCTTCCGTAATCTCTCTTTTAACCAAGGTGGATCCGAAGGATGTGAAGGACAAGAAGGAACTCATCATGGCCTATAATGATTGGATGAGTGCCAACCTTCGCGCTGCCGTGATCAATTTTAATAAGAAGAATGACCAGTACCGTATCCGCCTAAAGAGCTATACAACGGAATACAATGAAAATACAGGAGTCGGTTCCAGCCCGTTAAACAATGATATTATTTCGGGAAATACGCCGGACCTGGTCGTCATGGATGCCAATATGCCAAAAGAAAGCTATTATGCGAAGGGCATCTTTGAGCCTCTCGATTCCCGTTTTGAAAAAGAGGGGTTCCTGGACAAGACCAAATATTATACCAATGTCTTTGATGCCTATCGGTCCAGAGGAAAGATATACGAGGTCATCCCCTTCTTCAGCGTTAATACGCTAGCAGTAAAGAAGAAATATGCCGATAAGATGAAGCCTTGGACGATTCAGACCATGCAGCAAATGGCGGATGGCATGCATGTTTCTTACGACAAGCTATTTGGGTTCAGTGTCCCGCGTGATTCTCTGTTCCAGATGCTTCTGATGTTTAACGCCGATCGTTTCATTGATTGGGAAAAGCAGAAGGCGGACTTCCAGAATGAGGATTTCTATCAGCTGTTAGAAGTGAGCAAGAAATTCCCGAAAGATACCAAGAATGACGATTATGATCCGGATCAGGAAAACTGGTATTATCAGGATAAGTCCCTGCTGTATCCGCTTTATCTGGCGGCGGCCGATTCTTATCAGTATGCCAGATACGGCGCATTTAGAGAGCCGATCGCCATCGTCGGATATCCGAGTGCGGACGGCAAGGGCGCGAGTTCCATTTCCGAGCAGATCAGTCTTGCCATGAGTGCCACTACCACCAGTAAAGATGCCTGCTGGGATTTCCTCTCGTCCCTGTTAAAAGACGATTTCCAGAAGCAGAGCGGTTATACGTTGCCGGTTTTAAGGAGTGAACTGGATAAGGGGTTGGAAAAGGCCATGAAGCCGAACAAGGGGGATCAGGACGCAAAGGGCGGCGACGTGATGTATTCCAATGGTGGAAGTCACGGGGTGGATACCACCGGGATGAAACCGCTCACCCAGGAAGATGTGGATCAGATCAAAGGGCTGATTGAAAGCGTCCATCAAAAAGAGGGAATTGACCCGGCGGTGATGGACATTCTCCTGACAGAAACCTCAGCCTATTTTGCCGGACAAAAGAGCGCTCAGGATGTGGCGAAGGTGATTCAGAGTAAGGTACAGACCTATATGGAAGAGAACTCCTAAGGTTTTCTTCCAAATGACAGATAGAAAGCAGGAAAGTAATATGACAGAGAAATTAAAGGTTGCCGTCCTGGGCGGCACAGGAATGGTAGGACAGCGATTCATCACGATTTTGGAAAACCATCCCTGGTTTGAAGTGACTACGATTGCAGCTTCTCCGCGCTCTGCAGGCAAGACTTATGAGGAGGCTCTTGCAGGCAGGTGGAAGCTGGAAGTGCCGATGCCGGAAATGGTAAAAAAAATCGTGGTCAAAGACGTGCAGGATGTAGAAGGAATCGCAAAGGATGTGGATTTCTGCTTCTCGGCAGTCGATATGTCAAAGGATGAGATCCGGGCGATCGAAGAGGCTTATGCAAAGACGGAGACGCCTGTCGTTTCCAATAACAGTGCGCACAGGTGGACGCCGGATGTCCCGATGATCATTCCCGAGATCAATCCGGAACATGCGGAGGTCATCGCCTTTCAAAGGGAGAGGCTTCACACCAAAAGGGGCTTTATTGCAGTAAAACCGAATTGTTCCATTCAGAGTTATACCCCTGTTCTGGCTGCGTGGAAAGACTTGGAACCTTATGAAGCAGCGGTAACCACCTATCAGGCAATTTCCGGTGCCGGTAAG
This sequence comes from Lachnospiraceae bacterium, assembly GCA_015258065.1. Lineage (GTDB taxonomy): Bacteria > Bacillota > Clostridia > Lachnospirales > Lachnospiraceae > Butyrivibrio. Next base: position 3,448 of record JABZIZ010000022.1, on the reverse strand, counting down.
AACTTTGAGGAGTGGCCGGAAATGGTCGGAAACGTCATCCCTTTTATTTCCGGAGAAGAAGAAAAGAGTGAAAAGGAGCCGCTGCGGATTTTTGGGCATATCGAAGGGGGACAGATCGTTCCGGCAAAGAGCCCCCTGATTACCTGTCAGTGCATTCGGATTCCGGTTTTGTACGGCCATACGGCTGCCGTCTTCCTGCGTCTTAAAAAGAGCGCAGAGAAGGAAGAACTCATCGAGAAGCTTCATGCCTTTTCCGGTGTGCCGCAGCAGCTGCAGCTTCCCAGTGCGCCGAAGCAGATGATCCGTTATTTGGAGGAAGAAGATCGTCCACAGGTGACCAGGGACGTAGACTACGAAGGAGGGATGGGTGTCTCGATTGGCAGGTTGAGAAAAGACAGCCTGTTGGATTGGAAATTTGTCGGTCTGTCTCATAATACCTTAAGAGGGGCAGCCGGCGGTGCAGTGGAGTGTGCGGAGCTTCTTTGTGCGCTTCACTATATTGAGAAGAAATAGTTTGGGAAAAAAACTCTTTATTGCGGAAAAACCGAGTGTCGCAGCACAGTTTGCACAGGCACTGCAGTCTCGTTTTACACGAAGAAACGGATACCTGGAATCGGAGAAGGAAGTTCTTACCTGGTGCGTGGGGCATCTGGTGACCATGAGTTATCCGGATGCCTATGACTCCAGGTATAAAAGGTGGTCATTGGATACCATCCCCTTTATCCCGCAGGTCTTTCGATATGAGGTGATCGACAGTGTCAGAAAGCAGTTTCAGATTGTGGCATCTCTTCTCAATCGGAAGGATGTAGATCTGATTTATATCTGTACGGACTCCGGAAGAGAGGGAGAATATATTTACCGGCTGGTAGATCAGGAAGCGCAGGTGCAGAATAAGGTAAAGAAGCGTGTATGGATTGATTCACAGACGGAAGAAGAGATTTTACGCGGGATCCGGGAGGCAAAAGATGATTCTGCCTATGACAACCTGGGAGCGGCTGCCTTTTTGCGTGCGAAAGAAGATTATCTGATGGGCATCAATTTCTCCCGCGCCTTGACGCTAAAGTACCGAAGAGTCATTCAGGACTATCTGAAAATTGAAAAATGTGTGGTTTCGGTAGGGCGCGTCATGACCTGTGTGCTGGGCATGGTGGTGAACAGAGAGAGGGAGATCCGGAACTTTACCAAAAACACCTTTTATCGGATTGACGGCGAGTTTACTCTAAAGACGCAGAAGGGAGAGGCAAAAGAAGAGGGGGCCTCTTCCGACCGGGAGGGATGCAGCAAGGAGACAGATACAGGAAGGGTCACCGCTTTTTGGAAGGTCATGGAAGGAAGTCTTTTTTTTCAGTCTCCCTTTTTGTACAACGATAGAGGATTTCAAAAGAGGCAGACGGCACAGGAGCTGGTGAATCATTTAGAGCCTTTGCCGCGAGAAGCAATCCTGCAATCCGTCTCCAGAAAGCAGGAAGTGAAAAATGCTCCCCTCCTTTATAATCTGGCGGAATTGCAAAACGACTGTTCCAAATTTTTTAAGATCAGTCCGGATCAGACTCTGGCAGCGGCACAGGAGTTATATGAAAAAAAGCTGACGACCTATCCCAGAACAGATGCACGGGTACTTTCCAGCGCAGTGGCAAAAGAAATTGTGCGCAACATTTCCGGGCTACAGAACTACCCGCAGACGTCTCTCTTTGCGCGGGCGATCCTGCAGCACGCTTCTTATAAGGGAATTGAAAAGACACGCTATGTAAACGATCAGGCAATCACCGATCATTATGCCATTATTCCAACCGGTCAGGGACTGTCCGCACTTGGCAGCTGTTCGTCAACGGTACAGAAGGTTTACGAATGCATCGCCAGACGTTTCCTTGCTATTTTCTATCCGCCTGCCAAATATATGAAGGTGCTCCTTTCCTTTGCGGTGAAGGAGGAACATTTTTTTTCCAACTTTCGGATTCGGGAATCAAAGGGATATCTTCACGTCATGGATTATTCTTTTTTGAAAAAAAAGGAAGAAGAAAGTCAGGATCCGGCGCTTTTGCAACAACTTTCCCGTTTGAGAAAGGGAATGCGCGTCCATTTGACAAAGTTGGAAATCAAGGAGGGAGAAACCTCTCCTCCCAAACGATACAATTCCGGTTCTATGATTCTGGCAATGGAAAATGCCGGACAGTTTATCGAGGATGAGGAACTAAGAGAACAGATCAGGGGCTGCGGCATTGGGACGAGTGCGACCAGGGCGGAAATCCTGAAGAAGCTGATGTCGATCCGCTATTTGCACCTGGATAAGAAGACGCAGGTCATCACGCCGACCCAGATGGGGGAGATGGTGTATGAGGCGGTGGCACTCTCCATGAAACCGATGCTAAACCCGGCTCTGACCGCAAGCTGGGAAAAGGGACTCAGCGGAGTAGCAGAGGGCAGGATCACGGAAGACGAATACATGAAAAAACTGGATGATTTTGTCAGGAGGCGCACGGAATTTGTGAAGGGAAGTGATTACAGCCAGATCCTCTATTCCCGCTTTGAGGGCATTGCAAGAAATTACAAAAAGGCAAAGGAGACCGGCGTCAGGTCCGTTTGATCCCAACTTCAGAGGATCTCCTGACCCATCACAGAAAGAAGGCAGAAATGCAGGAGTATCGTATTAAAGAACTTTTTAGTCTCAGTGAAACCATTGCAGCAGAGATCTTTGAGGGAGTGACCTACCCATGGGAGGTTTTGCCAAAGATCAAAGAGTTTATTCTTAAACTGGGACCGACCTTGAGCGAGGAACGGTTTGAAAAGAGAGGGGAAAACGTATGGGTGGCGAAGTCTGCCACCGTGTTTGATTCCGCCTATCTGGGAGGGCCCTGTATCATCGATGAGGAAGCGCAGGTCAGGCAGTGCGCTTTTATCAGAGGCAGTGCCATTGTGGGAAAAAAGGCGGTGGTCGGCAACTCGACGGAGTTAAAAAACGTGATTCTCTTCAATCAGGTACAGGTGCCGCATTACAATTATGTCGGTGATTCGATTTTGGGTCTTCATGCACACATGGGGGCAGGTTCCATCACCTCCAATGTGAAGGCGGATGATTCAAACGTTGTGATCAAGAACGGAGAGAACGATCAGGTGCAGACGGGGATGCGCAAGGTAGGGGCGATGCTTGGAGATTTTGCCGACATCGGCTGTAACAGCGTCTTAAATCCAGGAACTGTGATCGGTAAGAGAACGAGCGTGTATCCGACCTCCTGTGTGCGTGGCTGTATTCCGGCGGATCATATCTATAAGGATGCGGATCACATCGTCAAACGCAGATAGGCGCCTTCTATCTTTTCTTTGACTACAAAATATGTTTTAATGGATAAGGTTCTAAAAACGTCGTTTGCACAAACGGCGTTTTGTCATAGTGCGCCCAGCGGCGCACGTTTCTAATCGGTGCAAGTCCGGAGTCCGCCCGGTAGTGGGA
>JABZIZ010000021.1:28409-35794 GCA_015258065.1 Lachnospiraceae bacterium | reverse complement strand
TCCCACTACCGGGCGGACTCCGGACTTGCACCGGTTAGAAACGTGCGCCGCTGGGCGCACCATGAAAGAAGAGCCCGGAGAAATTCGTCTCCGAGCTCTTTTCTGTTTCCGTTCTTACAATAAAATGCTGCCCTGCTCTTCGCCGTTTACAACGACATAAGCCCTACCCTCTTCCGGTTTCACATAAACATCCAGAGACTGGATCTGCGATTCTTCGATTCCCTTATCCGCTTTCAGGTAGTTATGAATATTCTGTAAAAGGGTATCCTGATCAATCGAAATCGTTCCGTATTGAAGCACCAGCTTGCTCTGTACTTCCTGATGAGATGCTGTTTCTTTCCTGGTGGTCTTCTTGCCCTCTGCCTTCGTTTCCTTCTTCGCTGCCACCTTTTTCGATGCTTCCTTGGCTGCCGCCTTCTTCGGTTCTTCCTTGGCTGCCGCCTTCTTCGGTTCTTCCTTGGCTTCCGCCTTCTTAGGTTCTTCCTTCGCTACCGCCTTCGTCTCCTTCTTAGGAGCTGCTTTCTTCGGAGCTTCTTTCTTTGTCCCTACAGATTTCATTGCGTTTTCCCTCTCTGCTTTGTCAGTCTTGTCCGCTGTCATTGTGTTCTCTGCCGCAGGTGTTACGCTTTTGATCTCTTTCTTCGCGGTGTCTACGACACGAACTGCGGTCGGATCTGCTTTCCTGAGCTCCGTTGGCTGTTTCTTGACGGTTGCGACTGGCTTTTTTGTCGATTTTGTCGATGATACTGCCATTGCTACCTTCCTTTCGTTTCGTACACATATGCATTTCCGATGATTTTCGAAGGAGCAATCCGCTTTTCTTTGTCACACACTCCCCCTTAACCTTCACAAGGGAAAGAATACCGCAAAAATGCACAACTGTCAACGAAAATGCCGTTCTACAGGGAGGTTTATGCTATTTTTTTCCTCGATTTGAAGGTCAAACGCATTTGGCGTCTGTATCATACCATCTCGATCTTCAACCTTCTGCCCGTTCCCCTGGCAATCGCATGAAGGGTGGTGAGAGTTTGCCCCTCTCCTCTCATTTTTTTCTTCCGTCTCTCCGAAACATAAGAAAGATGCGATCACACACGGGGAGGAAAGATGGTACAGGGCGATCATGAAACAGTTTGTCATAGAACTCACGGATTCTGCTCAGGTAGAGTATAAACTGGAAATTGCGCAAAAAGCTGCCACGCACAAGGATGTGTCCGCCGTTCTGGTGCATGTATTCATGGGGCTGCAGGTTCATGTCATGCAGCAGGAAGTTCTCTCCCTGATCCGGAAGACCTTTCCCACTGCTTTCATTTGCGGCCTCACATCCGACGGTGAAATCAAAAAAGGAAGGATGATCTCTCCCTCCGTCCTGATTCGGGTTTCTATTTTTACCTGCACTAGCATTGGCATGCACGCCTTTCAGATTCAACCGGGCGAGGAGAAGAAAAAAGGGCGGCAGATTGCCTCCCTCATTGATGCAACTCCCTCCTGTCAGGGCGCGGAACTCCTCATCGATTCCTGGAATCTGTCTGTTCCCGATCTGCTGCCCGCCATCAATACCTGTTCTCAGAAGGTCAAACTCTTCGGCTACGCTCCTTTCCGGATTAAGAACCTGAAGCCGAAGTTTGTTTTTACTGCAGACCCGGGTGAAACCTGCAACGTCATTGTTATCACCTATTCCGGTAAAGATTTTCATCTTGCCACCGACTATGTGACAGGTTGGAAGCCGCTCGGTACCCCGATGCGGGCAACCAGAGCCTCCGGTAAAATGCTTTATGAGCTGGATCATAAGCCCGCCTTTGACATCTATTCCCACTATTTAAAAATCCCGAACGATAAACATTTCTACGATAACATTCAGGAATTCCCTCTTCTCGTCTACACCCATGATACCTATGTCCTGCGGGTGCCCTTCGCCTGCAAAGAAAACGGTGCTCTGGAAATGACTTCCGCCGTGGAAGAGGGGCAGAACCTTTATCTCTCCTACGGAGACCCTGACTTCATGCTATCAGACGTGTTCGAATGCAGAAGAGGATTGCAAACCTTCCATCCGCAGGCCATCTCCATCTGCAGTTGCACGGTACGCCAGGCCTTCTGGGGTGACTGCGTCGATAACGAACTGCTGCCCTTTCAAGAACTGGCACCCGCTTCCGGACTCTTTACAGGGGGCGAATACCTGCGAGTCAATGGGGAACTCTTTCATTTCAATGCTACCATGGTGATCGCGGCTTTTCGGGAAAAAGAGCCTTCTTCGCTCACAGAAACCAGGAATTTCAAAATCAAACGAACCAGAGATCTGCGAAAAATCGTGATGATCTCGCGTCTGGTTACCTTTATTAACGTGGCAATGCAGGAACTGGAAGTGGCAAATGCAGAACTCCAGCGCCTGGCAACCACCGATGAACTGACCCGCCTCTACAACCGGCGTGCCATGCGATCCAGGATCATACAGCAGTTGGATCGTGATCAAAAATTCAGCCTGATTTTATTTGACATTGATCATTTTAAACGCGTCAACGACACCTTCGGTCATGAAGTCGGCGACCTGGTCCTGAAGGAAATGGCAGGGATTCTTCTACAGGAAGAGAGTTCCTACCAGAATCCCGATCTTTCTTCCGGTCGCTGGGGAGGGGAGGAATTCCTCGTTCTCCTGCCGAATGAGGGCAAAGAAAGCGCAGCGAAATTTGCCGAATCGCTGCGCCGACATGTTGAACGATTTCATTTTACCACGGCGGGACACGTCACCATCAGCGCAGGCGTCGCCGAAATGGACCAAAGTCATGATCCCAAACGGTTTTATAAAGCGGTCGACGATGCGCTTTATGCTGCGAAGGCTGCCGGTAGAAACTGTATCAGACTTTCTACTCCCGACTAGAGCTTTTTTCTTCAGCCCACAAAGGCAAAATAGAGCAGGACGAGAATCCCCAGTACGATGCGATAATAGCCGAAAATCCGGAAATTATGTTTGCGGATATAGCCCATGAAAAAGCGGATCACGAAAACGGAAACAAAGAAAGCACTCAGCATCCCGACAAAGAGAATCGTGGCTTCCATCGCTGTAAAGTGAAAGCCGAACTTCACGATTTTCAAAAGACTGGCTCCGAACATCACGGGAATCGCCAGAAAAAACGTATATTCCGCCGCTACCGGTCGTGCCACGCCGATGAGAAGCGCCCCCAAAATCGTCGCTCCCGAGCGCGAGGTTCCTGGAAAGATCGCCGCGATCACCTGGAAGAGTCCGATGATCACCGCCGTTTTTGCATCGATCTGTCGAATGGAAGTGATCCGGGGCTTCCTGCCCGCATTCCGGTTCTCGATCCATAGAAAGCCGATCCCGAATACAATGAGGGCCGTCGCCACACAAATGCTGTTGTAAAAAAGTGCCGTAAACAGGTCATCGAACGGCAGACCCACCACCACGGCAGGCAGGGTGGAAATCAAAATCATCCCCCACATCCGCCAGATTTCCTTCCGATTGACTCTTTTCTCCCGCCTTGCCCGCATCGACCAATCAAAAGGGAAAATTTTTTTCCAAAACAACAGGATCACGGCAAGAATCGCGCCGAACTGGATCACCACTTCAAACATTTCATAGAACGCAGAAGAGACATCCAGATGCACAAACTCGTTTAACAGAATCATGTGTCCCGTCGAGGAAATCGGCAACCACTCCGTGATTCCCTCCACAATACCGAATAAAATCGCTTTTAAAACCTCAATCAACTTCCCGCCTCCTGCCGGTTCCATTCACCCGGCACACTTTTTCTACCTCCGGGCTTCCCCGGAAGAACCCCTCTCCCTTTGTTGAAATGACTGTTACCGGTTCGGATACTCTTTTTCCACAAATTCACGAAAACGAACCATGGCGCGCGTCACCTTCTCCTCGCCGGTGCAATAAGCCATGCGGAAGAAACCGGGGACGCCGAAGCCGTCCGACGGAACCAGAATCAGGTCGTATTGCAGGGCAGCCCGGCAAAAGGTTTCCGCATCCTCCGTCAGTGCCTTCGGGAAGATGTAGAACGTACCGCCCGGCTTGACACAGGTAAATCCCAGATCCATCAGGGTCTCATAAATCAGGTTCCGGTTTCTCTCGTAGACCTGCAAATCGGAAAGCGCTTCACAGGTCCTTGCCACGGCAATCTGGATGAGGGACGGCGGGCAGTTGTGCCCCAGTCCTCTGGAAATCTGCCCGCACATCGGCACGATCTGCTCTGCGTCTTTGCAAGCCGGATTCACGGCGACATATCCCAGCCTCTCTCCCGGGATTGACATCGACTTGGCGTAAGAATAACAGGAGAGCGTGTTTTTGTAAAACTTCGAGATATAGGGGAAGGTTGCCCCGTCAAACAGAATCTCCCGGTAGGGTTCATCGGAAATCAGGAAGAGATCTTTTCCGTATTCCTCTTCTTTTTCCTCCAGAATCCCGGCCAGCCTTTTCAGCGTCTCTTCGGAATATACCACGCCCGAAGGATTGTTCGGCGAGTTGATGAGAAGCGCCGCCACGTTTTCTGTCAGCATCTGCTCTAATGCAGGAAAATTGATTTGAAACGTTTCTTCATCGGCAGGCACCACCCGCAGCTTGCAGCCTGCCCCCTCCACATAGGGTGTATATTCAGAAAAGAAGGGTGCGAAAACAAGCACCTCATCCCCCGGCTGCGTTACGGCCCGCAGCGCATGCGCCAGCGCCCCGGCTGCGCCGGTGGTCGGAAAAATGTGATTCTCCGTATAGGTCATTCCAAATCGCCGATTGAGAGACTCCGCTATTTTTTCCTTAAACAGCGGATTGCCCAGCGTAGGAGAATATCCGTGCAGCGTCAAGGAGTCTTCGTTTTGCAGAAGCCGGATCATCTCCTGCGTGAATTCCCGTGGCACCGGCAGCGACGGATTCCCCAAAGAGAAATCAAACACGTTCTCCTCTCCGACTTCTCTTTTCCTCTTCGTTGCAAACTCCGCCAGCACACGAATCCTGTTCTTTGCCCCTAACATCTTTTGATAGTGTTCATTCACCATGTCTACTACTTCCTTTCACCGGCTGCCGCCATTTCCCTTTTCTCAAATTGCAGAGCCCCTTCCGCCATTAGGCAGCGCTCCGCCGCCTTTCTTTTACGACTCGCAAACCTCCTGTAAAAAATCCTTCACCGCCCCCAGCATAAGATCCAAATGGTGATCAAAACAGTGGCTGTCTCCCTCGATCAGAACAAGCTTTGCATTTTCGTACTTCTCTTGTGCTTTCTTCGCATACGCGAGAGGCACTGCTTCATCCTTCTCGCCTTGCACGATCAGGACCGGTCCGTGGAACCGGTCGATCTCGTCCTCCACATGCAAGGTCATGGCGACACGAAGATAATCCCCCTTCAGCTCCAGACCGTCCGGTCTTGCTAACACCTCCGGAATATGGTCCGGGTCAAAAGAAGTGCCCAGAATCTCTCCCCTCCTTACGAAATCCGGAATCATCCAGGCCGGAGAAAGCGGCAGGAGCGCTTCCAAATCATCGGCACGCATCCCGCCTACCATCATGGTGAGCAGTCCGCCCTGCGAGTGACCCGCAAGATAGAGTTTTCCCACATAGGGCAGTGCCTTTGCATAGTCGATCACGGTTAGCAGATTGGAGATCCACTTGTAGAGGGTGTGGTTCCTGAACGCACCATCGGATCCTCCATGGCCGTACATTTCCACTCGAAGGGCGATCATCCCGCAGGCCACCGCCGTCCTCGCCACCCCCAGGATGTGCGCCTCTTCCATGTGCCCGGTAAACCCATGTACCACGATCAGGAGGGGAAGCTTCTTTTTCGAATCCGCTTCAAACCCCTCCGGAAAATCCATTTTGGCATGCAACCGTATCTGATCGTCCGGTATGAAAAATTCTTCCGTCATTCCCTCTCCTGTTCTTTCCGCCGTTTTCCACGCCTTTTCCGGCGAAATGCTTTGTCTGGCGAAATGCTTTGTCTGGCGAAATGCTTCGTTTGGCGAAATGCTTCGTCTGGTGAAATGCTTCGTCTGGTGAAATGCTTTGTCCTCACCCTCACAGAAGGATCTGCTCCATCCTGGTGAACATCCCTTCTACCTCATCCAGAAGTCCCACTTCCTTTCGATCGCCGGTGCCGTCCCCCATCTCCGCCTGCTGCAACCTCCTCGGGTATGCGTAAACGAAGCAGGGTTTCGCGCCCGCCCCGTGAAAGGTCAGTTTTCTCTCCTGCGTCCTGCTTCCGGCGGTCGGCGTCCTGTTTCCCTGTGACACCTGTGCGCGGAAGCGGGTTCTTGTCGGTCCGATCGTCCGAACCGCTTTCTTCTTCGGGTTTACTTCCGCCAGCAGCTTCGGGATCGCATCTACCCGGATCCTCGCCGCAGGCGTTAACGTAAAGGTGACGCTTCCGCCTCCGCCCCTCACTTCCGTTAGGAAAAGCCGGTGGGCTCTGGTTCGCAGGAGCGAGATCCGAATCAGATTGTCCACCGATTCGGGAAGCGCACCGAAACGATCGATCAGCTCGTCCCGCATATCGTCCGCCTCCGCCTCCGTCTCGAGCGCTGCAATCCGTTTATAAATCTCCAGCTTCTGTTCCTCATTCAGAATATATTCCGGTGGAATAAATGCGTCAACTGCCAAATCAATATTGGTATGGAAGAAGGTCTCTTCCTCTTCCTGCTGCCAATCCTCCTCCCTTTCCCGGGCAACCTCTCCTGATTTTGGTACGCCTGCTCCTGCTTGCTGTGCGACCTCTCCTGATTTTTGCGTGCCTCCTCCTGTCTGCCTTGCATCCTCCCCTGAATTTTGCATGAGGAAGCCTGCTTGTGTCTTTCCCTCCTGAGTGCCCGCTAACAGTTCTTCGGTTCTCCTGATCTTGTCCCGCCTCTTCTGCTTCCTGATGGACTCTTCTAACATCTTGCAATAAAGATCATAACCGACCGCCATCATGTGGCCGGACTGTCTTTGCCCCAGGAGATTGCCCGCCCCGCGGATCTCAAGATCCCGCATGGCAATCCGGTATCCGGAGCCCAAATCCGTAAATTCCCGAATGGCAGACAGCCTCTTTTCCGCCACCTCTTTTAACATCCGGTTTCGCTTGTACATCAGGAAGGCATAGGCCGTCCGGTTTGATCTTCCGACCCTCCCCCTCAGCTGGTACAGCTGTGCGAGTCCCATCTGATCCGAGTCATGAATGATCATCGTATTGACGTTGGGGATATCCAGTCCCGTCTCGATAATGGTGGTCGATACCAGCACGTCAATATCGCCGGATATGAAATCATACATGATTTTTTCCAGCTCCTGCTCCGCCATCTGTCCGTGTGCAAAGGCGACTCTGGCCTCCGGCACCAGCTTTTTTAGCCTGGCGGCAATGTCAGCGATGGTCGAGACACGGTTATACACATAATACACCTGACCGCTC
>JABZIZ010000021.1:0-28311 GCA_015258065.1 Lachnospiraceae bacterium | reverse complement strand
CTCACAACCGCTTCTCTGACCATTTCATCATTGTATTCACAGACATAAGTTTGAATCGGCAGGCGATCGTTCGGCGCCTCCTCCAGGAGAGACATATCCCGAATGCCGACGAGCGACATGTGAAGCGTTCGCGGGATGGGCGTTGCGCTAAGGGTCAGCACATCGATGTTTTCCCGCAGTTTTTTGACCTTTTCTTTATGCGTCACGCCAAAGCGCTGCTCCTCATCGACCACCAGGAGTCCCAGATTCTTGAATACCACATCCTTCGACAGCATGCGGTGTGTGCCGATGACGATGTCTACTTCACCCTTTTTCAGCGCCTGCAGCGTCTTTTTCTGTTCCGCTGCGGTTCGAAAGCGGGAGAGCATCTCCACCCGAACCGGAAAGTCCCGCATGCGGGAGGAAAACGTATTATAATGCTGCTGCGCCAGAATCGTCGTAGGCACCAGCACTGCCACCTGTTTGGAATCCTGCACGGCTTTGAAGGCGGCACGGATGGCGATCTCCGTCTTGCCGAAGCCGACGTCGCCGCAGACGAGACGGTCCATGATTTTGGTGGATTCCATATCGTTTTTGACATCGGCAATGGCGTTTTCCTGATCCTCCGTTTCCTGGTAGGGAAAGGCGTCTTCAAATTCCTGCTGCCATACCGTGTCTTTAGTAAAGGCGTATCCCTTCTCTTCCTGCCTTTTGGCATAGAGTTCCACCAGATCTTCCGCAATCTCATTGACGGCACTTTTGACCTTTGCTTTCGTCCTTGCCCAGTCCGTACCGCCGAGCTTATTTAACTTCAGATTCCTCGTTTTTCCCTCTTCTTGTTCCGCTCCTGCCGCATATTTCTGAATCACCTCGAAACCGGAAGCCAGCACATAAAGATTTCCGCCTCCGGCATATTCGATCTTCATATAATCTCTGGCTACCCGATCCACAACGATTTTTTCGATGCCGCGGTAAATTCCCAGCCCGTGATCCTCGTGGATGACATAATCCCCGATCTTCAGATCTGAAAAGCCGGAGATCGCCTGTCCGCCGGTATGTTTCTTCTTTTTCCGCTTTTTTTTGACATGCTCGGTAAAAATATCGCTTTCCGAAATCACAGCAAAGCGGATTTCCGGATATTCAAAACCTTTGAGAATTCTTCCATAATAGGTCATGATCTCGCCCGGCTGTGGCACCCTCTGCGGATCTTCGGAATAAAACGATTCAATCCCGTTGTCCCGCAAATCATCCACCAGGCGCTTGGCTCTGGTGCGCGAACCGGACAGTATCAGGACTCTGTACTTTTCCTTTTTATACTGCTTCAGGTCATGCACCAATCTCTCGAAGCTGTTGTTGTAAGGCGCAAGCGATCTGGCACCGATCGAGATTTCTTTTTCCGGAGCAAAAAGATTCCGGTCTTTCGGCATGGGAATTTCACAAAGGAGGACCCTCCGCAGCACCGATAGCTTCGCCACCGTCTCCTCCGTCCCGTAGAGCAGGTCCATCTGCCCGGGCAGGATGTAGCCCTGTTCCGCCCGGTGGATCATGCTCTGCCTGAATTCTTCCTCCACCGCTCTTCCCTGCTCCAGCACATGTCCCGCTTCATCGATGAAGAGACAGGCAGCTGTCCTTGCACCTGCGCCCGCCTTCGTTCCAGCAGATGCCGCGCCAATTCCCGACTTAAAATATTCGAGAAAGCTCACCGTATCTTCGTAGAAATAGTGGATAAAACTCTCTAAATTGGCCTTCTTACTCTGCTGTTCCACCTGCTCGACCAATTCCTTCACCATCTCGTCAAGCCGGTGCGCCTGCTCGGTTTTCATTTCCTTCCGGAATTTTTCGACCACCTGCTGTGCTTCCGCCGTAATCTTTTCGATGCCTCTTTGGCTTCTGTCCTCCGTCAGAATCATTTCGCTCGCCGGATAGATCCGAACCTGGTCCAGCGGTTCTATGGAGCGCTGCGACATCAGGTCAAAACTGCGAAGCGACTCTACCTCGTCCCCGAACAATTCGATTCGGTACGGATTCTCTTCGGTCAGGTCAAAGACATCCAGAATATCGCCACGGATCGCAAACTGTCCCGGCGCTTCCACCTGATAGACCTTCTCGTATCCCATCTCTGCGAGCTTCCTTGCGGTCTCCGAAAGCTCTAATTGTTTTTCCTTCTCTACGGAAAAAACATGTTTTTTTACCACTGAAAGAGGAATCTGTGGCGTCATAAGGGCGGAAAAGGTTGTGATCACCGTCAACTCTCCCCCTTCGATCAACCGGCGCAGACAGCGCATCCGCTCTCTGGTGATCTCGTTGCCATGGATATCCGCCTGATAAAAGATCAGATCTTTGGCGGGATACAGGAGAACATTCCTGTCATAGAACCGGGCGTCCTCCAGAAGTTCTTTGGCCCGCAAATCCGAATAAGTCACCAGAATCCTGCTGCGAAAATCCGCCCCGCACGCATCCATCAAATGCAGTTTCTCCGAGCCGGTACAGCCGTCCACCTGTACACAGGATGACGGTTTTTCCAATTCTTTATTCAGCGTCAAAAAAGCGGGCAGCTCAAACAGCGGCGCCTGAATCGATTTCATTCCTTCTCCCCATTCTGTTTTCTGTGATGATTAAAACGGTTCATGGTCCTGTCCACTCCTTCTCCTAAAATCGAACCGACCGCCTCCGCGGCCTTTAAGAGCCCCTCTTCATAAGCCGTTTCTTCCTCCGCCTGCAGGCGCCCAAGCACATGGGAAACCAGATCGCCACCCACAGGCTTGGCTCCCACCCCGACACGAACTCGAATAAAGGCATCCGTTCCCAGATGTGCAATGATATTCTTCAACCCGTTATGACCTCCTGCACTGCCTTTTTTCCGCACGCGGATCTCGCCCGGCTCCGTATCGATGTCATCAGAAATGACAATCAATTCTTCCTCCACCTTGATTTTATAAAAGGCGCAAGCCTCCCCGATGGCCTCTCCGCTCAGATTCATATAGGTAAGCGGTTTTAACAGCAGCACCTTCTTGCCGCCTATGACGCCGCTTCCCGTTGCACTGCGAAACTTTGTACCTCCATAGGGAATCTGATTCTGCTTCGCCAAAAGATCGATCACGGCAAACCCGCTGTTGTGCCTCGTGCCGTCGTATTTTTTCTCCGGATTGCCCAGTCCTGCAATGATAAACATTTCTCACCTCACTCTGGCTGATCTTGTCATCTGGCATTGTCATTTGTTCATAATTTGGTTATGGAAACAATACCAGATTTTTCTATAATAAGGATTGTGATTTCCGTGATACCGATGTCAGGCGTATCCGGAATTCCGAAAGAATGGATCCACGTTTGACAATCATATCACTCACATGAAGGAGAATAACATGCTAAACACATCCACCGCAACGCAAAAAACAGCAGCTTCCGTCGCTTTGGGAAGCGACCAGATCCGTACACTGGCACTTGGCGGTATGTTCATGGCAATGAACATCGCCGTCTCCTCCTACGGCATTCCGGTACCGGGAGGGCATCTCTACCTCTGCGACGCCGTGATCTGCACCGCAGCGATTTTACTGGCTCCCTTTCCGGCCATGCTGGTCGGCGGCATCGGCGCCTTCCTGGGCGACATGATTTTCTATCCTGCCCCCATGTTTGTCTCTCTCGCCACTCACGGGCTGCAGGCACTCGTCATCTCTCTCCTGGTGCACCGGAAGGCTGGAGAACAGCGGAAGCGTTTTCCTCTGACTCTCCTTGCCACACTCATCGGTGCGCTCATCATGGTGATCGGATACACTCTGGGAAAGGCGTTTGTCTACGGCAGTCGCGAAACGGCCATCATCGGCATTCCCTATGAAGCGGCACAGTCCCTGCTCGGCGTCGTCTTATCCCTCTTCCTCTGCTTTAAGTGCGGGCTGATCGAGCGCTTTGAAAAGCTGCAGGAAAGATAAGAAGCAGGAAAGATATGAAGCAGAGAAAATCAAGAGCATCCGATGATGCAAGAGGATCTCTTTTCCAATCAGGAGGATCACAATGGCGCAAGTAGATTTCAGTCAAATACAGGAAGTTGCAAAAACTGCCGTTCTGGAAATTTGTGAGGCGGCTCACCTGCAACCGGATTCTCTCTTCGTGGTCGGCTGCTCCAGCTCCGAAGTCCTCGGGGAAAAAATCGGCAGTGCAACCAGCATGGATGTGGCGCTCGCCCTGTACGAGGGCATTTCTTCCGCTCTTTTGCCAAAAAAAATCCGGCTGGCCGCCCAGTGCTGCGAACACTTGAATCGTGCGCTGGTGGTAAGCCGGAGTACGATGGAAAAATATGATCTGGAAAGAGTCAACGCCATCCCGCAGCCGAACCACGCAGGAGGTGCCTTTGCCTCCGTGGCCTATGAAAAGCTGCCCGATGCCGTTCTGGTCGAAGATCTGAAGGCAAGGGCCGACGCCGGAATCGATATCGGGCAGACCTTAATCGGCATGCACATCCACCCTGTGGTCGTTCCGCTTCGTATCAGCCTGCAGAGGATTGGAAATGCCGTGATCACCTGCGCACGCAGACGCCCCAAATACATCGGAGGCGCCCGTGCCATCTATGAGGAGAAGCTCCTGTAAACGACAGTCTTCCTGATGAAACGATTTGCCTATCCTTACCGGCATACCTTTTTTAAGCGGTATGCCGGTTTTTTATGCAGGAGGGCTCTCTTTCTTTCTCCCCTTTTCTCTTCTCTCTCCTATCTCTCTTCCCGGAAATAATTGATGCCGCAACTCTTCGGCTGGTTATGCTCCCTCGTGCCCCTCATGCTGGTGATAATCAACACGAGAATGGTCACCGCATAGGGCGCCATTTCATAAAACTGGCTTGGAATCGGCAGTTGCACATAGAAGCGCAAAATCATGAGGCCGCCGAAAACAATGGAGACAAGCAAGGCGCGGTAAGGGCTCCAGGCGGCGAAAATCACGAGCGCCACCGCCAGCCAGCCATATCCGCTGACGCAATTATCCACCCAGTTCCCGTTTTGGGAAACCATGCTGATGTACATGCCGCCAAGTCCGCAAATGCCGCCCCCGATCATGGTTGCCACGTATTTGTACAAAGACACCGGTATGCCCGCCGCATCCGCTGCCTGCGGATTCTCTCCGATCGCCCGCAGGGACAGCCCTCTCCTTGTATGATAGAGGAAGTACGCCATCAGAAGGGCAATCAGAAGGGCCAGGTAGACCATCCAGTTGAACAGGGAACCATTTCCGAACATCTTTTTGGTCGCATCGGATACCACCAGCGTTTTCCCGGTCATCCTTGGAAAAAAAGCGCCGAAGAAATTGCCGAAGCCCGTTCCGAAAATCGTCAGAATCAGCCCGGTCACGTTCTGGTTCGCCCGCATGGTAACCACCAGGAAGGCATAGATCAGGGCTCCCAGTGCGCCAAAGAGGAAGGAAAAAAGAGTAGCGAACGCTACCGCAACGAAGCCGTTCTCCCCTCCCGCCTGGTTATAAAAGAAGGCGGCTGCGATCCCGGCAACGGCTCCCATGAACATTTCCCCTTCTACGCCAAGATTCAGGTTCCCCGCCCGTTCACAGAGAATTTCTCCAAGCGCTCCCAGAAGCAGAGGCGTTCCTGCGATCACTGCCGCCTCTAACAGGTGAATCAGTGTATTCATCTCGTCGCCTCCTTCTTTTTCCTGAAAATCAAACGATAGTTGATAAAGAAATCACAACCCAGCATAAAGAACAGGATAATGCCGATGAGGATATCCGCAACGGAAGCGGGGATCCCAATGGTCGTCTCCAGCTGATTGCATCCCCTTTCCAGAATGGCAATCCCAAGGGCGACCACACCGATGCGCACAGGGCTCATGTGCGCCAGCCATGCCACGGTAATTGCGGTGAAGCCGACCCCTCCCGCTGTTCCCTCTGTCAGCGCATGATCGGTGCCCGCCACCTGAAAGAATCCGACCAGCCCGATGATGGCGCCGGAAAAAAACATGGTTCTGCGAAAAACCTTCCCCACATTGATCCCTGCATAACGTGCCGTCTTATTGCTCTCTCCGACAACCGCAATTTCGTAGCCTGCCCTCGTTTTATGAAAGACGAACCAGGTGATTCCAATCAGCACCAAACCGGCAATCCATCCCCACTGCACGCCTGCCACCTTGGAGAGATAAACCCCGCGGTTGATCATCGGCATCTTGGGAAAAGAACTGCCCGGTGCCTTCCACGGCCCGTTTTCCAGAAAAACGATGATATAGAAGGCGATATAATTTAGCATCAGAGTAAAGAGCGTTTCGTTGGTGCCGAATTTCACCTTAAAGAGGGCAGGGATCAGTCCATACAATCCCCCCATGCACATCGCACTGACCATCATGATCAGAAGGAGCGGAATCCTCGGCAATTGATCCGCATAAAAGTAAGCAAAATAAGCCGCTCCGATCCCTCCCATCAGGATCTGTCCCTCCCCGCCGATATTCCAGAAGTGCATTTGAAAGGCGTAGGAAATACCGATTGCCGTAATGAGGAGCGGAATCGTCTTGCTGATCGTCTCCTGTGCAAGAACCCTGGAACCAAAGGCGCCGTAAAGCATGTCCAGGTACGCCTGCACCGGATTTTTCCGTAAAACCAAAAACAAAACCGCCCCCGCCAGAAGCGCCAGCAGCACGGCAATCACCCGGATCCGCCAGGCCTGCATCCCCGTCAGGCGATCCCTTTTCACCATACGGACGAAGGGTTCTTCGCTGTTTTTCATCTGCATCTTCATTCTTCCCCCCTCTTTGGATAGACGCTCTCCTCACGGGTCTCTGTTTGAATCGTTCCCGTCATCAGCAGACCAATCTCCTCCTTGGTCGTCTTTCTCGCATCCAGAATTCCACTGACCTTCCCTCCGCAGAGAACCAGAATCCGGTCACAGAGTTCCATCAACACGTCCAGATCCTCGCCGATGTAGAGCACCGCCACTCCTTTTTTCTTTTGCTCATTCACCAACTCAAATACCTTATAGGAAGACATGATATCCAGTCCTCTGGTGGGATAGGAAACGATGAGGAGCTGGGGCATGCACATGATTTCTCTGCCAAGCAGTACCTTCTGCACGTTGCCTCCCGACAGCCTTCTCACCGGCACCTCTGTCCCGGGCGTCTTGATCTCCAGATCCTGAATCAGCTTTTTTGCCATCTCATTCGGCGTCTTGCGGTCTGCCAGGATCCCCTTTTCCCTATTGTAGGTACGAAGCAACATGTTATCCGTCATTCCCATGGAAGCCACCAGCCCCATGCCCAACCTGTCCTCCGGCACATAGGCAAAAGCACCGAAGTGGGAAATACCGGCTTTTCTCCTCTCCTCTTCACTCAGGGTTAAAAGATCCATCATCTTCTCCCCACCTTCTCTGCGGAAAAAGATTTTTCCCTTCTCCGGTCTAATCAGGCCCGCCACCACATCGCAGAGCTCTTTTTGACCGCTCCCGGAAATGCCTGCCACACCGAGAATCTCCCCTCCGTTCAGCGCAAAAGAGACATCGTCCAGTGCCAAAAGCTGTTCCGAATTTCGCACCCGCAAATGCTCTGCCCGAAGAATCCCAGGCCCCGGCTGCGTTTCCGGTCGCTCCAGCTTCAGTTCCATCTTTTTCCCAACCATGGCCTCGGTTAGGGAATTCACCGTTGCGTCCTCCGTGCGCACCGTCTCTACGCAACTGCCGTGTCTTAAAATCTCCACCCGATCGGAAACCTCCAGCACTTCGTTCAGCTTATGCGTGATAATAATGATGGATTTCCCGTCCTGCTTCATGTGGAACAACACTTGAAACAGTTTTTGCGTCTCCTGCGGTGTTAAAACCGCTGTCGGCTCATCCAGAATCAGAATCTTCGCTCCTCTGTATAGAACCTTGACGATTTCCACGGTCTGCTTCTCCGCAACGGACATATCATAAATTTTCTTTTTCGGATCCAGATCAAAGCCATAGCGGTCCACAATCTCCTGTACCTGCTCATTGACTTTTCGATTCGAAAAAGAGCCCTTGATCTTCGTTCCCAAAACGATATTTTCCGCCGCAGTAAACACATTCACCAGCAAATAGTGTTGGTGAACCATACCGATTCCGTGTGCAAATGCATCTTTCGGCGAACGGATCGAAACCGGACACCCGTCTACGAAAACTTCTCCCTCGTCCTGATAATAGATACCGGAGAGCATATTCATCAAGGTGGTCTTACCGCTGCCGTTTTCGCCAAGCAGCGCCAGAATTTCTCCCTTTTTCAGTTTCAAATCAACATGATCGTTGGCCCTTACTTTGCCGAAAGACTTGGAAATCCCGCGCATTTCCACCGCGAAGACTTCATTCTCCATGTGTTTCCTCCTGTGGGATCTTCTTTCCTGTAGAATCTTCTTTTTTGCAGAACAGACGGAGGTGCCCCATTTGCAGAGACACCTCCGTAAAAGATCAAAATAACGTTATTTCTTTACCGTAATTCCGTCAATCGTCCAATCGACAGGGAAAGCAGGAGAAGAACCGCCGACTTCCGGATCCTGCTCATGGAAATAACCGTCTGAGATAAATTCTTTGCCGGCTTCAGTTATATAAGAGGACATTTCCTTGCCGTCCACTGTGAAGGTTTTGGTATCAAAGACATGCAGCTTGCCGTCCTCAATCTCCTGCTTCGCCTTTTCCACCGCATCTGCTGCGCCCTGCGGCATCAGCTTATCATTATAGGGCGTCAGCAGAACCGCATTTTCTTTCAAACCGCCGGTCCAGTCCTGCGGAATCTGCTTGCCATCGATCACACACTGCACCGCGTAAGTGATATAGGATCCCCAGTCACAACGAGCTCCGGTAATCGATGCATTCGGCGCCTGATCAATCATGTCGGTATTGTAGCCGATCTGCCAGACCTTGTTGCTCTCCGCCGTCGTCGCTGTCGCAGCGGAATCGGCATGCTGTCCCAGCACATCACAGCCGTCATCAATCAGTGCCTGTGCCAACTGCGCTTCCTTCTGCGCATCGTTCCAGCTGTTGGTATACATGACTTCCATCTGCACCTTCGGATTGACACTCTTTGCTCCAAGGTAGAATGCAGTGTATCCGCTTACAACTTCCGAGAAGGGCATAGCAGCTACAAAACCAATTTTATTGGTCTTTGTTTTCATCCCCGCAATGATGCCGGACAGGTAACGGGCTTGGAAGATCTGAGGGAAGAAATCATGGGTGTTCTCTAACTTGTCTGTCGCACCTTGAAATCCGGTTGCCTGACAGAACTGAATGTTCGGGTAATCCGGTGCCACCTCTTCCATATACTGTTCAAAACCGAAAGAAGTTGTGAAAATGATATTGCAGCCCGCTTCCGCCAGTTCTTTCAGCGCGGTTGCACACTCCGCTCCCTCCGGCATGTTCTTCTTTTCAATGATCTGGTCGTCTTTTAAGCCAAGCTTCTTCTGCATTTCTCTCGCACCGGACATAAAATTGGTCGTATAACCCTGGTCCGTTTCATCTCCAACGTAGATGAAGCCCACTTTGAGATCGGAAGCAGCAACTCCGCTTCCACCTGGCTGCGTACCGGAAGCAGCTTCTCCCGCTGCCTGCTGCGAAGACTGGGCAGTCGTGTTCTGTGCGTCATTTCCTCCTGCGGATTCCGCTGCAGACTGACATCCGGCAAGCGACCCTACGAGCAGCAGGGCACTTAACAGGACACCGATTCCCTTTTTTTTCATAAACTCTCCCTTCTGAACTGAACACAAAAGCAAAACCATAATTAACGAAAGAAGTATATCACATGTAACGATAAAAAGGGGAAGCGTCTGGTCGGAATTTTATCCGGCCGCTTCCCACTTTTCCCGTCCACTGACAGCGCTATTCTGTTCCCGGTTGACCTGTCATTTGCCTTACAGTGCCGGTCTGCGATGTACCTTTTCCACCTTGATCATATTGGTGCTTCCGGCGCCGCCTCCGATCTGTCCGCCGGTTAGGACGATGCGATCCCCCTCTTTTAATCCCAGATATTCGGTCGCCACGCTCACCGCATGATACAGCATGACGTCTAAGGAATCGTACTGTTCGCAAAGCATGGGCGTCACGCCCCAAGAGAGTGCCAGTTTATAGTAGGCACGCAGAGAGGTCGTCATGCCGATAATCGGGATCTCGCAGCGGAAACGACTGACCATACGGGCGGTTCTGCCGCTCACGGAAGAAACCACAATGCACTTGGCGTCCAGATCCATCGCCATCTGGCAGGTCGTATGGGAAATGGCATCCAGATCGTCACGGAACTGAATTTCTTCCTTCTTGAAGCGTTCCCTGTAGTGAATGTGATTTTCGGTATATTCCGCCACCCTTGCCATGACGGAAACTGCTTCCACCGGGTATTTACCCGCCGCCGATTCGCCCGAAAGCATGATTGCAGAGGCGCCGTCATAAACCGCATTGGCCACGTCGGAAATCTCCGCTCTGGTGGGACGGACATTGGTGATCATGGATTCGAGCATCTCCGTTGCGATGATCACGCGGCGTCCGAGCAGCCTGCATTTGGAAACGATTTCCTTCTGGACGGCTGGCACCTCCATATAGTCGATCTCCACTCCCAGATCGCCCCTGGCTACCATGACACCGCTTGCCACTTCGCAGATATCTTCTATATTCTCTACACCGGAACGATTCTCGATCTTGGCAATGATACTGATGTCCTTACCGCCGTTCTTGTCCAAAAACTCCCGCATCTCTCTCATGTCGTCTCCTGTGGAAACAAAGGAGGCAGCCACAAAATCAATGCCGTTTTCAATGCCGAACAGAAGGTCGGATTTATCCTGTTCGCTCAGGAAATCTCCCTGCATCAGCTTACCCGGAAAATTCATGCTCTTGTGATCGGAAATGACACCTCCCGTCTCCACGGTGCAGATCACATCCTCCTGCTGAATCTCCTTCACAATGCAGACCACCAGCCCGTTGTTCACCAGAATCTTGTCGCCCGGTTCCACCGAATGCGGCAGGTCCTTATAACTGACGGAAACCTTCTCCTGATCGCCTTCCACCTCTCTGGCGGTGAAGATAAAGGTATCTCCCTCCTTCAGTTCAATCTTGTGATCCGCAAACGTACCGATTCGATATTCCGGCCCCTTGGTATCCAGCATGATGGCAATCGGTACCCCCATGCGCTCCCTGAGTTTCTTGATCGTGATGATCTTTTTCTGATGTTCTTCGTGTGTACCGTGAGAAAAATTGAGTCTGGCGACATTCATCCCCGCCTTTACCATCTTCTCCAGAATTTCTTCATCCTCCGAGGCGGGACCAATGGTACAAATGATCTTTGTTTTTCGCATCGTGGCTTCCTTTCTTTTATAATGAAATAGAAACGTTGGTTATATTTGTTCGTCAAAAAAGTCATCCTTACGGGTACAAAAGCAACACATCCCCGGTAAAAATGACCCCCGACTTCTTTATCATACCACGAAAAGACAGTAAAAAAAACGGTCGCAAAGTACGCGGCCGTTCTCCCCCCTGTGTTCCGATCATCCTGCGACGCTTGTCACCGCGCCTGTAAAAGGCATGACCTGCGATTTCTCATAGGCATTTAAAATCTTCTCCTGCATCATACTTCTGACCCCGGAGTTGATCGGATGCGCAATATCACGATATTCCCCATCTACCGATTTCTTGGAGGGCATCGCAATAAAGAGCCCCTTATCTCCGTCGATCACCTTAATATCATGAATCACGAACTCATTGTCGATCGTGATACTGGCAATCCCCTTCAGCTTCCCTAACTTGTCCACTTTTCTGATTCTGACGTCTGTAATTTCCATGATAGCTACACCTCTTTCTACAAACAATCCACCAACATCTCTCTCGCCATCCTTCGTGACGATCTTTATCTTGTCTTCGCCTTTGTAGTAAGAGTCTGCAAGTAAAGTTCTGGCTCCAGACAATGCGCTCCCTGGCAGGAAGCGACTTCTATCTAAAAAGAGCTCCTTTCAGATATATAACAGGATTATAACACCATCTATTCAAAAATAAAAGCATCCTGTTTAAAAAAAACTCCGAAATTTCTTTGTTTATAGTAAAAATATACAATGATACCTTTTGTTATCTCATAAGACTCCCATTTCGCCTATAAATTTAACCGAAGTCCCCCATTTTGACATCAAAACTTATGGGTTTTATACTGTGATTACAGCGTCATAATCCCTCCCGCTTAGGCAGACTCGTCTGCCTAAGCGAGGGGATTCATGACAGAGGATGTAGCAGGGCAGGGGCCTCACGGAATCCGAATGCAATCACAGCGTTTTTTTCTAAAAAAGCGAGGAATCTATGTATCAAATCGACTATCATCATCCCGTTCACGTTTACTTCATCGGCATCGGCGGCATTTCAATGAGCGGCCTCGCCCACATCTTAAAGGATAAATCCTTTCCGGTTTCCGGCTCGGATGCGAAGAGATCCGAAATGACGGAGGTTCTGGAGAAAGCGGGAATCCCGATTTTTTATGGGCAAAAAGAAGAAAATATTCTACAGGCAAACCCCAAAATTGATGTGGTCGTTTATACGGCAGCGGTTCACCGGGACAATCCGGAATACCAGGCGGCATGCAGGCTTCATTTGCCGATGCTCACCAGAGCCCAGCTACTGGGACAGATCATGAAGTTCTATGATTTTCCTGTTGCCATTGCAGGTACGCATGGCAAAACTTCTACCACCTCGATGCTGTCTAAGATTCTACTAGAAGCTGACATGGACCCCACCTTATCGATCGGCGGAGTCTTCCGCGATATCGGCGGCAATATTCGAGTCGGCCACTCCGGTTATTTTGTGACCGAAGCCTGCGAATATACCAACAGCTATCACAGCTTTTTCCCGAAAGTTTCCGTCATCCTGGATATTGATGCCGACCATCTGGACTTCTTTAAGGACCTGAATGAGATCCGTGCTTCTTTTGCCAAATTCGCTTCTCTCCTCCCCGCAGACGGTGCGCTTGTCATTAACGGAGAAATTGATCGTCTGGAAGAGATCACAGCGTCCGTGAAGGGGCGCATCCTCACCTACGGCCTAAACGAGCACTTTGATTATTACGCAACAGACATCACCTATGACCAGTTTGCATGCCCGACCTATACCCTTCATAAAAAAGACGGCAGCACGGACCGGATTACGCTCCGCATCCCCGGTCTCCATAATGTATACAATTCCATGGCCGCCATCGCCGCTGCGGATCTCATGCAGGTGCCGGAAGACAGAATCCGCACCGCTTTAAAAAACTTTAGCGGCACCAACCGGCGCTTTGAGCGCAAGGGGGAGGTAGACGGCGTGACGATCATTGACGATTATGCGCACCATCCCACGGAAATCCGCGCCACCCTGACAGCGGCCAGAAATTACCCGCACAAAACGCTCTGGTGTGTGTTTCAGCCTCATACCTACACGCGCACCAAGGCCCTGATGCATGATTTTGCAGAGGCGCTTTGCCTTGCCGACAAGATTGTTCTCGCCGACATTTATGCAGCCAGGGAGACTGATCATCTGGGAATCAGCTCGAAAACTCTGCAAGAGGAAATACGAAAAACCGGACATGAATGTGATTATTTTCCGTCTTTTTCTGAAATCGAAAAATTCCTCCTGCAAAATTGCACGAAAAACGATGTGTTGATAACCATGGGAGCGGGAGACGTTGTGAAAATCGGGGAAGACCTTCTGGGACGGTAGTTTATCCACATTTCCACGCTGCGATCCCTGCAAAAAACTTCCCATCCCTGTGGAAAACTCTCTTTTCCCCCTTCCTGAGGATCCTTGTTTTCTCTGGTATTTTGATAACGGTTTCACTTATATCCACAATATCCACATTTTTCACATTTTTTTACCGAATCCACCTGGCAGGGGGACGAGAGCAAAATCTCGTCACCTTGCCTATTTCTTTCCGCAAAAGGCTATGCTAGAATCTGTAACTGTTCCACCGCTTTGCTGTGCCAATGCGATGGCACAAGACAGAGCAAATCAGAGAAGGATGGGTGAAACAAAATGATGGGTCGGGTCCAGATCGCCAGGACCGCAGGACGGGGGACGACTGCGGTTTCTAACGTTTTTATTGACGAATATATGGCTGACGCAAACGATGCGCAGTTAAAGGTCTATTTGTATTTATTACGCAAACTTTCCAGCGGAAGACCTACCACGGTGATGGATATTGCGGATAAATTCAATCATACGGAAAAGGATATCCATCGGGCCCTGATCTATTGGGAAAAGAAGGGTATCCTGCGTCTGGAATATGACACAGACGGATCTCTCCAGGAAATCGCTTTAGAGGATGTCACCGCCAGGAAAGCAAGGCCTGTTCATTCCGAGGTCTCTTCTTCGCTATGTTCAGAAGCCCCCTCCGGTGTTGCAGAGTCCGCTCTATCCGAGTTATCCGAGAGTTCGTCCCTGTTTTCCTCTCTCAGTAGCGGGGAAGAGTCTTCCTCACAGGCGGCGCTCCCGCAGAAGCGTTCTTATTCTGCCGCCGAACTCAATCAATTTATTCAGGATCCCTCTCTTTCCGAGGTTTTCGGTCTGGCGGAGATGTATTTTAAACGGCCTGTTTCTTCCAGCGAACAGCGCTCCGTTCTCTATATCTATGACAGCCTGCATTTTTCGACCGACCTGATGGATTATCTGTTTCAATATACGGTCAAAAATGCCAAATCTCGTTCCTCCTATGCCTCCTATTTGGAAAAAGTAGCCATTGAGTGGAATAAAGCGCAGATCAGAACGCCGGAGGCAGCCAAGACGGAAGGGCTGAAAAATGACAAACGCGTGCTGGAACTCATGAGGGCGCTGGGAATGAGCAATCTTCTAACCCCTGCGGAAGCACCGTTTTTTGACCGCTGGCTGAACAGCTATGCGTTTTCGATGGACATCCTTTTGGAAGCCTGCCGCAGAAGTGTGCTGCGCACCCAGGGCAAACGCCTGAATTATGCCGAGAAAATTCTATTCAGATGGCATGAGCACAAGGTAACGACCATGGAGGACATCCGCCTCTTAGATGAAGCGCATGAGAAAGAGCTGTCTAAGAAACGTCTGACGCGCCCGACTCCCTCGTCGAATGTGGTGGATACCAGAAATCGCTTTAACCGTTACGAACAGCACAATTATGATTTCGAAGAACTGAAACAAAAAATCGTCAGCAATAAATAGAGCAGGGAGCATCTGTTTTGAATCTTAGCAATGCGCAGTACGATGCGATGATGCACGAATATGAGCAGACCAGGAAGCGGCACCAGGCAGAGTTGGATACAAGGAGACAGGAAATTTACCTTGCTCTGCCGGAACTCAAACAGCTGGAAGAAGAGACTGCCAATCTGGCTCTGGAATCCGGAAAGAAGATTCTGAACGGTCAGTCCTATACGATTCAGGACTTTCGCCGGGCGCTATCGGACCTGATGTCTAAGAAAGAGGCTCTCCTGTCCGCTCACGGATACCGCAGGGAGGACCTTCAACTGCAATATACCTGTCCGGACTGCAAAGATACCGGTTTAAGGAATCATACCTTCTGCCACTGCTTTCAGACCAAAATGCGCAAATTGTATTATGCGCAGTCCAATCTGGAAAAATTGATGGAAACCAACAATTTTGCTCATCTCCGGACGGACCTTTTCCCGGAGGAGGAGGATCAGCGCCGCTTTTATCTGGCCTACCAAACCTGCAGGGATTTTCTTTCCGACTTCCCTCAAAAGGAAGGCTGTCAAAATATCCTCTTTTATGGTACAGTGGGGAGTGGCAAAAGTTTCCTATCCATTGCCACCGCTAAGGAAGTTCTGGATCTCGGCTATCGTGTCCTGTATTTCAGCTCCGGAGAGTTGTTTGACCGCCTGGCAGATGCCGCCTTTGATTACAAAGGAGAAGGGCGCCGTCTTTCCGCTTTTCGAGAGGATCTGATTTCCTGTGACCTGCTCGTGATTGACGATCTGGGCGCAGAGGTCACCAATGCCTTCGTTTCCGCCAGGCTTTTTGATCTTGTTAACGAGCGCAAACTGCGCGGCACATCAACCATTATTTCCACCAACCTGAACCTGGAGGAATTAAGATCCCGCTATTCCGATCGACTTTTTTCCAGATTGATCGCCGATTATACCGTCCTGGAACTTGCAGGTGGCGACGTACGGCTGGCCAACAAATTTATGAGGACGAATTAAATCATGCCCAGAAGAGAAGAACGCAGAGACCTGCAAACCATTCCTGTCGGTTCCCTCGGAATCATCCCCCTCAGGGGATATGAGAGTTTCGCTGAGAAAGTGGATGCTTTTCTTGTCAAATGGAGGAAGGAAAGAGAGAACGAACACAAAGGCAGTCTCTCTTTTTCCGGTTACGAACGCTCCTCCTTTATTCTTGACTCCGAGGTTCCACGCTTTGGAAGCGGAGAGGGGAAGGGGGTGATCAAGGAATCCGTCCGCGGAGATGATCTTTATCTGCTGGTCGACATCACCAACTATTCCATGGTCTACTCTCTCTTTGACCAGGAGAATCACATGTCCCCCGACGACCACTATCAGGATCTCAAGCGCATCATTGCCGCTGTCGGCGGCAAGGCCAGAAGAATCAACGTCATTATGCCCTTCCTCTACGAGGGACGCCAGCACAAGCGCACCGGCAGAGAATCTCTTGACTGTGCCATCGCTCTGCAGGAGCTGGTTGCCATGGGTGTGGACAATATCATCACCTTTGAAGCACATGATCCCCGCGTGATGAATGCCATTCCTCTCCACGGTTTTGAAACGGTGCGCACCACTTACCAGTTCATTAAGGGCCTGCTCAACCACATCCCGGATCTTCAGCTTGACTCGGATCACATGATGGTCATCAGCCCGGATGAAGGCGGCATGAACCGTGCAGTCTACCTTGCCTCCGTCCTGGGATTGGATGTCGGGATGTTCTATAAAAGGCGCGATTACACCCGCCTTGTCGGGGGTCACAACCCGATTATCTCCCATGAATTCCTGGGTTCCAGCGTAGAAGGCAAAACCGTCATTATCATTGATGACATGATCTCCTCCGGAGAAAGCATGCTGGACGTTGCCATTCAGCTCAAAAAAAGGCAGGCAGATAAGATCTATATTTTCTCCACCTTCGGCTTATTTACCTGCGGACTGGCACCCTTCGATGAAGCCTATCAGGACGGCGTTTTCGACAAACTGCTCACCACGAATCTGATTTATCAGACCCCGGAACTTCTCTCTCGTGACTGGTATATCAGCTGCGATATGAGCAAATATGTCGCTTATATCATTGATACCTTAAATCACGATGCGTCCATCAGCGATCTGCTAAACCCTGTCGAGAGAATCCAGGAGCTCGTGAAACGATACAAGGAACAAGGACTCTCCAGGTAAGACTCCGGACTCTTATCAAAACGACCCTCTATCGCACCTTCTTTCACCCGTGCAATAGAGGGTCGTTTTTTTCGCTTCCTCACTCCCTTGGCGGCAGATAGGTGAGGAAGTGACTGCCCGCTTCGGTAAAGAGGCGGAGCGAATCGTTCATTCCGTATTTATAGACGGAGGCGCTCCCTTTCTTCGGATCAAAAATCACGGTGTTCAACTCATTAAATCCTATGAGCAGGACGGAATGTCCATCCGGAAAGGATGCCATGACGGCTGAATCCTGATTCACATAATAAAGCATGGCAGGCAGCGGACAACCATCTAACGGCAGCACCTGCGCATCCGGCATGGCGCTCTTCAGAATCTGTGCAGCAGACTGTCCCTCTTTTAACATCCCTGCCGCATCACGGCTCACTCCCGCATTGTTTAAAATGACATCTAAACAAACTGCCGTCGCATCCTGGTTGCTGTAATCTTTTCCTTCCACCGCACCGGTTAATGCCATCATCTGATTTCTTGTCTGCAGGTTTCCTCTGTAATACACATACTGATTTTGGTCGTCCACAACCTGCCCGAAATTCTCATAAGCCTGCTTCACCGGCTCTGCAGGCGAATTCTGCGCACTGACTACATCCCTTTCTGCATAGGCATAGTACTCTGTTCTCCGATCCTTTGCATGTAAGACTATCGTCCGATTCCCTTCAAATTCCACCTCTCCCGGTGTTCGCACCTTGGCTCCACTAAGGCGAACCGGTTCACGCATCACGATCACCAATCTGTTTTGCGTCTCTTGCGGTGCATCCGGATTTAACCCCGACTTGCGCGCCTCACTCTCCATCTTTTGCTTCACCACCTGCAGGTGATTGCTCTCCTTCCCCGCTGCGTCCTTGCTGATAATCTGGTCGTTAGACGCTTCCACAAGGAGGCCGGTGTCTGTCTTTTTCACCCGATGTAAAATAATCTGGTTTTCCTTCACCTGCACCCCTGTCACGAGGAAGCCGGGCGCCTGATACGAATCGACGCTCTCACCTTCACTGCCGGCGATCTTTACCTGCGCCATGGCAAAAACCATTTCTCCGCTCTGGTTTCTCCCCTCATCTGCCGGATCTGCCACTCCGTAAATCAAATCATCCCCAATGAAACCCAACACCTTCAGGCTGCTGTTTTCCGAAGCACGAAAAACTCTCTCCTTACCGCTTCCCAGATCCTTCTCTCGGATGAGCGTCCGATTGTCCTTCGTTTTCTCCTCATAAGCAATTCTGCTTCCGTCCTGAGAATAGGCCAGATTTTTTTCTCCGATCTGTCCGACCAGCAGCTTTTCCTCTTGTGTTTTCAGGTTGATTTGATAGATTTCGTCTCCGAATTCGGTAAAATACGTATCGTCGTTGTTCAAGTAGTGCAATTTCTGCACCTCTGCCTTTAAGATGTCCTCCGACACAACGTCCGGAATCCAGGCAAGTTCCTCCACCGCCGCAATCACGGGATCATAGCGGTAAAGTGCCGTCCCCGTTTCTCCCTCATGGCTGCCCCGGTTCATATATCCGGTCACTAAAAAGGTCAGTCCAGAAGTTTCATCCGTCTTTAAGATCCGAATGGTCGCCCCGTCATAGAATGTCCGGGGATCCCAATGATCCGACTCATAAAAACCGAATACATTCACAAAGCTTCTGTCCGACAGGTTGCAGAGAAAGAGTCTCCCCTCATTCACAAAGGAAAACACCCCTCCTCCCTCGCTTTCTGAAAGTGTTACCGCATCTTTGTTGCAGATAAAGAGCTTGAGCTGGTCTGATTCTGATTCGACCTCCCTGGGATCAAAAATCGTATTCATCGTACGCTGATAACGGAGCAGATAGGTCTTTTTCCCCGCATGACGCAGAAAAAAATTCTCTTTTACCCTGCAGGTTCTTCTCTTTCCATCCTCTTCTACCACAACAGGATAGGTCAGGCGGAGAGAGATCGTTCCCTTTCGAATATCAAAGACATCTACCTCCGGTTCTTCGTTCCTGGTCACTTTTAAACCTTGATAGGTAATCTGTGCAAAACCGGAATGAATATCAACCTTTTCCGGGGAATCCGTCTTCCCGAGCGCCGTCGTCTCCAAATAGCGTGAAATGCTGCGGTCCCTGGCCAAGGTTTTGGCAGAAAAATCCAGGGCGAAATCCACCTGATCCTGCAAATCATACTGCCCTTCCTCCCCGGGCAGAACAATCCTTGTATAATAACGCACCGATTGGTCCTGCTCCGTGTGCAGTACAAGTACCAGCATGTATTCCCGGTCTACTTCAATCAAATCTTTGACGGCAAAATGCAGAAGGAGACTGTCCGTGTTCTCCTCTTTCTGGAGATCCGGAATGTTGGTCTGCTCCACCAGATTTCTCCCATCCGTGCTTCTGACTTCAAAGGAAGCATCTTTTACCTTTCCCCCATACAAAAAAACTCTGGCACTCACCTGCCTGTTTTCCGGTAGTGCGAAAATGGTACTGCGGATGTGGGCCGTGTCCATTTCCTTTTTGTATCCGTGAAGCGTATTCATCTGTCTGCCATCCGCTACCAGCGTCAGAAGAGGGAGAGAAGCCTCTTCCATCTGCACGGTGGAATCCGTACGCACATGATTCAACGTTTTTTCAAAAAGGAAAACGAAGAAGAGAAAAGAAAGCAAAAAGACGGATAATTTCAGCAATTTATTTTTCATGGGTATCCTTTGACTTTTACCGGATGGGATAGTAAGCTAAAACCATCCCTGAATTTTGCATGACTTGGAGGCGCTTATGCAGGATCTCTTTCTTTACCGCAAACGTCTGATTCCCTCCGAATGCATCCTGTTGAAGGATGATATTATTCTCTCCAGAAGCGATGAAACCATCGTAACGTCCTGGAAGGCGCTTCATGCGCGCCCCGATTTATCACACGGCTATTCCTGTTATTATCTGAAACGCGGTTACAAGGTCTCTCTCTTTTGCAGGGGCGACGGCAGCAGCTACTGGTACTGCGACATCGTGGACTACGAAGAGAGTAAGTCCGGTGACCGGCTGGTGGTGACCGATCTGCTGGTGGATGTCATCTATGAAGAGGCAACCGGCAGGTATCGGATCCTGGATCTGGACGAATTCACACTGGCCCTGGAGGAATCTCTCCTCTCCCTTTCCCTGTTAAAAAAGGCGCTACTGCGCCTCGATGCTCTGTTAAAAGAACTCGAAGCAGACGGCATCACTCTCCTGCAATTGCCGATCATGCAGGCACTTCCCGCTTCCCTGCTTCGCTCTTAATAAAAGATGTGCCCGCCGATGCTGATGCCGGAAAGTCCCGGAATCGGTGTCCGGAAATAAACGCACTCTCCTACATTGGAATATCCGCTCATCGCCTCGTCCGCCGCCTGGTAGCAGGAGGCAGTTGCCTTATGATTCTGCAGTGCGAGGGCAAACCTTCCACTGCCTACCGGAGAAAACTGTCTTCTCTGATACAGGACCCCCATGACCGTATTGGGAAAGACTGCGCTTCTGACGCGGTTCATCACCACGGCTCCCACAGCCACCTTTCCTTCGTAAGGCTCCGATCCCGCTTCACAGTAAATGATGGCCGCCATCAGTTCCCTGTCGTTTTCTTCGAAGCCGATCTGGGAGATATCCCTCCAGGCGGACTGTTTCGCCAGATTCGAGATCCTGATTTCCTCTTTCAGCTTGGCTTCCAGCGCGGCGACATCCTTTTCCTGTGCGTTTAACTGCGTCTCTACTGCCTGCGCTTCCTGCATGGCTCCGGCAAGTTCTCCGGAAGTTTCATCAATCCGATTTGCGGTTCCGTTTACCAGGATGGTGACCTTTTTCTGCTCCTCCTGTCTTTTCACATGGAGGTCGTCCAGCTGGTTCTTCTCCGACCGTAATCTTTCTTCCTCTTCTTCCAGGTGCTTCTGGGCAGATTTGAACTCTTCCAACTTCCTTCTGTCATAGGCGCTCATGGCCTCAATAAAGGCACTGCGGTTCAACAAATCGGAAAAACTGTCCGCTTCTGTCATCATCTCCATCACACAGAAGCGCTCGCTTTCAAACAGGAAGCGCATCCTCTGCTTCATAGAAGCATATTGCTGATCCACCTCCTGTTTCGCCATTTCCAGGGAAGCGCCGGTCTCTTCAATTTCAGAATTTTTTTGCGTAATCTGACCTTCCAACGCTTCTACGTTGTCGCTCACTTCCTGCAACTGTGCATTTAATGAATTTAAATTATTTTGAAGGGACTTTTTTTGCTGATTTAAACCGTCCACCTGCTTACGCTTGTTCGAAAGCTCATTCTTAGTCGCATCGCGCTTCTGCTGCGCTTCCTGCAACTTTCGTCTCGTTTCCTGAGACGCCCTCACAGAAAGTGCGGGCGAAGAGACAAAAAACAGACTCCCTACCGTCAAAAAGACCAGACAGATACTGCACAAGCGGTGGGAATACTGTTTTTTTTCCAGATGTTGCATGAAAAAAGGTCTGCGGGGACGTTGATCCGCCCGCCTGAATTCATGATGCATAAGGCAAGTTCCTACAGTGTGAGTTCGATTTTTCTTCCGGTTTTGGCATACTGATGATATCTGACTCCCGCCGCATCGAACATGCGCTTGGCTGCCTGATTCATCGGTGTGCCGGCATATTTGTCGCCTTCGTAAATCACGGTACGGATCCCTGCCTGAATAATGGCTTTGGCACACTCATTGCAGGGAAAGAGCGACACATAAATCTTGGCTCCTTCCAGACTGCCGCCCCTGTAATTGAGGATGGCATTTAATTCACTATGGGTGACGAAGGGATATTTCGTGTCGAGTTCATCCTCCGCTTCCCTCTCCCAGGGAAAATCATCATCCGCACAGCCTATGGGAAAGCCGTTGTATCCCATGGATAGAATCTTGTTGTCCTCACTGACAATGCAGGAGCCGACCGGCGTGTTCGGATCCTTGGAACGCCTGCCGGAAAGGATGGCGACGCCCATGAAATATTCATCCCATGAAATATAATCCTGACGCTTCACTTCTCTCCTCCTGCAACACTTCCAGGCTCTTCGATGCCGGGTCCCGGCATCGAAAGTTTTGTCCTCTTACTTGGTTCCGAAGATCCGATCTCCGGCATCTCCCAGTCCCGGCACAATATAACCGTGCTCATTCAGATGGTCATCCTTGGCGCCGACGAAGATGTCCACGTCCGGATGTTCCCTTTGCAATCTTTCGATCCCGTCTGGGGCTGCGATAATGCACATGAACCGGATATTGACACAGCCTCTTTGCTTGAGCATGGTAATGGCTGCAGAGGCCGATCCTCCGGTCGCCAACATCGGATCCAGGACGAAGATATCTCTCTGGGCGCAGTCCGCCGGCATCTTGCAATAATATTCCACCGGCTCCAGTGTTTGCGGATCTCTGTAGAGTCCGATGTGTCCGACCTTTGCGGTCGGAACCAGCGCCAGTACGCCGTCCACCATACCAAGACCCGCCCGCAGAATCGGCACAATGCAAAGCTTTCTACCCTTTAATTCTTTGACTGTTGTTTTACAGATCGGCGTCTCGATTTCCACTTCCTGCAGTTCCAAATCTCTGGTCGCTTCATATCCAATCAACATCGCAATTTCGCCGATGGCATCCCTGAAATCCTTGGTTCCGGTGGATGTTCTGCGAATATACCCGATTTTGTGCTCAATTAACGGATGATTCATCAATACCAGTTTTCCCATTGTTCTGTCCTCCTTATAACTGTATCAGTTTTCCCCCGGCCGCCTTTAACAACCGATTCATAATGGCTGCCCCGATGCCGGTATCATCAAATGCTTCCGCAAAGATCACGTCCGCATTTTCCTCGTCCATTTCTCTTAACACTCCAAAGAGGTGTCTGGCAATCTCCTCCGGATCCTTACGGGATCCCAGATCTCTCACCAGGTCCGCCTGATAGGAGGAAGCCGTCTCTCTTACGGCAATGACCGCCGTCTTTTCCGCCCGTCCTCCAGAAACCCTCCTTGCAGAAACCTCCGCAAGCTGCGCGTTGATATAGTCAACCACCGCTTGCCGCGTCCCCCTCACCACGGTCAGATCTCCCCTTGGCGCATAATGCCGGTATTTCATGCCCGGCGCCTTCGGTTTGATCCCGGAATCCGCCTGGATGATTCCCGCATCCACCTGCGCCTGCGGCAGAATCTCCCGGATCATGGAAAGAGTGATATAACCCGGACGCAGGATCGTGGGGATTTCCGTACTCAAGTCTACGATCGTGGACTCTAACCCGATTCCGACTGCTCCCCCGTCCAGAATCATCTCAATTTTACCGTCCAAATCCTCTGCACAATGCCTCGCAAGTGTAGGAGAGGGTCTCCCGGAACGATTGGCGCTGGGGGCGGCAATCGGTGTATGGGACTCGCGAATGAGTGCGGCCGCGATATCGTTTCCAGGCATCCGGATGGCGACCGTTTCCAACCCGCCCGTTGTTTCAAGCGGCACCTCTTCCCCCTTTTCCAGAATCATGGTAAGCGGCCCCGGCCAAAAACGCCTTGCCAAACGCAGCGCCGTTTCCGGTACCTTCCTCGCCACCCGATCGATTTCCGAAAGATCTGAGATATGCACAATCAGGGGATTGTCGGACGGTCTGCCTTTTGCCGCATAGATTTTCTTGGAGGATTCCGGATTCATCGCATCCCCGCCCAGGCCATATACCGTTTCTGTCGGGAAGGCGACCAGGCCCCCTTCTCTTATGATTCTTCCCGCCTCGGCAAGCGCCATAAGCGTTTCCGGTTCTGTTTTATTTGTTTCGGATATCCGGATGATTCTGGTTTCCGTTGTCTGCCTTCCTCTCCAGTCTGATTCTGCCTTTTTACCGCAAACGGACCGTAATTGTCTGATTCCCTGTTCGCCTTTCGCTACAAATGCGCTGCTACCGGCTCATCTGCTTCCCTTCTACCGGTTGCCACCGCCTGTAAAAGTCGCAATCTCATCCCAAACTTCCGGGACTTCGATGCCGAGTCTCCAGGCCGCACAGCCTCCGATGTCCTTTTGTTTCATCACGCCAAGCTTTTCTCTAATGGACTCTGCGTCTTCCATCCAGACCTGCACCAGCGTCCCGTCGCTCTGCGTCTTCTCCCCGTAATTCTGTCCCGTCTCCTCGTCCCAAGAAAGGGTGATGCCCTGCGCAGCCACATATTGCGCCGCCTGCGCCATGCCAAGCACCTTGGAAGAAAGCTTGCCGTCCTTGGTCATCCAGATCCTGGTGTAGAACGGAAGGCCGTTCACCGTTTTTTCCTTCGGTACTTCATCGAGCGTTGCCTCAATGCCGTTTTGCACATAGGAGATCGACGCATTGCTCCCCGCCTCCTTGCTTCCGGCATAATGTTCGTCATACCCCATGATGATGACATAATCCGCTACGATTCCCTGCTCTGTCAGATCATAATAATCATTAAAGCCCATCGGTACATAATTGTCGATGGAAAGCACCAGCTTTGCCTGTCTGCAGGCAATGGAAAGTTCCCTGATCCATTCCACAAAGTCCTTGCCGCTCGTAGACGGCACCTTTTCAAAATCCACGTTGATTCCGTCCAGTTTGTAAGTCGCTGCCTGTGCCATCAGCTGTGCCGTCAAATTGGCTCTGGCAGTCGCATCCGAGAGCACGGCAGCGGTGCTGACTCCCTCGTGCTTGAAATTGGAAACCAGCCCCCAGACTTCGAGCCCCGCCGCATGCGCCGTCTGCACATAGGACGTGCTCGCCAGGGAATCGATGTTGCCGGCATTGTCAATCAGGGAAAACCAGGTCGGTGAAATCGTGTTCAGTCCCTTGGTCTTCTGCAACCTGGCGCTCAAGCCATCGTTGGCGCTCTGATTGGTCACCATATCCCAAACCAGGTTGATCTTGTACGGTTTGCGAATCGAGGTGTATTCTTCTGTCTTTGCCAGATCTTCTGGCATATTCGGCGTTTCTTCTTTGATTTCTCTCAATTGATGATTCTCCACATAACCGGTAAAACCGTCTTCGGTAAAAACTTCACTCCAATGCGCCATACGGTCTAACAAAACCACCTGCTGCCCCTTTTTTATTCCTGTTAAAACAGGGGCCTTGACACCGCCGCGGTAACGAAGATCCACATCCTTCCGAACCGTTGCAACCTGTCTCTTTTCCCAGGAAGTCGTCAGGCAAATCCGATTCGGCGACTCATAAACCTGATAGACACAGGGGACAAAGAGCTTTACATAATCCAGCGCCACATAGAGCGTATCCCCCTCCAGTCGGCTGATCGGAAAACCCAGATCCCCGCCTTTTCCGTTTGACGAAGTGTAGGAAGTTCCCCCGACCGTGGAAGAGATGATCTGCGTCGGTGTGGTGAACAGGAGCAACTGATTCGCCTCCCCGTAATAAAACCGCTTGGAGATCATCTCGTGAAGGCTTTGTAACGGGATGTAATAGTGGCCGTCATACTTCTTCCCGTGCTCCTTCGTCTGTTCCGTACCCAGAATCAGGGGGTAATCGTCCTTTCCCTCTACCTGAAAATATTTGTCTAAATCCGCCTGCACGTGAGAATAGGCAAATTTCTTTTGCCAGATGAGATAACCTGCCAACAGCAAAAGAAGAAGGACAACCAGGAAAAAGGTTCGCCTCACGGGTGACTTTCTCTCCCCGCGGATGCGCCTTCTACTCCCTGTCCTTCCCTGACGTCTCCCCCTTCTGCGTTCTGTTTCTGTCTCGATTCCCATCTCTTCTCCCGTCGGATGCTGCGGTGTCAAACGGTCTTCCTGTATCAAAAATGCCGGTCCTTCCGCCCCTTGTATCCTGAAATTTCCAACGGCGGTGGTTCTGCGCCGCATACAAGAATTTTGCCACCGTTAATCATACCATGGAAGAGGAAATTCGTCACGGGCTCTCTTCCACCCTCCTGCACCGCACGACGACCCTGTTTTTTCCTCCCAGGGTACAGGTAAAGAGACAGAGATCAAAATCTCCCTCCGCCAGTTTTTCCCTCTCCATGCCTCCGATCACCTCCACACCGGTGACCGTGTACCGGAAACGATTCCCGTCCATATCGGTAAAAGAAACTTCATCCCCCGTCTGCAAAAGATGAAGCTTTCCGAAGTGGCTTTGATAGTTGTGCGCAAGCAGAATCAGATTGTCGTCGTAGACGGAACCGAAGAAACGCGCAGGAGCGACCTTGATATTCCGGTAAGAAAACGTACCTAACACCGGGAGTTTCAAGCGAAGAACA
The DNA here is from genome assembly GCA_015258065.1 of Lachnospiraceae bacterium. Lineage (GTDB taxonomy): Bacteria > Bacillota > Clostridia > Lachnospirales > Lachnospiraceae > Butyrivibrio. The sequence goes on along the minus strand of JABZIZ010000021.1, from coordinate 1,845 downwards.
CCGATCTCCAGAATGCCGATATAACGCCGCCCGGCCACGCGCCTTGCCGGCATCTCCATATCCTTGTAAAAAGAAAGCACGGCCTGTTGCGTCTCTTTCTCTGTCGCCGGAGTTTTTTTGCCTTCGTCTGCACGGAACCTCGGCTGCTTCTTGTCTTCCTCTTCCCGGATCTCACCTGCAAGTACCTGCAAAGAGTCGGAAGCCTCGATTCCCGCCTCCCTGTCCTCTCCCAAATTGCGCAAAAAAAGCAGGAAACCTGCCAGGATGCAGAGGATGCCACACAGATAAGCGGCGTTCTTCATGCGGTTGTATTTCCGGTATTTCCTTGTTTTCAGAGCGTGCGCCTCCTCTTCCTCACCGGACTCTATCTTTTCAAACTCTTCTCCCTGCGGACTCTGACTAGCCGTACTCTGACTTACTCGCCCCTCCTCACCGGACTCTGCCACGGATTCCGTTTCCTTTTCCAAGGAAAGATCGGACCGGGTCTTTTGCTAACAGGAGTCCGGAAGTCAGCATCAGGAGCAGTCCGCTGTATCCAAAGACCGCTCTTCCCCCTCCGCCCGTAAACGGCAGGGCGCTCTTCCTCTCCTTCTCATTGACGATGCTGAAATTCAGCATCGGAATGCTGCTGATCTCCGAGTTCACCGGCGTCAGATAGGGTTCTTCTTTAATGGAAAGATTTCCGGACGCATCCACCTCCACCAGATAGGTGACGTGCGATTTATAATATCCCGTCGGCGCCTGCCGCTCGGAAAGGCGATACTGCCCCGGTGCCAGGTTTTCAAAATAAGCGCTTCCCGACCCGTAGGAAGTGACTTTCACGATCTCGCTACCGGCGGTCGGTGCGATCGGCGTCAGCACAAAGATGGCTCCGCCCAGTACCTTGTTTCCATGGTCCGATACCTTTCTGACCCGGAAACCCGCCATCTTTTTATTGATGACCGTCATTTCAAAGACACGCTCGTCTTCCTTTAATTCCGTCTTATATACCGCCGGATCCGGTGCGGACGTGCAGAGGATGCTGCCATCCGCATTCACCTTGAAGGTAATCGCACTCGGCAGAGGCACATAGCCATCCGGCGTCTCCTCCTCCGTTAGCACATAGTCCGCCGCCGACGGTTTTAAGTTGTAAAAAACAAATTCGCTGACGTCCTTCGCCGCCGGGGTCGTCATGTCATAACCTGCAGCTACATTTTGCAGACGGAACCTTGCCCCCTTCTTCGCATTTCCCGCCTCGTCCGTCTTACGCAGCCTGACCGAATACAGCTTGCGGTTTGGAATCTCCGGATGCGTGCCCGCAGTCGCCTCTTGCAGATTCACATCCTCATTCCCGGCGGGACCTTTTTCTCCAAACAGAATCTTCTCCTGCGCATTGATCACAATTTTATAGATCCTGGTCGAGAGCTCATACCCGTTCGGGGCATCGATCTCCTTTAAATAATAGATACCCGTTTCCTCCGTCCCGTTCCGGATGTACCTGCTCATACCGTCTAACAGCAGCTTCCCGTCCGCATCCGTCATAAAATCCGCACACTTCTGCATGTCTTTATCGTAGAGCCGGAAGAGGGCATAATTGTTTTTGATCGACTGATGGTTCAGGTCCGTTTTCCTTAGGGTCAGGGAATACTGGCTGAGTTGCATCTCTCCGCCGGCCGCTATCCCCGTTGTCATACCGTTCTCGGAGATGATGGCGTTGTTGACACTCGCACCGTAGCCCTTATTCCCCCAAAAGTTGTTGTAGTATTTTCCGCCGTTCCTGGTGGACCAGCCGGGCTGCAACTTCACCTTCATCTGAATCAGAATCGTCCGGTTGGTCGTATGTTGGAACTCGAAGCGGATATAATT
>JABZIZ010000020.1 GCA_015258065.1 Lachnospiraceae bacterium | reverse complement strand
GGCGGTAAGGGGCAGGTGGTCTTCACCCAGCAATCTTTCTTTGGCACAGTGAGAAATGTACAGACCTGTCCGGATTGTGGCGGCAGCGGGAAGATCATTAAGGATAAATGTCCGGACTGCGGTGGCAGCGGGTATATTGCAAGCCGTAAGAAGATCAAGGTTTCGATCCCGGCAGGGATTGACAATGGGCAAAGTGTGCGGATCCGGGAAAAGGGAGAACCGGGGGTCGGAGGCGGAACCAGGGGAGACCTGTTGGTGGAAGTGTTGGTTTCCTCCCATCCGATTTTCCAAAGGCAGGACTATGATATTTTTTCCACGGTGCCGATGTCCTTTGCTGTATCTGCACTTGGCGGTTCGATTGTCATTGATACGGTAGACGGCAAGGTGATCTACGATGTGAAGGCGGGAACCGCTACCAACACGCGGGTCAGACTGCGCGGGAAGGGTGTGCCTTCGCTTCGAGATAAGAACGTACGGGGCGATCACTACATCACGCTGGTGACTCAAACGCCGGAGAGACTCAGCAAGGAAGCAAAAGAGCTGCTGACACAGTTCGATGCCCTTACGGGCGACAGCCTGAATGCGGCGAAGAGAATGAAGGAACAGGGAACGACGGTAGAAGAAGAAACACCGAAGAAAAAGGGGTTTTTTAAGCGATGAGAAGTTCCATAGAGCAGATGTTATTGCTGATCGCCATGATCGCATTTTCGATCTTTCGCACGATCTATAAAACCAAAAAGAAGAATGCGGCTGCATCTGCGAATATGAAGCAGGAAAGGACGATTCTGGCGACCCCCTCTTCTTATTCGAAGACGGCGGATATGAGCAAGCGCTTTGCTTCCGGCAAGATATTCGGTGACGGGAGGACACCCGGTTATTCTCAGACGGCCGGTTCCAATGCGGCACCTAGCTATGCGAAGACGTCCGGCAGAATCGGTACGGGAGGAAGGGGACAGATTTCTTTGGCACCACCCGAGCCGGGGTATATGTATTTAAACGGGGTCTATACCAAACTTGCAGATGCCGATAAAATCCATTTTTAAGACTGTTTTCATTATTCAAGAACTTTTCCTGTATTTGCAGAGAGAGAAGAAACGTGTGCAGTGGTTATTCCTGCACACTTTTTTTACGCAAATTTTTGTAGTGGTAAAAGAACGGAGCTCTGTTTATAATGAGTGCAGGCTTATCACGAATGCAGGATTGGAAGCATAGATAAAAGGAGGCAATCAATGCCGATCACAGTCAATGAACGGGAAAAAACCATTCATTTGGAAACCGACCATACCTCCTACATGATGGCGGTTTCGGAATACGGTCATCTGGGACATCTCTACTATGGCAAACGGATCAAACATGTGAATCCGGAAGAGCATTTTCGTTTCTTCGAGGTGCCTTCCCCCGGCCCCGATCTGAAACGGGAGAAGGCAAGGATGCTCGCGATCTTTCCCTTTGAATATCCGACGGGAGGGATAGGAGACTTCCGCACACCTGCTCTGCAGGTAAGAAATGAAAAGGGAATGAGTGCCTGTGAACTTTTGTACAGGAACGCGCGGGTGGAATTCGGGAAGCCGAAACTCCCGGGACTTCCATCGTCTTTTGGGGATGAGCAGTCGGTTGAGACCCTGACAGTGGAACTGGAAGATCCGGTTTTGCACCTGCGCGTTACCCTGTTTTATTCTGTATTTGCAAAAGAAGATGTCATTACCAGGAGCGTCAGGATCTGCAATGAAGGAAAAGAAACGCTGACCATAGAACGGGCGCTCAGTGCGTCCATGGATTTGGAAAACAGAAACTTTGAGGTTCTGGGGTTGTTCGGTGACTGGGCAAGAGAAAGACACCCGGAGAGAGTAAAGCTGCATCATGGAAAACAGGTGATTTCGTCTTTGCGTGGGGTCTCTTCCCCACAGGAAGCGCCGTTCATTGCTCTTTTGGGGGAGGGGACTTCCCAGGAAGGCGGAGAGGTGACGGCAATGAATTTCGTTTATTCCGGAAATTTCGCTGCCGTTGCGGAGCGCAGTGCCTCTGAATCGGTACGGTTGGGGATGGGGATTCATCCGGAAGGGTTCTCCTGGCAGCTTCTGCCGGGGGCAGAGTTTGTGACGCCGGAGGTGGTGATGACCTATTCCTCTGAGGGACTGGACGAGATGACGCATCACTTCCATGATTTTTACCGCAACCATTTGATCCGTAGCCGTTACCTGCAAGAGGAAAGGCCGGTTTTGATCAACAACTGGGAAGGAACTTATTTCGATTTCGATGAAACGAAGCTCTATGAGATCGCCAGGGGAGCATCCGCCTGCGGAATCGAAATGTTTGTCATGGACGATGGCTGGTTTGGGAACAGGAACGACGACGAGCACGGGCTCGGCGATTGGATGGTGAATGAACAGAAATTAAAGGGGGGCATTCGACAACTGACAGACCGGATCCGCGGACTGGGCATGAAATTCGGTATCTGGGTAGAGCCGGAAATGGTGAATCCCGATTCGGATCTTTACAGAGAACATCCGGACTGGGCGATTGCCATCCCGGGAAGGGAACCTTCTCTTTTTAGGAGCCAGCTGGTACTGGATATTTCCAGAAAAGAAGTGAGAGATGAGATCATGGACCGGATCCTCAAGGTCCTGCACGAAGTAGAGGCGGATTATGTCAAGTGGGATATGAACCGTTATCTCAGCGATCTGGGCAGCTTCGCGCTGACGCAAGAGAGACAAGGAGAGCTTTCTCACCGTTATGTGCTGGGTGTGTATGAGATGCAGGAGAGACTGGTGAAGGAGCTGCCGAATCTACTCTTTGAAAATTGTTCCTCCGGCGGGGCAAGATTTGACCCGGGGATGCTTTACTATAGCCCGCAGATTTGGACCAGTGATGACACCGATGCCATCGAAAGACTGAAGATTCAGGAAGGGACGGCCCTTGTCTATCCGCTTTCCACCATGGGAGCGCATGTGTCCAAGGTGCCGAATGAGCAGGTGGGCAGAATCTGCCCGATTGCGACCAGGGCAAACGTCGCTCTGGCAGGGAGCTTCGGCTACGAACTGGATATCACGAAGATGACAGTAGAGGAAAAAGAAGAGATTCCGAAGCAGATTCGGATGTACCACCGCTTCCGGAAGCTGACGATGGAGGGAGATTATTACAGGATCGCTTCCTGGAGTGCAGAAAGACCCTTTGATGTTTGGATGATCGTCTCAAAGGACAGGAAAGAAGCCTTGGTCACTTATGTCCAGGTTCTGGGACGTCCTCAGACCGGGGCGGAGAAGATTCGGCTCCGCGGCCTGGATCCGGATACAGGCTATCACATGGAGACCGTTTCCGGAAAGATGCTGCCGAGCACTTCCTCGCTTCGTTACGGAGATGATCTGATGAACGACGGAATGCTCTTTCCGGCGCTTGGAGACTTTGAGAGCCTCGTGCTCTACCTGCGTGCGGAAAGAGCCGACGTGTAAACGATTCGATGGATCCTGCGGCATGATTTGCAATGCTTTGCTTTATTGATCTTGCTTTGCTTTTTTGACAATATCGCCTACGCCGTTCAGTACAATGGACGGACGATAGGCGTATTGTTTTACGGTGTCTTCATCGGAAATGCCGGAGAGAACCAGAACCGTGGACATACCGCTTTCCAGACCGGAGATCACGTCCGTATCCATCCGGTCGCCGATCATCACCGCTTCTGCGGAGTGGCATTGCAGAATCCGAAGGCCGGTGCGCATCATGAGCGGATTTGGTTTTCCGCAAAAATAGGCCTTTTGTCCGGTGGCAATTTCGATGGGAGAGATCAGCGCACCGCAGGCGGGCATGATGCCATCCTCGATCGGTCCGGATACATCGGAATTGGCGCCGATCAATTTGGCGCCGTTTAAAACCAGATTGGTGGCTTTGGTCACCGATTCCAGCGAATAGGTGTGGCCTTCTCCCACAACGACATAGTCAGGGTCGACGTCATTCATCGTGAACCCGGCATCATAGAGGGCGTTTAAGAGCCCTGCTTCTCCGATGGCGTAAACCGAACAGCCTGGACTCTGCTCTTTTAGGAAGGAGGCGGTAGCTAGTGCGCTGGTATAAAAATGCTCTTCCGGCACATCCAGTCCCATCCGCTCCAGCTTTTGCTTGAGTTCTCTCCTGGTCAGACCGGAGTTGTTGGTCAAAAAAAGGTATTCTTTTCCCTCATCCTGCAGCCATTTGACAAATTCTTTCACCCCCGGGAGCAGGGTGTTCCCGTGGTAGAGGACACCGTCCATATCCGAGATAAAGCCTTTTTTTTCATTAAAATTGATCATGTTCTTCCTTCCTTGATGTAAAATCTGTGAGTGGGCGCTTCGCTTCGCTGTTTCTCCCTTCCTTTGTAAAACAAGACGGGTGATCGCTTCGCTCTCACCCTGCAACCCCATTCGGAATTTCGCTACGCTTCGTTGCGGTTTTCCTCGTATGTGTGTTTAGGTGTTACCAGCCGCTTGTAAAACAAGACGGGTGATCGCTTCGCTCTCACCCTGCAACCCCATTCGGAATTTCGCTTCACTTCGTTGCGCAAAATTCCTCATGTGTTTGCGGGTCAAGGTCCTCCACCGCCGCACGTAAATAAATTTACGCGCGGCGGTGGAAGGACTTTGACCCTTGTTTTACAAGTCGTCTTCGATAGCGGTGCTTTTGGCGTAGGCGGTGGAGCGGGCTTCGAAGAAGTCGGTTTTGACCATGTTGGCGTCGGCGTATTGGGCGACCCATTTCATGCTTTCGGGTTCTTTGTCGTAGCCGTCGTAAAGGGTGCCGAGGCCTAGGGAGCTGTAGCGGAGGTTACCGAGGTATTTGATATAATCCTCCACCATGGTGCTGTTGAGTCCGGGGATGTTGTCGCCGATGACATACTGGCCCCAGGCGATTTCCTGGGTGACGCCTTCCTTGATCATGTCGGTGATTTCTTCGATGCGATCCGGCTGAAAGAGCGCCGGTTCCTCTTTCTGCAGTTCCAGGAGGATGTTGCGGAAGAGCCAGAGGTGGGTGTTTTCATCCCGGTTGATATAGCGGATTTCCTGAACGGAGCCCGGCATTTTGCCGTTTCGTCCGAGGTTGTAAAAAAACATGAAGCCGGAGTAGAAATAAATCCCTTCCAGGATGAAGTTGGCAATGCAGACGCGGAGGAAGCTTTCCTTGGTTTGTTTTTCGATAAACTCGTTGTAGAGGTTTCCGATAAATTCATTTCTGCGCAGCAGATGCGGGTCGGTTTTCCACTGATAGAGGATGTCATTTCGTTCGGTCGGGTTGCAGATGGTATCCAGCATGTAGCTGTAGCTCTGGCTGTGGATACATTCCTGAAAAGTCTGGATGGACAGGCAGAGGTTCACTTCGTTGGCGGTGACATACTGCGAGATATTCGGGAGGTTTGCCGACTGGAGGGAATCCAGATAGACAAGGAAGCTGAGGATCTTGTCATAGGCAGTGCGTTCCTCCGGTGTAAGGTGCGGGTAGTCGCTCTTATCCTGGTTCAGGTTGATTTCCTCCGGTACCCAGAAGTTGTTCATCGCCTGTCGATACCAGTCGGAAACCCATTCATACTTCATATTATTAAAGTCATTGATATTGGTCGTGTTGAAATTGATGAGCCGCCGGTTGCGTACATCAATGTCCCCTTCCGGGTTAAACAGGGGCTTGCGCCAGATTTCTTCCATGGAAAAGTCCTTTCTGTATGAGATGAGTTGGATCGCGTGATACAGGACTGTCTGCAATCACTGATCAAAATACCCGTAATCTGCCCGTTTTTTCCGATTTTAAGAGGAGCAGGATTCGCAGTCCTCCGGATCCAGAGATTTGGAACGGACATAGTAAATGGTCTTCACACCGGATTCCCAGGCCAGCGTATAAAGGTTTAACAGTTCGCTCATCTTGTATTCATTCGTGATCCACAGATTGACGCTCTGGGACTGATCGATATGCCGTTGCCGCAGTCCGGCGGCCCGCACGGACCAAGTTTGGTCGATCAGATGGGCGGATTTGTAATACCAGTAGGTGTCCATGGAAAGTTCCGGTGCGACTCGCGGCAGGATGGCTCCTTTTTTTTCTTCGAGGAAAAAACGGTGCATGACCGGATCAAGTCCTGCACTGGTGCCGATCAGGATGGAGGTGGAACTGGTCGGGGCGGTTGCTAAAATCCATGCGTTCCGGATGCCCTGATGCACCTTCGCTTCCAACTCCTTCCACTCCGGTGAGTCATAATTTCGTCTTCTGAAATAGGCACCGGTCTCCCATTCGGAGCCGGAGAAGAACCGGTAAGATCCTCTCTCTTTTGCCAGCTCCGCACTGGCGGAAATGGCGGCAAAATTGATGTCTTCAAACACCCGGTCGGCAAAGCGCAGATGTTCCTCCGATTCCCAGGCGATGTGGTGTTTGGCGAGCATGTGGTGATAGCCGGAAACACCCAGTCCGATGGCACGGTATTTTTGATTGGTCAGTTCCGCTTCTTTGACCGGATAAAAGTTGAGGTCGATGACATTGTCCAGCGCCCGCACAACCGTTTTGGTGATTCTTCTGATCTCCTCCTTGTCGTTTACATCAATGTTGCCAAGGCAGAGCGAAGCAAGGTTGCATACGACGAAGTCACCGGGTTTGACAGAACTTACAATGATTTCATCGCCGTCTTTTGTTTCGACCTTCTGTTCTAAAATTTCCGCCTCTTTCATGTTCTGTGCAATTTCCGTGCACAGATTGGAGCAGTAGATGATCCCCCGATGCTGATTGGGATTCATGCGGTTGACGGTATCCCGGTAAAAGGCGAAGGGCGTACCGGTTTCCACGGCCGATTTTAAAATCAGCCGAACCAGATCTTTCAGGACATAGACCCGTTTGCTGATGCGGTTGTCTCTGACACAATCCTCATAACGGTTTTCCCATTCTTCCCCGTAAAAATCTTCCAGACAGTAGCCTTTGATGAGAAGGATGTCATGCGGGTCCATGAGATACCAGTTTTGATTCAGATCCTCTTTTACTTTTTTCCAAAAAAGATCGGGATAGCAGACCGCAGGGAAGACGTCATGCGCCTTCATCCGGTCGTCTCCGTTGTTGGTACGCAGCTGGAGAAATTCGGGTAGATCTTTGTGCCAGGCATCGAGGTAGACGGCCACTGCTCCCTGGCGCATGCCCAGCTGATCGACCGCTACCGCCGTGTCGTTCACCACTCGTATCCAGCGGATGACACCGCCGCTGGCACCCTCGAAGCCGCGGATCTTGCCTCCCCTTGACCTCACCTTGCCGAAATACATCCCCATCCCGCCGCCATATTTGGAAACGTCGGCGAAGCGGGAGATGCTCTGGTAGATGCCGTCCAGAGAGTCTGCGACGGTATCAATAAAACAGGAACTCAGCTGGTGATAGGGCTTTCTGGCGTTGGAAAGGGTCGGCGTCGCCATCGTCACCTTATGGAGACTCAGCATATCATAGAATTCCTTGACATAGATGGCCCGGTTCTCCTTTTCCTTCATTGCCAGATGCATTGCGATGCCCAGATACATTTCCTGGGGAGATTCCAGGGGCGTATGCTGTCGGTCCCGTATGGTGTATCTGGAGAGGAGCAGATCCAGCCCGGAATAGGTAAAAAGATCGTTCCGGCTCTCGTCTAAAAAGCAGGAGACCTCTGTCACTTCTTCCTTGGCGTAGGCGTCCAGAATATAGGCGCCGTACAGCCCCTGCTCCGTGAGGTAGCAGAGCTTTTCGTAAAAACCGTCCAGATTCCTGCTTGCTTCCGCTTTGCGAAGTTCCTGATGGAACTGGTAGGAGAGGAGTCTGCCGGCAATTCTTTCCCAGTCCGGTTCCTCCTGGGTGGTCAGTTCCGCCGCTGCTCTGGTGAGCAAAAGCAGGCGCTCCTTTTTCTCCAGTGTACCCTTGCTCAGGGACAGGTACTTGGCGGAAAGGCGGGAAAGGTCATAATCGGGGAAATCTTTCTGAATCTTCAAAAGCACCTCTTCGATGCCGTCGTCTCCGATCTCCTCCTTGATTCGTTGCCTTAAATGGCGAAGCAGGGTGCGCTTTTCCCGGTAGAGAATATAGGCTCTGGCGACCTTGTAATCGCCATTCTGCATCAGAGCCTCTTCCACGGTGTTCTGAATCTCCTCGACGGTCACCCGGCTCTGCCCGGCAAACGCAATTTCTACCTTGGAAAGCAAAAGACGAAGCTTTTCGTCACTGACCGGAATGCCTTCCGAGCGAAAGGCTTTTTCCATGGCATGGCAAATTTTCTCGCCCTTATATTCTTCCTCAGCAAGCCCTCGTTTGATAATTGTTTGCATGTTTCCTCTTTCTATGTGTTACGATGTGATTTGATGCGATGAACAGAATAGGAGTGGATTTGTGAAAGCTGTGTGTTATGCGATTTTCCCTCTTCATTGCTCCCTATTGTACCACAGAAGAAGGGGGAAAATTACACATAGATTATATCTATAAAGGAAGGGAATTCATTGACGCAAATAAAGGGCTTATTTTATACTGAATCCAAATGCAGGGGAAATTTTTCTTTCGTGTAGGAAGCTGTTACCCTCAGCTTTTTGCAATAAAGAACTGTCAACCAGCAAATTAAGAAAGGAGAAGGTGCGATGGCTATTTTAAAGGGTAAAAAAGTCATTATCATCGGCGACCGTGACGGTGTTCCGGGACCGGCGATAGCGCAGTGCGTAGAAACGGCCGGCGGCGAAGTGATCTTTTCTTCGACAGAGTGTTTCGTTTGAACGAGCGCAGGCGCAATGGATCTGGAAAATCAGAAAAGGGTGAAGGAATTTGCCGAGAAGTACGGCCCCGAGAACATTGTTGTAATCGTGGGTGCGGCAGAGGGAGAAGCTGCAGGTCTTGCAGCGGAGACCGTTACGGCAGGTGACCCGACTTATGCAGGTCCGTTGACTGGGGTCCAGCTTGGACTCACATGTTATCATTGCTGTGAACCGGAAGTAAAAGCGGAGTTTGATCCTCAGGTATATGAGGACCAGGTCGGCATGATGGAAATGGTTCTGGATGTCGAAGATATTCAGAAGGAAATGCAGCCGATCAGGGAACAGTATTGCAAATACCTCGGGAAATAACAGTACGAAGGAACGGTGTGTTTACTGCACGCCGTTCTTTTTTTGAAACATAGTAAAATCTCACAAGGCCGACCTCGATATACCAAAAATCTATTGACACGAAACATGATAATCGTTAGACTGAAGCCATGTATCTTTGGTAAATAAATTAGGAAAAAACGCTTCTTTTTCCGAGATTTTACCAAATTGCACAAAGGTCTATAACAACGACATTTTTAATGAAGGAGCAGGACTATGGGCAAGGTGTATGATGTGATTGTCCTCGGTGCGGGACCGGGGGGGCTGTCTGCCGGGCTTTATGCAGGACGCGCAAGACTTTCCGTTGCGATTATTGAGAAGGCTGCCGACGGCGGTCAGATTGCGATCACGGATGAAATTGAAAACTATCCGGGACAGGAAGTGGAAGGCGAAAGCGGGCCGTCTCTGATTGAGAGAATGACAAAGCAGTGTGAGAAATTCGGCTGCGAGAGAATCAAGGACACGATTGAAAGCGTGGAGCTGAAGGGGGATGTCAAGAAGGTAAAGTGCCAGAAGGGGGAATACGAGGCAAAGACCATCGTGATTGCCACCGGGTGCTATCCGCGCCCGATTGGTTGCGAAGGGGAGAAGGAATACCAGGGGAAGGGTGTTTCCTACTGCGCCACCTGTGATGCGAACTTCTTTGAAGACTTTGACGTCTATGTCGTCGGCGGCGGCGATGCGGCGGTGGAAGAGGCCATGTACCTTACCAAGTTTGCCAGAAACGTCACCGTGATCCACCGCAGAAATGAGCTGAGGGCTGCCAAATCCATTCAGGAGAAGGCGTTCAAGGTACCCAACCTGCACTTTATGTGGGACAGCGTGGTGACGAAGCTGGGCGGCGATGACATCCTGCAGGAAATGGAAGTCCGCAATGTCAAGACGAACGAAATCACAACGATCAAGGCAAATGAAGAGGACGGAATGTTCGGTCTCTTCGGCTTCATCGGAAGAATCCCGAACACCGATTTCCTCAAGGACAGCGGACTTACCATGGATGATAAGGGCTATATCCCGACCGATCAGGATATGAAGACCAATATTCCGGGTGTTTTTGCGGCGGGAGATGCCAGAGTGAAAACGCTGCGTCAGGTGGTCACCGCAGCAGGAGACGGTGCGGTAGCTGCAACGATGTGCGACAAATACATTAACGGAACCATTCCGGAATTCTCAGATCCGGCTAAGCAATCATAAAGGAGGAAAGTAACATGTTGGAAGTAGATAAGAACACATTTGAAGAAGAGGTTTTAAAGGCAGACGGCTATGTATTCGTAGACTATTTTGGGGACGGCTGTGTCCCCTGCCAGGCGCTGATGCCGTTTGTGCACTCTCTGGCGGACAAGTATGGCGACAAGCTGAAATTCACGCAGCTCAATACCACTAAGGCACGCAGACTGGCGATCTCTCAGAAGATTCTGGGACTGCCCGTGATGGCGATCTACAAGAACGGCGAGAAGGTGGAAGAGCTGGTAAAGGATCAGGCAACCGAAGAAAATATCGAGGCCATGGTCAAGAAATATATCTGAGCCGCAGTTGGATCAGAGCGAAGGTTTTAGACGAAACAGGCGGTGGTGAGGGTCAGTTCTGCCTCACCACCTTTTTTAAAAAGGAAGTCACAAAAAAACCAATCAAGGGTAAAAAGAGAAGTCACAGGAAAGGGGAAATGAGGGATGAATAGTGTAATCAAAGGAGCCGGATACATCCTGGCCCATGTACCGGAGATGGTCATTCATAACGGAACGACCCAGACAACGGAGAGAATCGTGAATCCGAACTCCGAATACTTAAAGCAGCTGGGCAGCCATCTGCGCTCCTATGAGGACTGCGTGTCCTACTGGCCGAATCAGGTTTATATCGGGAATGCGACGCCGGAAGAACTTGCCGAAGTCGAGTTTCCGTATTATGACAAAAAGAAAGAAGGCGCTTGCCGTTACGGGCAGTTCGGCGAAATCATGCCGGAAGACGAATTCCTGTTGCTAGGACAGACCTGCGATGTCTTTGAAGTGTATTTCCTGGAAAAGGGGTTTGTGGAAGCAACCAGAGAAAAGTTCGGGAGGAATCCGATCATCACGGAGGAGATCAAGGCGCGTGTGCTGGACGGCATCGAACTTTCCGAGATTGAGAATTTTGTCAACAACGAGAAGGCGGAAGGACTGTATCATGACGGAAAGTTGGTCGGGTGCGTGAAGCGTGCGCATGATATCGATGTCAATCTCTCGGCGGAAGTGATGCACGAGAACATCATGAACAAGGCGACCGGTGTGCTTTCCATCCTTTATGGGGTAAAAAATGCCGGCATTGACAAGGATGACGTGGAATATGTGATCGACTGCTCGGAAGAAGCCTGCGGCGACATGAACCAGAGAGGCGGCGGCAACTTTGCAAAAGCAGCTGCGGAAATCGCAGGACTGAACAAGGCAACCGGTTCCGATGCCAGAGGATTCTGCGCAGGTCCTTCGCATGCAATGATCGAGGCTGCGTCTCTCGTGAAGGCGGGTGCGTTTAAGTGCGTGGCGGTGATCGGCGGCGGTTGCACGGCAAAGCTGGGAATGAATGGCAAGAACCATGTAGAAAAGAATATGCCGGCGCTGGAAGACTGCCTGGGCGGTTTCTGCGTGATCGTTTCGGAAAACGACGGCGTAAGCCCGGAGATCAATCTGGATATTCTGGGGCGTCATACGGTGGGAACCGGAAGCGCACCGCAGAACGTCATCGGCTCTCTGGTGGCGGATCCGCTGGAACGCAACGGCATGAAGATCACCGATATCGACAAATATTCTCCGGAGATGCAGAACCCGGATATCACCAAGCCGGCAGGAGCAGGAGACGTGCCGCTGGCAAACTATAAGATGATTGCCGCTTTGGCAGTGAAGAAGGGCGATCTGGAGAAGAAGGATCTGGCGAACTTTGCAAAGGACCATGGTCTGACCGGATTTGCACCGACACAGGGACATATTCCTTCCGGCGTGCCTTATGTGGGCTTTGCACGCCTTGATATTCTCTCCGGCAAGATCAAAAATGCCATGATCATCGGTAAGGGATCTCTCTTCCTCGGCAGAATGACCAACCTCTTTGACGGTGTTTCTTTTGTCATTCAAAAGAACACGGGCAAGGGGACTTCGGCAGGCTCTGTCTCTGAAGACGAGGTCAAGAAGTTAATCGCAAGCTCTCTGAAGGAATTTGCAAAGACGCTGTTAGGAGAAGAATAAGAGGGGAGGATGTAAAAATGGCAAACGGAATTCAGAAACAGATTGCCGAAACCTTCCTTGAAATGGCGCAGGGACTGGAAACGGGAAGTTTTGGAGCCAGACCGAAGATCGCACTGACCGGCATGGGAAGCGAACATGGGGAAGAAAACGCCATGAAGGCGGCGTTAGAAGCGGCAAAGGACAACATTGATGTGTATTACATCGGGACGCTGGAAGCGGAAGGTGTCACCACCATCAAGGTTGCGAACGACGAGGAAGGCCATGACAAGATGGAGGAGATGCTGAAAAACGGCGAGGTGGACGGTGCCGTGACCATGCACTTTCCTTTCCCGATCGGCGTTTCCACCGTCGGCAGGAGTATCACACCCGCTTTTGCCAAGGAGATTTTTTTGGCCAATACGACGGGAACCTCCAGCACCAACCGGATTGAGGGCATGATTCGCAATGCGATCTGCGGCATCATCGCGGCAAAAGCCGTAGGAAATGCACATCCCACCGTCGGCATTCTGAACGTGGACGGCGCAAGACAGACGGAGAAAGCACTCAAGCAGTTAAAGGAAAACGGCTATGAGATCACCTTTGCGGAGAGCAGCAGGTCGGACGGGGGTTGCATCATGCGCGGCAATGATGTCTTACAGGCTTCCGCGGATGTGATGGTCATGGACTCTTTAACCGGCAATGTCATGAGCAAAATGCTCTCCGCCTTCACCAGCGGGGGCAGCTTTGAGTCCATGGGTTACGGCTACGGTCCCGGCATCGGAGAAGGGTATGAACAGCTGGTCATGATTATCTCCCGTGCGAGCGGTGCCCCTGTGATTGCCAATGCGATCCGCTTTGCGGCGCAGCTGGTCAGGGGCAAGGTCTTTGCGGTGGCGAAGGAGGAATTTGCGAAGGCAAAGAAGGCCGGTCTTGACAGGATTTTGAATGAGGTCGCACAAAGCGCCAAACCTGCGGCATCGGAAGAAGAGGTGAAGGAGCCTCCGAAGGAGATTGTGACCGCGCAGATTCCGGGAATCGAGGTCATGGATCTGGACGATGCGGTAAAAGCCGTCTGGAAGATCGGCATCTACGCCGAGAGCGGAATGGGCTGTACCGGCCCGATTATCCGTGTTTCTCCGGCCAATCTGGAAAAAGCACAAGAAGAGTTGAAAAAGGCGGGGTACATCGGTTAAGATAGACGTTGACCGCATGGAAACAACGCTCATACGTAGGAAAACATGCTGCCCGCAGATTCTGTCTGCATGCAGTACTCTGCCCGCAGATTCTGTCTGCGGGCAGAGTACTACTTGCAGTGTCGAACCCGGGGGTAGGAGCTTTGGTCCATCGAAGAATCCATCATGGCAGGGATACAGGAGGAGTGAGATGGCAGCAGAGAAAATCAGGCTGACAAAGATGACAAAAGCATCGGGGTGAGCAGCCAAAATAGGTCCAAAGACCCTTGCCCAGGTTCTGGGTAAGCTACCGAAATTTTATGATGAAAATCTGCTGGTCGGCATTGAAACTTCGGATGACGCAGCCGTCTACAAGATCGACGACCGCCTGTCCATGATTCAGACCGTCGATTTTTTTACACCGATCGTGGATGACCCCTTTACCTTCGGACAGATCGCAGCGGCAAACGCATTAAGTGATGTCTTTGCAATGGGAGGGGAGCCTAGGGTGGCGCTCAACATCGTCTGTTTTCCCAATTGCCTGGATCCGTCTATTCTCGGCGATATCATGGCAGGAGGAGCAAGCAAGGTCAAAGAAGCAGGCGCCGTGCTGGTTGGCGGACACTCCGTACAGGACGACGACCCCAAGTACGGGCTCTGTGTCTCCGGTTTTGTGGAGACGGACAAGATCCTTAGAAACTACGGGGCAAAGCCCGGAGACGTCCTGATTTTGACCAAGCAGATCGGAAGCGGCATCATCAACACGGCGATCAAGGCGGAAATGTGTTCGGAAGAAGCGGAACAGGAAGCCTGTGATGTCATGAAATCGTTAAATAAGAAGGCAAAGGAAGCGATGGAAGGGCTCTGTGTCCATGCCTGCACCGATATTACGGGCTTCGGGCTTTTGGGACACGGCATCGAAATGGCGCAGGCCAGTCAGGTCTTTGTCGATCTCTATGTGAAAAAAGTGCCCGTGATCACGGACGCCCTCTCCTATGCGGAGATGGGGCTCGTGCCCGCCGGCTCCTATAACAATCGCGAGTATACCGGCCATCTGGTGGATCGCACTCAGGTGGCGGATGTCTATTATGATCTGCTGTACGATCCACAGTCATCCGGCGGCCTGTTATTCAGCATCCCGCAGGAGCAGGCGGATCTGGCGATGCAAAGGCTGAAAGAGGCGGAACTGGACACAAAGACAGCCATCATCGGAGAAGTAAGGGAACTGGGAGCGGGAGAGGAGAAGCGGATTGCTTTGATTGATTGAGCGGATGCTTGGAAAAGGATGCAACGGTGATTTTGCGTGCGGACTGTGTGGAAAATCCGGTTCACGACGCAGGGGGAGGATATGGATAAAAACAGCTGGTTTCGCAGGATCCCTAAGGTGGATGTGCTGCTGGAGACAAAAGAAGTAACGGAATGGATCAGGGACGATGGTCGCCCGGTCGTCATGGAGGCGATCCGGGAGGAAACGGCTGCTCTTAGAAAGAAGCTGGAAACCTGCGAGAAGGAAGAAGAGGCAGAGAAAGCATTCCAATCCCTCTTAGCGAAAATCCGCAAACGGATCCTGGACATGACCAGTCCGCAGGTAAAGCAGGTCATCAATGGAACGGGCGTCATCCTGCACACCAATCTCGGCAGAGCGCCGATTGCGCCGGAGCAGGCAAGGCGGATTTCTGAAATCGTAACAGGATATTCCAACCTGGAATACGATCTGGAAAAAGGAGAGAGGGGGGAGAGATACTCTCATTTTTCAAAACTCCTCTGCCGGCTGACCGGAGCCGAAGCCTGCATGGTGGTCAATAACAATGCGGCTGCCGTCCTCCTGGCACTCAGCACCATCGCTGCCGGGGGCGAGGTCATCACTTCCCGTGGAGAACTGGTGGAAATCGGAGGCAAATTCCGCATCCCGGACGTCTGTGCACAGGGGGGAGCAAGGCTGGTCGAAGTCGGGACGACCAACAAAACGCACCTCAGTGATTATGCGGAAGCGATCACGGAGGAAACCAAGGCGATTTTAAAGGTGCATACCAGCAACTACCGGATCGTAGGTTTCTCCGAGTTGGTTGAGAGAGAAGATCTGAAGCGGCTGGCAAGTCAGCATGACCTGCCTCTGATAGAGGATCTGGGGAGCGGCGTCCTGGTGGATTTGAGCAAATACGGGCTTTCTTACGAGCCGACGGTACAGGATTCGGTGAAAGCCGGAGTGGATGTGGTCTGCTTCTCCGGGGATAAGCTGCTTGGAGGTCCGCAGGCGGGAATCATTGTCGGAAGAAAAAAGTGGATTGAGAAGATGAAAAAGCACCCGCTTACCCGGGCGCTGCGCGTGGATAAATTCACGGTGACGGCGCTGGAGATGGTTCTGTTAGATTATCTGGATGAAGAGAGGGCAGTGAAAAAGATCCCAGTCCTGAAGATGATCAGAGAATCCAAGGAAGCGCTGAAGAAGAAAGCGGAGGCACTCAAGGAACAGGTAGAATCCCTTTCCGGAGCGGCGGATTTTGCGGTTCTGCCCTGTGAGGAACAAATCGGCGGAGGATCTCTCCCTCTGGAGAGATTGCAAGGCTATGCGCTGGTGATCAGGCCGAAGCGGATTTCCGTTCCGGAACTGGAAGAGAAGATGCGCCATCTGCCCGTGCCGATCATCGGCAGAACCATCGAAAATGCCGTTTGGCTGGATGTCCGCACCATGTTCGAGGAGGACTTTGGTCCGGTTTCCCAAATGCTGGGAGAGATTTTATAGAGCATCACAGGGGGATGTCCATGAATCAATCAAAACACATCATCATCGGGACGGCAGGACATATCGATCATGGGAAAACAACCCTGATTCGCGCACTGACCGGCAGAAATACGGATCGTCTGAAGGAAGAACAGAAGAGGGGCATCACGATTGACCTGGGCTTCACCTGGTTCGATATGGAGGACGGGACAAGGGCAGGTATTGTGGATGTGCCCGGACACGAGAAATTCATCGGCAATATGGTGGCGGGCGTGGTCGGCATGGACCTCGTTTTGATGGTCGTTGCTGCAGACGAGGGCATCATGCCGCAGACAAGAGAGCATCTGGATATCCTTGAACTTCTGGGCGTGAGCAAAACTGTTCTCGTACTGAACAAATGCGATCTGGTGGACGAGGACTGGCTGGAAATGATGGAGGAGGATATCAGGGGAAGACTGGCAGGCACCATTATGGAAAAGGCGCCGATCGTTCGCGTTTCCGCCGCCACCGGGGCAGGAATCGGTGAATTGAAGTCCTGTATCCTCAAGATGGTCCAGGAAGAAGTGACGCCCAGGGACATCCAAACGATCCCGAGGCTGCCGATCGACCGCGTCTTTACCATGCCGGGCTTTGGCACCATCGTCACCGGCACGCTGATCTCGGGACTGATCCATAAAGAAGACGTTCTGGAGATGTATCCGATTCATAAAGAGTGCAGGATTCGGAGCATTCAGGTACACGGCAGCGATCAGGAGAGCTGTGAGGCGGGACAGCGCGTTGCCATCAACCTTGCCAATGTAAAAAAAGAAGAAATTCACAGGGGCTGTGTGATTGCGCCTAAGAACAGCATGAAAAACACCGATCGGGTCGACGTCTCGGTCCGCGTGCTGAAAGACTCGGAACGCATCTTGACCAACAGAGAAAGGCTGCATTTTTTTACAGGGACCAGTGAAATTCTCTGCCGTGCGGTCCTCTTAAACGAGGAGGAACTTGGACCGGGGGAGACGGGGCTTGCACAGCTGCTCTTAGAGGAGGAAATTGCGGTGAAGAGGGGAGACCGCTTTGTGATCCGGTTTTATTCTCCCCTGGAGACCATCGGCGGCGGTGTGATTCTGGAACCGAATCCGACGAAGAAAAAGAGGTTTAACGAAGCCTCGATTGATGAACTGAAACGCAAGGAGTCCGGCTCTCTTGCCGATATCTGCGAGCTGCATATCAAAGAGCACGGTGACACGATGCTTGCGCAATCGGAGCTTGCCAAACTCACCTCACATACCCGGGAGGAACTGGTGCCCTACCTGGATGCGCTGGTGGAGGAAGGCGTCGTGCTTGCCTTCCCGCTGCGGAAGGACACCTATTACTGGCATAAGGACAGTGAGTTTTTGCTTCGACAGGATCTGAGCAGAGATCTCAAGCGGTTTCATGCCAAATTCCCTTACCGCCACGGGATGAAGACGGCGGAAGTGCATATTTCCTATATGAAAAAAGCAAAGGCCAATGTCTTTGACGCCTATCTGAGCAGGATGGTGGAGCAGGGGATCTTCGGGATGGAGGAGGGTTATCTCTTCCTTGCAGGCTTTGCGCCTGCACATGATGAAACCTATGAAAAGGTGCGCGAACTTCTGGAATCCCAGATGGAGAAGGCTGGCTTTGAGCTGCTGCGGTTTTCCGAGCTAAATCTGGAAAAATACCCGGAAGACACGGTGATGGACCTGCTGCAGCTTCTGATTGAAGAGAAAGAGGTGGTGAAGGCAGGTCTGGAAATCGAGATGGTGACGCTTGCCTCTCTGATGATGGAAGCCAGGGAAAAGGTGGAAGCTTATTTTGCCGAAAATGATCTGATCACGATCGCACAGATCAGAGACATGTTTGCCACCAACCGGAAGAGCGCCAAGTCGATTTTGGAATATTTGGATACGATCAAGGTGACAAAAAAGCTGGGTGCAGAGACAGAGAGGGTGGCATACCGATGAATCTGAAGCAGATCGAGGCCTTTGTGAAGGTAGCAAATAACAGGAGTTTTTCGCAGACAGCCAAGGAATTATACCTGACACAGCCGACGATCAGTGCACATATCTCCGCACTGGAAGAGGAACTGGGCGTACAGCTGTTTGTACGGACAACCAAGGGCGTCCGGGTGACGGAGGAAGGGAAAAAGCTCTATCTGTATGCAAGACAGATGACGGAGTTGGAGGAAAATATCAAAACCCTTTTTCAGAAGAGGGGAGAGGACGAGGCGTCCTCTCAGCAGGTAGTCATTGCCGCATCCACCATCCCTGCGCAGTATCTGGTACCGAAGATCCTTGCCGAATACAACAAGCTTTATTCGAATGTGCAGTTTCGGGTGACGGAGACCGATTCGGCAGGGGTGATCGAGGAGGTGCAGAATCATACCATTGACATCGGGTTTACAGGGAGCATTCTGGACAAGAGATCCTGCTCCTATCTGTCTTTTTATGAAGATGAACTGCTGATTGTGACGCCGAATCTTCCAAGGTTCCGCAAGATGGAGAAAGAGAAGATGGCGCAGCGGCCGGATTGGATTTTACAGGAAGCGATCATCATGCGGGAGTACGGCTCCGGTACGCGGAGGGAGACGGAGAAACGCCTGCGCAGACTGGGGATCGACCTTTCGGGAATGAATGTGGTGGCCAATATGAGCAGCCCGGAGGCGATTATCCGCTCGGTGAAAAGCGGGATCGGGATTACCTTCATTTCGAGGCTGGCGGCACAGGAAGCCATTCAGGCCGGTGAGGTGCTTGCCTTCCCGCTGCCCAGGGAAAACAGTCACAGAAGGATTTATATGGTTTGCAATCCTCACTACCCGCTTCCGAGAGCGGTGAAGCAACTGATTCGTCTGGTGAAAAAAATGTATACGCCGCAGAATGGCACCCCACTTACAGAAGGTGCAGAAGCACAGGATTCTTCTGCAGATGCAGAAGGGTTCAGCCGTGCAGAAATTTCCGCTTCGGAAGAGGAAACATCCTCTTTTAGCATGAGTGCTTCGGAACAGATGGGGTGAGAAGATGCAAAGATCGGGGATTCAGGTCGGTAAAATAGAGCTCGGCATCCTGATGACCAATTTTTACTACCTTTATCGGGAGGAAGGCAGGGGAGAAGGAGGAAAGCCGCAGAAGACACCGGTCATCTGCATCGACCCGGCGGATCATGGAGAGGAAATCTATGAAACGCTGATCGGACAAAGCCTAGTGCCGGAAGTGATCTTACTCACCCATGCCCATTTTGATCATATCAGGGGCGTGCAGGCACTACAGCGTCTAAGCGGCGCTCCCGTGTACTGCTACAAGGAAGAGAAAGAGCTTTGTGAGGATCCGGACAAAAACGGATCTGCCGCCTACGGGCACCCCATCACCGTGCAGCCGAGCGCCTACCTTTCGGACGGGGAGGAGATTTTAGCCGCGGGACTGCGTTGCATCCTGCTTGCAACTCCCGGGCATACGAAGGGCAGCTGCTCTTATTATGTTCCGGAGGGAGGCTTTGTCCTGAGCGGAGACACCCTCTTTGATCATTCGGTCGGACGCACGGACATGGCAACGGGATCGCAGGAGGAACTCTTACGCTCCATTCGGGAAAAACTCTTTGTTCTCCCCGATGAGACCATCGTCTATCCAGGACATGAATCGGAGACAACCATAGGCGAAGAAAAGGCGCACAATCCATTTTTAATAGAAAACACCGATATCGGAAGCCTTTGATTGAAAAAGCCATGGTGGACGGTGAAGGGGGAAATGACTAGAATAGGTCCTGATATGATTTACTTTGATAATGCAGCAACCACAATGTACAAGCCGCCGCAGGTCATTACAGCGGTCACAGAAGCCATGCAGCAGATGGGAAATGCCGGCAGAGGAGTTCATTCCGCTTCTCTGGGAACATCCAGAACCATCTTCGACACAAGAGTGAAACTGGCGCAATTTTTCCATGCTTCCGATCCCCGGAGAATTGCTTTTACCTGCAATTCCACGGAGAGCCTGAATTTGGCGATTAAGGGAGCGTTTCTTCCGGGAGATCACGTCATTACGACGGAGTTGGAGCACAATTCTGTGTTGCGCCCGCTTTATGAGATGGAAGAAAAGGGAGTCAGCCTTTCCTTTGTGTCTAGCGACAAATGGGGTAGAATTCGGATCTCGGATTTTGAAAAAGAGATTCGAGGAGAAACCAGAGCCATCGTCTGTACCCATGCTTCCAATCTGACCGGAAACGTGGTCGATATCGAAGCGGTAGGAGAGATCGCGAAAAAACACGGTCTGCTCTTCATCGTTGATGCCTCCCAGAGTGCGGGGGTCTTTCCTATCGATGTCGACAAGATGCATATTGACATCCTCTGTTTTACCGGCCATAAGGGAATGTACGGACCGCAGGGTACGGGTGGCATCTATGTGCGGGAAGGCATTTCTCTAAGACCGCTCAAATCGGGAGGCAGCGGGGTGCAAACCTATTCCCATACCCACCCGAAGGAAATGCCGACGGCGCTGGAGGCGGGAACTTTAAACGGGCACGGGATTGCAGGACTCCATGCGGCACTGGAGTTTTTAGAGCAAACCGGCCTGGAAGAAATCCGGAAAAAAGAGCAGGAACTGATGATGCGGTTCTATCAGGGTGTCATGCAGATCCCCGGCATCTTTGTTTACGGGGATTTCAGCACGAAGGAGCGTTGCGCTGTTGTGGCACTGAATCTGGAAGATTATGACTCTTCCGATATCGCGGATGAACTTTCCGAGAAATACGGGATCTGCGTAAGACCGGGTGCTCACTGTGCGCCTTTGATGCATCAGGCACTGGGAACCGTGGAACAGGGCGCCGTGCGCTTCAGTTTTTCTTATTTCAACACGGAAGAAGAGATTGACCGTGGAATAGACGCACTGCGAAAGATTGCAGCGGAATAAAACCGCGTAAGATTGCAGCGGAGTAAAACAGGAGGAAAAAACAATGGAAAAAGTGATTGATTGCATGGGAATGGGTTGTCCGCTCCCGGTGGTGAATGCCAAAAAGGCGGTGGAAGAGTTTACCGAGGATGGAAGACTGACGGTTCAGGTGGACAACGAAACGGCAGTGAAGAATTTAACCAAATTTGCCGCCTCCAGAAATTTTGAAGTCAGCAGCATGAAGAAGGGCGAGAACGCCTATGATGTCACCATGCTGGTGAGGAAAGCTACCTGTGAAGAAGCGGAGAAAGAAAAGGCAGGTGGCAGACAGGGAGGCGTAACCGTAGTGCTTTCTGCGAATACTATGGGTACGGGAGAAGAGAAGTTAGGCAAGGCGTTGATGAAGGCCTTCATTTTTGCGCTCACGAGTCAGGACGAGTTGCCGGAATATATTGTCTGCTACAACACCGGTGCCTACTTAACAACGGAGGGATCGGATTCCCTTGCCGATCTCAAGAATCTGGAAGCGGCTGGCGTGAAGATCATGACCTGTGGTACCTGTCTGGATTATTACCAGATCAAGGATAAACTTGCTGTCGGTACGGTTTCCAATATGTATGAAATCGTCGAGACCCAGATGCGCTCCGCCCTGATTGTTCGGCCATGAGAAAAAAAGAATTAAAGCTGGTCATCAGTTTTGCGACCACCACGGATGCGCTGGAGATGGAGAAGATCTGCAAGGACAACGGCGCAGGTGGTCGTATGATTCCGGTTCCCCGCGTCATTTCCGCCGGCTGCGGTCTGGCTTGGGCTGCGGAGGTTTCTGAAAAAGAAGAGCTCGTGCGCCTGATGGAGAAATATCATCTGCAGGCGGAAGGGATTCATGAGTGTATGATCTGAAAACGATGATCCTCAAAAGTTTAAAAGAAAAAGAGAGGCTGTCGCACAAAATGCGACAGCCTCTTTTGGAAGAGGGATTTTCCAATTGTAATTTTTCAATCCATCACGTATTCTATTGAAAAATTCGATTACAAAAAGAGGGTTGAATCTTTTATGATGATACCGGTGTCAAGAGGATTTCGATCAGGAGATTTCAGGGGGAAGAATATGCAGGTGATTCAGGAGTTACCGGAAGTTTTTGAAGCGTTTGCAGAGCAGAGGCAGAAGTCTTTTTTAACCGTCAAGGAATATAAGGATAAGGGGATTCCGGTGATCGGCTCCTACTGTACCTATTTTCCGCAGGAAATCGCGATGGCGATGGGGGCGGCGAGTGTCAGTCTTTGTTCCACCTCGGATGAGACGCTGCAGGAGGCGGAGAAGGATCTGCCGAAGAACCTCTGTCCCTTGATCAAATCCAGTTACGGCTTTGCCAAAACCGAGAAATGTCCGTATTTTTATTTCTCGGATGTGGTCGTGGGAGAGACGACCTGCGACGGCAAAAAGAAGATGTACGAATTGATGTCGGAATTCAAGGATGTTTTTCTGTTGCAACTGCCACAAACGCAGACAGAGGAGGCGGCTCTTTCCTACCGAAAGGAAATCATCCGTTTCAAAGAATATCTGGAAAAGAAATTTTCGGTCAAAATCACCGATGCACAGGTGAGAGAAGCGGTACACAGGAACAATGAGATTCGTCTGGCGATCCGCAATCTCTATGCGGTGATGAAAAACGATCCCT
Source organism: Lachnospiraceae bacterium (assembly GCA_015258065.1). Lineage (GTDB taxonomy): Bacteria > Bacillota > Clostridia > Lachnospirales > Lachnospiraceae > Butyrivibrio. The sequence goes on along the minus strand of JABZIZ010000020.1, from coordinate 17,762 downwards.
GTCCGATCAGCGGTTATGATCTTTTTAAGGTCCTCTATGGAAGCACCTTCCGGCTGGATCGCAGCGCCATCGCTGCAGAGATGGATGCATTAAGAAAGAAGGTGGAGGAGGAATACAAAAAGGGAGTGCATCAGGAAAAAAAGCCTCGCATCGTGATCACCGGCTGTCCCATGGGGGGCGCCACCGAGAAGGTGATTCGAGCCATTGAAGAGAACGGCGGGATTGTCGTCGGGTATGAAAACTGTACCGGCGCCAAGCAGTACGACCGGTTGGTAGAGGAAGATACGGAAGATATTTATGAAGCCATTGCAAAGCGATATCTTGGGATCGGCTGCAGCGTCATGACGCCGAATCCGAACCGCTTTGATTTGCTCGGGCGGATGATCGAGGAATACAGGGCGGACGGCGTTGTGGAAATGACCCTGACGGCCTGTCTGACGTATAATGTGGAGACCCGCGCCATTCGCAGATTCTGCGTGGAAGAAAAGAAGGTGCCCTTCATCAGTGTGGAAACCGATTATTCACAGGCGGATGTCGAGCAGTTAAACACCAGAATCACCGCCTTTTTGGAAATGCTGTAAGAGGAAGAAAGGATAAGACGGCAAATGAAATTTGTGGGGATTGATATCGGATCCACCTGCGCCAAAACCGTGGTGCTGGATGAGGCGGGAGAGCCGGAAAACCTGTTTGTGATTCCGACCGGGTGGAGCAGCTTTGATGCGCTTGAAAAAATCCGGAAACAGTTGATGGAAGCGGGCGTAAGCGACACGGATGCCTACACGGTGTCCACCGGATATGGGAGGAAGGCGGTTCCCTTCGCGCAGAAGCAGGTGACGGAGATCACCTGCCATGCCAGGGGAGCGGCGGCGCTCTTCGGAGAAGGAGAGATGAACCTCATCGATATCGGCGGTCAGGACACCAAGGTGATTTCTGCCAGGGGCGGGTTGGTGGAAGAATTTTACATGAACGATAAGTGCTCCGCGGGAACAGGAAAATTCATCGAAATCATGGCCAACCGTCTGGAACTTCCGATTGCCAAACTGGATGAGATTGCAGAGAAGCGTACGAAGGAAGTTCAGATCAGCTCGATGTGCACGGTCTTTGCGGAGTCGGAAATCGTGTCCATGGTGGGGCAGGGAACCTCGAAGGAAAACATCGCCTGGGGGGTACTGAACTCTGTGGCCAACAAGGTCAAGCAGGAATACGGGAAGTTAAGGGATGGAGATCGACCGGTATATCTGACCGGCGGACTCTGCGAAGCGTCTTTTTTCCTGCGGATGCTTTCGGACAAACTGGGAGGCAAGGTCACTTCCTGCAAGAGGGCCCGCTATGCGGGGGCACTCGGCGCTGCTTTTCTCGCTTATGAAAAATACGGCGAAACGCGCACCTGATGTGCCAAACAGCGGGCGGTAGCGCCCTCCTTTTGTTTGACATCTTGTGAAAATTATGACATAATTTCCTGTACCCTTTTTATGGGGGTGGTTAGGTAACTGGTGTGCCTCCTGGTCTTCAAAACCTGTGTTGGGCGTTCACGCGTCCTGGGTGGGTTCGATTCCCACACGCCCTCGCCAAAAACGATCGGAGTTTTCCGTTAAATGCTGCCGCACGAGATTCTGGATGCGACAGCTTTTTTATAAGGAGTCCCATGAGAATTTTAAGTATCCTGGCACAGAAACCTTCCAGCACCGGAAGCGGCGTCTATCTGATGGAGCTGGTGCGCCAGTTTTCTTTACAGGGGCAGGAGCAGGCGGTCATCGCAGGTGTCTATGAGGAAGATCCGTCTCCCTTCCCGAAAGAGGTTCGCTACCGCCCGGTTACTTTCAAAACGGCGGGGCTACCGTTTCCCATTTTTGGCATGTCGGATGAGATGCCCTACGAAAGCTCCCGTTACCGTGACATGACGCCAGCAAGCAGGAGGCAGTTTGCAGATGCCTTCCTGCAGGCACTGGATGAAGTCGTTGCAAGCTTTTCGCCTGATCTGATCCTCTGCCACCACCTTTATCTACTCACCGCCCTCGTCAGAGAACATCTTCCCCGCCACCGGATTTACGGTTTTTGCCATAACACCGATTTGAGACAGATGGTCAAAACGGATCTGGAGAGGGATTTTATTCGCCATCAGATCAGGCGGCTGGACCGGATTTTCGTGCCGCAGCTCTCGCAACAGGAAGAAGTGAGACGCATTTTCGGGGTAGAGGAAGAAAAGATCAGACAGATCGGCATCGGCTATAATCAGGAGATTTTTTCCATGAGAAAAAAAGAGGACAAACGGAGCGGATCCGCATCCTCTTGTGAGGAGAAGAGACTGATCTTTGCGGGAAAGATTTCCGAAAAAAAAGGAGTCTTCAGCCTGCTGCGTGCACTGACGCTTTTGGCAGAAAAAGGAGAACGATTCACGCTGACGCTTGCGGGAGGCGCAGGGGATCTGGAGGAATACGAAAGGATCAGGAAGATGGCAAAGGAAGCGCCTTACCCGGTAACTTTTACGGGGCGCCTGTCGCAGGAGGAGCTTGCAGACAGATACCTGGAAAGTGATCTCTTTGTGCTCCCCTCCTTCTATGATGCGATTCCCCTTGTGGTCATTGAAGCGCTTGCCTGTTCCTGTAAGGTGGTGGTTTCGGAACTGCCCGGGATCAGAAGCTGGTTTGGCGCAAACGCAAAAAGCGCCGATATTCGTTATGTACCTCTGCCTGGAATGCAGCAGGCGGATGAGCCGGTAAAGGAGGAGCTTCCCCTCTTTGAAGAAAGACTGGCAGGGGAAATGGAGAAGGCACTTCACGATCCAAAGAGCGCGGATCCCCGTGCAGTGGAGGGTTTGTCATGGAAAGCACTGGCGGAGAAAGTTCTTTGCGAGGGTTAAGGGAAGGGCTTGTCATGGAAGGCACTGGCAGGGCAAGTTTATTGCGAGGACGAAATCGTAGGGAAAAACGCAGAGGGAGATTCCGTTCTCCCGCAGAAGGCGGGCGCAGAGCAGTTTCGTTCCTTACCCTGTGCCTTCTGCTAAGCATTCTTCTTTTGCCGGGAGGGTGCAGAGGGGACGAAAGCCGGCAGCGCATCTTCCCGGGGAATACGGCCGTACTTCTCGGCGCCTCCCCGGAGAACGTCCTTGGAAGGGTGGAACAGGACGACGTCTACCAGACGCTGATTCTGGATTTACAGAATTTCTCAAAGGAGCAGGTAAGCGCTCTGCACCTTGCGGGGGTGAAGAAGATTTATTCTTACCTCGATGTCGGTTCCCTGGAAACGTATCGATCCTATTTTGCCCGCTTTCACAAGCTGGCCAGGGCTCCCTATGAAAACTGGGAGGAGGAATACTGGGTCGATGTCTCAAATATTTCCTGGCAGGATTTTCTGGTGAAGGAGCTGGCAATCGATCTGGTACAGAAGGGGGCGGACGGTTTTTTTCTGGATAATACGGACGTATATGCGCAGGAGGAGACGCCGCAAACCTACGAAGGGCTGGTGCGAATCCTGGAAGGACTGGGGGACTACCATCTGCCGGTGATCGTCAACGGGGGAGATCTCTTTGTCAAAAAACTGATCGCGGATCATAAGGAGAATCTGCTTCGCGCTATCTGCCAGGAATCGGTCTTTTCCTGCATCAAAGATTATAAGAAGAATCAATTCGGCAGGCAGGACAAAGAGGTGCGGGACGATTATTTAACCTATTTGCAGGCCTGTAAGAAGGCAAATCTGGCGGTGCTTTTGATAGAATATACGAGGAATTCCGAGTTGGAAAAGGAGGCGGATTCTTATTGCAAAAAAATGGGATTTCGTCTTTTTGTCTCTAAAAGCCTAGCGCTGGAGGAATAAGGACAGAAAACATCCGTCTGCAAGCATTGATATAATAATAAGATACAGTACCCGGAAACGATACAAAGGACAGGAAAGAGAGGGAAGCCATGGAATTTCAGGAAGTCGTTACGACAAGGAGAAGCGTCAGAAAGTACACGGATAAAGAAATTGCGGAAGAGGATTTAAGGGAGATTGTGAGGCTCGCCTCCTATGCGCCGTCCTGGAAAAACACGCAGTGCGTGTCATACGTCTTTGTACGGGATGAGGAAAAGAAGGCGCGTTTGTCGGAATGTGTCTGCGGCTTTGCCTACAATACGAAGACGATCGGCCGCTGCAAGGTGCTTTGTGCCGTCGTCACCGAGAAAGGCAAGAGTGGCTGCGAGGAGGACGGAAGCTTCGGGACCCCCAGAAAAGACGAGTGGGAAATGTTTGATGCGGGGATTGCCGCACAAACCTTCTGTCTGGCAGCCAGAGAGAAGGGGATCGGTACAGTGATCATGGGCTACGTGGACGACGGGGAAGCGGGTAAGGTGCTGCATCTTCCGGAAGGAAAGCGCGTGACTGCCTTTATCGCGATGGGCTATCCGGAGGCGGAAGGGAAAATGCCTCCCAGAAAAACCGTGGACGAGCTGATGACAACGGTGTAAGGAGATCATAAAAATGAAATGGATGCGTTTTCGAATCCGCACCAATCCGGCATCGGAAGATCGGATGATCGCGGCGATGATGGAGATCGGACTGACAGGTGCGCAGATTGAAGACAAGGTACCGCTAACGGCGGCGGAAAAGGAGCAGATTTATACCTTCGACATCGAGGATCCTGTCGATGACGGAATTGCCTATGTCAGTTTTTTTGCAGAAGCGGATGAGCGCAACAACCTCAAAGTGACGCTTCCGGACGGAAGAGAAGTCACGAGATCGCCGGAAAAGCTGCAGGAGGAAATACAGGCGGTGCTGTCTACTTTGCGGGAAGGGGGCGATATCGGGGATGGAACGCTCTCTCTTTCCTTAACGGAAGATATCGATTGGATGAACAACTGGAAGCAGTATTTTCATCATTTTTATCTGGACGGAGATATTCTGGTCATTCCTTCGTGGGAGAAATTGCGGAAAGAGGACATGGCAGGAGCCAAATACATCCTGCACATGGATCCCGGAACCGCCTTCGGAACCGGTGCGCATGAAACGACACAGCTTGCCCAGCGGATGATCCGGGAGTATCTGAAAAAGGGAGACCGTCTCTTAGACGTTGGTACAGGGAGCGGCGTGCTGGGCATTCTGGCGCTGATGTTTGGCGCCCGAAAGGTGACGGGAACGGATCTGGATCCGTTCTGTGCGGAGGCGGTCAGACAGAATCTTGTAAATAACGGCTTTCCCCCGCCGGATCTCAGGGATTATAGGAGTAGCAGAGAAAAAAAGAGGTTTCACCTGGAAGAGCAGGTAAGAGAGGGCGCATCCTTTCGTCTTGTCCTCGGGAATGTGATTGGGGATCCTGTCGTACAGGACGCGGTGGGAACACAGTGTTACGACCTTGTGGTTGCGAATATCCTGCCGGTGGTTCTCGTGCCGCTCACCCCGGAAATACCCCCGTATCTGAAGGACGGCGGCATTTATATTACGTCGGGGATTCTGACGGAGCGGATGGAGGAATTAAAGAGATGCCATGAAGAGGCGGGGCTTACCGTGATCGAAACCCGGACACAGGGAGAGTGGTGTACGGTGGTCTCCAGAAAAGGTAACGCAAAGGAGGGAGCATGAACGATCGTCAGATGCATGAGAAAAAAATAGATTCCAGTGCCTATCTGGCACCCGGAGCGGTAATCTGCGGAGATGTGGAGATCGGAGAGCAGAGCAGTGTCTGGTTTCATGCCACCATCCGCGCCGATTACCCGATTCGAATCGGCGCCAGAACGAACATCCAGGACAATGCGGTCGTCCATGTGGACGACGGTTTTGCGGTATCGATCGGAGAGGAGGTGACGGTCGGGCATTCCTGTATCATTCATGGGTGTACGATTGGGGATCGCTGCCTGATCGGGATGGGGTCGATTCTGATGAATGGAGCGCGGGTCGGAAGCGACTGCATCATCGGTGCGGGCAGTCTGATTACGCAGAATACGATCATCCCCGCAGGAAGTCTCGTTTACGGAAGACCCGGCAAGGTGATCCGGGCTTTGACTGCGGAGGAAAAAGAAACCATCCGCAAGGATGCGGCGCTCTATGTCCGTCATGCCAAACAGTATAAGGAGGCGGAAAGGAGTCAGGATGCATCACCTCTTTGCGGATGACGCCTGGTCGTCAGAGAATAGACGCAGACTGGAGATTCGCGGCGACAACTACCATCATATCGTGCACGTGCTGCGGATGCGGGAAGGAGACGAGATTTCGGTCAGCTTTCCGGAAGACCCGGCGGAATATCGTTACGGGATCGAAGCAATCACGGCGGAAGAAGTCCTGTGTACCCTTCGTTTTGTGAAAGAGGAGGGGCTGGAGCTTTCATCGAAGATCTACCTCTTTCAGGGGATCCCCAAGGGAGACAAGATGGAACTCATTGTGCAGAAAGCGGTGGAGTTAGGTGCTTTTGAAGTGATTCCGGTCAAAATGCGCCGTTGCGTGGCAAAATGGGATGAGAAAAAAACCGCCTCACGCCTGAAACGCTTGCAAGCGATAGCGGAAGCGGCGGCAGGTCAGGCCAGACGAGGGATCATTCCCGGGGTGCAGACGCCGATGACCATGAAGGAAGCGCTGCACTACGCAGAGGCAAACAGCGACAGAATTCTCCTGCCGTATGAACTGGCGGAAGGCATGGACCAGACGAGAAAGATCATCGGACAGCTCGAAAAAGGACAGAATCTCTCGGTCTTTATCGGACCGGAAGGCGGATTTGCGGAAGAAGAGGTTGCCGCCGCGGTTGCAGCAGGAGCGCAGCCAATCACCATGGGAAGACGGATTCTGCGTACGGAAACGGCGGGCTTTACGCTTTTGTCCTGGTTGATGTATCAGCTGGAGTAGAGACCTGCTACAGTCCTGGGATGCGATGTGGCGAGGACTTTTTGGAGATTCCGGCGTCCGGACGTTTGTTCCGGGACAGCAGGCAGGAAGAGGGGTGTGTTTTGGCAGAGAATCGAATCAATGCGGAGGTGCTCATTGGAGAGGCCAGAAAGGTACGGCAGAAGGCTTATGCGCCGTATTCGGGCTTCCTCGTGGGAGCCGCCCTTCTGGGGGCGGACGGTAAGATTTACACAGGTTGCAATGTGGAAAATGCGTCCTTCGGTGCCGGCATCTGTGCGGAGAGAAGCGCCTTTGTCCGTGCGGTTTCCGAGGGAGAAAAAGAGTTCCTGGCGATTGCGATCGTTGGCGGAAAAAAGGAGGAGCAGACCTCCCTTCCCTGCCCGCCCTGCGGTATCTGTCGCCAGTTCATGCGGGAATTCTGCGATCCAGAAAGCTTCCGGATCATCTTAGAGAATTCGAAAGAAGGAAAGGATATTTTTTTGTTGAAAGAATTGTTGCCGATGAGCTTCGGCCCGGCACAGCTGGGAACCTGATGAGCTTCGGTCCTTCCCGGCTAGAGCCATAGCAATGGGCTTAGAATTGTCACGGTTAGAGCCACAGCAATGCGCTTCCGATCGGCACCGCCAGGGATCCCCAATGAGAGGCGGAATCTTCTTTTGAAAGGAAAAGTTTAAGACGGCAGATCGAGATACTTCCTGGACAGGGAGAAGCCGCGACCGTTGACCTCTCTTACGCTGCTGGTGGTAAAGAAGGCAACGGGATCCACATCCTGAATTGCCTCACGAATCTCGTTCATCCTTCTGGTAGAGGCCACGCAGAGGACGATCTGCATTTCCTCTCCCGTCATGCCACCCTCACCCTGAATCAGGGTGGCTCCGAGATCCAGATTCAGAATGGCCTTCCGAATCTCCTGCCATTTTCTGGAAAAGATCATGAACTGTACTTCACCGGTAGCAAAGCCCAGCGCCTTGTCCATCGAGACCACACAGACCAGTTCGGCGAGAATACCGAGCAAAATCTGCTCTTTGGTGGCGAAGGGAATCTGCAAGAGCATGATGAGACAGTCCAGACCGTACATGACCGGTGCAATCGGCAGTCGCTTCTTGGAATGGAGGATCACCGGGATGACATCCGCACCGCCGGTAGACCCGCCAGCCCGAATTACCATGGCGACACCGAGGCCGGAGGACATGGAACCACAGACCATGGCAAGCAGAGGATTGTCCGTCATTTGCTGCAAACAGGGAAGCTGAGAGAAAAAGGTTAAAAAGGCAGGGAAGGCGAAGGTGCCGACAATGATGGTCATTGCATAACGTTTTCCCATAAAGAAGAAGGCCAGCAGAAACAAAAAGATACTGACCAGCGTAACGGCAATATTGACATCCAGACCGCCGTGAGAGAGGAAGGCCAACACCCTTCCCATGCCGGTGGCACCGGCAACAATAAACTTCATCGGCAGCAGGAATACCGCCATGCCGAAGGCATCTGCCATAATCCCGCAGAGGTAGAGAGCGGTTTTCAGAAAAAATCGTTTGGGATTTCGTTTTTGGAAAAAGGAGATCATATCCGGTTCCTTCTTTTAGCGATCAGTGGGAAGTTGATTTTTTACAATATTCTTTCTATTTTATGATGATTTTTCGTCGGAAGCAAGCAAAAAAGAGGAGAACGATGATTTTCGGAAATGTCAGGAATAAAAAGATCCATGATTCAACTCGGAGATTTTAAAAAAGAAAGAGGGGTATAGAGATGTGTGACTTAACAGGAGATTTGATGATGGACGTTTATCTGGGAGACATCAATAAACGTTATGGAGAACTGGCCGAGATGTCTCCGGAGAGGTGGGAACTGGCAGATCGGGGGAGCTTCGGGATTTTAAAGAATTATTTAACTCACACCTATGAAAAGCTGGTGGAAGAGGACAAAATCATACAAAGGGAAAACGACGGCCTCTTTAACACCGGTCTTTTTACCAAAAATTATGAGCTGATTTATGCCTATCTGGAGCCGAATATTGCGAACGGTTCACAGCCGTTTTATTTAAAAGCTTTTTTGACCGAGTATGATCTGGGACGGAAGGGGATTGATGAACTGCCGGAGAGGGCGAATTACTTTTCAGACCCGGGGCTGCTCATCTTCGATGCGAATTGCAGGATCAAAGTGCAGTATTCGCATATTCTGGAAGATAGCAAAAATTTAGAGCGTCTGCCTCTGGAGGTGCAGAACGCAAAGAACCTGATTCCGCTCTTCAACGGGGCGCTGGATATGATGAAAAAGAAGGTATCGGCCAATTACAGAATCGCCATCCCGCAATACTATAACAAGACGATTCAATTGTTACTGCCACTCTGTCTGCTCGATCAGGAGATACCGGACACCGCTCTGGTGGTCAGCAAAGACCCGAGCGGTACCTTCTATCAGGGGCATACCTGTCTGACGCTGGAAATGGCATACAGCAACGCCAGACTGATTGCCAAACCCGAGAGCAACTGGTTGCAGCTGATATAAGGAGCTTATATTGCACGGCTTGCTCTCTTCAGCTCTCCGGCTTGCGGTAGAAATGCCCCTGCACCTGTTCGGTGCGGAAGGTGTTGATGAAGGCTTTGGCGTCAATTTCACGGATTTTCTTGACAATCCGCGCCCGGTCGGATCTGGATACAACGGAGTAGACAACGATGCGTTCTGTTCCCGCGTGGCCCTCGCCCCGAAGGACTGTGGCCCCGTGATGTGCGTTATGATAAATCAGTTCCGTGATTTCATGCGGATGGTCGGTCACGACAAAGAGGGTCTCCTGCTGATAGCGGTGATAGAGCGCGTGGATGACCTGCGTAGAGACGAATTGATAAATGATGGAATAGAGAGCGCCGTCCCAGCCGAAGAGGATGCCGGAGGCAACCAGAATGACGGCGTTGATGCCGAGGCTGACATTCCAGGAGTCCACGCCGTTGCGAGAGGAGAGCCAGGTGGCAATAAAGTCGGTTCCTCCGCTGGTGGCGTCTGCGGAAAGACAGATCGAAATGCCGAATCCGTTGATCAGACCGCCGAAAACACTGACCAGAAGCGAGTCATAGGTAATGACGAAATTCGGGAAAGCATCGACAAAGACACCCTGTAAAAAAACGACCAGCAGAGAATAGAGGGTAAATTTTTTGCCGACGAAGCGAAAACCGATGTAGACCGGAAAAGCGTTTAACAGAAGGTTAATCGGGGTATAAGGCACGTCCTGATGAAAGAAGGTCTGCAGGATCCGTTGAATTAAAATCGTGCCGCCGGCCGCTCCTCCGGGAACCAGACCGCCCGTGTGTACAAAGCTGTTGATGTTTAAAGCTAAGATGAAGGCAGCAATCACGCATAGCAGGATTCGTCTACAATCATCGAGGATGGTTTTTTTCAAAGCCGGACTCCTTGGAAAACAGTTTTTTGAATGGGACAAAGTTGATGATATCCCAGAATCCGTTTGTTTTCAAGACCTTCTAAGAGACGGCATGCGGGAGAGCTCAGTGCCCTCTGGGTACGCGGGAAAACAAGCTTTTTTCATTTACAAGATCGGCGTGCAGGAGCCGGAAAAAGGCATAGATCAGGATGGGAAGCGCACCGAAGAGGGCATGCACCCCGAAATAGGTGCAGAGAACGGTGCTGAGGATGGCACCGGCAAGGAAGAACAGGATCATGGAGCCATGCATCCGGAATTTTAGAAGGGCTCGCTCGTCCTTGTCCCTGATGGCCTTCACCAGGTTGGAGCCGGTCTGCCGGATGTGGTTGGTCACAAAGGTGGTCGCCATCGGAACCCCCTCGTTCTGGCGAAAGGTATTGAATTGCATGGCGCAGATAAAGTTCAGGCTGATCTGGCAGATACGGTCGGGAGCCGAGGGGGGCAGTGCGCCAAGGAAGATGACGAGAAAGATTTCAATCAGAACAAGAAGCGTATCCCAACGAAGCACCTGCATCTTTCGGATCCTTTTTGCAAGCACCTCGGAGAGGATGGTTCCGGCAAAGTAAGCAAAGATCGGAACCAAAATATAGAGGGCCCTTGCGAAATTCCGTTGCCCGAGCGCCATGCCGAGCAGAACGATGTTTGCCGTCTGCGCATTGCAAAACACGCCGCCCCTTACACAGAAGGTATAGGCTCCGTAGTATCCTCCGATCATAATCAGGGTAAGAAATATCCAGTTTTTTTCACATTCCAGAAAAAATTCCCGTTCTTCCTCTACCGCCTTTTGCATTTGCCGTCTCCTTGAAAAAGTCTTGCTCACCGCCTGTATGCCAGAAACAACTTTGCTTACAGCAACTACACAGATGGTGGAACAGGTCAGGCAAACTGTCAATAGGAAAATCTCATAATAAACCTAAAAAAATTCATAACAAACCGCGGGTCTGCAGGTCTTTTAGGGCATCTACCAACACCCGGTTATCGTCATGGTTGAGCGCACCGATATGTCCGACTCGAAAGATGTGATTTTTGAGTTCGCCTCCATTCGGGCAGACCCAAATTCCGTAATCTTCTTTCAGTCGCAGAACGAGCTCGTAGGCATTTGCGGAAGGGATCTGCAGGGCACTGACGGCATTTGCGGGATTTTCTGCAAGGAGAGTCAGGGGAAGATCCCTGATTCTGTCTCTGAAATCTTTTGCCTGTGAGGCGGTTCTTTCAATCTCTTTTTCTGCGCCTCCGCTTCTCTTTATTTCCGCCAGTCTTTCATGAATTTGTAAAAGAATCCCGACGGCAGGGGTAAAGGGGGTCTGACCGCGCTCCTGATCTTTGAGTATGCCCGGTAAATGAAAATACAGGGTTTTGGGTTTGTTCTGATCAACCCGTTCTACCGCTTTCTCGGAAAGGGCGAGAATGGACACACCGGGAGGGCAGGAGAGAGCTTTCTGAGAACCGATAATCATGACATCTGCGCCGATTTCTTCCATATAGAAAGGATCTGCCAGAAAAGAAGATACACAATCACAGACAAAGAACAAATGATTTTTCTTGCAGAAATTGCCGAGCATATCGGTATCGTACAATACACCGGTGGAAGTTTCGTCTACATTGACAAGAAGTCCGGTAAAGTCCTGTCCGTCATAGGCGTCCAGCTTCTCCCTAGAAAGACGCTTTCCAGGGGATAGTCGGATTGCGGTATAGGGAATTTCATGAATTTCGCAGATGTCGGCAAAACGCTGACCGAAGCTTCCTCCGTTCACCACCAGAAGATGATCCGCTCCGGTAAAGCAGTTCATGACAGCGGCTTCCATTGCTCCGGTGCTGGAACAAGTCAGAAAAACAGCCCTGGAATCCTTCCCGGCATGGCAAAACTGCAAAAGGAGCCTTTCATTCTCCAACATCAGATGGGAGAATTCCGGGGTTCTGAAATAAGGTACCTGTCTGGCACCCAGTGAGCAAATGCATTCGGGCGCCGTCACCGGACCCACGGTAAAGTTCAACATTTTGCATCCCTTTCAGTGGAAAAAAAGAAGCTACACGATAAGAAAATGAGATCACCCGCACGTGAAAAGAGACCTTATTTTCTGAAACGAACGAAATTTAGTCGAAGCGGTGATCCTTGAGGAGCGCAATGCTCTGGTCATCCCCGATCGGGAGTTTATCAATGGTTCTCCCTATTTCTTTTTCATAATCGTCAATGGCATCCTTGACGCCGGGTAAACCGATGTTGTAATAGTCATGGATTAGAATCACGCTTCCTTCGATCGTTCCTTTTCATATTTAACATCCCGCTGGTCGAAGCCTTCAAAGGTGTCAAACAAATAAAGTTTGGAATGAGGAAAGGCGCGGTGAATGTATTTGGCGAATTCTCCGCGGAAGAACACTTGTCTGCCGGTGAGACCTGAGCCATAAATCAATACCTTCAATTAAATTCCTCCTTCATTCATGAATGACGACTGCAGTTTTTTTACGCCTCGAAACGCATGGAAATCCTCCATCACGGAGCAGATGTTTAAAGAAACCTTCTGATTGATAAAAGAAAGAGTTTTGCTCTCTGTGATGGCTTTCGAAAAGGAAAGTAGCTGTTGCCGGATTCCCTCCCCTTCCAAAGAGTAAAAATAACGCTTGTTCATGGTGGGATCTTCATATCGGAGCTCGAAATAATCGGTCTTCCACCAAGGCGCTGGCACATAGATGTAGCCCTTCGTACCGGAGATGACCAGTTCTCCTTCGGATTTGACGCCTCTCCCCACCTTGATCGTAGCAACGGCGGAAGGAAAGCAAAAATCGATTTTGGTAAAGCTGTCAAATGATAGTGTTTCCTCTTCGAATAGAGAAATCATTTGTTTCTCATAAGGCTCATGAAAGAGTTGGAACACAGGAAGCATGGCGGTCGGTCCCCACGCACAAATGCTGTTCCAGGTATGCGCAAGATTCGCTTTTGGAGCGTGGAACATGCTGGTACAACTGGCGTCCACAGAGACCACGTTGCCGATTTTTCCTGATTTTGCCAGTAGAATGAGCCGATTATAGGCGGTATTATATGCCGTTTTGTTCGCTTCCATCAGCACCAGTTTCTTGTGATGGGCAAGGGTGAAAAGCTCTTCTGCCTCCTCTTTTTTCAGCGCAATCGGAGATTCACACAGCACATGTTTTCCCTGTTCGAGGGCATATTTGATTTCTTCGTAGTGCCTTCCGGGGTGGGAGAAGATATACACGCAGTCGCACTGTTCCAAAAATGCGTCATAATCCTTCCGCGAGAAATCAGGATTCAGAATGGGATTGCAATAGGCAGAGACAAAAAGACCGTTTACGGATTGACTTTCCCTGGCATATTTATTCTGCACATTCTCTTCATAACCGCCCACGATACCGAGATTCAAATGACTGGTTTCTGACCGAATCTCGGTACTGGATACACCGGCGGTTCTTTGTAGATAGATGACGGAGCAGTATTCTTTCAGATAGTCGAAATATCCCTCCCAATCGGAACCGACGGTAAAGATATTGGCTCCATATTTCTGGATATCGTCAATCTTCTGCCCTTCATATTCTTCCACGATGATCTCGTCGGCAAGTCCCGTCTTCTTTACGCCCTCAATCCTTTCCGCAAGGGACTGTTTGACGTTGATCTTGCCACGGTTGTAATCAAAATCGTCAGAAGTGACCCCGACAATCAGGTAATCGCCCAGGGCTCTGGCACGCTCCAGAAGCCTTAGGTGACCGGCATGCAGTAAATCATAGGTTCCATAAGTAATGACTCTGGTCATGACACCGTTCTTCTCTCATTTCACAAAACAGAATTGATGCATCCTCCAGCTATGATCATTATTTCGGAAAAAAAGAACGAAAAATAAGAGGAAACAAACGTCTTCCTGCAGAAAGTGGCATCTTGTTGTCAAAAGAGGGGGGTGGAAGTATAATGGGATGCGCGAATGCAAAAAAAGCAAGGAGAACAGGATGCAGATACTGGTAGTCGGAGTCGGCAATGTCGGTATGTCCCTCGTGGGACAGCTGAGCAAAGAGCAGCACAATATTACGGTGGTGGACACCAACAGCGACAATGTCGAGTTTGCGGTCAATAATTTTGATGTGATGGGACTGGTGGGCAACGGCGCCTCTTATCAGATGATGTGCGATGCGGGCATTGAGGGCGCAGATCTGATGATTGCCGTGACGAATTCAGATGAGCTGAATCTGCTTTGCTGTCTGATTGCCAAGAAGGCCGGCGGCTGCCGCACCATTGCCCGTGTCAGGAATCCGGAGTATCGCCAGGAAGTGGATTTTATTAAAGAAGAACTGGGACTTTCCATGGTCATCAATCCGGAGAGTGCTTCCGCTACAGAGGTGGTGCGCCTCATGGAGTTTCCGTCCGCCACCAAGGTAGAAACTTTTGCCAGAGGCAGGGCGGAGCTGGTTACCATTGTCCTGGAAGAGAACAGCTACATTGTCGGCAAGAGTCTGCGCAAGCTTCAGGCGGAACTCAAGAGCAATGTCCTGTTTGCCGTTGTTTCCAGAGCAGGGGAGGTCATCATTCCGGACGGCAATTTTGTGCCGCAGGTGAAAGACGAGATTTCTTTTATCGGAACCTCCAAGAATATGGTGAAACTCTTTCGAAGGCTGCATCTTCCGACGGTGCGGGTCAGTACCTCTATGATCATCGGGGGAGGCGCCATCGGCTATTATCTGGCCAAGCAGCTGATCGATTACGGGATTCGCGTGACTCTTTTTGAAAAAGACCATGCCAGATGCAAGGAGTTGTCTTCCAAGCTTCCGGAGGCGATTATCATCCATGCGGACGGAACCGATAAGGACATGCTTCTCGAAGAAGGAATTGCGGACGTCGGTTCGTTTATTACGCTGACGGGTCTGGATGAAGAGAATATCATGCTTTCTCTTTTTGCCAAAAGCGTATCCAAGGCGAAATGTGTGACCAAGATACACCATGTGAATTACGGCGCCATCATTGATTCGCTTAACATCGGCAGCATTCTCTATCCCAAGACCATCACGGCGGAGCGGATTGTGCGGTTTGTGAGGGGGCTCTCCAACTCCTTTGACTCCAATATTGAAACCCTCTATTCGATTAACGACGGAAAAGCGGAGGTGCTGGAGTTTCTGATCGGAGAAAATGCGCCTGTCGTGGACATTCCGCTTGCACAGCTGAATCCCAGGATGAAGGATGGGATTCTGATTGCCTCCATTATGCGGGGGGGAGAAGTGATTTCTCCCCAGGGATCTTCGACCATTCAAAAAGGAGACAGCGTCATTATCGTCACGACGCAGACGGGTTTCCATGATATTAGGGATATATTGAAATGAATTATAAAATGATAAGTTTTGTGCTGATGCGTGTGCTGGCGTTGCTCGGCGTTTTGTTTGTATTCCCGTTTGTGACAGCCCTGCTGTATCATGAAGAAAACTGCGCCAGGATCTTTCTGGTGTTTGCACTGCTTTGCGGCCTTACGGGGGCTCTTCACAGCAGACAGAGACCGGAAAATCCGGTTTTTTACGCCAGAGAAGGCTTTGTCATGACGGTGCTTTCCTGGATCATGATTTCCATGATCGGGGCGCTTCCCTTTGTTCTTGCAGGAACGATTCCTTCCTATGTGGACGCCGTGTTTGAGACGGTTTCCGGCTTTACCACGACGGGAGCCAGCATCCTGAGCGGGGATGCCATTGATCGGATGTACAAAAGCGTGGAATTTTGGCGCTGCTTTACCCACTGGGGCGGAGGCATGGGGATTCTGGTCTTTATGATCGCCATTCTACCGCGAACAGACGGGTATTCCATGTATCTGATGAAGGCGGAAAGCCCGGGACCCACGGTCGGTAAATTTGTGCCGAAGGTGCAGGATACGGCCAAGATCCTCTACCTGATTTATATGGGCTTTACGCTCACGGAGATCGTTCTGTTAAAAATCTGCGGGCTTCCGTTGTTTGACGCGATGACGCTCACCTTTTCCTCTGTTGGAACGGGAGGCTTCTCCATTTCCAGTGCGGGAATTATGCCTTATTCGATTCCGGCACAGGTGGTGATCATCGTGTTCATGACGATTTGCGGTACGAATTTTGCCGTGTACTATGCGCTGACGAGAAGGAGGTTCAAGGAGGCGATTCGCTGTGAGGAGGCCAAGTGGTATCTGATGGCGATGTTCGGCTCTGCCGCCCTCATTGCGTGGAACGTGCATGGGGCAGGTCTGGTCAAAAGCCCTTTTTTGGCCTTTCACCATGCGCTGTTCACGGTGTCCTCCATTATGACCACCACCGGTTTTGCCACACTGGACTTTAATACCTGGCCGGCCTTCTCCAAAGCCTTGCTCTTTGTTCTGACCCTGATCGGTGCCTGTGCGGGTTCTACCGGAGGCGGCTTCAAGTACTCCAGGCTGATCATTCTGTTGCGAAGGGTGAGGAACGAGCTGGATTTCTCCATCCACCCAAAATGCATCAAGCAGGTCTATATGGACGGCAGAAGGGTGGAGAGTACAACGGTGAAGGGCGTGCTGACCTATCTGGTGATTTACACCGCGATTTTTCTCCTGTCCTTTCTCCTGATCTCGCTGGACGGCAAGGATTTTGAAACCAACATGTCGGCGATTGCAGCGACGATCAACAATGTGGGACCGGGACTGGGATTGGTCGGACCTGCCGGAAATTTCGGCTCCTACTCGGATTTCTCCAAGCTGGTCATGACCTTTGACATGCTGGCGGGGAGGCTGGAATTCATTCCGGTGCTGGTGTTGCTTCGCAGATCGACCTGGCGGTCCTGAAACGCCGCCTGACAGACGCTGCTACAGACAAAAATCATAGGCAGGGTTGTGCTAGCCGGCAAGAAGCAGACGCAACGCGTAGATCAGCAGCAGGTGCAGGGGATAAAAGAAATAAAAGAGATATTTGGCGCGGCCTCGCAGGAAGCCGCGTTTTCCGTTATAAAAAAAGCAAAGAAGAAAGGCGGGAAAACTATAGCTCTCCAGATACAGGGTCGCTGACAGCAGGCTCCAGCCGAGGAAGGAAGCAAGGAGCCGATGTTTACGGAAGCAGTAGAAGAGGACGATTAAGAGAACGCCAATCGCACCGTAATCCGTGTGAAGGAGGTTGGCAAGCCCTGCTCCCAGAAGGACGAGGAGCAGGCAGGAGGCATAGGGCAGAATGGACAGGAGTTCTGACGGAAGGTCTCCTTTTTTTTGTAAAAAAAAGCGATCTTTCTCATGGAAAAGACGATTTTTCTCATGGAAGCGGAGACCCTTCTCACGAAATCGAAGAAGATGGTCAGAGTGCAGGATCTCATCCATGCCCCAGATGACGGCAAGGCCGATGGCCAGGGTGAAAAAGACATTCTGATGGTTCGCATTTCGCAGTCCGCCAAACAGTGCCAGGTTAAAGGGAATTTCAGAGAGGAAGGAGAAGAGGAGCAGGCGCAGCAGGTACTTGCCTCTGCTACTCGTGTGCAGCAGCCCTTCGACGAGCAGAAAGCAAAAGATCGGAAAAGCACTCCGGCCGATGATGCGCAGAAGGGAATAGAACTCGTAGG
>JABZIZ010000001.1 GCA_015258065.1 Lachnospiraceae bacterium | reverse complement strand
CCTATATGGATACCGAAAACGAAAGCATTGTGCAGGAAGCCATCAGTAATTTGGTGAAAGGAAAAACATTGATTTTAATTGCACATAGGCTTAGAACCATTGTCAATGCAGATAAAATATTTGTGGTCGAAAACGGGAAGATTGAAAGCTGTGGAAAGCATGAGGAGCTTTTAGAAACGTCAAAAGTCTATTCCTCTTTATGGAAAGCTGCGGTAAAGGAGGAGCGTTATGATTACAGTATTTAAGAAAATATGGAACTTTGCGGAAAAGGAACAATCAAATATACGAAAGTCCATTATTGTCGGCTTCCTTTGTGCGGCGTTTAACGCAATGCAAATGGGCGGTGTGTATTATGTTCTCGTTAAAATATTTGACGAAACTCTTTCCGTGAAGGATATAGCCATTGTCTTGGGGATTCTTCTTGTCAGCTTAGTCGGAAAGATTATCACGCAATATATATCTCAGCTGGAGCAAACGCATGCCGGCTATTTTATGGCGGCGGATAAAAGAATCCGTATCGGAAACAAGCTGAAAAAAGTACCGATGGGATTTTTCAGTGAATTCAGTTTAGGAAAGATTACAACAATGAGTACCACCACTCTCAGCCAGATTGAAATGCAGGTACCAATGTTACTTGTGCTTGTTTTAGGTGGATTACTCAATACTTTCGCCTTTGCCTTAGCCTTATTTTATTTGCACATAATGGTAGGAATTACCGCATTTTTGGGTATCCTTGCATTTTTTATTGTCACTTATTTTATGGAGAAAAAGTCAAGAGAAAATGCAAGCGAAATCGGTATTGCTCAAACCCATTTGACAAAACAGGTACTGGAAACCGTACAAGGAATGCAGGTGATTAAATCATACAATTTAGGCGGCAAGAATAATAAAGAACTGAGTAATGCGTTTGAAGAAAACTGCAATATTACAATGAAACTGGAAAAAACCATGACGCCATATATCGCTTTACAGCGAATTGTTCTTGGAATCAGTATTGCCGCTATTATTATTTTATCTGCCAAGTATTACATTGAAGGAGATATGCTTTTGGCAGATGCGATTATGTCTATGATTGCCGGCTTTATTATTTTTGAAGGAATTAAAGCAGCAGGAAGCTCTATGGCGATACTGAGAATTGCAGAGAACTCCATCGACAGCTTGAAATATTTGGAAAAGATTCCTGAAATAAAAGAAGGAGCTGAAACAAGCCCAATCCGTCACCCGGATATTGAATTTAAAGATGTTTCTTTCGCTTATGATGAAAAGACAATTTTAGATCATATTTCCTGTGAGATGAAGAAGAACACCATGACCGCCATTGTCGGTCCGTCCGGAAGCGGAAAGACGACCTTTTGCAATCTGATTGCAAGATTTTGGGATGTAAACGCAGGAGAAATCTTAATGGGCGGCAAAAACATTAAAGAGTATACCCTGCCCAATCTGATGAGTCATATCGCTATGGTATTCCAGAATGTATATCTCTTTGAGGATACGATTGAAAATAATATCAAGTTCGGTGCGCCAAGTGCCACAAGAGAAGAGGTCATAGAAGCTGCTAAAAAGGCGATGTGTCATGATTTTATAGAAGCCTTGCCAAATGGTTACGATACGTTGATTGGAGAAGGCGGAGCCACTCTTTCCGGAGGACAAAAACAGAGAATTTCCATTGCCAGAGCCATGTTAAAAGATGCCCCGATTGTCATTTTTGACGAAGCCACAGCAAATATTGATCCGGAAAATGAAGATAAGCTAAAGGCTGCCATTGAAGAACTGACAAAGAACAAGACCATTATTATGATTGCTCATAGGCTTTCTACCATACGAAACGCCGATCAGATCTTGGTTTTAAATAACGGAAAAATAGAACAACGAGGAAATCATGAAGAACTGATGAAGCAGGGAGGTTTGTATAAAACCTTGATAAGCATGAAAAATAAAGCAACTATTTGGAAGATTGCTAATTAGTGTGAAGAATTCTATGGATCGATTCTTCTATCTGAAGTATGGGGAAGAGATGTGTGCGGAGAATAAAAATGGTCGGCTTAATTGAATTGTGCGAAGAGAACTGGATGGATTTCGCCGGACTATCCGTTGATGAAAGTCAAAAAACATTTCTTGCAAGTAATATTGGTATCATAGCAAGGGGGTATGTTTATCGTAATTCTCGCGCAAAAGTCATTGGCATTGTTTCGGACGGAACTCCTGTGGGCTTGGCTATGGTACGGGATATGGATGATGAACCGGCTTGCTATGAATTGCAGCAGTTTATGATCGACAAGAATTTTCAGAGAAAAGGATATGGGCTTAGGGCATTAGAACTAATTCTTGCCGCGCTTAAAGCGGAACAGAAGTATGACTGTGTTGAGGTTTGCGTAAAAAGAGAAGATGCGCAGGCAATCCATGTCTATGAGAAAGCCGGATTCGTTGATTCCGGATACATAGATGATACCGTTCCGGATTGCTTGAATTTTGTGTATCGCCTTGTGGCTGACAATGGTAAAACAGATGCTTCCGACATACGAATTGTCAGCGTGGAGGAAGCGGCAGAGAAGCAGAGGATTTCCCGAACGGTACTGGAAGCGCTTCCCGAGTGGTTCGGTATTCCGGAAGCAAGAGAGCAATACATAAAAGAAAGCGCATCTCAGCCGTTTTTTACGGCCTTAGCTGCGGAAAAACCGATCGGTTTTCTTTGTCTGAGAGAGACAGGAAAAGAAACCGTAGAACTCTCCGTGATGGGCGTATTAAAAGACTATCACAGAAAAGGCGTGGGGAGAAAACTGTTCGAGCAGGCAAGGAAAGCGGCCGGAAATCACGGATATTCGTTTATGCAAGTTAAGACAGTACAAATGGGACGTTATGCTGCGTATGATGCCACGAACCGGTTTTACCGGTCGCTCGGATTCAAGGAGTTTGAAGTGTTTTCGACTTTATGGGATGAACGGAATCCGTGCCAGATATATGTAATGTCTCTTTGATAACACTTTCGCGAGAACGATTTGATCGGAAACCCAATCGAGACAAATCATAACAGAGAACCGGACCCATTCGGATTAAATTTCTTTGTTGCACACGCAAAAAAGAAGAGCAGGCTCTACCAAACGCAATGTTCGGTAAAAGCTTGCTCTTTTTGTTTCGGGGTATGGTTCCGCGGCTTGGTCAGGAGAGAATTGCCGTCACACATGCGTGCGTGCATCCGACTTTTTTAGGAAGAGGATGCTGCATGTAAGCGCTCCGAGAATATAGAAGCAGCAGGATGCAAGAAGAACGGGAACGTTCAATTCTCCGGTGATCGAGCTGCTCCCCATCCCATAAATCAGCATCGAATACGGAACGGCATAATAAGCACCCTTGACGGTCAGCCAAAGACCGGCAATGCTCCCTACAAAAGCAAGTGAGATTGGTACGGCGAAGGAGCGGAAGATCATAGACAACATGCTCTGCACAGCGCTGATGGCGGCGAGGCAGACTGCGGCACTTAGCATCCGAATCCAAAACAGTTCAGGCACCTCTCCGGGAAGTCGCAGGATGATTTTTCCGGTAAAAAGATAAATGAAAGCGATCCACAAAATGCAGACGGATGAGAGAAGAACAGCCGTCATCCACTTATCCTTGACCAGTTTTTCGGGTGTGGTGACGGTCAGCATCAGGTTCCAGTTGCTGCCCTGATGCTCCATCCGCCACAGCAGGCTGCACAGAATTCCAACCAGAGGCGCGAGGAAAAACATTCCCAGAAACAGGGACTGCTGCGTCCAGAGATCTGCCCAAGTGTTCTGTAAAACACCCTGATTTTGCGTGAAATTGAAGGTCCCGATCACAGCCGAAATCAGCGGAATCAGAAGAAAGGGAATCCATATAGGATTGCGCTTCAGTTTGATCAGTTCCACCGGTAGCGCACTGTGAACCGACCGGGATGCCTTGTACCTGCCTGCACCTATGCTGAGCGCCCCGGGTTCTGTTTTGGTAAAAAGATACAGACCCAGCAGGAAGATGCCGAGAAGGTAAATAAGCGCAGTCAGAATTTCAAGCGGCGTGATCCGACGGAGAAAAAGTGTCACGGTTCGCGTTGCACTCTGATAATCCATACCGATGGGACTCAGGGAAAGGAGGACGGACCAGGGCGTCCAGGCCTTTGTACTCACATAGGCGAGGAACAGACCGGTCAGAGTACCGCCGAAGCCGATCGAGAGCGCTGCAAACTGGCTGGGAAACAGGAGAGACAAAAGGCATTGTACCTGATAGACAATCATTCCGCTGACCAGCTCTGCCAGAAAGGTGATTCCGATCAGAGAGAACGGAATATTGCCCTCATATCCAAGTCTGACACCCATCAAAATCACCATTCCCATTTGCAAGAGGCAGAACAAGGTCAGGTGGATGAATCCATAGAGGAGCTTGCCGAGATAGATAGATGCTCTGCTTTCCAGCGTCGGCAGGAGATTCCACATGGCGCCTTTATGTTCCATGTCCACCGACTGGCTGGCAATGACAGCCATCAGGACAGACAGAATCAGTGTATCAATCAGTGGAATGGCATAGAGCACATTGTACCATGCCTGCTGATCAGGAGTATTTCCGTGAAAAAGATAGAAATAATTAAACAGCACAGCGATCGCAAGAAGCAAAAGAGAGTGCTTATGCCGGGACTTTTTGAACTCAACGTCGATTAGCGTTGGAAATGTAGCAATCAGATTCATAAGGACTCCTTTCCGCCGGTCATTTCAAGGAATACATCTTCCAGATTGTCTCCCTGGGTTTCCAGATTAGCAAGAGTACCCTGGTAGAGCATATGACCATGGTGGATGATGCCAACCTGATCGGCCATCTGTTCAATCTCGCTGAGAAGATGGCTGGAAATAATAACGGTCATGTTCCTTTCTTTTGGCAAAGAGCAGATCAGCTGGCGCATTTCCTGAATCCCGGCAGGGTCGAGGCCGTTGGTCGGTTCGTCTAGGATCAGTAGTTTGGGGTTTCCCAGGATTGCCATGGCGATACCGAGTCGCTGCTTCATTCCGAGAGAATAGTTGCTGAGTTTTTTATCGCGTTGGTCATAGAGACGAACGGTTTTCAGAGCGGAGGCGATTTCTGCCTCATTGACCCCTTTCAACTTCTGTATGATCTGCATGTTCTCAAGACCGGTCAGGTGTCCGTATCCGCCCGGATTTTCAATCAGGCTCCCTGTCTGGCGAAGAATGGACAGTCTGTTTGCGGAATTCATGACCTTTCCAAAGAGTTTGATGCTGCCCTGACTCGGATGGACCAGCCCGAGAATCATCTTGAGCGTGGTACTTTTTCCTGCGCCGTTTGGCCCGAGAAAACCGTAGACGCATTTTTTTGGAACAGCCATGGAAAGATCGTGCACGCGGTAGGTTTTACCGCTTTGTTTACTCAAATGGTTCGTTTCCAGGATGTAATTCATCGTGTTTTGTCCTCCCTTGTTGTTTTATAAGGACAGGATATCCGGTGAAGACTATGAAAACCTTGCGCCTACCTTATGCTTACATTAAGAAACCCGGGAGGCCTTGGGAGAAATGCCGGGATAGGGTATAGTAAAAGCACTCAATGAGTGCACAAGCGTGTTGGGAGAAGCGTTTGTAAGCATACTTGAGGCGTTTAAATCAGGAAGAATGTTTCGGGAGGATCCGCAGATGGATAGGAGCGAATGTAGGATATTAACGATCGATGATGAAAAGGAACTGACAGACATTGTAACGGAGCTGCTTAAAAGAGACCACTATGCGCAGGTCGATATTGCAGGCAGCTGCAGTGAGGCGAAAGAAAAGCTTCAGAAACAGCATTACGATCTGATCCTGTTAGATGTCATGCTGCCGGACGGGAATGGATTTGAATTCTATGCACAGATGAAAGAGACGGGATGTCTGTATGATGCGCCGGTGATTTTTTTGTCGGCGAGAGATGAGGATACAGCACGTTTGAAAGGGCTGGGGCTCGGTGCGGATGACTATATTACCAAGCCGTTTCTTCCAAAGGAACTGCTGCTGAGAATCGGTGCGGTACTGAGACGAACCTATCATTTGGAGGAGAAGGGGCAGTCGGTGCGTCTCGGGCAAACGCTTGTCTCTATGGATGCCGGAACGGTTACGCGGAATGGGAAGGAGACTGCGCTGACGGCAAAGGAACTGGCGCTCTTTCAGATTCTTTTTCGAAACCGTGGAAAAATCGTTACAACAGACGCACTGTGTGACGCCCTTTGGCCGGATGGCAGTTATGGATTGGAGAGCTCACTGATTGTCCACATGCGCCATTTAAGAGAAAAGGTAGAAGAAGAGCCATCCAAACCCCAATACCTGATCACGGTACGGGGGCTTGGTTATAAGTTGGAGAAAGAATCATGAAGCGAAAAAGGGGAAAGAGGCTACAGCTGCTTGCGGGAATTTTGTTGGTGACAATGCTGCTTTTTTTTACAGATCTACTGATCCTGGGGCTTTTGGTGATGAAATCGAATTCGGTCGATTATCAGAATCCGCCGGAGATACTGACCAGTCTGTCTGT
Source organism: Lachnospiraceae bacterium (assembly GCA_015258065.1). GTDB lineage: Bacteria > Bacillota > Clostridia > Lachnospirales > Lachnospiraceae > Butyrivibrio. The sequence continues at coordinate 256,402 of JABZIZ010000001.1, read as the reverse complement.
AAAAAACGGAACGTATGAGCTGGGGAAGAAAGAAGCGGAAAGTCTGTTGAAGCACGGGCAGTTTGCCATGCTACTGGACAAAGATGGAAACATTTTGTGGAGTGAAGCGCTCCCTAAAGAGCTTAGAAAAACCTATACACTACAGGATGTCGCCAGGTTTACCAGATATTATCTTGAGGACTATCCGGTTCGTACCTATGTGGTCGGGCGGGGATTGCTTGTGATTGGAGGAAAAAAAGATCAGGTATGGAAATACAACGTTGAGTTTGATGTGAGCTTGATGAAGGACCTGATGAAGATCTTTCCATTGCTTACCCTGTCCAATATCATTGTGCTGGTGGCTGTTCCTATATGGATACAGAAACGACGCGCGAAGCAAAAGGAAGAGGAACGTACAGAGTGGATTGCGGGAGTGTCACATGATGTTCGCACACCGCTTGCCATTGTTCTGGGAAACGCGGAAATGATCGCCGATTCAACTGGGGAGGTAGAGGTCAGGCAAAGGGCGAAAGCCATTGAGGTACAAGGAATCCGGCTTCGCCGACTCGTGGAGAATCTGAATCTTTTCAGTAAACTGGAGTATGGAGCAGGGAAATTTGAAAAAAAGAAAGTGAGAATCAGCCGATTCCTCAGAAAGATCCTCACAGAAATCATGAATCAGACGGAGGACGACAGGTTTCAGTTTACGCTCGATATCGAGGACGGTCTTCAGGATCTGGAACTTTGCTTCAACGAAGATCTGGTGGAGAGAGCGGTCATGAATTTGCTTCATAATGCGATTCGGCATAATCCGGGTGGATGCAGGATCGAAATGAGGCTGTATCAGGATCGGAAAAACCATGTCTTTCTGGAGCTTGGCGATCGTGGAAAAGGCGTATCAAAAGAATTTCTGCGCAGACTGAACAGCAGGAATTATGAGTGGGAGCCCAGCACCGGGCAGCATGGCCTGGGACTCAAGATTGTGAAACAGGTAGCGGGGTGGCACCGCTGGAAATTATCCTTTACAAATGGCGAGCAGGGGGGACTAGCTTGTACCATTCTGATGAGATGAGAATATAGGACAAATAGTCTGTTCCAAGTCTTCGTTCGCCTCTCCCTTTTCGAGTCCGTGCACAATGTTCCAATATTGACTGGATGCCACAGGCATTCCTGAGATTGTAAAATACTTATTTAATTCATCGAAGGCAGCAGTCGTACCGCCCCTTCTTGCCACAACCACACTGGCGCCCACCTTCATGGTCTTATCAAAATGCGTGCTGTAGAACAATCTGTCCAGACAGGCAACCAGGGTGGCAATTGCAGAGGCATAATAAACCGGAGACGCCAGTACCAAAGCATCTGTCGCTTCAAACATATTACTTATACCGCTTTGTGCCCTCCTGCGCTGTAATCGCAAACATCCGGCTCTTCATTGCTTCTCAGTTCATAGTTTGGTACACTGAACGTGATTTTTGACTAGGGCTCAGAGTACATGACGTTGAAGGAAGATGAAAATGGTATTTGAAGAAAGATCTCTGAAAGATAAGCTTGGTAGGACCATCGTACTCAGGAATGCAAGGCCGGAAGACGCAGAGGATCTGATTCGGTATTTAAAGACAACGAGCGCCGAGACGCCTTATCTGATCAGAGAGCCGGAAGAAATCACCATGACGGACACGAAAGAAAGGCAGCTTATTCGGGCTAAAATAGATGCGGATCGTGAGCTTATGCTTGTTGCGTTTTTGGATGGAAAGCACGTCGGGAACTGTTCTCTGATGAGCATTGCGCCGTACAAGAGATACAAGCACAGATGCGAGGTTGCCATTGCTTTATACAAAGAATACTGTGGCTGCGGGATTGGCAAAGCGATGCTGCAGATTGTTCTCGATGTTGCCAAAAAGGTCGGATACGAGCAGGCAGAACTGGAAGTGGTGGCAGAGAACAAAGATGCCATCCATTTGTATGAGAAACTGGGATTCGAGAAGCATGGTACCTTCCCGGATAGCATGAAGTTTGCGGACGGATCTTATATGGACGCGTATTGGATGATGAAGAAGCTATGATGCTCCTCGTGTCCCCTTGAACTTGCTTATAAGTCAAAGAATCAGAAGATTTTTCTCCGGATAGGAATCCGTATTTTGACAGGGACTATGGAGCTCGCTTTAAACATACTGTATCGTTTTGATTTGCTCCAGATCTTCCCTCATAGAATGTTCAATATTCCGCACATCGATGTCATCTTGGAGATTCAGAAAATACCGCGACGATACACCAAAATACTTTCCTAGACGGATGGATGTATCGGCAGAGACTCTGCGTCGATCATGAAGAATGTCCTGAATGCGGGATACGGGAACGTTAATATCCTTTGCCAGCTTATAAGCGGAAATCCCTAGCGGGAGCATGAACTCTTCCGCTAAAATCTCACTTATCTTCGGTGTTTCAGTAATTTCCGCTGCATCCATCATCAACTTACGTAACGCCATGCGTTGAATTGCCTGTGGTAGTTTCTTAGAAAAAATTCGTCGATATACTTTTTCCGTCTCCCTATCAGTGAAATGCTTTGTCATAAATAAATCATACCTCTTACAACGTGTATCATGCAATGTGAGTTTATGCAGTCCCCGCGGGCCTATGTTGCGTTATTCCGGAATAGAATTTGTTGAAGGGGTTGACCGAGTGTGGCTGTCTGTGGCAACATATTGGCAATAGTAAGCTCGGATACGCTATCGAGAAAGGATAACATATATGCTTAGGGTATGGATTGAGAGTAACGTACCCTGACACAATTCATGATTGAAATCCCTTAGCTGCGGTAATCCGGCCAAGGGATTTCTGTTGTCTGTGGGCGCTTATGCGACTTCAGTCAAAAAAGCGGAGAAAGAAAACAGTCCCCCAGGAAAGCATGGTTGGCGTAAAATGTTACATTCTAAAAATTATGAGAAGGCTTTCAGAAATGCTTGAGGAGAAGGAAGTTCATATTACGGTAGAACAACGAAAGGAAAGCTGGAAAAGAGAGGAGGAAATCGCCCGTATTCACGGATGGGATTTTTCTCATATTCATGGCAGGTATACGGAAGAAGATGATTTACCGTGGGATTTTGGAAAGATGATTCAGAAATATCGGAACGACAGCATGAAACTGATGGATATGGAAACCGGTGGCGGAGAGTTTTTGCTTACTTTCCGACACCCCTATGAAAATACGGCGGCGATCGAAGGCTATCCGCCGAATGTGGAACTGTGCAAAAAGGTTTTGCTTCCGTTGGGAATTAAGTTCAAAGCGGCGGGCGGAGGAGATAAGCTTCCGTTTTCTGATCAAAGCTTTGATATTGTCACCAACCGGCATGGAGACTATGACGCTGCAGAACTGCAGCGTGTATTAAAATCAGAAGGGTTGTTCCTAACACAGCAGGTAGGCGCCGAAAATGATCGGGAATTGGTTGAGCTTCTGCTTCCTCAGCTCACAGAAGTACCATATCCAAAGCAATATCTGGAGGTTAAAAAAGTGGAACTTCTCGAACATGGTTTTGAGATACTGGAAAGCGGAGAAGTCCGACGGCCGATTCGTTTCTTTGATGTCGGAGCTCTTGTTTGGTTTGCAAGAATTATCGAATGGGAGTTTCCGGGCTTTTCTGTTGAAAGCTGCTTTGAACATTTGCTTGAGGCACAGAAAAGCATTGAAAGAGACGGACTGCTTGAGGGGAGTATACACAGATTCTACATTGTAGCAAAGAAGAAAATGAGGAAATAGAAATAAGACATGGAGGCAAGGCCAATGAATGTAACATTCAGAAATGCGGGATTTGATTATTCCGTTGAGAGTATTCTGTTATTTCAAACCGAAGAAACAGCTTCCTACTGGTCTGATTCCCTGCGTTACTTTTACCCGGAAATCAATCAGAATATACAAGCATTGCAAGAAAGAGAAAAAGAAGACTATCTTCGAACCAGCTTGCGAAAAATATGGGATAGAGTCCTGCCGGAGATTGAAGCTAAAGAATGCCGGTATCATGAGCATTTTCAGAAATATCGAAATCAAATTGAGGATGCACTTTCAGATGCCTTTGAACTGGATAGCAGAACAATGTTCAACGAGCTGCTTGCCAATATTACGTTAAATCCGATTTGCCCGCGGTTCCTTCGAGAGGAAAAGTTCGACCTGTTTTACATGAATAGTGAACGCGGAGCGCTCGGAATAACACTCCACGAAGTGATTCATTATTTTTGGTTTTTTTGTGTGGAATCGGCATTTTCAGGACAGTTATGATGAGTATGAAACGCCATCCTTGCAGTGGATTTTGAGCGAGATGGTTGTAGAGAGCATTATGAGCGACAAGCGTTTGAGCACAATTAACCCATATTATCCGAGAGAAGAGGGCGCTTGTGTCTATAGTTATTTCTTAGGCATGAAAATCGAAGGTAAGTTAATTTTGGATACACTCATGGATTTTCATGAAAATCACTCTGTTACCGCCTATATGGAAGCGGCTTATGATTACTGCAAGCGTCATGAAGCGGAAATTCGGCAACATATTCGACAGAGTGAGAACAGCACAGCTGAGTCCGGTACGTCGTAATGAAATCCGAAAGATACTTCTTTGCAAGCTTGATTACGAGAAGATACCGGAAGCCGATATCAATGTTATAATTACGATTAGCGAAGGCATCAGTCGAGTTTAGGTCGGAAGGGAAGAAGTTGCCCCCTGTATGAATTGAGTTGCCTATGGCGAGACTGTTTTGGGAAACGGAGGCGATACTCTTTTGAAAACACTGGTTGTGTATTATTCCTATTCCGGTATCACAAGAAAATTGGCGGAAGATATTGCCTTACTGACAGACGGAGAATTGCGAGAGCTGAAGCCTCAAAAGCCGTATTCATATTCTTACAATACAGCTGTGAAAGAAGTAAGAGGAGAGATTGAGAGAGGATATTGTCCGCCGCTTCAAGAAGGAGCAGAGCCTGTTGGAGATGCAGAGTTGATTTTCGTAGGTTCGCCGAACTGGCTTCATACCTTTGCGCCACCGGTATTGTCTTTCCTTCGTGCAGTTAATCTGAGCGGAAAGACCGTAATCCCCTTTTGCACGCACGGAGGCGGTGGTTTCGGGGATATGCCGGAGCGCTATCGAAAAGAGTGTAAGGGTGCTGTGCTAAGGGACGGCATTGCGTTGAAGGGGGATTATAGCTTTGATGTGTTGGAAGCCTGGATTCGAAAGAATATGAGCCGACAGCCAAATGCAGAAACCCTGGCTGCTTTGGCCGAGTATCCGAGTATGCAGAAGAATAGAGGAGCTTATAAGCGGTATCATTCTTTTGACGAAGTTTCTGATGAATGTACCTCAGAGAATTGAATGTATTTCATGGACTACGCCGCGGCAAATGTATTGTTACGTTCGCCGCGTTCTTTTTGTTCTTTGAAGAATTATGGTAGGCGTGGCATCTGGAAATGCAATGGGGTACAATAGGGCTTGATAAAAACAAATCGACAAACCTTGTTATGGGAGGACCATGATTCAATATATCTGTAAACAGTGTGGTGCACAGTTGGAGCTGGACAATGCGGGTGGCCTTCGCTGCCCGTATTGCGGGGCAAGGGCCTTTCTGTCGGACGCTGAGTTAAAAGGGAATACAGAATTCCGGAAAAAGCTGTTGTCCTACTATAAGGCCAAGGCGGATGCGAAGGAGCAGGACTACAGCGGAGATACGCTCTTTGAAACGAACGGAAGTGTGAGTTATCGTATGCAGAACGGGAAAACCTTGACGCTGTCCTACATGGACCGCTATTCCTATCCCGAGTTTGTGTGCTACCTCTGCCTAGAAACGGTGGTTTATGTATTTGATCGGGAGGAAGGGGCGAATGCCTTTTTGCACGGGATTTCTAAGCTCGCTTTTCCCGCAGCGGATGTCAAGCTGGTCCGTTGTTTTCCGCAGTTGAAGAGCAAAATCTATCTGGATGAGGGGAAGCTTTGCCTCGTCTATATACGGAAGCCGTATTTCTACCCGGCGGAGGTGTTTGCGCCGTTTGCATCGGAACATTTGGCCTGGGTTATCTCCCGCATGGAAAACATCTGCTGCGCCCTCGAGTACTCCGGGCTGGAGCACGGGAACATGACGGCGGAAAGTCTTTTTATCAACCCGATGACGCATGAAGGGATGCTCTTCGGCGATTGGCGGGCGGTAAAGAAAAAAGAGAGCAAGCGGGATTTGCGGGATCTAAGAGAGGCGGCGAAGTCGGTAGCAAAAGACGTGCATCACCCGCGGGAGTTAGAGACGTTCCTTCAGTCGGAACCCGCAGCGGATGCATACGCGGATTTTGCAGCATGGGACCGGGTGATTGAAAGTGGCTTTGGCGGTCATCATTTTACAAAAATGGATTAAGGCAGGAGGAAAACAATGGGTCACGGAAGTTATTCGGCGGCAGATTGGCAGAAACTGAAGAACAGCAGAAAGCTTTCCAACGGGCAGAGTGTGGGAGAAGTCTTCAAGAGAACGGAATGCAATCCGAAGATGGATCCGAAGTTTATCGGCACGAGAGAGTGCTTTGATTCGGAGGAGCATCCGAATACCACACCGATTGTGGTCGGTTTGGATGTGACGGCTTCGATGGGCTATCTCGCGGTGGAACTCGCGACCGGTGCGTTGAATGAGCTGATTACCAAGCTCTACTCCACCGGCGCGGTCGAAGACCCGGCGCTCATGTGCGCAGCCTACGGAGATTTTCAGGACAAGTCTCCGCTGCAGGTCACGCAGTTTGAATCGGATATTCGAATCGCGGAGCAGTTGCTGGAGATCTATTTTGAAAACCGTGGAAGCGGAGAAGTGGTGCCGACCTGTCTCTGGGAGTTTCTCGCGAGACACACCAATATTGATGCGATTCGGAAGAGAAATCAAAAGGGCTTTCTCTTTACCATCGGAGACGAGGCGGAAATTCGAAGTGGATCTTTAGGAGCTACGATAGAACGCGTCATTGGGGATGAGATTCCGGGTGAAGTGACGAGAGAGAGTCTGCTAAAAGAAGTAGAGGCTTCCTTCCATGTGTTCCATATCATGATCGGGGGCAGAAATCAGGCGAATGTAGAACTCCTGACGGGGCACTGCATGGTGCTGGATGGCGAGAGCATCTCCTGCCTGCCGGAAATCATTATCAGCACGATTCAGTTGCAGAAGGGGGAGACGCAAGAGAGGGTTCTGGTGCACTGGGATGAGCTGAAGAGGCCGGTGATCGGTGCTGCGCTTGCGCAGCTCTCACTGCAGGCGGACGCTGACATTCAGTTATGAGAAATATTGCAGTCATCGGGAAAAATTTCGGAGATGAGGGGAAGGGGCTTGCGGTTGCAAGCCTCTCTCGCGTTGGGAGGAAACCGCTGATCATCAAACACAACGGCGGGGCGCAGGCCGGACACACCGTGGAAGATGCGGCGGCCGCCTGGCGTTTTGTACATCACCAGATCGGCGCCGGAGCAGAGTACGGGACGCCGACTCTGTTTGCAGAGGCTTTTATGCCGGATCTCTATCAACTCGGGAAGGAAGTCGCAGACTTTTCGCAGCTTTTCGGCTTTGTGCCATTGCTCTATTCCGAGAAAACAGCGCGCGTCACCACCATAGACGATGTGCTCCTTAACATGGGTGCGGAAGCTGCCCGTGGCGATGCGCGGCACGGTTCCTGCGGCATGGGCATCGATGAATGCGTTCAGCGAAACCGTGCGGGATATGTCCTCAGTGTGGAGGAAGTCGCCTTAAGGAGCGAAACAGAGCTGCAGCGGCAACTGCGCTGGATGCGACAAGCCTATACGAAAGAGCGGGCGAAGACGCTTGGGATAGACCGCAGGAACCCGTATTTTGAACTATTGGAAAACGATGACGTGATTCAAAATTATGCCTCGGAAGTGAAGGCAAACATAGGTCTCCTGACTTTGGTGGATGCGAATCGGGCCTGGCTTGCGCGATTCGATCATCTCCTTTTTGAGGGTGGGCAGGGACTCCTCTTAGATGAGGACTATGAAGCCTACGCACCGCATTTGACCTCCTCAAAGACGGGGCTGCACAATCCGGCGCTCTTTCTTGAGAAACGGGGACTCACCCTGGATGAGGCTATTTATGTGACGCGGAGCTATGTGACGCGCCACGGAGCGGGACCGCTGCCCTGTGAGACAGCGCGCGCCGAGCTCCCGGGAGTGGGAGCGGATCTCACCAACCAGCCGAACGAATGGCAGGGAACACTCCGTTATGCGCGGCATGAGAGCATGGATGCCTTCTTTGCGCCGGTGGAGCGGGATAAAGACTCGGTGCAAATGTTCTCAAGCGCCCGCGATACCAAGCTCTCGATTCTGATTACGCACTTAAACGAAACGGGAAATCGACTGTATTTTGAAGAAGGAGATGTTTCGTTTGAGCGGGTGGAAAGGGAAGGAGAGAGAAGAGGGGTCGGTGTAAAAGCTCCGTCCGATTCAGTGTGACAAGGAACAGAGTGATTGCACTGATAGGCGGTGACCGCTCGCTACTCATTTTTACAAAATAGTGAAAAAATAGTGTAAATATAGTGAAAAAGGGTCTGCGCTCTCATGATATACTATATGTATCAGGAGGGCAATTTTTATGATAAAAGCCACTTTGTCAAATGAGATCTTAAGATATATTACGGAGATTGATAAAAATAAGTATAAAGTATCAGAAGTATTGCTGCCGGCTACGGTCGCTAACAAGTGGCGTAAAAACTCGAAAAAGAAAAGCTCCTATGCTTCTACGAAAATTGAGGGAAATCCCTTGTCAGAGAAGCAAGTGGATGAGGTTATTGATAGTGATGAACGAAAACATTATCTCAAACCGGAACAGGAGGTGCGAAATTATTTTCTAGCACTGAATTATCTGGAAGAGAAGATGGCGAAAACAGAGCGATTTTCCAAGAAACTGATATTAGATGTGCAGAGGTACGTGGAAAAAGGAGCATCCAAGGAAAAAATAGGGCTTCGAGGACCAATGCCTCCGGGTGTCTTATTTGCTGTATACGATTCTCAAACGGGAAATCCGGATTATATTCCGCCGGAATATAGGGATATACCGGACTTGTTGGATGAATTGATTGAATATGTGAATACAACTGGGGATCATCCCCTCATCGTTGCGGCTATCGTTCATTATCAGCTTGTAACCATTCATCCATTTGAAGATGGAAATGGGCGAACAGCAAGATTGCTGTCGGGGTATATTTTAGATACCAACGGATATAGGTTTAATGGAGTTGGCTCTTTAGAAGAATATTTCGCATATGATATAGATGAATACTATAGGTCTCTTCAGATGGGATTGCCGGCGCTGTATTATTCAGGAAGAGACAATCCACCACACCCAGAGATTTGGCTCCATTATTTTCTCCGAATGGTCTTGTTGTATTCAAACAGGGTTTGCGAATTATCAATGAGATTAAATGGTGAAGTGCTAGAAGGAAGTCTTTCGTATCTCAAGGGCAAAGAGAAAGAATTACTTTTCTTACTAATCAAAAAATATAAAAGAGAGTTTACACCGATCGAAGTAAGCAAAGAGCTTAAGGTTACAAATAGAACTGTGATCAATCGACTGGCAATGCTTGTGAAAAATGGGTTCGTTATTCCCAATATGGGGAAGGAGCGTATCCGTTCCTATGAACTTTCCGACTTTACAAAGCAAAATGCGAGGGAGTTGCTAAGGCGCATCAGAAAATAGGAGGAGACTTTTGTTTTAAAGCAAAGAAAAAGTGGATTTCCATCTATAAGTAAAATCTTAGCTTTTGATAAACAATCATATAATATCATCATAATAAAAATTATTTTACCGATATTGTAAACAAAAGCTACTATTTTATATCAGCTCGTCTGAAAGAAGGAGCGGAAGATGAAACCGAAATCCATTCGAACCAATCTGATCATATGTATGTTGCTCCCCACCGTGATTGCTTTTGCCTTGCTGGGTGGGACGTTAACCGTGTACATGAACAATATCAGTATCACGGACGGAAATACCAATATGCGTTCGGCGGCGGAACAGACTGCCGAGTCGGTAGACGGTATTTTGAATCTAATCGAGGCGAAGGTGAATCTACTGGCTTCCACCAGCCGTCTTATGGCGGACGAGAATAAAATCGTAGCCAAAGACGAGGAGTACTTCAAGGACTATGAGAAAAAAATGAACGAGGTCGTCATTGACTCGACGAAGGATATCCCGGGGCTGGTCGCCTCCTATATCCGTTACGATCCCTTTCTGACTTACGGAACGTCAGGGACTTTTTTCACCGACGCGGATAATGACGGAAAGCCGGAGCCGGTTACCCCCACCGATCTCTCCAAATATGATCCGAGCGACATGGAGCATGTCGGCTGGTTTTATACGCCGCTGAAGAATAAAAAATCCACCTGGATGGAGCCGTATTTTAATGCCAATATCAACAAAACCATTATATCCTATGTGACTCCCATCTACTTAAGCAGCGGGAAGGATTTTGGAGTCGTCGGGGTGGACTTTGATTTTGCCTACTTAAACCGCCTCCTGGATGCGCATCAAAAATTTAACGAGAAAGAATGCTTCCTGTTAAATGCGAAGGGCAAGATTCTTTTTCATCCGGATTATACGGGAGGAGAGAATTTCGGCGAAATCTTAGATGGAAAATATCAGAAAGTATTGCCGGAACTCCTGAGTAAAAAGGATGGATATGTCAATGGCGGAAGCTCCAGAAAAGCTGTTCTGCTAGGCTATCATGTTTTGGAGAATGGCTGGATCATCGCCATTGCCCCCAATCATAAAGCGATTTACGGTAGCATCGAAGTGCTGAAATACACTCTGTTTATCTTTATTGCCGTCTATCTTCTCGGGATGCTGGGGCTTTCCATGGTGCTGGGGAACAGACAGGCACGACCGATTCTTTCTCTGACACAGTCGGTAAAAAAACTGGCGGAAGGTTCTCTGGATGAAGAGATTACGGTCAGGAGCACCAATGAGATCGGGGATTTGGCAAAAGGGCTTCGACAATTGGTGAGCCGGTTAAAGGAGTACCAGCATTATATTCAGGAAATCACAGACAGCCTCAATGAAATGCAGGAGGGAAATCTGGATATCCAGCTAAAAAAAGAATACAACGGAGAGTTTGCAAAGATTAAAGTGGCGCTTTTAGATCTAACAAAAAAGCTGACCGGTCTGATTGGAAATATCCGAATTTCCTCTGATCAAGTCTCCGGATCAGCAGAAAAAGTCGCTGAAGGAGCACAGAATCTGACCAGAGGTTCGATGGAACAGGCCAGCAGCATCGAAGAGCTTTCTGCTACCATTAACGATATCTCCGACAGAATCCGAAAAAATGCGGAAAATGCCGCCAAGGCGAATGAAGCTGCCGCCACCGGACAGGAAGAAATGATCAAGAGTGACGGGCAGATGCAGGAAATGAAGGCCTCGATGAGCAGAATCAATGAGAAGTCTGCAGAAATCAGCGCCATCATCAAGACGATCGACGAAATTGCCTTCCAGACCAACCTGCTTGCGCTGAATGCAGCCATAGAAGCGGCAAGAGCAGGAGAAGCCGGAAAAGGATTTGCCGTCGTGGCGGATGAGGTGCGAGACCTGGCACAAAAAACGGCGGAAGCGGCGAAAGATACAACGGTGCTGATTGACGATACCGTAAAAGCGGTCGAGCAGGGGAGTCAGCTCGCTGACGATACGGCCAATTCCCTGCATGAAGTGGTAAACGGACAGAAGCAGTTGAGTCTTTTGATTAGCGAGATTGCTGCCGCTTCCGATGAGCAGGCCAATGCCGTGTCGCAGGTCACCCTGGGAATCGACCAGATTTCCAACGTCATCCAGACCAATAACGCCACTGCAGAAGAGAGCGCCACTTCCAGCGCGGAACTCAATGACCAGGCGAGGAATCTGCGTGATCAGATCAGTCGCTTCCATCTAAGACAGATGACAGAAGGCGAAGAGGAGCAGGAGGAAGAAGGGTAATCGATCCGGGATGGAAGTTTCATCTCTTCGGAAGAAGTCTAACAGCTCAGAAGAAAAGGACCTACGGTACGGCTTACGCTCCGTGGGTCTTTGCGTGTTTGCGGAAATTTGACATTGAGGTACGTTGGATTCTTGCATCATCCGATTTGGCATCTAAAAACAGAAAGCCGCAAGCACTATATACAGCACTGCCCACTTATAGTATATTACCCATACGGAATAGCGAGGGGGACTGTGATTTTACACTTCCTACCCGGCTTTGAACAGGCGCAGTCTTGTCTACTACCCTGTACGCGAAAGACAGGGCATGGGAACAGGAACCAAACAGATGAGAGGAGAAAGTGGAACGGGATGAAGAAGATGGTGGTTAGGTTTTTGACGAAAATATTGGTTGTACTGGGGATTTGCGGGATTCTCTTTTTTTGCCTGCAAGTGGCGGGGAGTCGTTTGCCGCAAAAAATTTTAGATCGGATTCCGGGCTATCGCAAGACGGCAAAACTCAGCACGGAGGTCGTTTCCGGACAACTTGCCAATGCCAGCGAGCTGGTGACGCAGAAACTGACGATGGAAGGTTTTAGTACCTATGAGGATGAGGGGATCCCGATTCTGAGTCAGGGGAACTTTGTGATGACCTATAAGAGTCAGGTGACGGCGGGAATCGATGCTTCCAGGATCTCTTTCCGGATCGATCATGAAAAGCGGATCATCCACGTACATTTGCCGCAGGCGGAGATCCTTTCGGCGACCGTAGATCCGGGAACCATCTCCTATCACGGAGAGTCCATCGCAATCTTTAATTTCAACAACAAGGAGGATGCCAACAAAGCGCAGAAGCTGGCAGAGAGTGACGCCCGTAAAGCGGCGCGGGCGAGCGGAATTCTGGATAATGCCGATCGTTATGCAAGGTCTCTGGTTAAGGGGCTGTTGCAGGGCGTAGCGGAGGGATACCAGATCGAATTCGATCCACAGAAATAAGGCAGAAGAAAGAGGAATTGCAGATCCAACTTATCTTTTTTCTCTAATTTACCGATAATAGAGGAAAGCTTGTCTATACAAATTCACGGATGAAGAGGTATGACATGAGAAAAGAGAAGAAAGAGAAGGTAGTACAAGAAAAGATCACGGAAGGAAAGAGCACGGAAGGGAAGGTCGGAAAAGCAAAGCGAGTGAAAATGGCGCAAGGTCTCTCTCTTCGAGAGAGATGGAAGGGCTTCTGGAAGAAGATGAGTCTGAAGGGCAGGATGTCTTTCGTGCTCGGAGCGGTCTCCTTTATCAGTATTCTGGCGCTGTGCTATATTCTGGTACACTCCTTTGAACTGAACATGGACAGACAGATCAACGATTCCATGACGGAAAAAGGGGTAAACGCAACCACAGAGCTATCAGAAAAGGTGGAACAGCTCAGTGATATCGCCAAGTCCATCAATGCAGGGATTTCCCTTGTTTATGAAGCAAAGGACCATGCAGGGGAGGCACCGGAAAAACTCTGGGAAATGCAGGACGGCACGTCCGGAAAGACGATTTCGGTAAGCCCGACCGGCGAACTGATGCTGAGGAGCCGGGTACTGGATCAGGAGATTCCTGCTTCCGCATATGATGCAGAAAGCGCATTGTTAAGTAGCCTCTATGCCAGTCTTAAGAATGAAAAATCCCTCATCGGTGCAGGGACTTTCTTTGAACCGAACGCTTTTTTATCGGATGCGCCGAATTATGCGATTTATCTGACACAAAACGGTGCGAAAGAAAAAAAAGTAGAGCGTTACGACTACGATTTTTACCAGAATAAACCCTATTATCAGCAGGCCAAAAAGGGCAAGACGGTCATCACGGATATGTACGAGGACAACGGCGGAAAAGGCCCCTCTATTTTCACGATTGCCAGTCCTCTGATGGTAAACGGAGTATTCAAGGGTGTTACCTTATTAGACGTGGATGCCAAGGTACTGACCGATATCAAAAGAAGTGACGATGAATTCCCGACCATGTTTTCGGAAATCATTGACAATAACGAAGCCATCTATGGGAATGAGGAGGACAGCGGCAAAAAACTTTCAGAAGTGATGTCGGATCAGGGATATCAAAAAGTGAAGTCGCTGATGGAAGAGGGCAATGCTTTCATTCAGGAGGTCAAGGGAAAGGAAGGCCCGGAAGAGAGGGAATTTTTTACCCCGGTAGACCTACAGGGAAGAACCTGGTGGTTCCGGATGAGCATGAAGGAAACGGATTATGACCACGATACAGACCGCCTGGTGTGGGTGGCAACTCTGTTGGGTCTGCTGACGGTTGGAATTGTCATTGTGTCGACGGTATTTTATCTGCGCAAGAGCCTGAAGCCGCTGACAATGGTGGCTAACAGCTCGCAGAAGCTGGCTGTCGGGGACTTCGTGATTGAGATGGAGTATGATTACGAAGACGAAATTGCGGTACTGATGCAGGCAATCGAGGATGTGGTGCACCGCGTGGAAAACATTATTACGGATCTGACCGAAAAGCTCGGAGCGATCGCCGGAGGGGATTTCCGGATGTCCAACGACAAGGCGGAGTTTTATACGGGGGCCTATGCACCGATCTTGTCCGCTCTTTCGGAAATCACCACAGATTTGTCCAAAACGATGTCGGAGATTCAGGAAAGTGCCGGAAGTGTCAACCAGAATGCGGGACTTGTCTCCGCCGCCGCGCAGGGGCTGTCGGAAGGTGCGACAGAGCAGGCCTCTTCCGTAGAGGAACTCAGTGCGACCATGAACGATATTTCCACCCAGATCAATGCGACCGCTGGCACTACGAAAGAGGCATCCGAGCTGTCCCTTCATGCGGAGGAGGCGCTCCGTCTTTGCGATGCCAAGATGGGTGAAATGTCGCAGGCGATGACGGTCATTAAAGAAAAATCCGCCGAAATCAATAAGATTATTAAGACCATTGACGATATCGCCTTCCAGACCAAGATTCTGTCTCTGAATGCGGCAATCGAAGCCGGAAGAGCGGGCGCAGCAGGAAAAGGCTTTGCAGTTGTCGCAGGCGAAGTTGGCAACCTGGCACAGGAATCCGCAAAGGCAGCGCAGACGACAGCGAATCTCATAGAGGAAACCCTGGAAGCAGTGGAAAACGGAGCAAGGATCACGGAGGAGACGGCAGAATCGCTCGAAACCCTGTCCGAGCATACGGAAAAGATCAACACACTGATTCAGGATATTTCCTCCAGCTCGCAAGAAGAGTCCAAAGGCGTGAATCAGGTCACCATCGGCGTCGATCAGATTTCCTCCGTGGTGCAGAACAATTCTGCAACGGCAGAGGAAACGGCGGCATCTTCTGCAGAACTGACCGAGCAGGCCAACAAATTGCAGGGACTGGTGGCGAAGTTCAGTTTGAAGGAATAAGAGGATCTGCGCATACTTCCAGTTGGAAATGGATGGGTGGAAGTAAGAACGGGAATGCAGTCGGAAAGAATCACATCGAACAGGAAACGGAAACCATCGGCGGATCATTCGTCCGCCGGTGGTTTTTTGAAGTGGCAAAACAAAAGGGAATCGAGTACAATGGGAACTTACACAGAGGAAGCAGAGTGTTACAGGAAGGACAGCCGGAAATGCAGGCGGGAGACAAGGCAAACAAAACAGAGAAGATGCAGGCGAGAGATAAGGCAAACAAAATAGAGAAGATGCAGGCAGGAAACATCGGGCAGGAGAAGCGGCCGGATACGCTGGGAACGGTACTTTGTGCGGGGAAAATCCTGCTCTCCAGCGGGGCGGAAATCTACAGGGCGGAAGAAACCATGTACCGTATGGCAGAGGCGATGCATATTGAAGATATGGATGCCTATGTGATGAACCGCGGAATTTTTGCTACCGCCAAGGTGGGCGGAGAGGGGATCCAGACCAGAATCGTCTCTGTGCCGGACAAGGAGATCGACATCGGGAAGATTGAAGAAGTGAACGAGTTGTCCCGTGATGTTTGCACCCATTCACAAACGCTGGACTATCTTTCTTCCTCCCTGAAAAAAATTGAAAGCAGGAACCACTACGGTGTCATGGGAAGGATGTTGGCGTATTTTCTGGGAGCCGGAGGATTCAGCTTTGCCATCGGAACTTCCATGAGAGATTCTCTGTGTGCGGGGATCGTCGGGAGCGTGATCGGACTGTATCTGCTATTCTCGCAGGGCAGGATCAAGTCTCGGGTTTTAGAAACGATCCTGGGCAGTGTGTTGACGGCCATTTTGGGGAATCTATTGGTTAGCCTGGGAATTGGTGTCCATCTGTCTTATATCATCATCGGTGTGATGATGGATCTGGTGCCCGGTGTTGCCTTTGTGAATTCGGTTCGGGAATTCAGTCAGAACAATTTTGCAACGGGGGAGACGTTACTCATCAGCGCACTCCTAACTTGTGTTTCCATGGCATCCGGCGTCGTGCTGGTAGAAATGAACGTGCCGGAGATCAAACTGATCTCCACCGCCATCAGCAATATTTCCCGCATTTCCTATTTTGTTCTTGTGATTCGCAGCATCGTAGCGGGACTGGGGACGGTAGGGTTTGCGATCATGTTTCATGTCAAAAGAAGACATTATCTGGTCTGCGGCGTCCTGGGTGCCATCAGTTGGTTTGTTTATGTCTTTGTTTTAAAATGGAGGTACAGCGAGGTGATCGCCGTTTTTATCAGCGGATTCCTGGCGGTGCTGGCTTCCAGAGTACTCGCAGTCTATCGAAGGTGTCCGCAAACGGTTTTTCTGGTGACCAGCCTGATCCCGCTTTTACCGGGAATCAGCCTTTACCGGGCGGTTTATTACCTCTTCCGGGGCAATATGGCAGGCTTCATGCACTTTGGCAAGATCTGTTCGTTTACAGCGTTTACCATTGCCATTTCGATTGCGATGGTGCAGCAGTTGCCGCGGAGTTGGTCGCTGCCGGGCCGGCGGTGGAGGAAGACGGATGTGGAAAATCAACAATCAGATTCAGAAGAGAGATGAAACAAATGGCAATGCCTATGTCGGAGGTAACGGAAAACCTGGTCTTAGCGGGAGAGGGTAAGACGAAACGTCCACAGAGTCAGATAGTCGTGTTGGGCGTAATGGCGGGGGCGCTGATTGCGGCAGGGGCCATGGCAAGCAGTGTCGCCATGCATGCGATCCCAAATGCCGGTCTGGCAAGACTGGCGGCGGGGCTGGTCTTTCCCATCGGCTTTGTTCTGATGGTCCTGTTTGGCGGAGAACTCTTTACGGGTGACTGCCTGATGGTGATAGGGGCGCTGAAGCACAGGTACCGGGCGATCCGTATGATCAGCGTGCTTTGCTTGGTCTTTGTGTCGAATCTCCTTGGTGGCATTCTCTTTGCCGGACTCGTTGCCCTCAGCGGGCAGTTCGGAATCGGAAATGGTGCGGTCGGAGCGTTTACCATTAAACTTGCGCTCTCGAAAGCGAGTCTCCCTTTCATGAGTGCACTGGTTTCGGGAATTCTCTGTAATTTCTTCGTCTGCATCGGGGTTGTGATGGCGGGGTTGTCGAAGGAAGTATCGGGAAAGATTCTGGCCAGTTATCTCCCCATTTTCGCCTTTGTGGTCGGAGGCTTCGAACACTGTGTTGCCAATATGTATTATATTCCGGCAGGAATTTTTGCGGCGAAGAACCCGGGTTTCGTAGAAGTGGCTGTGACAAAATACGGGATCCGTGCAGATCAACTGCAGGCGCTGAACTGGAAAAATTTCTTCCTGACCAATGAGCTGCCCGTCACCATCGGGAACGTCATTGGCGGAATGCTTTTGATCGGCGCATTCCTGTTTTTTCTATACGGAAAAGAAGCGCGTCCTGCAGAGGATATGACGGGGAAGGAAAAGTAAGATGACAGCAAGAGCGAATTACGAGAGTTGGTTAAGGAGCACTGCGGTGGATGAAGCGACCAAAGAGGAGCTTCGTGCAATCGAAGGCGATGAGAAGGAAATCGAAGACCGGTTTTATAAAGAGCTGGAGTTTGGAACGGGCGGTCTGCGCGGCGTCATGGGGGCGGGCAGCAACCGGATGAACCGTTATACCATTCGGAAAGCCACTCAGGGGTTAGCCAACTATATAAAAAAACAGGGTACGGAAAATCAGGGAGTTGCTATTGCCTTTGATTCCCGCAATCACTCGAAGGAATTTGCACAGGATGCCGCCCTCTGCCTGGCGGGAAACGGTATCCCCGCCTATGTGTTTCCCTCCTTAAGACCGACTCCCATGCTCTCTTTTGCGGTCAGACAACTGGGATGCACGGCGGGAATCGTCATTACGGCGAGCCATAATCCGAAGGAATACAACGGGTATAAGGTATACTGGGAAGACGGCGCACAGATTACGCCACCCAGAGATGCGGAAATCATTGCGGAAGTGAATGCGGTGACGGATTTTGCACAGACAAGGACCCTCACGAAGGAAGAAGCATTGACGAAGAACCTCTATCGTGTGATCGGAGAGGAAGTGGATGATGCCTATATCGAAGCGGTCAAATCACTAGCCATTCATCCGGAGATGATAAAAGAGCAGGCAGCGAAATTAAAGATTGTTTATACTCCTCTTCATGGGACGGGAAATATCTGGGTCAGGAGGATCCTGAAGGAACTCGGCTTCAAAAACGTCTATGTGGTGGAGCAGCAGGAGGTGCCGGATGGAAACTTTCCTACCGTCTCCTATCCGAATCCGGAGGATCCCAGAGCATTTGCACTGGCACTGGAACTGGCAGAAGGCGTCGGTGCCGATCTGGTTCTAGCGACGGATCCGGATGCGGACAGGCTGGGCGTTTATGTCAGAAACAGCGAGACGGGCACCTATGAAAGCTTTACAGGGAACATGACGGGGACGATTCTGCTTGATTATATCCTTTCCCAGAAAAAAGAAGGGGGGACGTTGTCGGAAAACGGAGCGGTGGTAACGACCATCGTTTCCGGAAAAATGAGTGTCCCTTTGGCGAAGGAATACGGCGTAACCCGGATCGAAACCCTGACGGGATTCAAATATATCGGAGAACAGATCAAGCATTTCGAGGAAAACCACAGCCATCAATTCATTTTCGGCTATGAAGAAAGCTATGGTTGTCTGGAGGGAACCTTTGCAAGAGATAAAGACGCCGTGACGGCGGTGATGGCGCTTTGCGATGCGGCAGCCTGGAACCTGCACTGCGGAAAGACACTTTTGACCCGGATGAAGGAGCTGTTTGAAAAGTACGGTTATTATAAGGAAAAATTGATTCCCATCACCCTGAAGGGAATGGAAGGAGCGGAGAAAATCCACTCCATGATGGAGGAAGTGCGAACCCTCGTTCCCGGGGAAATTGGAGGAAAGAAGGTTTTGGAATTTCGTGATTACAAGAGTGGTAAAATCCATGACTGCCGGACGGGAGAAGATTCCTTGTCGCAGCTACCAAAGTCCGATGTCCTTTATTTTTCCTTAGAAAAGGAAGCCTGGTGCTGCATCCGCCCATCGGGAACGGAACCCAAAATAAAATTCTATATCGGTGTTTGCGCAGAAAGCGACAAAGAGGCGGAGAAGGAGCTGGAAGCCCTCACGGAGGCGGTGAAGGGACTGGTGAAGTAGCAGCGAAGTGAGCGGGCATAGAAAGAGCCTGTGAAATAGCAGCGAAATGGGCTGGCGTAGAAAGAGCCTGTGAATTAGCAGCGAAGTGAGCTGACGTAGACAGAAAAGGGAGGGTACCCGCTTATTGCAGGTAACCCTCTCTTGCTTTGACTCCAAATCGAACTTCCAGTTCTCTCAGTTGAGCATCCTTAATGGTATTGATCCGGGGAAGATGCGCCGTCTTCATATAGATTTCGGCAGCCTTTTCGGCGGTTTCGATGAGGCCGAAGGTTTCATCCAGATCCTTTCCCGCACCGTAGATGCCGTGCATCGCCCAGATGACGAGACGGGCGCTCTCCATTTTCTTAGCGGTGGCGAGTCCGATCTCGTTGGTGCCGCAGAGCATCCAGGGCAGAACATTGACCCCGTCCGGAAAGACAACAACACATTCCGTACTCATCTGCCAGAGGGTACGGGTGAATTCCCGCTCATCCAACGAATGAACGTAGGTCATGGCAAGAAGATTGGCCGGGTGGCAGTGCATGACCACATGGTTTTCCGGATCGATCTGCAAGCGGGCAGCATGGCTCATCATGTGCGCAGGAAATTCTGAAGTAAATTTCCCGCCGTCCGCAAAGCCCCAGAGGAGCTCTGCTGTTTTTCCTTCCTCGGTGAGTCGAACGAGACCGAGATTTACCTCCGGGGCGTACTGTACATTTTTAAAGTATTTGCCGGTGCCTGTGACGAGAAAATATTTCCCTTCCAGATCCGGACAGGAAAAACCGGTCGGAATTTTTCGCAGGACGGGGAGATTCGCATATTCACCATACGAATCCGAATCCAGCAGGAGGCTGACATTTCCGCCATTGCGCTCGTCCCAGCCATGGTTGTACATATTGGTGGTGGTGAGGATCATTTCCACCATCCAGGGTTGCGTCAAAATATCTTTCATCATGAATTCTCCTAAAAATAAGCAATTTCCCGGTCGAAGCCAGTGGATCAGCCTCTCTTTGACAGGACTTCCTGTTCATATCTCTGTATTTCCGCAAGCCAGGTTCCGTCTTCCGGGACTCCACACTGCTTACAGTACTGTGCCCACACTTCTCCGAAAGGAAGGGTTTTATATTCTTCCTGCTTGACGAGCAGGGCGGTGAAATTTCCGTCATTTTGATCGGCGGTCAGATCCGGGGAAAGGAGCGCGTAGAGAAGGGACTTCTGGACATTGCGGAAACCGGTGACCCAGGCGGCGAGGCGGTTGATGGAAGCGTCAAAATAATCCAGTGCCATAAACACACGACCCTCAAGTCCGCCGCAGCGCACGATCTCCTTGCAGATTTCCTTTGTCTCATCGTCAAAGAGGACGACATGGTCGCTGTCCCAGCGCACCGGTCTGGTGATGTGCAAAGCAATTTCCGGGAAAAAGGTCAGAAGCGCCGGAATCTTATCGCTGACGACTTCCGTCGGATGATAGTGTCCGTTGTCCATCAGCGGAATGCATTTTCCGGGGTTCATTGCTGCATAGCTTAAGGCGAATTCGGCACTTCCTGCGGTATAGCTTTCTACCCCGATGCCGAAGACCTTGCTTTCCACGCAGGGCTTCACCTTGTGAAAATCATAGGGCTCGGACAGAATTTCATCTATGGATTCTTTATAACGCATCCGGGGACCCAGACGGTCGGCGGGGATGTCTTTAAAACCGTCTCCCGTCCAGATATTCATGGTGCAGACGCAGTCAAGCGATTCTGCCAGATACTGTGAGATGCGCACACAGGCCTTGCCGTGTCGGATCCAGAAGCTTCTGGTTTCTTCGTTCGGGCTGCTGAGGGTTAAGGGATCGCATTTGGGATGAGAAAAAAAGGTGGGATTGAAGTCGGCGCCGAGGTGGTTCTTTTTGCAAAAATCAACCCAGGGCGCAAAGTGCTTAGGCTCTAACTGATCACGATCCACCCATTTTCCTTTTTCAAAAATGGCATAGTTGGCGTGCAGGTTCAGCTTTTTTTTGCCGGGAGAAAGGCGCAGCACCTCTTCGATATCCGACATCAGCTCCTGCGGGTTTCCGGCTTTTCCCGGATAATTGCCGGTGGTCTGGATGCCCCCGGTTAACGGCGCATCGGGGTCGGTATCAAAACCCCTTACATCGTCTCCCTGCCAGCAGTGCAGAGAAAGGGGAACGTCCTGCAACTTCTGCAGCGCAACATCCGTATCAATGCCGAGGGATGCATATTTTTCTTTTGCTTCCTGATAACTCATTTGTCAGCCTCCATTTGCATCTTCAGATTTCCCAGGGCAGTGGCCTCGATGGGAAGTGCGATGACCTGTTTTTTTGTGGCAGTCTCTGTTTCCTCGTTTAAAAAGGCGTTTTTGGCACCACCGCCAACGATATACAGCTTTTCATATTTCGTGCCCGTGTTGGTCTCCAGTTCCGTCAGAGCCTTCACATAATTCTGCGCAAGCGAGCGGTAAGCACAGCGGAAATAATCACCGATGTTATGCAGCTTTCCGTTTGTCGCATTGTCAAAGGCTGCCTTCATGCTTCCGGGTGCCAGGAATTCAGGGTTGTTGGCGTCGATCAGAAGATCACAGCGGCTCCTTCTGGCAAGGTCTACCAGATGAGCAAATTCGAGCTCGTCCGCAATTTCTTTTTTGAGACCGTTCACCAGCCACATGCCCATGATGTTCTTTTGGTAACGATTATAACCGACGCCTCCCTCGTTCGAATAATTCGCCGCCTGACTGGCTTTGTCCGTGAGAGGGTGCGGTGTTTTTACACCAAGGAGAGACCAGGTTCCAGAAGAAATATAGGGATGGTTACCCTCCATCGGGATTCCCTCCACCGCAGAAGCGGTGTCGTGCGTGGCGCCCAGCATACACCGGATGCCTTTGTATTCGCCAAGGATGCCGCCGGGCTGTACGGGAGAAGGGAAAAGCTCTTTAGGAAGGCCGAGGGTCTCATATAAGAAAGGATCAAAGGTGCCGGTTTTCGCATTTACCATTCCGGTCGTGGTGGCATTCGTATATTCTTTTGTCTTGACGCCACAGAGTTTGTAGAGCAGATATTCCGGAATCATGAGGAAGTCGGTTACGCCGTTCAGACGCCCTCCCTCTTTGTCGGCGTAGAGCTGATAAATCGTATTGAACGACTGGAACTGGCAGCCGGTTCTTTCATATAAGGTATCAAAGGGAAGAAGCGCATGCACCTTCGGGATCACGATTTCGGTTCGACTGTCCCGGTAAGCATAGACGGGAGAAACCTCCTTGTCTCCACTCATCAGAACATAATCCACACCCCAGGTATCAATCGAAAGACTTGCGATCCGGGAGCTTTCGGAAACTTTATCGACGGCGGAAAGGGCAGTGGAAATTCCTCTTTTGACGTGTTGCAGAAGCGCATCTATGTTCCAAACAAGATGGCCGTCTAAATGCTCCACCCCGTTGTGAAAACGATAGATTTCTCTGGTTTTGACTCTCTCATCTTCATGCCAGCCCAGAATATGTCGTCCGGAAGATGCGCCGATGTCGATAGCAAGATAATATTTCATATCGTCAACCTCGTATCTTTTTGATGTCCCGCACGGGAAGTGATTGTTACCGATTTTAGTCAAAAGACCTTTTTTTTTCATCCTATACCATTCAAAGAAAACTGTCTAGTTGATTGCAGGCCGGGCAAAATGATGAAAGCAGGCTTGTGGATTATAGCTGGACAAAATACCGAAAAATCACTATGCTTGCAGAAGAGCCTGATGGGAGCGGAAAGCTTGCAGAGGAGCCCTATGAGGACAGGAAGTAAGAATTTTATGGGAGTGAGATTCATGCTTTTTAGACAGGAAAGGCAGCAGAATCGTGTCAGAGGAAAGGAATGAGGAATTCGAATGAAAAGACAATTTGCGCAGGGAGAACTGCATTTCGAGGTGCCGAATAAATACCAGTTATCGGTGAATGGAGAGGGATTGTCCTACCGGACGAAGAACGGGAAGAAGGATGTGGATGTTAAATTTTCGGAGGTGAAGGGTCTTTTCCTGTCCAATTATTGCAACCAGAATCAGCATTATCAGGTCGCTTTTCGGAATGATGAATGGAAAACCTTTGCAGAAATTGATACAGATGTCACGGACAGGAGGGATGCGACGATTGCAGGGAATAATATCATTGAGACCAAGTCCATTCTGATCGCTTTTGCAGAGAGCAAACTGGGAGAAGAATTCCCGAATAACCTGGATGCGCTGAACCTGGATGTCTGCTTTACTTTCAAGGAAAAAGGAGTCCATTTGGAAGGGGGAGTGTTAAAAGGAGCCAAGCACCAGATGAACTTAAGCGAAATGAAAAGGGTGAAGTGCGTTTCCAACGGAACGCTCAGTTATCTGAGCCTGTATAAATCAGAGAAGGGTGGCTTCTTCGATTTCCCGGATATGTCGCTGGGGCTGAATGAATTGACCCTGCCGATCATAGAGGCGGCCCTTGCCAGAAATGTGGGGCGTGTGGTGGATTTCAGCAGGGGAAACGGTTTTGACCAGAAGACAAGCGAGTACATCTTGGAGCGGTATATGAATTCGACTTTTTTCCAGAATCCGGATGGAAGTGTATCGGAGGACTGGCAGATTGCTTATGACCACATCCATTTCTATGGCTGCGATGTGAGAATGCCGGAGTGAGGAGAGGAATGGTTATGGGGCGTAAATGGAGAGATTCATTGATTATCGGCTTTGCGATGTTTGCGGTTTTTTTTGGAGCGGGAAATCTGGTCTTTCCGCCGGTGATCGGCATTGCGGCGGGAGAAAAATGGGGAATTGCCATTTTGGGACTCGCCCTGTCCGGCATTATCCTGCCGATTGCAACGATTCTTGCAACCGACAACATGGGGGGCACCTTTGAGGGGCTTTGCGCACCGGTGGCACCATGGTTCCTAAAGGCCTATTCCGTCTTTTTTATTATCTTTATCCTGACCGTCGGACCGCCGAGACAGGCAGGCGTTGGCGTGGAAACAGGGATCTTCGGCATCTTTCCCTCTCTGCAGGGAAACCATGTCGTGCGGATTCTTCTGCTCGCCGCCTACTTCGGGATCGTCCTGTACCTGGCGAACAACCCGTCCAAAATTGTGGACATTGTGGGGAAATACCTCACTCCTTTTTTGCTGATCATGCTTCTCCTTATTGTCGCTCTAGCAGTCATTCACCCGATCGGTATTCCCGCAAGGCCCAAGGAAACAGGCATTTTTACCTATGCGTTTCTACAGGGCTACCAGACGGGAGACGTGGCAGTCGGCATCGCGCTGGTTTCTACTTTTATCGCTTCGGTAAAAGCAAAGGGATATACAGAGAGGAAGGAACGCAGAAGCATTGTCCTTTTGTCCGCTCTTGTGGCGGTTCTTTGCCTGTTAGTGGTCTACGGGGGACTCCTCTATCTCGGCGCCACGGGATCGGGGAAGTTTGCGGATGAAACGGATCAGACCGCTTTGCTCCTTGCCCTTGTGCATGCGGTTTCCGGAAGGTTCGGTACGGTGGCGCTGGGAATCGGGATCTTCCTCGCCTGCTTAACGACCACCATCGGCGTGCTCTCCCTCATCGTCAACCTGACGGTGGATGTTTCGGGAGGGAAGGTGCCGTACAAAGGTTGCCTGTATGTCTATGCGGCCCTTTGTTTTCTCCTCGCCTGCGTTGGCGTATCCAACATCATTCGCTATACCTTTGCCATCTTTGTCTTCATTTATCCGATGGCCATCGTGCTAACCCTTCTCGGCGTCTTTAGAAGATGGGTGCCCAATCATGGGGCGTGGAAGGGGGCGATGTTTGCCGCAACCCTCGTGGGCATCTATGAAGCGGTTGTCACCATGAATACAAGCGGGATTACCAACCTGCATCTTCCACTTCTGGAGCAGATCTATCAGAAGATCCCCTTCTCCGGGGACGGTTTTGCCTGGCTGGTTCCGGGGGCCATCTGTTTTATCGTCGGAGCGCTGATTGTCAAATTGCGCGGAGGGAGCTCCTACGAAGCATAAGAGAGAGGGGATCCTGGTTGCAGAAACGCCGCATTGAAAGACCTGCGAAGCATAAGGAGGGCAAATGAAAAAAGTCGGAATCGTCGGGGGAATCGGGCCGGAGTCGACCATCTCCTATTATCATGATATTGTTTATGGAGTACAGGAACGCATAGGCCACCCGTTTTATCCGCCCGTTTCCATTGAGAGCATCGACCTCTTTGAGTGGGTGAGGTTATGCGATCAAAAAGAAATGGAGAAACTCATTTCTTTTACGGTGGAAGCAGTCGGGAGACTGGCGGCGTCGGGCTGTGACTTTGCCATTCTGGCTGCCAACACGGCGCATCTGATCTTTGATGAGGTGCAGGAAAAAAGCCCCATTCCGCTGCTTTCCATCGTGGAGGCCTGTGCGGAGGAAGCAAAGAGAAGAGGATATCAGAAGGTTGGTCTTTTAGGCACAAAGTTCACGATGCAGAATGATTTTTTTAAAAAAGCCTTTACCCACAGAGGGATTCAAGTGATCACGCCACAGGAGGCGGATCAGGAATACATCAGTGATAAAATCTACTCGGATCTGGTGAACGAGGTGGTGGAGCCGGAGGTGTCTGCCTGCTTTCATCAGATTGCGCGTCAAATGCAGGAAAGGGACGGAATCGAAGCTCTGGTCCTTGGCTGTACGGAACTGCCGCTGGTATTCAGGGAAGAGGAAGAGTCGTCTCTCCCCTATCTGAATACGTTAAAAATTCATGTGGAGAGAATTGTACAGGAGATCGTAAAAGAATAAATTGCAGGCAAGGTTCGCTTCGCACAGACGGGAAGCACCAAGTCTGTCTTACTGAGGTGACGCAGGCATCTTTTCAGGAAGGGAGTATACATCTATGGGGATTTTATTGATGATCTTTTTTATGGCAGCCATGTTTAAAATCACAGGACTCTTTTTTCGCATTCTGGGAGCCATGTTCGGCTGGGTCCTGGGGATCTTTGGCTGGATGATTCTGGCCAGTCTTGCGGTCACCGTGTTCGGGCTGGCGTT
Source organism: Lachnospiraceae bacterium (assembly GCA_015258065.1). Taxonomy (GTDB): domain Bacteria; phylum Bacillota; class Clostridia; order Lachnospirales; family Lachnospiraceae; genus Butyrivibrio. The sequence goes on along the minus strand of JABZIZ010000001.1, from coordinate 229,923 downwards.
CTTTGTGCTACCGGTGATCCTTTTAGTAGGGGTGATTGCGCTGGTCAAGGCGGCGGTTTAAAGGAGGGTGTATGCGAGACTTTAGGTATTACACACCAACGAGGGTGGTTTTCGGGAAGAAAACAGAAGAGAGGGTGGCAGAACTCATTCAGGAGTTCGGAGGAAAAAAAATCCTGATTCATTACGGGGGCGGCAGCATTGTCCGTTCCGGTCTTCTGGAAAGGGTGAGCAAGATTCTGGATGAGGCAGGCATCTCATATATTACGCTGGGCGGAGCGGTGCCGAACCCGAGGCTCAGTCTGGTTTATGAAGGAATTGAGCTCTGTAAGAAGGAACAGGTCGATTTTATTCTGGCGATCGGCGGTGGAAGTGCAATCGATTCGGCAAAGGCGATCGGTTACGGCGTGGCAAACGGCGGAGATGTCTGGGACTTTTATGATCGCAAACGAAAGGTGGCAGGCTGTCTAAAGGTCGGCGTGATCCTGACCATTGCGGCGACCGGGAGTGAAATGAGTGATTCCTCCGTGATCACGAAGGAAGAAGGGTGGATCAAGAGAGGTTGCAACAGCGATTTCGGCAGGCCGGTGTTTGCCATCCTGAATCCGGAGCTGACCATGACGCTGCCGGATTATCAGACTTCCTGCGGCTGCACCGATATCATGATGCACACGATGGAACGTTATTTTGTGCAGGGCGGCAGCATGGAGATCACCGATGAGATCGCCGAGGGGCTTTTGAGAACGGTAATCCGAAACGCACGGATTCTGGGGCACGATTCACAGAACTACGAGGCGAGAGCCGAAGTCATGTGGGCGGGAAGTCTTTCGCATAACGGACTGACCGGCTGTGGCAGCGGCGGCGGGGACTGGGCCTGCCATAAGCTAGAGCACGAGATCGGAGGAATGTTTGACGTGGCGCACGGAGCGGGCCTTGCCGCGATCTGGGGAAGCTGGGCCCGGTATGTCTACCGTGACTGCCTGCCGCGGTTCTATCAGTTTGCTCTTCGGGTGTGGAACGTTGCCGATGTCAATGTTTACAGCCGGGCAGAAGGCAACCGGAAGGGTCTGACAGAGGAGGAGATCGCCCTCGAGGGAATTCGGCGGACGGAGGATTTCTTCCGTGAAATCCACATGCCGACCAACCTGCGCGAGCTGGGCATTCACCCGACAGAGGAGCAGCTGACCGAAATGGCGCACAAGTGCGCCCTTGGAGTAGGAGGCTTCGTTGGATCAGCGAAAAAGCTGGGAGAAGAAGACTTTCTGGCGATTTACTGTGCCAGCATGTGAAAAACAACGGGATCGCTGATCCCGCTTCCATCAGAAGGGAGAAGGTATGGCAACAGGGCAAAAGGTCATAGAAGAGGGGAAGGCGGTTCTGGGAATTGAGCTGGGATCGACCAGAATCAAGGCGGTCCTAATCGGACCGGATTATGAAGTACTTGCCTCCGGCGGATACGACTGGGAAAATCGCTATGAAAACGGGATCTGGACCTATGATCTGGATGAAGTCTGGCGTGGACTGCAGGGTTGCTATAGGGAACTGGTGCAGAATGTGCAGCAGACGCAGGGGATAGAACTGCAGAAGGTGGCTTCGATTGGGATCTCCGGCATGATGCACGGCTATCTCGCCTTTGATCAGGAGGGAAACCAGCTGGCTCCTTTCCGTACGTGGAGAAACACGACCGCCGGAGAAGCCGCAAAGGAATTGACCGGGCTCTTTTCCTATAACATTCCGGAGCGCTGGAGCATTGCCCACCTGTATCAGGCGATTTTGAACCGGGAGGAACATGTCGGAAGAATCGCTTCACTCACCACCCTGGCGGGATACGTGCATCATAGGCTGACGGGGGAGCACTGCCTCGGGATGGACGATGCTTCCGGCATGTTCCCCATTGATCCGGCGACGGGGGATTACCGAAAGGATCTGATAGAGAAGTTTGACCTCCTGGTGGACGGCAAATATCCATGGAAACTGAGGCAGATTCTTCCGGTGGTAAAAAAAGCAGGTGCGGAGGCGGGCCTTCTTACCGGGGAGGGGGCGCTTCTCCTTGATCCGACCGGAGGATTACAGGCAGGCTGTGTCCTGGCTCCGCCGGAAGGAGATGCAGGAACCGGGATGGTCGCCACGAACTCGGTGGGCGTCAGAACCGGCAACGTCTCCGCGGGGACTTCCATTTTCGGCATGTTTGTTTTGGAAAAAGAGCTGAAAAAAGTCTATCCCGAAATCGACCTGGTGGCGACGCCGGACGGCGATGCGGTTGCCATGGTACATGCCAATAACTGCACTTCGGATATCAATGCGTATGTGAATTTATTTGGAGAATTCGCCTCTGCGATCGGGGCAGACCTCACAAAGAACCAGCTCTACGAAACGCTCTTTCGTGCGGCACTGGAGGGAGATGCCGACTGTGGCGGCCTTCTGTCCTACGGCTACCTGTCCGGCGAGTTTATCACCGACTGCAGAGAGGGCAGACCTCTTTTTGTGCGGGGGGCGGACAGCAGGATGAACCTGGCGAATTTCATACGGATGCACCTATATTCTGCGCTCGCTACGCTCAGAATCGGCATGGATATTCTGGAAAAAGAAGAGGTGAAGATCGATACCATTTACGGGCATGGTGGATACTTCAAGACCGAGGGCGTCGGACAGCAGTTTCTGGCAGCTGCGCTTCGGGCGCCGGTTTCTGTGATGAAAACCGCAGGGGAGGGAGGTGCCTGGGGCGCAGCCATCCTTGCCGCCTACCGCCTTAGGAAAAAACCGGATGAAACCTTGCAGTCCTTCCTCACAAACGAAGTCTTCCAACATTGTGAAAGCAGCACACAGACGCCACAGAAGGAAAATGTGGAAGGTTTCCGAAAATTCATGGAAGCCTATGCGAAGGGACTGCCGATCGAACGGGAGGCAGCCCGCTGTTTGAGGGAAAAAGAAGTAGGGGAATGAGTGGATTTTGAGGGGTGAGGCCGAATCTCCTCCGGAAGCTAAGTTTAGAATCAAATGAAAAGGGAGTCGGACGGATCCAACTCCCTTCAAGTATACATCCACAAATGTATACCCCAATTACTAATGTATAGTATAGGCTAAGATGCAAAAAATCAATTGGATGATCGCAGAAATTTATTCTGGTGATTATACTTTTGACTGCGTTTGGCAAGCGTATTGCTTATGATATCATTAGGAGGCGATGATTATGGCAAGACCGGCGCTGCATTTCTTTTGAATCGAAGCTTCCTGCGAAGCGTCCTCTTGCTATGGGCGAGCTTACCAGGGGGCAGTTGGAGGTCGAGCTTCTCAAGGGAATGAATGAAATGGAGAAGGTCGGGACTTCTCTTCCGATGATATTGAAGCGGAAATTCTTATCTGACATAGCAATGGACCAATGAAAGGAGTTTTGAACGTGATGGTTACAAATGAACTGGATTCTACTTGCGGAATTTCAGGACGAGTGAAAAGGGACCCGGTTTCTACAAGAGCACGGAATTGGATTAGACAATAAGAATTCAAGATAAGAGGTTTTCATAATTATGCTGGAAGTTACGATGAAACCCCTACAGAATCAGGTTCTGTCCCCCGATTTATTGCAGTATTTTAAGGTGCTGCAATTTAGCAGCGAGGAACTGCGTGAATATATGGAGCAGATGGCACAGGACAATCCGGTGATGGAACTCAAAGATATACGGGTTGCTGGACTCTATGTACCAGATAGAGAGGCGGGTGCTGAAACAGCTGAACTGGACGGGGAGGCAAATGCATTCTCAGGTATATCCGCCGCAGAACTGAAAAGAATGGAGATTCAGCGTAAACTGGACTGGCTGGCGAGCACAGATCATCAAAACAGAGTTTACTATGGAGATGATACCGAACGAGCCAATGATGATTATATTCAGGATTTGCGGGAATATGGTGAGAGTTTACAGGAATATTTGAAATCGCAGTTGGTGGATTCCCTTTTTCCCGAGCAGGACAGAGAGATTATCGATTACATTATTGATTCACTAGATAAAAATGGGTACTTTTCGGAACCTCTTTCTGTGGCGGCTGCCATCTTTCATACAGATGAGCAAAAAATCATGAAAGCGCTTCAAGTCGTGCAGGATTTAGACCCCGCGGGGGTTGGTTGTCGAGATTTGAAAGAATGTCTACTGCTTCAGATAAAGCGTCGAAATGTACATACAGGAGAAAGAACGGATGCAAATAAAAGAAAGGTAAGGCTCCTTTCCAAATCCATCATTGCCGAAGATTTGCGGGAATTGGCAAGGAATCGTATTCACTTGATTGCCAGGAAGTACCATATCGATATAGAAACAGTCCATGAAGCAGTTGCGGAAATCAAAAAGTTAAATCCCAAACCGGGGAATGCCTTCAATGACAGAATGAATTTCCAGTATGTGACGCCGGATGTTTTAGTGGTTACGCTGGAAGGGAACTTCCAAATTTTAGCACCGGATTTTCATATCCCGCGATTTACGGTAAATCGCTATTATAGTCAGTTATTAGAAACGTGTGAGGAGGAAAAAACCAGAAAATATCTTCGGGATAAAATTAGCGAGGTAAAGCGTTTGCAGGATGAATTGAAAATGAGGAGTTCTACACTGATCCATGTGAGTAGGGCACTTGTGGAGCACCAGCATCGTTTTTTTGAAATGGGTCCGGGAAATAAAATTCCAATGAATCTCGGTGATATTGCAACGAAAACGAATCTATCAATCTCAACAATCAGTCGCACATTTCGATGTAAGTATCTTCAATGCCGTTGGGGTGTCTATCCGATGAACTATTTTTTGACATATGCGATAGCAGGAAAGGGAGAGAAGACGGTACAGAAGAAGGAGTGTAATGTAACGATAGAGCATATAAAGGCCGAGCTTTGCAAGATTATTTCTAAGGAAGATAAAAGAAAACCGTTAAGTGACCAAGAAATCATGGAGAAGCTGAAGGAAAGAGGAATAGAGCTGTCCAGGAGAACAATAGCAAAATATCGTCTCCATTTCGGAATTCCGGATAAGTATGGGAGAAGGGAGTTCTCTTAGGAATAGACTGCGTGTAAATGGTCTTGCAATATTTTTTGATATAAGTGCGGAATTGGTCAAAGAGTACAAATGAATCTAAGATCCATTGTACCCAAACCGTTTGATGGAATATGTGGTTCGTACAAGGGACAGGTAGAAGATGAAAATATTTGATATCATGCGTCCGTTCTCTGGGAATCCGGAAAATAAATCCGAAGTAAAAGCGGAGATGCCCTTATATCAACTGGCAAGTTCAGGGCTGAAGGACATGACGGATACGATTTGCGCCATACGGGAGGACGGCAAGGTTGTTGGAGAAGTGCGAAAAAAAGACTTGGAGTACCTGATCAGCAAACACCATCAACATTTTTCTGAGGTTGTGATGGACTATATTCCGATCGGGATTATCGCTGCTGATTGTAATGGGAGAATTTTTTATGTGAATCCTGCCTATACGAGCCTGTTGGGAGTGGCCCCCAATCGTATCATTGGTCGCAATATCAATAAAATAGAACCGGACTCTTATCTGAGTAAGGCGCTGCACAACCATCAAAATTATGATAAGGAAACACATTATATCAAATCTGTGGATCGTTTTGTGTCGTTACATATCGAGGGTATTTTTGAAAACAATCAGTATGCAGGAGCAATCTCATTCTTTACAGATGATACACAGATACATACGCTTCATCGGGAGATTGAGCGTATGTCCAATATGGTCAGTGAGGTTCAGCATCAATATGAAGAAACCTTTCATAGAACCGGATTGATCACGCAGGATCCCGGATATAATCGGCTGATCGAGCAGGCGGCGATTGTCGCTAAAACAGACGTCCCCATTTTGATTCGTGGTGAAAATGGCGTGGGGAAAGAGGTTTTAGCCAAGTATATCCATAAGAACAGTAATAGGAGTAAAGAACCGCTGATTATTGTGAACTGTGCTGCAATTCCGGAGACTTTGATCGAATCAGAACTTTTCGGTTATGAGGAAGGAGCCTTTACCGGAGCGAGCAAGGGCGGTAAGATGGGAAAATTTGAGTTGGCCAATCATGGAACCATTTTCCTGGATGAAATAGGAGATATGCCGGTCTCTATGCAGTCCAAGCTTCTGCGTGTGATACAGGAGGGTGAGATTGAAAAAATCGGAAGGCAGCAGCGAATCCCGGTTGACGTTCGTATTATTGCGGCAACAAATCAACCGCTGGAAAATCTAATTCGAATCAAGTTATTTCGAGAGGATCTTTTTTTTCGCTTGAATGTCATCACGTTGAATATTGTTCCTTTGAGGAAACGACCCGGGGACATCCCGTTGTTGGCCGAACATTTTTTAAAAAAATTTTCCATAAAATATAATCGTAACCTTTCGATCAGCAAAGATTGTTATGTGAAACTGATGAGCTATTCATGGCCGGGAAATATTCGAGAGTTGCGCAATATCATGGAGCGATCTGTAATATTAAGCGGTGGAAAGAATCTGGAGCTTATGGGCGTGATCGGAGAAAGCGCGGATGAAAAAGAAAGCGAGGAATCATGGGAAAAGGCAGGTTCCTTTGAATCGGAAATTTCAGAGCGGACCATATCCGGTCTATCTTTGCAGGGGGGTATAGGAAAGAGTGAAGAAGTGAGTCTGGCAGATGCCGTTTCATACTATGAGGCGACGCTGATACGAAAAAGACTGAAGCAAATGAAGGGGAACAGGGAATCAACGATCAAGAGCTTGGGGATATCCCGACGCACTTTTTACAGAAAATGTGCAGAGTATAAAATAAAATAGAGGATGTACGCAGTGATCGGCCCCATCAAGTGAGTGCGGCTCGCATGATAAGGATTCCGATGGGGATGGAGGTACAGATTGTGTCAATATTGGCAGATGGTGTCAATATTGACATTTTTTTGCGCCAAAAAAGACACAATATAAATTAGAGATAAAGAAAAAAGCGATGGATTCAGTGAAAATTCACTTGGCACGAAATTTGCAAATATAAAACTGTCTAGACATTACTTACAATCGAAGCACCAATAGAAACCAAAAATTTAATTGGATCGGAGAAATGGGGTTAGAGATGAAAAAAATAAGGATTGGTGGAGGTCAGGGTTTCTGGGGGGATAGTAACGATGCCGCAGTGCATATGATTCACGAAGGGAATTTGGATTATATGGCCTGTGATTATCTGGCAGAGTTAACACTTTCGATTATGCAGCGTCAGAAGCTGAAAAATCCGCAAACAGGTTATGCCAGAGATTTTGTAAAGTTACTGGGTGAATGTGGCAAGGAAGCATTTGAAAAGAGAATCAAAATTATTTCAAATGCCGGAGGTATGAACATCGAGGGAGCAGTAGAAGCAATTGCGGCACAGGCGAGAGAACAGGGGCTTGGTGGTAGTGGCTATAAAATCGGATATGTCACGGGAGATGATTTGATGGAGCAGCTCGCTCGTTTGATTGACCAGGGAATGACTTTTCCCAATATGGATGACGTGGGAGACTTTGGCAGCATTAAAGATAAAATTCTCAATGTGAATGTCTATTACGGAAGACAGCCGATTATGGATTCGATTGCCCAGGGAGCAGACGTTACCGTAACGGGAAGAGCAACGGATTCAGCCATGTTCCTTGCGCCTTTGGCGCATGAATATGGGTGGCAGGATGGAGATTTGGATCAGCTGGCGCGTGGTATTATGGCGGGACATCTGTTGGAGTGCGGAGGACAAGGCGCAGGCGGGAATTTTGATTATGACTGGAGAAGCGTTCCGGATATGGATAATCTTGGATTTCCCATTGCAGAGCTTACTGAAAATTCCATGCACATTACCAAAGCACCCCATTGCGGAGGATTGATATCGGAGCAGTCGGTAAAGGAACAATTTTTATATGAGGTACATGATCCCGCGAATTACATCACACCGGACGTAACCGTGGATATCAGCCATGCGACAATCAAAAATGTAGGTGAAAATCTTGTTGAGGTTGCGGGAATTAAGGGGAAGAAGGCACCGGAGAAGTTGAAATTATGCATAGGGTATGATGCAGGTTACCGCCTCACGACTTATCTTTGCTATGCTTGGCCGGATGCATACGAGAAGGCTCAGTACGCAGGAGAGATTCTGATGAAGAAGATGAAACGCAGGGGAATGCAGTATAGAGATATCCGCATCGATTATCTTGGACTGAATGCGCTGCATTTGGATGTCGCAGAAATTGATGATGATCTGTTGAAGAAACAAAATGAGGTGGTTCTTCGTATCTGTGTATGGGGAGATGATAAGAAAGAGCTTCAGAAATTAGTACCGGAAATTTCTCCTCTGCAGTTGAACGGACCGCCCGGTGCATCTTTCTTTGGAGGTCGTTCACATATTGCAAATGTTGTGGCACTTTGGCCGACATTGATTGATCGCAGCGCGGTAGATTTGCAAACACATTTTGTGGAGGTGTAAGGATGGCACTCGTTTATTTGAATACGTTGGCGCACGGAAGAAGTGGAGATAAGGGCGACACCAGTAATGTATGTGTGTACGCTAGAAAGCCGGAAGATTATGCGTATCTTGCAAGAGTTTTAACGGTCGAACGTGTTAAGGAATACTTTGGAGAGATGGTGAAAGGAGAGATTATTCGCTATGATGTGCCCACTCTACATGGTTTTAATTTTGTGATGAAGCACGCCCTGGGTGGGGGAGCCACATTGTCTCTTCGGCAGGATTCCTTAGGGAAATCCATGGGGTCGGCATTTATGAGAATGAAAGTTGATACGGACTGGTAACCATCCACCACAAAAAATTGAGGGGGTACTCATTATGACAAGCAGTTTTTCAGGATTTTACAAACTTTCACCGGCAGAGCGTATGGAGAAGGTGGTAGCAGAAACAGGCATTTCCGAGGAAGAAGCAAAGAAGATTGCAGAGCCGTCACTTTCTGTAGATCTGGCAGATAAAATGGTGGAGAATGTCATCGGCACATATACATTACCGATGGGGGTGGCGCTGAATTTTAAAATCAATGGGGAGGATGTGATTATCCCCATGGTGACGGAAGAGCCTTCTGTCATTGCGGCTGCATCCAATGCGGCCAAGATGGCAAGGCCTTCGGGTGGATTTACAACCTCTTTCACGGGATCGATCATGATCGCTCAGGTGCAGATGGTGGACGTGGCAGCACCCGGATATGCCAGGAACGTGATTCTTGAACATAAAGCAGAGATAGAAAAAATATGCAATGAGAAGGATCCCGTGCTTGTTAAATTTGGCGGTGGTTTTCATGATCTGGATGTCAGGCTTGTGGAGTCCGAAGTGGGAACCATGGTCATCGTTCACCTGTTGGTCAATGTAGGCGATGCGATGGGGGCAAATGCAGTGAATTCTATGGCGGAGGCGGTGGCCCCTTATATAGAACAGATAACAGGAGGGAAAGCATATCTTCGTATTCTATCTAACTTAGCAACTTATCGTCTTGCACGTGCCCGTGTCCGCGTTCGCAAGGAAGATTTAAGCAAGGAGAAAGATTCGAAAGATGGTGAGAATATTGTCAATAAAATTATTGAAGCGTATGCGTTTGCTGCAGCAGATCCTTATAGGGCAGCGACTCACAATAAAGGTATCATGAATGGCATCACGGCAGCCGTTATGGCAACCGGTAATGACACACGTGCAATCGAGTCCGGAGCACATGCATACGCAGCCATTAAAGGTCGCTATACATCCCTTACGGTGTGGGAAAAAGATGAGAACGGAGATCTGGTCGGTTCTATAGAGATTCCTATGGCGGTAGGGCTTGTCGGTGGAGCAACGAAGACGCATCCGGGAGCAAAGGTTGCCGTTAAGATATTGGGAGTAAAGACAGCAGCGGAACTGGCGCAGATTTATGCGGCTGTGGGATTGGCTCAAAATCTGGCGGCGATTAAGGCACTTGCAACGGAAGGAATTCAGCGAGGGCATATGAAGCTCCACGCACGCACGGTGGCTGCGTCTGTAGGCGCCGAAGGAGAGGCGCTGGAGCAGATTGTGAAGCAAATGATTTCCGATGGAAATGTAAACGTGGAATACGCAAAGGAACTTATGTCGAAATGATCATAAACCGCGTCTCAAGCATGCAAAACCCATGTAAGAGAGAAAGGGGGCTATATCTGTATGAAAAAAAGGGAACATGTGGGTCGGTATATGGAGGTTTGGGGCGACACCGTTGACCCCAAAGAACTGGCAATTGCATCCATGATCTGTGTGGTGTGTACCATGGTTTTTTTTCTTGGAGGAAGAGCCGGATTGTTACAGGTAAAATCCCTGGATCCTGCACTTGCAAAAGGTTATTCCCTATTGGTGGGTATTGTCGGTACTTTCATTGGAGCAACGATCTCTGCCAGGAAATTTCCGCCAAAGCGTGAGATAAAGATTGATTTCCGCGATGAGAATGTTGAAGAGATCCTGGCGGCGGCAGGGATGACAGTTGAGGAGGAGGTGGAGGCTCTTAGAAATGTGAGTCCCGGAATTATTCGCGAGATGGAAGATCTGGAATTATATTCTCTATTGGCATTGATTCCGGAGGATTCACCGAATTATAAACCGGAATATAAGGAAAAATTAAACAGGAAGGGAGGAGAATAAGCCATGATGACAACAATCTTAGGAGCAGTAATTGCTGCACTTGTTGGAGGTCTGCTGTATACGATCATCGGAATTATTCCGGGAACCGATGAAACGGCCACCATGGTTCCCATTACCATTATTTTGGTATTGGCGGGAGCGCCGGCAGGAGTGTTATTTGCATGGGAAATAGGAATTATGGTTGCGATGCAAATCTCTCATACGATACCGACAGCGATGACAGCACTTCCCGGCTCCACGATGGCGGTGCCGATGGTATTGAACTGCTCTCTTGCAAAGCGCCTGGGCGTTCCGCACATGGCGATGCGTAAAATGGCATCCGGATCCGTTGTAGGGACCTGCTTTGCACTGCCGCTGGCTCTCATTGTGGCGCTTATACTGTCTCCACTGGGAGGAATGATTGCGACCTATTCGGGTATTATCTTTACGATTTGTGCATTGCTGATTGCCTATATTTCATCTGCCAGGTGGGGAGCAGTTCTGGCAGTTGTTCCGTTTGCCATCTTCATTCAAGCACTTCAAAGAATTGCCATTGAAGGACACGGAAGCACCGTATTCACATCCATTTTTATGGGAATCACAATTGGTCCTATGATATATGAATTGTTTGGCGCTTTTGTTCCCAGCAGGAGGAAGGCAAATAGCAGGGATAAGGTAAACGAGACGTGGCTTGCTCCTGAGACAAAAGATAAGTTGTCATTTTTTCCGAACCCGTTTAAGCAGCTGACAAAAAAGCAGATTCGGAATTGTGGTTTGTGGTCGATTCTTTCGTGTGTAGGTTTCACAATGAGCCCGGTTGGGATGACGGTTCTCTCGGGAGAAGCCTCTTCCGGACAGTGCAAAGAGCTCTATGAACGCATCGGAACCTCTCTTGCCGTGGAAGACTCCACTTCTAATGCGACCTATTTGGCAGGTTTAATCATTCCTCTACTAGGACTTGGCGGTGTGGCCATCGGCGGTGTGGCGGCAGGACCGGCAGCTCCGCTGTTTGCTACCGCACCTCGTTTTGAGGTCGGAAACAATCTTGCGCAGATGATGGGGATTCCAGACTATCTTTTATATGGCATTATCGGTATGATTGGCGGCGCCCTTGTTGCCTATCCCATCGCGATGCACAAGGCGCGCTCGTGGACAGAGCTGATGATGCGTAAAATCAGCCATGAAGCTCTGATCGGTGCGTTCTGCGGTCTGGTGGTTATGTTGTCATTTTATGAAGCCGGTATTCTGGGTGTATTTCTTGCTCTGACGATTGGTCTGGTCGGCGGGTTTTTACACACGGTCTTTGGCGTTCACACCGGAGTTCAGTTTATGACGTATTATGCATCTGCGTGGATTGTTACACAGCTGATTACATTAGCTGGAATTCTGAAATGAATCCATTTTTCCGGGCATAGAAGAAGGTTCGATTTTGATAACAGCGAGCCACGTCACAGTGGATCGCTGTTATTGCTAAGAGGAAGTACTTATGATTTCCATCCCCAAATTGCTTGATTTGCAGGGTGAATTATTTGTTCTCATCGGTTTAGGATTTTTTTTTCGAAAAAGAAATTTACTGCCTCATGATTTTCAAAAGGGGCTGGCGGACCTAGTCATTCACCTCATTCTTCCCTGTAATATTTTTCATTCCTTTTTTACAGATCAGGGAAAGCATATCCTAAGCCGCGGCAGAGAAATATGGATCGTTGCATTACTTACACAGATCGCATGCTATATTTTTGCACGGACTGCCCTAAGCCGGATTTCAGAGGAAAGACGCAGTGTCATGCAGTATGGAACAATTTGCTCCAATGCGGGCTTTATCGGGACGCCGATTGTGCAGGGTTTATATGGAGCGGAGGGACTATTATTATCTGCCGTGTATCTCATTCCGCCCCGTGTGATCATGTGGTCTTTGGGATTGTCTTTTTTTCTGAATCAGAAGCAGAAGAAGAGGGAAAAAAACTGGAAAAAGGCGCTTCTACATCCATGTGTGATCGCTGTGTTTCTGGGAATGATTGCCATGATGAGGAACATACATTTGTATCCCTTTATGGAAAAGAGTATTGTAGCCCTCGCATCCTGCAATACCGGCATGTCCATGTTTTTAATTGGAATGATTTTATCTGAACTGAAATGGCGAGATTTTGCAGACCCGATGATTTTACTTTATACATTCATCCGGTTAATCACGATTCCGACTGTGGTTTTTGTTGCGTGCAGACTGTTTGGGGTATCTGAACTTGTCACCCGAATTTCCGTGATCCTTGCAGCAATGCCGGCAGGAGGAACCACCGTAATCCTTTCCGAAAAGTATAAAAACAATGTTGCTTTTGCCAGCGGATGTGTCACGGTAAGTACGGTAATGTCCCTGCCGAGTCTTCTTATATGGGGGATTATTTTAAAGTGATGCAGATGATTTTCCCCGACCAATGTCTCTGTCAATGAAGGAGAGCCTTTTTGCAAATAAAAGATATCTTAAGAAACCATCCAAATCCGCCTCAGCATCAGATGTGATCACAACTCTATATTCCATATTTCTGTTTCATATCTGATATCACGTCATCTGCATCCCGTACTTTGCCTTCCGCTGCGTGCTGTCTTGATGCTTCGAGCCTTTTAAGCACCTCGTCTTCTGCGAATGTCATGTATGGATCTATTGTTATTTTCTTTAATTCAAAGGGAAAGCTATTGTTTGCCACGGCTTGTGTAAGAAACATCCTAATAGCGGAAGTCGTATCTTTTCCTAACGCCTTAAAGAGCGCGGAACATGCGATATTCGGAGATATACATCTGCGCATAATCAAATAAACCAATCAATCATAACCTGCGCATAATCAAACAAACCAATCAATCATAACTTGCGTATAATCAAAGAATCCACTATGATTGAGGTGTCATCCAGCATGAGACAAATATAAAATTTGCATAGAGTAAAATCCCATCTTTGACAGTTGAAAACCAATATCCCCTCTGCGAAGTCTCTGTTTATGCGGCTTGCCGAGGGTTTTGTCTTCGTTTTATTTTGTGGTATTTCTGATTTTTCGGATCCGTTTGCCGTTACCCGGCAAGCAGAAGCATGTATACTCATCTAAAAAGGTTTCTGGAACGACCTCAAAGATTTCTCCGAGCTTCAGTGCGTGCTCATAATAGATATCCGAACCCCCCTTTTCAAAATTGACAATGCCCCACAAAGTGCAGCCCTCCATCTTTCCCAACTCTTCCTGGGAAAGGTTATGCAACAGGCGGTAGTACCTCAGCTTCTCTTCTGGGCTTGCATCACCGCCACCTTCGGCAACTCGCTGTTCAGGCTGATCAGCAGCTTGCCATGGGCAATTCAATTGATGTGTGATTTTGATACGTGCCGCTTTCGCGACACTCATCTGAATCATACATTTCTCCAGTCCCTTCGGAAATGCTCCTAGATTCACCATCTGATTTATTTTTCAGAGTGCCGCTGCATCCGAAAAAATGGTCTTCCTCATCGGAATAGTCTTCTCCAACACAGCCCTTGATGTAGATGTGGCAGATCTCTTCCCTGCCGTCCCTTGCCACGTAGACCCGTTCGACCATCGTGCTGATCAGGTTGATGATCTCTGAGGGCTCCGCATCTTTGACGAGTTCATTGAGCGACAGCAGCGTACTCCGGATCTCCTCATAGTTGCGGAGGTGGGTCTGCCGGTCTTCCGGATCCCGCTCGAGTTTTGAGAGAAGTTTTCGCTTTTCGGCGATCTCCTCCGCCATCTCATTGATGTCCGCCTCCAGATAGGAGCGGGTGGCTTCCGGAGCGCTGCACAGAAATAATAACTGGCAATGTTGAGAACAGATGTGGTTTTCGGAAGACTCGTTAATCGGCTGTTAAACCGTATACTTTTATTATTTTTTCAGATTTTACCTGCTTAACTAGCAAATAACGAGATCCAAGGATATAATAGAAGCCGGAAGCTCCCAAGATCTATGGAGGTGTGATTATGAAGCTGTACAGACGTGAAAACTATCTAAAAAAGATTCGTGGATTTTATCATGATACGGGCATTATTAAAGTGATTACAGGTGTCCGTCGGTGCGGTAAGTCATGCCTTATGGAAACGGCAGCAGATGAAATCAGAGAATCCGGTGTGCTAAAAGAGAATATAATCTACCTGAATCTGGATAAGCGGGGGTATCGAAACATAAAAACACCGGATCAACTGGATGCGCTGATCGAATCCGGGTCGACGGCAGAAGGTATAAAATATCTGTTCATAGATGAAATTCAAAATGTAGAGGGATTTGAAGAAGTCATAAATGGTTATCGCGAAGAAGAGGATTATTCTATTTTCATTACCGGCTCTAACTCCTATCTCTTGAGCGGGGAACTGGCCACGAAACTGACCGGTCGCTATCTGGAATTTGAGCTATACACATTAAGTTTCGAAGAATACCTGGAAATGAAGGCATTTATGGGAAAAGATGTTCTTCCGGATCTGACTGCAGAATTTGATGCATATATCACAGAAGGCGGTTTTCCTAAGGCGCTGCAATACGAAGGAGCAGATAAGCAGGCATACATCCAGGGTGTCATTAAGGAAATATTCCAGAAGGATATTAAGAAACAGGCAAAGATACGGAAGGTCTCTGTGTTCGAAACAGTTCAGCGCTATGTAATCAATCATTTCGGTGCAACCATGAGTCTAACCAATATATTGGACGACCTAAAAAAGAACGGCTGTCCCATTCGACGGGAGACACTGCATCGTTATCTGACAATACTGGAAGACGCCAAAATCATCTACCCCTGCTATCGCTTTGACCTGAAATCACGCAGATCCGTCTCCGGTGAACAGAAGTATTATCTTGCTGATCTTGGCTTTTATTTTGCCATGAACACTGACAAGCGCATTCACTATGGACCGGCTTTAGAAAATATCGTGTATATTTACGCCAGATCCAAGGGATATGATGTTAGTGTCGGGCGTATCGGTAAACTGGAATGCGATTTTATTATGGAACGGAACCATATCGACTATGCATATGTCCAGGTATCGATGACAATCATGAACAGTATTGATACTGAAAACCGAGAATATCGTCCACTGGAAAGCATAAAAGATAATTACCCGAAATATCTGCTTACCCGAAATGATCTTATTCAGCACCGAAGCGGCATAAAACACTACAACATTGCGCCATTTATGAAAGAAAACCGGATGTTCTGATAAAACGACATGGAAAGGAACTTGTTATGCCGCAGACCTATCTCCCCGGCAGTTCCTCCCACATGCTCTCGACCAACTTACACAGGAACTCTCGGTTATCCACATCATCTACCCGAATCATCTCTTTCGCCCCATCATACGGAAGCTCCATTGGCGCATCCGGCATCAGCTTCATCGCCGTCGGTACAGGCTTAACCAGGAGTCGGTCATCATATATGCCGCCAAACACCCTGCCGCGATAATACAGGATATACTCACCCATCATCGCCCGATAGGATATTTCGTCCATTCCCGATAGCTGTTCTATGACGAAATTCAGAAATTCTTTCGTTGATGCCATATCAATCTCCCTTTGCCTTGATCGGATGCCTGATAACAGTCTTCAGCTTCTCTGGTGCAACACGCCTCGCATCAGACAGATAAATCTCGTGGTGCCGCCTGTCATCGGACAGATCATTCTCGTATCCGTTTTCATCCAGATACCGATCCATCATGACAACCGTGGCAGGCTCATCATCGTAAGCCCCGATATGCATGCACTGCACACAGAGTCCTTCTTCAATCGTAAGGAACTCCACCTTGCTAAAATCCTGCTTTTTCTTATTTGTTGCGTCATTCACCGCCCACTTGAAGTCTTCCTTTGACACAAAGTCAGGAAGCCTTATCACGGAGAGCCACTGAAAATCTTCCTTATGACTGTAATCGACCCCGGACAAGCCATCCTGCCACCAGAAACCTTCCAGCGGGGGAACCACATAATCAAAATACCCATCGATCTTATGGTTGCCCTTCTTGCTCATCTTAATCGTAAAAGCAATCGCGTATAAAAGCCCGATAGCCGCCTTGTAATCGCCGTCTTCCGCATTCGGATCTCCGCTTCCGCGGACGGCAATATAGTTCATTTTCGGAACCGTAACAATCTCCGGCTTTGCCTTTGGCATATAAAACTCTTTATATTCTTTTTTATAATCAAATGTCATCTGTTCTTCCCCCGGCTCCCTAATCTCATACTGCATTATCCTCCATGTAGTTTTTTAATGTTTCCTCAGCAGCTTTCCTAATCGCCCTGCGAACCTCCGGCGGTTCCAGAACCTCTGCTTTACCACCAAAAGTCAGTATCCATGTGACAAGGTTCTCCATATCCGTATAATCCGCAGAAAAGAGCAGCTGTCCGTCATCCATCTCGGTAAAGCATTTAGAACCGAACTCTTCCACAAGCCGCCACTTCACATCCGGCGTGAAAAGAGCCTTTACCGCGATGCCACCCGGGAATATCTTCTCATTGGACAGATCCGGCATTGGAACTTCTCGGCATAGAAAGGTCTCTCCCGTGTCTGAAAGTCCGTCCATACGGTTCAGCTTAAACAGACGGAAATCCTTGCGGCTTAAGCACCAGCCCCATACATACCAGCTCGACCACTGAAATACCAGATAGTACGGCTCTATCGTGCGGACACTCTCCCCCGAAGGAGCGAAATACTTGAAATCAAGCAAATGCCTGTTCTCTATCGCTTCCTGTATGATCTCAATCTTTGGCGCTAGTGTCCCCTTGTACCACGAGGACAGGTCGATAAGCATGGAATCCCTGCCACTTATAAATTCGGATGAGCCTGTCTGAATCTTCTCCATCAGCTGCCCGTAATATCTGCTTCCGCTCACGCTGTCAAGGCTCCGGAGACCGGCAAGGATCATCTGCATATCCTTTGATGTAAGGATCGTCCTATCCATGAGGTATCCGTCCATGATGCTGATACCGCCGCCTGTACCCTGCATCGTCCTGATCGGGATTCCGGCTTTGCAAAGGTCCTCGATATCCCGGTTAATCGTCCGCCTGGAAACCTCAAACCGCTCAGCCAGTTCGGGCGCCGTTGTCTTCTCTTTCTGCAGTAAAATCGACAATATCCCGATCAGCCTGTCTATCTTCATTGCTTTTCACGCTCCGTTCATAGCTTAACAAAGATAACACGACACAAGTATGTCATGTTTATTATATCGCTACATCTTTTTTCTGAAAACAAAAAAGACGGCCAACAGAGCATCACGCTCTGGCAGCCGTTCGTGTTCTTCCGTGAGCGGCCCCTGAACAATGGGACCGACGGTGTGGATCACATAATCAGCGGGCAGATGATAGGCCGGCGTGATCTTTGCACTTCCGGCCGGTTCAGGATGTCCCTGCGTCTGCATTAGTTCGTTGCACTTCAGGCGAAGCTGAATCCCTGCTGCGAGGTATTCCTATCGATTGCAAGTAAATGTAGAGTCTCGTCCTGACTCAGTGTAATATTGAGTTGAGCAATCGTGTCCTTCCTCCTTGGTATGATGTTGATTGTGGCGATTTGCATGAGACCTAAAGGTTGGGACGTTGGCTCTATTCAATTTACACCATTATACATATACTACCAGATGTCTTACGTCCGGAAAGGGGAATTGCGGGAACCCCCGATGATATGACAGATGGCAAATATATATGGCCGGGAGATGTAGCTTATTATGTGCTAAATTACGATTTGCAGCTCAACAAAGAGTTCATTGATTACATGATTGAACATGAGTGGACCGTTCCGAATGACTTGCATTCAGGGATGCCTCGATAGGCACGATGTGGAGGACGGTCGATCCTTTTATTACTATTTGTGCCGCGCAGAAGGCGCGGAATGGAGATTACGATGCAAAAAATCTGTTTTGTCTGCCACGGTAATATCTGTCGCAGCCCTATGGCAGAATTTTTATTTCGAAAAATGGTGGAGGAGAGCGGAAGAGGTGATGAATTTGAAATTGCATCCAAGGCCACTTCCAGCGAAGAAATCGCATGCGGGAGGGGGAATCCGGTCTATCCTCCTGTGCGTGAAATTCTGGGAAAAGAGGGGATAGACTGCAGGAAAAAGAGAGCGTCCCTTCTGCAAAGAGAAGACTACGACAAATATGACTATCTGATCGGCATGGATGAGAGGAACCGGCAGAACATGCTTAGAATCTTCGGAGGAGATCCGGACAACAAGATCCGCCTCCTTCTTTCGTTTACCGACCATCCGGGAGATGTTGCGGACCCGTGGTACACGAGGGACTTTCAGAAGTGCCATGAGGATATCCTGGACGGATGCGAGGGGCTTCTTAGAGAGTTTGGCAGATAGTCTTGACATCTTCGTGGTGATTCTTGATAATGAGATACGATTCCATCTACAAGTTGACCAAAAGTCACTAATAAAGGCATCGTGGAGGCTGATCGTTTCGTCAGTGAAAGGGATTATGGCAGAAAAATTCTTAGAAATTTCTAATATCAGCAAGACTTTCCCGGGAGTGAAAGCCTTGAATCAGGTCAAGTTCGATATTTATCCCGGAGAGGTGCATGCCCTTGTGGGGGAAAACGGTGCCGGGAAGTCCACATTGATCAAGATTCTCTCCGGCGTGCAGCCGCCCGATGAGGGAGGGAAGATCGTCATTGAAGGACAGGAAGTAAGCATCAAAGACCCGATGGATGCGATCAAGAGGGGAATCTCCGTTATTTATCAGGATTTCAGCTTGTTCTCCAATCTGACGGTGGCGGAAAACATCGGGATCAATGAAATCATCGAGAAGAACGAGTGGATGATTCCGTGGAAAAAAATCAATCGTAAGGCGAAGGAGGCCTTGGATTTTTTGCAAGCAGATATTGACCCGCAGGATATCGTCGGGCATCTTTCCGTTGCCAGGCAGCAGATGGTGGCGATTGCGGCGTCTGTCGCGCAGAAAGCCAAAATGATCATCATGGACGAACCGACCTCTGCGCTCTCCAGATCCGAGGTGGAGAGGTTATATGAGATCATTGAGAATCTCAAGAAACAAAAGATTGCCATTATGTTCGTCGGACATAAGATGGACGAACTGTATCATGTGGCAGATCGATTTACCATCTTCAGGGATGGGCAGTATGTGAATACGGTAGAAGCCGGGGAGACACCGGAAGCGGACCTGATCTCCATGATGGTTGGGCGTAAAATCGAAGTAAAGAGCTATCTCGGAAGCGGCAAGGTGGAGAAGAAGCCTGTGTTGCGGGTGGAAGGGTTCAGCAAAGCCAGCAACTTCAAGGACATTTCCTTTGAAGCGAGGGCGGGAGAAATCCTAGGCGTCACCGGACTGGTCGGCGCGGGCAGAAGTGAAACCATGCAGGCGATCTTCGGTCTGAACCCGGCAGATTCCGGAAAAATCTGGCTGGAGGGGAAGGAGGTTCAGATACGGTCGCCGAAAGAAGCGCTGGAAAATGGAATTGCCTACATACCGGAAAGCAGACAAACACAGGGACTTGTCCTGAAAAAGACGGTAAGAGACAACATTCTTTTGCCACAGTTATCGAAATATACCAATTTTCTGGGCATACTGAATCGCGAGAAGATGCATGATGCCGCCGATCAGTGGATTCAGATGTTGGATGTGCGTCCCAAGGATGCGAACAACCGGGTATCCCAGTTGTCCGGTGGAAATCAGCAGAAAGTCGTGCTGGCAAAATGGATAGCCACCCATGCCCGGGTTTTGATTGTGGATGAGCCGACAAACGGGGTGGATATCGGGGCAAAAGACGAGATCCATAAGATTTTGCGGGATATCGCAGATCAGGGGACGGCGGTGATTATGATTTCATCGGAACTTCCGGAAATCATCGCCTGCAGCGATCGCATCATGGTAATGAGAAGAGGGCGCATCACGGGGATCCTGGATAACAAAGAAGTCACGCAAGAACAGATTATGAATAAAGCGGTTTCATAAAGAAGGGGATTGTTGCAAGATGCCTAAGATCATGAATGTGTTTAAACAAAAAAAGGAATTTGTGATTCTCGCGATCATCGTCCTGCTTTCGGTACTGATTACCCTCGTGAATCCGGTATTCCTCACCTTCAATAATATCGTCGATTTCATCAGGAGCAATGCAGTATACGGCATCATGGCTTTCGGGATGCTGCCGGTATTGATTACGGGTGGGATTGATTTATCGGTTTCCTCGACCATTGCTCTTTGCGCCGTCGTGGCAGGGAAATTCATGCAAGCGAATCCCGGGACGAACGTGTTTGTTGTGATCCTGTTGTCCATGCTGGTGGGCGCACTGGTGGGTGCGATCAACGGTTTTCTCATTACCAAAATCAAGATCCCGCCGATTGTGGCAACCATTGGCGTACAGACGATTACGCTGGCGGCGGTGCTTCTTTATTCCGGAGGGATTTGGATCTCGGGTCTACCGGAATGGTTTTCTAAATTCGGATCCTTTAAGCTGGGAAATGTACAGAGTGGAGGAAATGCAACAGGAATTTACAGCCAGATCTGGATTCTCCTGTTAGCAGGAATCGTTACCTGGTTTATCCTGAGGAATACGCTGATTGGACGTGGCATTTATGCAGTGGGCGGCAATTTACAGTCTGCGCTGCGGGTAGGATACAAGCCGGATCGGATTCTGATGTTCGTTTATATGTTCTGCGGCGCTATGACGGGGCTATCCGCCGTCGTTCATATCAGCATTGTCGGTCAGGTCGATCCGAATACCTATCTGAACTATGAGATGGATGTCATTGCAATCATCGTCTTGGGAGGAGCTTCCCTGGCCGGTGGAATCGGTACGGTCTTTGGTACGACGCTGGGGATCATCCTGATGGCCGTCATCAAGAACGGCCTGGTGCTCGTACGGGTATCCACCTATTATCAGAAGGTCGTCATGGGAGTGATTATTGTGTTGACAATCGTGGTGGATGCCATCAATACACGGATTGCGGAAAAGAATGCCTGCAAGGTGGATGTAGAAGATTGAGAGAGGAGTAGGTTATGTTTTTGAAAAGGCTAAAAGAATCACACCGCAATGAAATGGTTCTTTTCCTGATCTTCGTGCTTGTCTTTATCGTGATGTCGGTTCTGTCGCCAAAGAAGTTCCTGTCTTCAACAAACCTGCAGAATATGTGCTTCCAAATGCCTGAGTTTGGGTTGATGGCGTTAGCCATGATGGCGGCCGTTTTGACGGGGGGCATGAATCTTTCCATCATTACCGGGTCCATGATGTCGGCCATTATTGCGGGGCTGTTCATGTCATCCGCCTTTACACAGGCCAATCCTGTGCTCGGAACGGTGGGCGGAATTATATTGATTATGGGAATATCGCTCCTGACGGGGCTGCTCAATGGTTATTTAATCGGGTATGTAGGCTGTGTCGCCATGTTGATCACCCTGGGCACTCGCATGATTTATGAGGGAATCGGCTTGCGTCTGACCAAGGGAGGCTCCGTTTCCGGCTTCCCGGAACCCTTCAGCAACATCGGGACGGCGAAAATAGGCTGGCTTCCCGTGACCATCATCGTCTATGCCCTCATGGTGGTTGTGGCGCACTATTTGCTGGAGAGAGGGAAGTTTGGACAAGAGACGTATATGGTGGGCTGCAGCGAGGTGGCGACACGTTTTTCCGGCGTCAATACACGCAAGGTTCTGTTGTTGGTCTACGTCTTTTCCGGCCTTTGTTATGGGCTCTCCGGCATTCTGATCAGCGCACACTATGCCAGTGCGAAGATTGACTATGGCTCCTCCTATCTTATGCAGGCGGTCACTGCAGTTGTGCTGGGTGGAACCGATATCAATGGAGGCGAGGGAACGGTGGCAGGGACGGTGATCGCAGTCATGATTATGCAGACACTTTCCACCGGCTTAAATATCTTTGGAACGGATCGGTATATCATCAATATCATTACAGGAAGCATTTTGATTCTGGTTTTGGCGGTCAGGCATATCACGGGAATTTTGGCGGATCGCAGAATGATTGCAAAGCGCAGAGGAAATACAACTGTCGCCTGAGCAGTTAGGAATATTCTTCGTGTCGAAGGGACATGAATGAATAGAGGTCAATCAACGCTATAGAAACAAAAGGGAGGAAAGGTAATGAAAAGAAAGGTAGTAAGTGCACTGATGGTCTGCACAACGGTCCTGACGCTGATGGGCTGCGGCGGCGCAAGCAACGGCGCGGCATCTTCCAGTTCGGGAGCGGCACCCGCAGCGGGTTCCAGTACGGCGTCTTCTGCAAAAGCGGCAGGAGCGGAAGGAAAAAACATTGTATTCATGCCGAAGCTCGTCGGAATTCCTTATTTTACCACCTGTAACGACGGTGCGCAGGAGGCGGCAAAGGAGCTTGGCGTTACCTGCACATACAATGGACCGACGACCGCAGATGCGGCACAGCAGGTTACCATGCTGGAAGATTACATTTCTCAGGGAGTGGACGCCATTGCGGTGGCACCCAATGATCCGGCAGCGATGACATCGGTTCTGAAGAAGGCAAAGGATGCCGGCATTCTCGTGATGGACTGGGATACGCAGGCGGATCCTTCTTTGACAAAGGTTTCGGTATGCCAGGTGAACGATCAGAAATTCGGCGAGCACATGGTCGATAAACTTGTGGAATACATGGGAAAAGACTCCGGACAGATCGCCCTCGTGACCGGCGGACTCTCTGCTGCAAACCTGAATGCATGGATTAAGGCTTCCAAGGATTATATTGCAAAAAAATATCCGAAGCTGGAGATTGTCAACAATGGCGATCCGTATCCGACCGATGAGAAACAGGATGTCGCTTATTCAACGACAAAAGACATCATGAAGGCCTATCCGAATGTCATTGGGATCCTTGGCTATTCCACACCGACTGCGCCCGGCTGTGCAGAGGCAATTAGAGATCTGGGACTGCAGGATAAGGTTTCGTTAGTGGCAAATGGCGTAGAAGCCGACATTCAGGATGTCCTGTCCGATGGCGCACTGGATTGTGGTACGCTTTGGAATACGCAGGATCTGGGAAAGATCACCATTGCCGTTGCAACCTACCTGTTACAGGGAAATGAGCTCAAGAATGGCGAGAAAATTCCGGGATGGGACAATCCGATCATGCTCAGTGAGGACGGACACAATGTCTATATGACAGAAACCGGTTCGGATTACGAAAAGAAATAAAGAAGAAAACCGGTTCGGATTCTTGCATGAAATAAGAACAAAGAAAAAGGGCTGTCGCTCGGAAGGAAGGTTGATCCGGGCGACAGCTTTTTTTGATTGACAGCGAGGAAGGAAGGCGGAATTACCGGCTCTTTGCAGACGGGGCGCCGGGAAGAGGCTTCTGTCTCCGGTCTGCAGCAGGTTCGCGGGGGGAGGTCCGCTCAACCCCTTGAAATCAGATTCTGCATGTCTTCCCAAACATTGTCCAGTGCGGCAATGGTTTTCTGATAGAGCTTATATTTTTTCTCATAGGCTTCGTGAGAAGAAGGATTTGGCAAGACGGGAGGTTGAATCCTGCACATGTGCCTGGAGGCAGCGGAGAGGTCGGAATAATCGCCTAAGGCAGCAGCAAGTGCAATGGCGCATCCCAGCGCGCCGGTTTCACTGACGGAAACGGTTTCCACCGGGAGGTTCATGACGTCGGCAAACATCTGCGTCCAAACCCTGGAACGGGCTGCTCCCCCCGCCAGACGGATGGTATTCTCTTTTGCTTCTCTGGTGGACAGCAGTTTGTCCAGATGCCATCTGTGAGAAAAGGCGATTCCCTCATAAACGGAACGAAGCAGGTGGTGTCTCGTGTGGGAAGCGTCGAGCCCGACAAAGGCAGCACGGGCAAGCGGGTTCACGTTGCTTGCACTTAAGAAGGGGAGAAAAACAGGAACAAAATCGGAGGGGTTGAACTCGCTACACCACTCGTTCATGACCTCATAAATATTCGTACCGTTTCTCTGTGCTTCTTGTTTGAGTTCCGGTAAAAGCTGGTTGATGAACCACTCGTTGTTCCCCGCAGAGGTGGGGCTGGATTCTTCGATGAGAAAATAGTTTGGCAGGCAAAAGAGGGAGTTCATCAGGACGCGTCCATCGGTAATCGGGTCCGGACGCAGGTATTCGTTAATACTCCAGGTGCCGGCGATCATGCAGATATTTTTTTCATCAGTCACATCGACGGCGAGTGCGCAGGCATCAATGTCAAACATCCCTCCAATGACAGGAGTGCCTTCCCGCAATCCGGTTGCGAGGGCGGCTTCCTTCGAAACGGCCCCGGCAATTTCTGTGGATTGGCACAGAGGCGGAAGCGCATCCTTCATTCCTTCTATTCCAAAGAGCTGCAATAGCGCAAGGTCATAATCCGCCGTATGCAAATTTAAGAGACCGCTGCCGGAAGCATCGGTTAATTCCGCCCTCGCTTCTCCGGTCAAACGGAAGCGGATATAGTCCTTACATGCAAAGATCCACTGCGTTTGGTTTAATACTTCCTTCTCATGATCGCGAAGGTAAGCGAGTAAAGCGACAGGTTGGCACGCCATAATATGCTGGCAGGACAGGGAAAAAGCCCTTTCTTCCGTACCGTCTGCCTTCCAGTTCGCAACGATCTGCCATGCACGGTTGTCGGAGGAGAGGATGCCGTTGCGGGCCGGCTTCCCGTTTTTTCCCCATAAATAGAGCCCCTTTCCGTGACCGCACAAACCAATGCCGGCAATATCCTTTGGATCGATATGGTGTCCGGAAAGCAGGCGCTGAATCACCAGGCAGTTATCGTCCCACATCTGCACCATATCCCTTTCGACAAGGTCGGGCGCAGGTGTGAGGGCAGCGGTGGCAATGCTCTCCACTGCCAGTTGGGTTCCGTCCTTTGTGAAAAGCGCTGCCTTGGTGGAGGTGCCTCCGTTATCCAAGCCGAGATAGTATTTCATAGCAGGAGAGTTCCTTTCTGGTATGCATGGTCCATCCATTTTTTTGCCTGAGAGATGATGGAGCGCCAGTCGGAATTCGGATCATACCACATTTCCATCATGTAGGGACCGTGATAATGGAGCTTTTCCAGGGTGCGGAAGGCAAAGGGAAAGTCCACACAGCCATCACCAAAGGGGACATTTTTAAATTTTCCGGAAAAATTTTCCGTGACGGCCAGAGTGTCCTTCAAGTGGATTCCCACGATGTCGTGGATGCCGATTGTGAGCTCGTCTTCGATCGAATTTCCCCAGGCAGACAAGTTCCCGATGTCCGGATAGAGCTGAAACCAGGGAGAGGGTAGCTGCTCCTTGTATGTCTTGTATCGTGTGATGCTACTCATGAGCCTTGTATCCATGATTTCCATTGCCAACATCACCTGGTATTTTGCGGCAGTCTCCACTGCATGGGACAATCCTTCCTGAAAAAGTTGCAGACTCTCTGCAGTTGACGGCTCATAATAAACATCGTAGCCTGCCAGCTGGATGACGCGAATCCCGAGGTCGCTGCAAAAACGGATGGCCTTTTCCATCAGCCGTTTGGCCATAATGCGGTTGTCCGGAAGTGCGCTGCCGAATGGATACCTGCGGTGACAGCTCAGACACAGGCTGGGGATCCGGATTCCCGATTGGCGGACGGTATCTGCAAATTGCTTTCGTTCAGCAGAGTTCCAATCCAGCCGTTCCATCCTCTCGTCTGTCTCATCAATCGAAATTTCCACAAAATCAAAACCCAGATCACGGGCGGTTTTTAACCGCTCTTCCCATGAGAGCGTGGGGGGCATTGCTTTTTCATATAAACCGAGAAAGTGATCTCCTAACATGCGTGTGTCTCCTTACAGGGATGAGAGCATCAAACAACAAATATAACTATAAAGTTACCACAGGGAGAGAACCGTTTCAAGAAAGGCGACAAAAGCCGCAGGGAATCTCTTCCCTGCGGCTTTTGTCGCTAGTGCATCTTTAGACATTAAAGGTGCTGATGGTCTCCTGAAGGGCGGTGATGCTGCTTAATGCATCCTTTGTCTCGTCGCTGACCTGGCTGCTGGAGTTGGTGATCTCCTGCAGATTATCGCTGACGTTCTGGACTGCTTCATTGAGTTCGTGCTGGGAAGCGTTGATGGTATCCAGAATCTCGTTGATGTTGCTCATGGTTGCATTGAGTTCATCGGCGCTGGAGCCCAGAGTGCCGGAGGTGTCGAGATAGTATCCGGCGTCTTCTTTATAACGGGTGGCGAGGTCTTCCAAGCTGTCATAGTCCTTGAGGACAACCGTATTCAGGAATTCCAGGACGTTGCCGGCTTCTTTTGCCAGCGTGTTGACACTGCTCATCACCTTGTCGGTGAGCTGGTTGACCTTTTCAATCTCCTCGGCGGTGTTGGAAGAAAGGGAATTGATTTCACCCGCAACAACCGCAAAGCCCTTGCCGGCGTCTCCCGCACGGGCGGCCTCGATGGAAGCGTTGAGCGCCAGGAGATTCGTTTGAGAGGCAATGGCCTTGATGGCCTGTGAAACGTCTACGATCTGGGAGATGATCTTGGTCTCTTCAATGGCAGCTTCCAATTTCTCCCGACTGCTTCCGACCATTTCAACCGCATTCTTTTTATTGGAAAGAACCTGCGGCACCATTTCATCGATACGAACGACGATTTCATCGGCACGGGTGGCCATTTCCTGCGTGTCCTGAGAGAGTTTTTCTACCGCAACGGAGGCATCCGAGGTGGCGGAGTTGATGCTGCTGATGCTCTGGGTCTGCAGGTCGATGCTGGCGCTCGTTTCCTCCATGGCTGCACTGATTTCCGTGATGTTCTGACCCATATTGCTGATGTGTTCCGTCGTCTCGTTCATCTTGGCCTGTACGTTGGAAGACTCATCTCTGGTCATGCGGATGGTGGAGATGAAGCGGTTTTGCAGCTCTCCGATGAGGTATTCGATTTCTTTTACCTCATTCTGAGCCGGCTTCTCATCAGCGTTGGTGCCGACCACCTTTTCCTTGATGAAGACCTTCATCGTTTCCATCGGTTTTAACATCTTGCTGATGACTTTCAGCATGATCAGGCTGGCGATGGTAAGAACGATGGCGGCAAAGACGATGGAAAGGATAATCATGGAGTTGGCGACGACATCAATATAAGCGGCAGGAAGGGAAATGCCCAGAACACCGCCGACCGTGTCGATACGGGCGGTGGCAAAGTGAACCATGGAGCCGTTGTAATCCTTGGTTTTCAGAGTGGTGCTGCCCGGGTTTTTGAGGAGGTTTTCCAGGACGGGCATGGCGTCTGACACCAGGGTGGAAGACTGCTGCGAAGGAGCCCAGGCATCATTGGGGTGGACGACATAATGTCCGGTGCTGTCGATTAAGAAGCCATAGACGCCTTTGGTATAATTAATGGAGTCGACGAGGGCGACGATGGACTCAATGCCGATATCGAGTCCGACGACACCGATTAGCTGGTTATTGTGATAGACGGGGGAGGCGATCGTGGTGCACATCTGCTGCCCCTTGAGAACGTCGAAGTAGGGATCGGTTACGATGGTTTTTCCTGCGGCAGCGGCCTGTTTGTACCAGCCCCTTGCCGTCGGATCATACCCCTCTGGGGTGGTGGCATCTTTTTCATACTGGTAAAAAGAATGATCGTCTGCGGCGCCGTAGTACAGATTTAACAGCAATTTCTGACCGGCGGCGAATTCGACCAGAATATTCCGGATGGACGCCTCGTCAGGCTTGGCTGTTTGAAGTGCGCTGATGGCGCTGGCAGCTCCCGAGGCATAACCCTTTTCTTTTTCCATCTCGGTATTGATCATTTCCGCATAACGGTCCGCTTGCAGTTGTAACTCATGCTGCGATAGCATTGTAACCTTGTCATCCGTGACCAAAATGACCACCGTGGCATAGACATACAATACGATAAACATGATTAGAATCACGATCATCGTCAGCCTGCCCTTGATAGTTTTTCTCATGTTTTCTCCTTCCGTCCAATCATTTCTATTTTGAAGACTGCTTATGCCCTGTGTTTGCAACCGCGATAAAGACGGTTTACTATTTAAAAGTATCGGTTGGTTTTAGATTTTTTTTATAGGAAGGGCGAGGATTTATGATATATATGATAAAATCATAAAATATACGGATAAAATCAAACAAAATAAGATTTATGATTTTGTGTCTGTGGCTTCGCCGTGGCATTAGGACGGGATCGAAGAATTTTTAGAAAGAAGGGAGACAAACATGCTGGAAGAGTTAAAAAAAGAAGTGTACGAGGCCAATCTACTCTTGCCGAAATACGGTCTGGTGACCTTCACCTGGGGGAATGTGAGCGGAATGGATAGGGAGAAGGGGCTCTTTGTAATCAAGCCGAGCGGGGTGGAGTATGACAGGCTGACACCGCAGGACATGGTGGTGATGGATCTGGAGGGAAACCAGGTGGAGGGGAAGTTACGACCTTCCTCGGATACGCCCACGCATGTCGTTCTCTATCGTCGTTTTCCCGAAGTTTGCGGCATTGTGCATACCCATTCGGCCTGGGCGACCTCCTGGGCACAGGCGGGGAGGGATATTCCCTGTTACGGGACGACGCACGCCGATTATTTTTATGGAGAAATCCCCTGCGTGAGAGGGCTGACGAAGGAAGAGATCGAAGGAGAATACGAGAAGAACACGGGGATTGTCGTTGCCGATGAATTTGCTGCAAGAAAAAAAGATCCGCAGGCAACCCCGGCGACGCTGGTTCGGAATCATGGTGTTTTTGCCTGGGGAAGGGATGCCAAAGAAGCGGTGCACAACGCAGTCGTGGTGGAGGAAGTAGCTAAGATGGCAGCCAGAACCGAACGTCTGAATGCGGATGTCACTCCGGCACCGCAGGAGTTGCAGGATAAGCACTACTTCCGCAAACATGGGGCGGGCGCATATTACGGTCAGAAGACCGGAGGACATCTCCAATAGATCGGAGAGCAGAGGGATGGTTGATCGGAACCCGATTTCCGCTGCCACCGGGCTTTCAGTCGTATTGATCCAGAAAGTTGTGCCTTTTGCCGTCTCCGGTCTTGTATTCGATGATGGTATTTAAGGAGACATTTTCCACGCTCTTAAAGATATTGGCTTCGACATAGGGGTTCTGCTCGTGGAGGTGGCGGATGAGATTCTTGATCTCCGCCCGCTTGCTGCCCCTGTCGGTGCCGCCGCAGGAGGCGCAGCTTTCGGTCAGTCTACAGGCGCAGGCAATGAAACGCAACTGATTCGAGTCGCGGAAGCGCTTGATATCGTCTTCCCGAATCAGGTAGAGCGGTCTGATCAGTTCCATGCCGGGGAAGTTGGTGGAATGCAGCTTCGGCATCATGGTCTGGACCTGACCGCCGTATAGCATCCCCATCAGAATGGTTTCGATCACATCATCGTAGTGATGACCGAGGGCAATTTTATTGCAGCCAAGTTCTTTTGCCTTGTGGTAAAGCGCCCCCCGCCTCATTCTGGCGCAGTGGTAGCAGGGAGAAGCTTCTTTCTCTCCGGCGAC
The DNA here is from genome assembly GCA_015258065.1 of Lachnospiraceae bacterium. Lineage (GTDB taxonomy): Bacteria > Bacillota > Clostridia > Lachnospirales > Lachnospiraceae > Butyrivibrio. Next base: position 199,931 of record JABZIZ010000001.1, on the reverse strand, counting down.
GATGTCGAAAATTTCCGAGGTGAAAACGGTAATCGGGACGTTCATGAGTTGTGCGTTATCGAGAATCGCCTGATAGTTTGTCTCGTTATAGCCCGGGTTCATCACCAGATAAACGACTTCGAAATTCTGTTTGCCGTGACGGTGAAGCTCCTGAAAGAGTTTCGCCATCAAGAAGCTATCCTTGCCGCCCGAGATACAGACGGCAATTTTGTCTCCGTCCTGAATCAGCTGATAGGTGTTGATCGCCCGGGTGAAACGGCTCCAGATTTCCCTTCGGAAACGCTTGATGATGCTGCGCTCAATTTCCTTACACCTCCGGGTGGTTGCCTCTTCTTTTTGCAAAAGATCCCGCATCCGCAGGCGGATGTAGCTATAATAACCGTCCTGAATGCTATAGATGAGGTAGCCTTCCTGCTGAAGATCCTTTGCCACCTCTTCACTATTCCTGCCGGAGTAGCACAAGAGATAAATGTGTCTGCCGTCTTTCGGAAGCTCTTCCCTGCGGGAGAAAAGTTCCTCTATGAAGATATGGATGGCGCCGGGATAGGTTTCCTCCTGGAAATCCTCAAAACGCCTGACATCGATCACCAGCTTGTCTTCAGGATCGGCGATCATTTCCTCTATGGTTCTGATATAGGGCGGATTTACTTGTTGTTGCATGGGATTGTTGGTGGAAAGGTTCCTTTCGTATGCACTGGGCGTTGCCTGATAGGACGGTAGGTACTTGCTCTTATGGGGCGGAATCAAAGAAGATCCCCGGGGCGGGTTGGCGGTACGGATTCAGGCAGGAGCATGGAAAGATGCGTTTCAAAGTGGATGCCCCCGTTGCGATCCGTCTCCTCCCTTACGGTGTCTGCAACCGAGCGGGACAGAAAGGCGGTTGCCAGGCGGACGGCGTCTTCGATTTTTCTTCCGCGCAGAAGATCGCAGAGGACGATGGCTGCAAAGAGATCACCCGTTCCGGAGTAGGAGGTTCCCTGTTCCGACACCTCGGCGCCGTGACGCTTGGTGCTGCTTCTGCCGATGATGCCCGCCTGATTCAAAATCAGATTGACCATTTCCTTTTCGCCGGTGTTCCTGTTCAGAGAGGGGATACCGGTGACAATCACGGTTTGCGCCTCGTCCGTAGAGCTGCGATCGTCTGTTGCGGAGACGGCCTCGGCGCTTCTTGCATGGCGGTAGATGGAAAGCAGCTCCTGAGCAAGAGCCTCTGTGTCTCCTGCCGTTTGCCGCAGGAGTTCTTCGTAGGAAGCCTGATAGAGCAGGCAGAATTCTGTCAGGTTCGGCGTCAGAATATCCGCTCTTGCCGCAAGCTTTCTCATGGCGGCGGTCTGCCTTTCTCCAAAGGTAAAAAAACAGTTTCCGTTGTCTCCCAGAACCGGATCGCAGAGGTAAAGGGTTTCCTTTGAATGGAAGCGTTCCAGAAATTCGCACACCTCATCGGCAGCGTCAGAGGACGCAAGGAAGCCGCTCAGGATGCCTTGAAAAGACAGACCTAAATTGCTCCACTTCTCGGTGTAAGTGGAAATCTGGTAGGTGAAGTCGGTACAGCAGTAGTCGCGGTAGCCCGTCTGCGAAGTCAGGATGGCACTCGGCAGAGAGCAGACTTCGATTCCCATGGCGGAGGCGATGCTGATGTCCGCATATAAGGAGCATTTTCCAAGCCCCGATAGATCATTGATGGCAGCGATTTTTTTTTGCATGGGAAATAGTATACACGAAAAAAGAACCGGACTCAATGCGAGAAAAAGTGTGTTTGATGAAGGAGGAGAACCAAAGTTGCCCTTGACTTTTCGGCGATTCTGACGCAAAGTAAAAGGCGTAAAAATAGATATTACCGGAGCAATCCGGTAAAGAGGAGGTAAATCATGAAAAAGAAGTTGGTATCGGTTTTACTGGCCGCATCCAGTGCCGCTTTCATGCTGGCAGGTTGTGGCGGGGCAGCACCGGGGACGGCGCAGAGCACCTCGGAAGCGCAGAGCGCAGGCTCTACGGCACAGGAGGCAGCAAGCGGAGCAGCAGCCAGTGCGTCTGTTGCAGCAGCACCTCTTGATTATAAGGGGGACATCAAGGTATGGGTCGCAGATAACTGCGTAGACTTTACCAAGAAGGAAATCGAGCAGTTCCAGGCAGCGAACCCGGGCATCAAGGATGCGAAGTTTACGGTGGAAGCAGTCGGCGAAGGAGATGCCGCCAGCAACGTGATCACCGATGTGCAGGCAGGAGCGGACGTATTCGGGTTTGCCCAGGACCAGATCGCAAGATTGGTTTCTGCCGGCGGACTGGAAGAGGTAGCACCGGAGAACGAAGCGAAGGTTAAGAGCGACAATGACGAAGGTTCCGTCAAGGCAGCCACCGTCGGAAATTCTCTCTATGCCTATCCGTTAACCTCTGACAACGGCTATTTCCTCTATTATGATAAGAGCGTCGTGAAGGATCCTTCCGATCTGGACAAGATCATTTCCGACTGCGAGAATGCCAAGAAGAATTTCTACTTTGAAATCAACAACGGCTGGTATCAGACCTCTCTCTTCTTCGGAACCGGCTGCAAGCTTTCTTATGAGACCAACGACAAGGGTAACTTCACTTCCATGGATGCCGACTATGCTTCCGATAAAGGTGTGATGGCTCTGAAAGAGATGATCAAGATCGCATCTTCCAGCTCCTTCCAGAACGGATCTTCCGCCGGCAAAGCAACCAATGCGGCAGCAATCATCGACGGAACCTGGGATGCAGAATCGGTTAAGAAGCTCTTCGGAGACAATTATGCCTGCGCAAAGCTTCCTTCTTTCACGGGTTCGGACGGCAAGACCTATCAGCTCTCCGGCTTTTCCGGTTACAAGCTCCTTGGCGTGAAGCCGCAGCAGGATGAAGCAAAGCTTGCAGTTTGCGATGCGCTGGCAGCTTACCTGTCCAGCGAGGAAGCACAGCTTGCAAGATACAAGGCAGTAGGCTGGGGCCCGTCCAACAAGGCTGCACAGCAGTCTTCTGAAGTCAAGGCGGATGAGGCACTGAGCGCACTGAACGAGCAAATGCAGTACGACGTACCGCAGGGACAGTATCCTGCTGATTTCTGGTCGCTCTCTACCGGTCTGGCAGACAGTGTCATCACCGGCAAGATCACCAGCAAGACCTCGGATGCGGATCTGCTTGCCACACTGCAGAAGTTCCAGGATACCTGCAAGAGCTATGTAAAATAACTTTCAGAGGATCGTCACATACGAGCCGGCATTTTTTGCCGGCTCGAATTGCAAACAGATATGAGGGCGTGTTATGACAGGCAAAAAAAATGATAAGACAGCAGGTGTCTTTTCTGTGATCGGCGGCGATCTGAAAGACATCGGAACCACCTTCGCTCAGGGTGATTTTAAGACCAGACTATCCTTTCTCATTATGGGACTGGGACCTCTGCTCAGAGGACAGATCGTCAAAGGATTGGCCTTCCTTGCGTCTGAGCTTTTTTTCCTCTGGTACATTACCGGGCTCGGTATGGTATACCTCGGCAAACTGGCCACACTGGGAACGGTGGAGACACAAAAGATCCACCGCAGAACGATCTACGGAGACAACAGCTTTTTGATTCTCCTGTTCGGTATTCTGACCATTGTTATTATTCTGGCGTTCCTTTTCATCTGGAGAATGAATATTCGCGAGAATAGAGAAGAGGAGAGGATTCTTCGCTCCGGAAAGAAGCTTCCTACCAACGGAACCTTTCTGTACTCTTTTCTCGATCATAATTTTGATAAAACACTGCTTGCTCTTCCCTGCCTGGGGATTTTCATCTTTACGGTTCTGCCGATCCTCTTCATGGTCTGTGTGGCATTCACCAACTACGATGCCAACCATCAGGCACCGACCAACCTGTTTACCTGGGTGGGACTGGAGAATTTTAAGAGCCTCTTTTCCTTCGGCACGAGCGGTTTTGCGGAGACTTTTGTCAAGGTGTTAATCTGGACGCTGGTCTGGGCTTTTTTTGCCACCTTTATCGACTATTTCCTGGGACTTGCCGTTGCGATGCTGATCAATAAAAAAGGCATCAAGTTTAAGAAAGTCTGGCGCACCATTCTGGTAATGACGATTGCGGTTCCGCAGTTCGTTTCTCTCCTTTATATTTGCAAGATGTTTGCAAATGACGGCATTGTCAATGCCTGGCTGACAAGGGCGGGAATCATTTCTTCTCCGATTCCTTTCTGGACCAACCCCACGCTGGCAAGGATAATGATCATTATCGTGAACATTTGGGTCGGCATTCCGTTTATGATGCTGATTGCCACCGGACTTTTGATGAACATTCCGGAGGATCTCTATGAGAGTGCGAGGATTGATGGAGCCAATCCCTTCCAGATGTTCTGGAAGATCACGCTTCCCTACATGCTGTTTGTGACAGGTCCCTTCCTGCTCACCCAGTTTACCGGCAACCTGAACAACTTCAACGTCATCTTCCTGCTCACCCAGGGCAAGCCTCTCTCGACCGACCTGGCGGGGAATGCCGGATACACGGATCTGCTCGTGACCTGGTTGTACAAGATGACGGTCAATGACACGAATTATCGAATGGCTGCGGTCATCGGCATCATGGTCTTTCTGGTAACGGCAGTGATTTCCCTTGTGGTTTACAATATGCTGCCGTCGGTGAAGGATGAGGAGGGCTTCCAGTAATGAATAAGAACGATCAATTTGCTTCCATGAAGGGCCGGAGACTGGCCGGCAACATCCTTAGCTACATCCTGCTGGTCGTCATCAGCATCATCTGGCTCTTTCCCTTCTTCGGTCTGCTTATGCAGAGTTTCCGCTCTTATGACAAAGAATACGGCGGAATGGTGAACTACCTGATTCCGAAGAAGTTTTCGTTAGACAATTACCGCTTCCTGCTCTCGGATGGCACCAATTATACGACCTGGTACCGCAACACGGTGATCATCGCCTTTGTGGTTGCCATCCTGCAGACCATCATCGTCCTGTGCGTTGCCTATGCGCTGTCCAGGATGCGCTTTAAGGGAAGGAATTTTCTGATGCGGTTTTGGCTGATCCTCGGTATGTTCCCCGGCTTCCTTACCATGATCTGCATGTACTTCCTGTTAAAGCAATTCAATTTGACGCAGGACGGCGCAGTGCCGGGACTGATCCTGGTCTATATCGCCAGTAGTGGAATGGGTTACTACGTCTGCAAGGGGTATTTTGACACGATTCCGAAGGCTTTAGACGAGGCGGCCAGAATTGACGGCGCTTCGCGAGCCAAGGTTTTCTTTATCATGACGATCCCGCTCTCCAAACCGATTATCATCTATACGGCTCTCACCGCTTTCATGGCGCCCTGGGTCGATTATATTTTTGCTTCTTATGTGGCCTTCGGCAACGACAAGGGATATAACGTGGCAGTCGGTATGACCAGATGGGTGTGGACGAACGACTATCAGGGATACTTCACCAGGTTCTGCGCAGGAGGCATTTTAGTCGCCATCCCCGTGACGATTCTCTTCCTCTTCCTTCAGAAATATTATGTGGAAGGCGTCACCGGCGGTGCCGTGAAGGGCTGAATATCTTTGCAAGAATTGCAAGCGCTTTACATCAGGGGTGTCAAAAGTATTGGCACCCCAAAATCATATAAAAAGACATATAAACATTTTTGATAAAAAATACGATAATATAATTGAAAATCATATCAAGCTTCGGGCAATCGTGCTATAATGAAAACAGAGGCGGCGAAGAAGAACAAGACCGCAACGGGAAACAGAGGCGGTGAAGAGAAATGTGCCCGCCATAAGAAACAGAGGCGGCGAAGAGAAACGTGCCCGCCATGAGAAACAGAGGCGGAAGAAAAGCGTACCCGCACTTGTAATCAGAATAGAACGGCTGTCCGGAACAGGGGGACAGACGGAATGAAAAAATATGCGTTTGGGGTCGATGTAGGTGGAACCACTGTGAAACTTGGATTGTTCAAGACCGACGGAGACCTCGTGGAGAAGTGGGAAATTCCGACCAGAACCGAGGAAAAGGGCAGGTATATTCTGGCGGATATTGCGGAAGAACTGCGGGCAAAGGTAAAGTCAAAGAATCTTTCCCTGTCCGGAGACATTGAAGGAACCGGCATGGGTGTTCCCGGACCGGTTTTGGAAGACGGAGTCGTCAATACCTGCGTGAACCTTGGTTGGGGTGTTTTCAATGTAGCGAAAGAGCTTTCCCAGCTTTTGGGTGATCTGCCGGTTCGGGTAGGCAATGATGCCGATGTCGCCGCACTGGGAGAACAGTGGAGAGGTGCGGGGCAGGGCTACCAGAATCTGGTGATGGTCACTCTGGGAACGGGCGTCGGAGGAGGCATCATCCTGGGCGGCAAGATTCTGCCGGGCAGCAGCGGAGCGGCCGGTGAAATCGGGCACATGCTGGCAAAGAGAGACGAGAAGGAGCCTTGTAACTGCGGGAAGTACGGGTGTCTCGAGCAGTATGCTTCTGCAACCGGAATCGCCCGCCTGGCAAAGAAAAAGAGTCTCACCTGGGAGAAGGCAACCACGCTGAAGATTCAGGATACGAATTCCTGCAAAGAAGTGGTTGACTGTGCGAAAGCAGGAGACGAACTTGCACTTTCCAGTCTTCAGGAGAGCATGCGGTATTTAGGAGAAGCGCTCGCCAGAATCACCTGCGTGGTGGATCCGGAAGCGATTGTCATAGGAGGAGGAGTTTCTAAGGCAGGAGATTTCCTGCTAGAAATGATAGAAAAATATTATACGCCAGTTGCCTTTCATGCGACCAGAAATGTGGTATTTAAACTGGCATCCCTTGGCAATGACGGAGGTATCTTCGGTGCGGCCAGAATGGTTTTACTCTAATCCGAAAGGGGGGGGGTAAATAAAAACTAAAAAGTTGATAAAAAATCAATCTCATACGGTACTCCTTCTCTACATCGCCATTTCGAGCGCCATCTTCATCCTCTGGCTCTGGTTCAGTTTCAAGGGAGGCGTCTCCGAACACTCTTATACCGTTCTGGATAAGATGACGGTCGTCGTGCAGCATGAAGACGGAACGACAGATGTCTTTCACAACAATATGTTTAATTTCAGATCGATTCATGATCGAATTACCATTCACCTGCCTCTGGATAAGAGTCTGGAAAAAGGATATCAATCGATCAATTTCATGTATTATGCCAGCGTGGTGCGGGCATACTACAAGGATGAGTTGATTGTTTCCTGCGGAGACCATCTTAAAAGGCACATGATCGGTCACCTCAGGGTCACCATCCCGGTTCCGAAAGAAGCGTACGGAGATGAAATCAGGATCGAGATCGAACCGCACATGACCCTGTTAGAGGATACCTTTCATGCGCCTATTTTAATGCCGCAAACGGATGACGATTTCTTTGTGGCCATCGGGCAGGAAACCTCCTATGCGATGCTGGTGACGATCCTAGTCTGTTGTGTCTTCGGAATGCTGATCACTTTGTTCTTCTACCGCATTCTGGACTTCGCACCGGAAGGTTATTGGATGTTCTTCCTGATCTTTTCGATGACCCTTTGGTACATGGGAAATTCCGGTCTGATCTACCTTCTTTTGCCTAGTGAAGATTTTAATGCGGTCTGTGAATATGTCGGCATGTATCTGTTAATGGGAACGGCGCCCATCTACTCCAGTTTTGAAGTGGAAAGACCCAGGGTGAAACGATACCTGCAAACGTTTGGAAAGTTTGCACTTACGGTCGGCATCCTCACCGTGATTTTCTATGTGCTTCCCAGCGGTTATACCTTTGTGGATCATCTGCGGTGGATGCAGGCCTTCCAGATTGTGATGGTGATTTCCGCTCTTTTCTCCCTTCTGTTTCCCGGGAAGAAGATTAAAACGACCTCCGATTACATCATGCAATGGGGACTGATCTTTGTCGCTCTCTTCGGACTGTTGGAACAGACCAGAATCATTGCGGCTGCCAGCATCACGGAAAGAGCGCCCCTCATTCTGCAATGGTTTGCCAAACAGCGTTTTGCCAAGGTCTTGATTCTTCTCATGGTCTTCACCTTCGCCACATCCTATTTCTTCAAGATGGCCTTCATTGTACAGAAGACCCTGGAGGAGAAGCATCTGAAGATGCTTGCTTACACGGATAATCTGACAGCACTCGGCAACAGGCAGTATTTGCAGAGAAAGCTGGATATGCTGGATGATAACAGAAAAGAAGATTATGCGGTCATCTTCATTGACGTCAATGACTTGAAAGTGACGAATGATATCTTCGGCCATGATTACGGAGACAAGTTGATTCAGATGGTTGCGATTGCAATCAAAGACGCCATCCGGAATGCGACCGCCTTTGCCGGCAGAAACGGCGGAGACGAATTCATCTGTGTGGTTTCACCCGCATCTCTCGTGGATGATGTTGCCAAGACCATTCGGAACAATCTGATCGAAGCCAAGAGACAGGAAAACGTTCCCTTCCCGGTCAGCATTGCACTGGGAATTGCAACCTACGCGGAAGTTGCACATCGGATGCAGTCCGGCGGAGAAGGCGTGGCTTTAGCCAGTCAGGTCATCCGTTGCGCAGATGAGAGAATGTATGAAGACAAGCGGAATCAGAAAAGGGTAAGGGGCGAGTCGGAAATCAAATGTCCTTAATTCCTTAGGATGGGAGCACCCGTCCTAAGCGTTTTCCATTGGAAACGTGGAACAAAAAGGGTCGCCCGTTCCGCGCTCAGCACTTCGTAGAAGTAACCCGCCCTATAAGCGACTTTCCATGGATGCAAACGATGACCTATCTCATTTCTACACGAGCCTGACGGTGATTTCTCCACCGGTGAGGGCTTCTTCCGCTCCGTTATCTTTAAAGCGGACGAGGAGTTCGAAATTGTCTCCGATGCCGAGCGCTCTGGCCTCTCTTTCCTGTTTCCAATCCGTGACGCGGATCTCCTTCCCTTTTATAACATCCATCGAGCGATAGGCTGCAAGGTAAGACTGGCGGATTTCTTGCGGCAGGGAACCATTCATGCTTTTGGGGTTCTTCTCCTGCGTGGATAAGGGGAGAAAAGAAGATCGATGCTCTTTTCTCCAATCTTCCCGCATACGGTCGAGTTGCAGAATCAGTTCGGCGGCAAGTGCGGCACGGGACACCGGGTGCCCTGTAGCCTGCGCAAGGGAGGTCACGGATTCCCGCAGATCTTCCGGGAAATCTTCTTTTTTTTCTGAAACGTTCACACCGATTCCGGTCACGATTTTCTGTACCCTGTCCGAACCCTGGCAAAGTGTCATTTGAGTCAGGATGCCACAAAATTTCCTGCCATCCAGTTGAAGATCATTGACCCACTTGATGTCCGGTGTTCTGCCGCAGACCCTGGAAACGGCACGGGAGACAGCAACACAGACATAGGCAGTCAGTGTCGAAAAAGAGCTGGCGGGGAAAAGAGCCTCTTCCTCGTCCGGCACAAGAAGATAGGACAGGTAGACGCCCATCCCCTTTGGGGAGAGGAAGCTTCTGCCCTTGCGTCCCTGTCCTGCCGTTTGTTCATCGGCAAGACAGACCATGCCGTCTGCATACGTTTCCTTCTGCAACAGATAGGTATTGGTCGAGGAGATGGTATCAAAAACCTGCAGGCGCTCTACCCTTCCCTGCGGAAGGAGGGGCGCCAGGCTTGCAGCAGATAAGGGAGCATTCAAACAGGTAGAAGAAATTTTCGAAGTCTCCATCCTGTTCCTCACGGTAAGTAGCCTGCCTGCATCAGTCTTGCTCGTAAAGTGCCGCCCAGGAAGTATGCAATCAGGATTTTGAGCAGATCAAAGGGAATAAAGGGAATGACACAGAGCTTGAGAGCGGCAAAAAAAGACGTCGATTCTGCATAACGGAAGAGGAACCAGATGGTGCCAAAGACATAGAGGACAAGCAGACCAAGGACCATGCCGCCAATTTGCAGGAGAATAGAGGTCGACTTACGAGTTATTTTTTTGGAAGTTGCAAGATCAATCAACAGGCCGGAAATGAGGGCAAAAGGGATATAGCCGATTAAAAAACCGCCGGTGGGCCCCAGGAGCTTCGCAGGTCCGGCCGTGCCGCCTGCCAGGACGGGAAGACCGGCAAGACCAAGGAGGAGGTAGATGAAGACTGCCGCCGTGCCTCCTGTGGCACCCAGTACATAGACGCAGAGGAGAATGGCGAGGACGGAAAGGGTGATAGGAACCGGGCCGATCGGAATTTGAAGAATGGACAAGACGCAGGTAAGTGCAGCCATCACACCGATGGAAACGAGAGAATAAATGGCGCCGCCCTTCTGTCGGTGCTCCTCCGAAGGATTCTCGTGATGATTGAGGTAAGTCGAGTGCAGCATAATCAAACCGCCTTTCTTAAAAGTATTGATATAAGTGTAGGTAATTTTTGAGCTTCTGTCAAAAAAATCAGGGAAGAAGGTCCATAAGAGGGGGAGGATCGCACATTCCTTTCGAGCGGTTTTGAGGCCGGTATATCATTTTTGAAAAACAGCCCTTATAATGGAGAGATGGAATTATCAATCGATACAGATTTCGGGAGGAAATGGGAAATGGAATCAATGCAAGACTTTCAAGCGGAAATCGATCAGTCCTTTCGCAAAATCAACGAAGGAGATATTCTGACCGGGACCGTGATAGGGATGTCGGATGATGCGGTGATGCTGGATTTGAAATATTATGCGCCGGGCATTATCCGCAAGGAGGATTACAGCGAAGATCCGAATTTTAATATTCGCAGAGATGTGAAAGTGGGAGAGGAGATTTCCGCTGTAGTGATCGGCACGGATGACGGGAACGGCAATCTTCTTTTGTCGAGAAAAGAAGCCAGAGAAGGAAGTGCCTGGGACTGGTTTCAGGAGGCAATGGACCAGAAGCAAGGGCTGAAAGTGAAGATTGCAGAGGCGGTGAAGGCCGGTGTGATCTGTTATCCGAATGGGATTCGTGCCTTCATCCCTGCTTCCAGGCTGTCTCTTAGCTTTGTGGATGAAAAAGATCTGCCTTCTTACGTCGGGAAAGAGATGGAAGTACGGGTGATTACCTGCGACAAGAAGGCCGGGAAGCTGGTTCTCTCCGCAAGGGAAATCCTGAAGGAACAGGCAGATAGGGAACGGGCAGAAAAGGTTTCCAACGTCAAGGTGGGATTGGTGACCGAAGGAAGTGTGGAGAGCTTACAAAACTATGGAGCCTTTGTGGATCTGGGCGAGGGACTCTCCGGTCTGTTGCATATTTCACAGATTTCAAAGACCAGAATCTCCCATCCTTCCGCCGTACTGAAGGTGGGACAGAAGATCAAGGTCAAGGTCATCAAGATTCAGGACGGGAAGATTTCCCTTAGCATGAAGGACATTGACGAGGTTTCTCCGGAGGAAGTATCCGAGGAAAAGGTCAAATATGAGAGTGGCGGAGAGGCGACTACCTCGTTAGCGGATCTGATCAAAAAGGCCGGGTTTTAAGAACGGATGAAGAAGCTGGAAGAATGGATTCAAGAGAGTGACCGCATTGTATTTTTTGGCGGTGCGGGCGTTTCCACGGAAAGCGGTATCCCCGACTTTCGTTCGCAGGACGGGTTGTATCATCAGAAATATGCCTATCCGCCGGAACAGATCGTGAGCCATACCTTTTATACCAAGAGGCCGGAAGAGTTCTTTGCTTTTTACAGAGAGAAGATGCTCTATCCGAAAGCGAAGCCCAATGCAGCGCACAGAAAGCTTGCCGAGTGGGAAAAAGAAGGAAGGTTGAAGGCGGTCATCACCCAGAACATTGACGGGCTGCATCAGGATGCGGGAAGTAAAGAGGTTCTGGAGCTGCATGGAAGCGTCAGGAGAAACTACTGCGAAAAATGCGGAAAGTTTTTTGACCTCGACTATATTCTTCAGACAAAAGGGGTACCTCACTGCGACGTCTGCGGAGGCAGGGTGAAGCCCGATGTCGTTCTGTATGAAGAAGGGCTTGATATGAGCATCGTGAACCGTGCAGTGGAATGGATCAGGCAGGCGGATATGCTCATTGTCGGAGGCACCTCGCTCTCCGTTTATCCGGCGGCCGGCCTGATCGATTACTATACCGGAAACCGGCTGGTCGTGGTTAACAAGTCGGCAACGCCCAGAGACCGGGAAGCAGACCTGCTGGTACAGGGAGCCATCGGAGAAATTTTTTCACAGTTGGGAGAGTAGTATTGGAGAGCAGCAGAAACAATCATACGACTTGGAGGCAGCTAATTCCGCTGGTCGCCATGATCGCCGTGCCGGTCGCACTGCAGAACCTTTTAACCACGACGGGCAGCATGGTGGATACCGTCATGCTGGCGTCGCTTGGGGAAAAGACAGTGGGCGCAGTGGGCCTTTGCGCCCAATTTTCCAGCCTGATGTTTTCGGGCTATTGGGGCTTTGTCGGCGGAGGCATGCTGTTTTTTGCCCAATATTACGGGGCGGGCAATCACGGCGGAATCCGGAAGGCTTACGGCATCACCGTCTCCTTTATGATGATTTCGGGTCTGATTTGCGGTTTTCTTGCACTCTTCCGCCCCTCGTGGGTGATGGCGCTTTATACGGGGAGCCCCGAGATTCAAAAAATCGGCATCGAATACCTGAAAATCGTAGGCTTTGCTTATCCGCTACAGATCATCGCAACGGCGATGAGCGCCCTCCTGCGTTCCATTGAGAAGGTCAAGATCCCGCTGTACGGTGCGGCGGCGGGCGTTGTGACCAATTTCCTCTGCAATTATCTTCTTATCTTCGGCAAACTGGGACTCCCTCGCCTGGGAGTGAGAGGTGCTGCGGTCGGAACGGTGCTTGCCGGCGTTATGAACATTGCGGTGATTCTTTTTTTTGTGGTAAAAGGAGAAATCCCCTATCTCAGGGATTATAGAGAGCATTTTCGTTGGAATGGAAAGCTGCTAAGGGAATATCTGACCAAATGTGCGCCGATCATTGCCAATGAGATCTTCATCGGCGTCGGCTTTATGATGGTGAACATCGTGCTGGGGCACCAGGAGGATGCGGCGATTGCGGCAACGGCGGTCTTCCGGACGTTAGAAGGGGTGATTATCTCCTTCTTTGCCGGTTTCTCCTCGGCGGCGACGGTTCTGGTGGGAAAAGAGGTGGGAAGCGGCAACCACGAGCTGGCTTTTTCCCGCGGCTTTAAGCTTGTCTACCTGACCTCCGCCATGACCTTCGTGGTCTGTCTCTGCCTGATTGCGTTTCACTCTCCCCTCCTGCATGTCATGGGACTGTCCGGAGCGTCTTATTCTTACGCAAAGGGGATGCTGCTGATCTTCAGTATTGCCGGTGTGATCCGCATGGGCAACTGGTGCATGAACGACACGTTTCGCGCTTCCGGTGATCCCGCCTTCGGTTCCGTCCTAGAAGTCACCTTTATGTTCCTCATGGTGCAGCCGGTGATCCATCTGGCCAACGATTATTTTCATGCACCCTTCCTGCTCGTCTTTGCGCTCTGTTACTGCGACGAGCCGATCCGCTATTTTTTCATGCAGAGACATCTGTATGCAAAAACCTGGATTCGACCCGTCTCAGATGCAGGGAAGCGGACGATCAATGCTTTCCGGGAAAAATATCACATCAGGCTGCGTTACTAAACGGAAAAGGGAGAGCACCAGGCTCTGCGCCCTTCGCCGTCGCGGATTTCGATTCGCACGTAACGGTCGTTGGGGGTAACGGAATAACGGAAGGAGCCTCCCGTCACTTTCTGATAACGGTCGGGGCACCAGATCCAGTTGGTGTAGATAAAGGCCTCGGTGACATCAGCGGAGCAGCGCACCCGAATCTCCTCCTCTTCCCGCACGATCTCGATAAATTGCGGCCCCTGCGTGGCATAATAATCGCCCCGTATCAGCGCCTCCATGACCGCCTTTTTACAAAGGCTTTCTGCACCCAGCATCAAAAAAGAAATACAGGCATCGTGCGGGTAGTCATGGGCATCGTCGGCAGCCATGGCGGGCACCAGCAGACCGTGGGTAGCCCATTGATCGAAATAGAGAGAAGAATCGTCCCGTTCCGGGTTGGAAGGCGGACCGGAGACGGCATTATGAATTTCACAACCCATGAAGCCGTGCAGGTCATACATTTCATTCGGATCCATCACCGACCAGGCGGGATGGCAGAGGATCGCCTGTCCGCCGGCAGCGTGGATTTCATCAATGATCGTTTGCGGTGTGGGAAGGCCGTTGTCGTAAAGAGGAGCCGTCTCCCGATCCATGCCGACACCGATGATATGATAGACCGGAGAAGTACGCCCGTTCCCGGTATCCCACTCTACGCCGGGAAGAAGCAGCAGGTGATCCTCAGGGGACGCTTCTTCGTCCTGTGAATTGTCCCATTTCGTTCCGGTAGAGGGATTTCTGTGATCAGTCAGAGCAAGGAAGTCATACCCGTGCTCTTGGTAAATCCGGATGGCGGCATCGGGATCCCAATGGCCGTCCGAACGTGTTGTATGCATGTGCAGGTTTCCCTTATACCGTTTCTTATCTGCGAGAATGATATTCTTCATACATCCAATCCCCTTGTAAAAGAATGTTAGAATAAGGTAGGCGCGAAAAGGATCACACATCCCCTGACCCGGTTTGATGGAACGGATGCGTATCCTGCCAAACAGTTTACCACAAACAAAGAAGAGAAGGAGGACCATTTGTTTTTCAAAAAATACAGTCCCAAAAGGGTCGGCATCCTGCTGGTCATCGTAGATTCTTTCTTTTTCTCTCTCATGACCCTTTTTGTCCGGTTGGCGGGAGATCTTCCCACCATGCAGAAAACCTTCTTCCGAAATGCGGTGGCGGGTGTGATTGCACTTTTTATTCTTGGCAGAACGCCGGAGAAATTCCGGATTCGAAAGGGCAGCCTTCCCCTTCTGGTGGCAAGGTCGCTGTCCGGGGGACTGGGCATGATTGCCAACTTTTGGGCAATCGATCATATTGCGCTGGCGGACGCCAATATTTTGAATAAGATGTCTCCTTTTTTTGCCATCCTCTTTTCTCTCTTCCTGTTAAAAGAGATTCCTACGCTCTCGGACTGGATCGCGCTCGTCATTGCCTTTATAGGAGCGGCGCTGGTGGTAAAACCCGGAGCGGATATTTTGCAGGCACCTGCGCTTGTCGCCCTGCTCGGTGGAATGGGAGCGGGCTTTGCCTATACCTGCGTGCGCAAGCTCGGAGGGAGAAAGGAGAGGGGGCCGGTGATCGTCGCCTTCTTTTCCGTCTTCACCTCCCTCATGTGCGCGCCCTTTATGGTCAGAGATTATAAGCCGATGAGCTCGTGGCAGTGGTTCTGCCTGCTCGGAGCGGGCTCCTGTGCTGCCATTGCCCAGTTTGCCGTCACGGCAGCTTATAAATTTGCACCCGCAAGAGAAATTTCCGTCTTTGATTATTCGCAGGTCCTCTTTGCCTCTCTTTGGGGGATCCTGCTGTTAGGGGAGTTTCCGGACGGAATTTCCATTGCCGGCTATGCGTTAATCATCGGCTGTGCAGTGGGAAGATGGTATCGCTTACAACATTCGCATAGTGATTAGAAAGGGTGGAACAAGGATCGTAAAAAAAAGATTACAGTGCCGGCGTTGTAAAACATGCCGAAGGCATAACAGGAGGTGGTGATGATCGTTCAGAAAGAATTATTTGGCGAGGACAAACATATCGAGTTCAAATTGGAGATTCCGAAGAAACATGAGAAGTTTCTGAAGGATATCATCGCTTTTGCTAACACCTCCGGAGGAAAGATCATACTAGGTGTCGAGGATAAAACGGGAAAGGCCGTTGGTCTGGGGGATCACAATCCGTTCAAGCTTTCGGATGCCATTTCCAATATGATTTCGGATGCCTGTACACCACAGATTTATTCAGAAATCACTGCAAAGACAGTGGAGGGAGAAACGATTCTTGAAGTTGAAGTTTTCCCGGGACCCAATCGACCTTACTATTTAAAAACAATGGGGAAGGAACGATCGGCTTATGTGCGGATGAATGGAACCAGTCGCCCTGCAAGCGAAATAAGATTGAAGGAATTGGAGATGGAAGGAATGCATATGTCCTACGATACATTGTGGGAGATAGGTTGTAATTATGATGCAGAGGCCACCCAGTCCTTAATGGAAAGTATGTATCAAACGGCGTTAAGCAATAGCAAGAGCGCAGAAGAGAAAACCGGCATTTATAAACTGACTGTTGAAAAGTTGGAGGATTTTGGAATCGTACGAAAGGAGGAAGGAAGATTGGTCCCAACAAGAGCCTTTACATTACTTACGCGTCCCAAAGAACGTTACGTGAAGATTCAATGTGCTCTTTTTAAGGGAACGGACAAAGTCGATTTTATTGATCGTAAAGAGTTTGGTGGAGCGATTCAGGGGCAGATTGAAGAAGCGCATCAATTTGTTTTGCGCCATACGAATAAAGGTGCTTTGATAGACGGCCTTTTCCGGAGGGATATTTATGAACTACCAACAACTGCGATTCGTGAAATCATTGTAAATGCAGTGTTGCATCGTAGTTATGTAGACCCGGCAAGCATTCAGGTGTCGATTTTTGATAATCGCATCGAAATAGACTCCCCCGGGATGTTATATGCGGGTTTAACCGTAGCAGAGGCTATGAGTGGTAAGTCTAAGTGTCGAAATAAGGCAATCGCAGAGGCTTTCCAATACATGAAGCTAATCGAAGGCTGGGGCACAGGGTTACCGCGTCTCTTCAAACGTTGTAAAGAGATGGGGCTTCCGGAACCAAAATTCGAAGAATTTGGTGACGGTATTAAGGTCACAATTTATCGCGTCAATCGTGCTGAGTTAAAAGACAGTGAAACAAATATGGATTCATATGTCGGAGAAAGTGTCGGAGAAGGTGTCGGAGATGTTGGAGAAAATGTCGGAAATGTCGGAGAAAAGTCGAAAATAGACATTGATATTAAGAAAATAATTCTTCAATTGATAAGGGACGATAACAAGATATCCGCGGCCGATATTGCCAAAACAATATCTGTAGCACGGCGTACAGTCGAGCGACATATAAAAGATTTACGCGAAGAAGGTGTTTTGATCAGGCGAGGGTCTGCACGGGGGGGAATATGGGAAGTAGTGAAGAAAGAGGAGTAACCTTGATGAATCGCCCGTCGTCTGCTAGAATAAAAAGAATTATAGATTGATGCGAGGCTGTGCAAAAGCGCATGGCCTTTTCCAATGAAGGGGACAGAGGAAGGAAGGTTCTATGTCACAGAACGAGAGTAAGAAGCTGGTCGAAGGGATCACTCCCAGGGATCAGGATTTTGCACAGTGGTATACGGATACGGTTCTGAAGGCGGGCTTGATCGCCTATTCCAATATCAAAGGCTTCATGGTGATCAAACCGGCAGGGTATGCGCTCTGGGAGCAGATTCAGGCGCATCTGGATGCCAGGTTCAAGGAGACGGGAGTCGAGAATGTCTATATGCCGATGCTGATTCCGGAATCTCTTTTGCAAAAAGAAAAGGATCACGTGGAAGGTTTTGCACCGGAGGTAGCATGGGTGACGCACGGGGGCATGGAGGAGTTAAGTGAGCGCCTTTGTGTTAGACCGACCTCCGAAACGCTCTTCTGTGATTTTTATGCGCAGGATGTGCATTCCTATAAAGATTTGCCCAGACTTTACAACCAGTGGTGCAGCGTGGTCAGGTGGGAGAAGGAAACCCGTCCGTTCCTGCGCTCCCGTGAATTCCTCTGGCAGGAGGGACATACCATACACGAGACAGCCGGAGAAGCGGAAGAGCGTACGAAGCAAATGCTGCAGGTATACGCCGACTTCTGTGAGCAGGATCTGGCGCTGCCGACCATTAAGGGGCAGAAGACAGAAAAAGAAAAATTTGCCGGAGCGGAGCATACCTACACCATCGAGGCGCTCATGCATGACGGAAGAGCGCTGCAATCCGGAACCAGTCACAATTTCGGAGACGGATTTGCGAGAGCGTTTAAAATGCAGTACACGGGAAGGGACAACCAGTTGCACTATGTGCACCAGACATCCTGGGGGCTTTCCACTAGAATCATCGGCGCTCTGATCATGGTGCACGGCGATGATTCGGGACTGGTGCTTCCGCCGAAGGTTGCCAGCACCCAGGTGATGATCGTTCCGATTCAGCAAAAAAAGGAAGGTGTGTTGGAAACGGCACAGCAGATGAAGGAACAGCTGAAAGAGTTCCGTGTGAAGGTGGACGACAGCGACAAAAGTCCGGGCTTCAAGTTTGCCGAGCAGGAGATTCGCGGCATTCCGCTCCGGATCGAGATCGGGCCGAAGGACATGGAAAAGAAAGAATGCGTCATCGTTCGCAGAGATACCAGGGAAAAAATCACGGTTCCTCTCTCCGAACTGTCTGTGCGGGTGGGAGAGGTGTTAACCCGGATGCAGGCGGATATGCTTGCGCGTGCGAAGAAGCATCTGGAGACGCATACCTACCGTGCGGCGAACAAAGAGGAATTTGAGGAAGCTTTTAAAGAGACCAAGGGCTTTGTGAAAGCCATGTGGTGTGGAGACCGTGCCTGCGAGGAGAAAATCAAAGAACTTTACGGAGTCAGCAGCCGCTGCATTCCGTTCGAGCAGGAACAGATTTCAAAGACCTGTGTCTGCTGCGGCCGTCCAGCAAAAAAAATGGTGTACTGGGGCAGGTCCTACTGATGCGGATACCGGAACAGGCGGTCGGCATTATGAAGGTGCTGACGGACGCAGGATATGAGGCTTACGTGGTGGGCGGCTGTGTGAGGGACACTCTTTTGCACAGAGAACCGGAAGACTGGGATATCACAACAGACGCTTCGCCCGCAGAGGTGAAGCGTCTGTTTCGGCGTACGGTGGACACCGGGATCGCCCATGGTACGGTCACCGTGATGGTGGGAGAAAAGGGCTATGAAGTCACAACCTACCGGATTGATGGAGACTATGAGGATGCCAGACACCCGAAGGAAGTCATCTATACGAAAAGCCTGGAAGAAGACTTAAGGAGACGGGACTTTACGATCAATGCGATGGCCTATAATGACCGGGCAGGGCTCGTAGACCTCTTTGGCGGGCTGGATGATCTGAGAGAAAAGAAGATCCGCTGCGTGGGAGATCCTGTAGAGAGATTCGGGGAGGACGCTCTCCGTATTCTGCGGGCGCTGCGTTTTTCCGCACAGCTGGATGCGGAAATCGAGGAGAAGACGTATCAGGCGCTGCGGGAGGCGGCACCGACACTCAAAAAAATCAGTGCGGAGCGTATTTTCAGCGAACTGACCAAGCTCATCCGCTCGCCTCATCCGGAAAAACTGCTTCTCGCGTATGAAGCGGGGGTGACGGCGGTTATTCTTCCGGAGTTTGACCGCTGTATGAAGACGCCCCAGCACACGCCCTGGCATCTTGCAGGGGTCGGGGAACATACGGTAAAATCAATGCAGGCGATTCGTCCGGATCGTATTCTGCGTCTGACGATGCTGATGCATGATTTCGGCAAGCCTTTTACCAGGACGACGGATGCAAAAGGAGTGGATCATTTTTACGGACATGCCGAAGTCTCTGCGGAGCTGGCAGAGAGTGTACTGATGCGGATGAAGTGCGATCATAAAACCATCCGCAGGGTCTGCAACCTGATCTATTTTCACGATGCCGGCGTGAGGGAAAAGTTAGATCAGAGGGCGGTCAGAAAACTGGCAGCGAAGGTGGGAAGAGAGGACTTCCCGCTGCTTCTGGAAGTCAAGGCGGCGGACAATGCAGCCAAGAGCCCGTATATGAGGGAAGAAAACCAGGAGCAGATCAGAAAATGCGCTGACCTCTTTGAAGAGATCTTGCGGGAACAGGATGCTTTGACGCTACATGAGCTGCGGGTGTCCGGAAAAGACCTGATTGCCGCCGGAATGCGTCCGGGACCGGAGGTTGGCAAAACACTTGAGGCGATGCTTGCAGATGTGATCGAATGCCCGGCACACAATACCAAAGAATATCTGCTGGAAGAAGGAAGATTTATTTAGAGAAGCGACACCGAATGCTCGAATCCTAATTGCATAAAGAACGCAGTCACCGGATGGATTGTGACTAAGAATCACCGAATGCTCGCATCCTACTGCATAAAGATCGAAATCGTTCACCAGGTAAGGCCGGAAGATACAAAAACAGGTTCTGAACGGGGAGGTTTGATTTATGGGGGAGAAAGGGAAGAGAACGAAGGTTGTGGCGATGATGTTGCTGATGCCGGTGCTTCTGTTTGCCTGTATTTGGGGCAGCAGGACTGAGGTAGCAGGACAGGAGCCTTCCGTGGAGCGGACGGTAGAGGCGACAGGACAGGCTTCTTCCATAGAGAAACGGTCCGCAGAAGCGACAGATCCTGCAAAAGATTCCGGGGAGAAGCAATCGCAAGATTCCGGTGATGCGGCAAAGGAGCAATCCCGTGTCACCATTTCTCTGGTGGGCAAATATGATTCGGCGGATACGGCGGTCATCTATAAGATCCGTCCGTTGGAGGGGACAATCACGTTTCGTAATTATGAGACGGGAAGGAATTACACGCTGAACTATGATCCCGCGAGCCATTTCATCGGTGTGTATGAGCAGGAGATCTCCGTGGAATCACTGAAACAGGGAGACCTGTGCGAAGTCACTTTTTTGAAGAGCAATAAGCATTTGAACTGCCTCAGCCTGAAACTTCCGGAAAACGCATGGAGTCAGGAGCATGTGACGAATTATACTCTGCCGGAGAGGCTGTCCTTCCGTTCAGACGGGAAGGTGATGGCTAAGCTGCCGGGCGGAAATTACATTCTCAGTGCCAGAACCCTCATCCTGATTGACGGGAAACCGGGTTTGATTGAAAATATCCTGCAGGACGACGTCCTACATATCAGCGGTGTGGGACATGAAGTCTACTGCATACAGGTGGAGAGAGGACACGGTTATGTGTCACTGTCCGAGACGGAAGTAAACGGACACACCCTGATCGGCGCCTGGATTCAGTTAGATCGTTCCCTCATTTGCAAGATCACCGACCAGATGCTGTTAACGGCACCGGAAGGAACCTATACCTGCACCATTCTCGGAAACGGTGCCAACTTTGAAACGCCGCTCACCGTCAAACGAAATGCGCAGACCATTCTGGACGTCTCCGGAATCTCTTTTGAAGAAGGAAGAAGCGGAAAGATGCGGTTTGAAGTCTTGCCGGAGGATGCGAAGATCACGGTAGACGGGGAGGAGATCCGAAACCATTCCGATCAGGAGCTTGCCTTCGGCGTACATACGATTTTACTGACCAGAGAAGGCTATCAGGACAGCAAGAGCTACCTGAAAGTAGGAAGCAGAGACGGCGTGGTGCGTCTTTCGATGGAAAAAACGGAGCCGGAGGCCGGAAATGCGCGTTCCGGGCGCAGCGATGCTTCTTCCTCCGGTAGCTCCTATCAGACGCAGGGCGACAATTCCACATCCGGGAACTTCTATTCTGCACAGAGCGGCAATTCCGCTTCCGGCAATTTCTATACCGCACAGAGTGGCAATTCCGCTTCCGGTAATTTCTATTCTGCACTAAGCGGCAATGCCGGATCCGGACAGGGGGCCGTGCAGGCTTCCCTTGGCATGAGTGCCATTGCAAGCGGAGAAAATTTTGCGGGGACGGCCTCTTCCGGGAATCAGGTGGGGACGCCCAGGTTCCAGGGAGAAAAGGTGGAAGGCAGCAAAGTCTTTATCGATGCCCCCAGGGAGGCGGTGCTCTATCTGGACGGCTCTTATATAGGCATGACACCGCTGTCCTTTGATAAAATCACCGGAAATCATACAATCACGCTGCATCGTGACGGATATAAGACGGTCAGCTATAATATTCTTTTGGACGGACAAAGACAGGATAAGACCTACCGTTTTCCGGATTTGCTAAAGCAGTAGGACAGAAGGAGAAGGCTAGAGAATGCAATTGCTCAGTGTGATTATTCCCTGCTACAATGAGGAACCGAATATCCGCGATTGTTATCAGGAGATTTTGAAGACAGAGGATTTTTTCAGGCAAAAAGAAATCGCCTTTGAATTCTGGTATATTGACGACGGCTCTGTGGACGGTACGGTGCGGGAGGTAAAGGCGCTCCACGAAGAAGATGACAGGGTGCACCTGCTGACTTTCTCAAGGAATTTTGGAAAAGAGGCGGCGATTTATGCAGGCCTGACCAAGGCCAGGGGAGACTTTGTGGTCACCATGGACTGCGATCTGCAGGATCCGCCGTCGCTACTCCCACAGATGTATCAAACGATTGTGGAAGAGGGATATGACTGCGCGGCGACCAGAAGAGTCTCCAGGGTGGGAGAACCGCCGATTCGGTCCTTTTTTGCCAGATCGTTTTATAAGCTGATCAACCGGCTGTCTCATACGGAGATTGTGGACGGAGCGAGGGATTATCGGTTGATGACGAGACAGGTGGTGGATGCGGTGCTATCGCTATCCGAATATAACCGCTTTTCAAAGGGAATCTTCAGTTGGGTCGGCTTCCGGACGAAGTGGTTGGAATACCAGAATGTGGAGAGGAGAAAGGGAGAAACCAAGTGGTCGTTCTGGAAGTTGTTTCTCTATGCCATTGACGGCATTGTTGCCTTTTCCACGACACCGCTTTCGATTGCCGCCTTTCTTGGCGTGCTTTTCTGCCTGCTGGCGGCAGTATTCATTATTTTTGTCATCGTCCGGGCCTCTCTGTACGGAGACCCCACCTCGGGCTGGCCGTCCCTTGTCTGCATCCTTCTGCTGGTGAGCGGCGTGCAGCTTCTGTGTCTGGGCATCATTGGGCAGTACCTCTCCAAGACTTACATGGAGGTCAAGAAGCGTCCGATTTTTGTGGAAAAAGAAGAATTGTGATCAGTATAATTGTCCCGCTTTACAATAAGAGCAGTGTCGTTGCCAGAACGCTGGCCTCTATTTCAGCGCAAACCTATACGGACTGGGAGGCGCTGATCATGGACGACGCTTCAACGGATGACAGTTTGCAGGCGGCAAGGAAGTGGATTCAGACATCGGCCCATCCGGAGAAGTTTCGTCTGATTGCGCTCGGCAAGAACGGGGGCGTGGCGGGTGCAAGAAACAGGGGAATGGAAGAAGCAAGAGGCAGATACCTTGCTTTTTTGGATGCGGATGACATCTGGTTGCCGCAAAAGCTGGAGAGGACCCTCTCCTTTTTACAGGAAAAAGAAGCCGCCTTTGTCTATACCGGTTATGTCTTTGCAAGAGAGAACAAGATCGAAGAGATCGGCCTTCCCATCCGGGAAGAAGCACTGGAAGGACTTTCCAGAACCCATGCGGTGGCGGAGTTGGATTTCAAGCACGCGCTCTCCCGCACCATCATCTTTACATCAACGGTGATGTTGGACAGGACGAAAATACCGAAACCCCTCCTGCAGATGCCACAAATGGAGAGCGAAGACACGGCGACCTGGTGGAGGATTTTGAAGTCCGGCATTTCTGCCTACGGCCTGGACGAGGTCCTGGCCCTCTATGCAAGGCCGGAGAGACACGCCTCCTCCCTGTCCTCCAATAAGGGAAAAGCAATCTTGCGGATTTGGAAGCTGTACCGGTCTAAGGAGGTGGCGGGGCTGTCCGTTCCGGCGGCCTGTTGCGCTTTGTGCGGCTGGGCGATTCGGGCGACGCTGCGCAGAATTTAAAAGACGATATTTGTGTTAGAAAATCGGAGTGAATACAGACTTTGTTGGGAAAATCAGAATCCGTTAAAAGAATCGTAGTCCTGCATCTGGATCTCATCTGTCTCCTTTTGCAGTTGAGCGTCTATGCTTATGTTTGGTTTCATACCTACTATCCTTTTTTAAGCGAACCGACTTATACCGTGGAGGGCTATCCTCTCGGAGTGGGACTGAAGTTGCAATACCGCGGACATCTCCTGGTGCTGATCGTCTATTTAATCCTGCTGACCTTTTTTACCAGAACCTATGGCGGACTCAAAATCGGTTATCTGAAAGCGCTGGAAGTCTTTTTTTCACAGATCTTTGCGCTGCTTCTGGTCAATAGCATCACTTACTTCCAGCTCTCGTTGATGCACAACTGGCTGGTTCCTCTTCCCCCGATGCTGCTTGTGACAGCACTGCAGCTGCTCCTTACCTTCCTTTGGGTGGCGGCGGCAAACCGGATTTATGTGAAGGTCTTCCCCCCGAGGCGCCTTCTGCTGATCAGTGACGCCTATCCGGCGGATGATATCCTGAATAAATTCAATTCCAGAAAAGATCGCTATGTGATTGAGAAATGCATGAACATTGCGGAGGGAATGGAAGCAGTGGAAGAGGAGTGCACGAAGGGCTACGGGGGAGTCGTGCTTTGGGACATTCAGACGCCGCTTAGAAACAAGCTGTTGAAATTCTGTTATTCCCATGCGATTCGCATCTATCTCTCCCCCAGGATTCCGGATGTTCTGCTACACGGGGCGGATCAGATGCATCTCTTTGATACCCCCCTCTTTTTTGTGCGAGATTATGCGATGAAGACCGAGCAGGCGGTGATTAAGAGGCTGATTGACCTTGTCTGCTCGGTTATCCTGATTGTACTGACCTCCCCCCTGATGCTGCTTGCGGCTCTGATCATTAAATGGTACGACGGAGGTCCCGTTTTATACCGTCAAACCAGATGCACCTTGAACGGAAAGCAATTCAGAATCTTGAAATTTCGCAGTATGAGGGTGGATGCGGAGAAAGACGGCGTGGCCAGACTTGCCAGGAAGAACGATGACAGAATCACACCGTTCGGGCATGTAATCAGAGCCTGCCGGATTGATGAACTGCCGCAGCTTTTCAATATTCTGAAGGGCGAGATGTCCTTCATAGGTCCCAGACCCGAACGACCGGAAATCATTGCACAGTATGTAGAGAGCATGCCGGAATTCGTCTTTCGTATGAAGGTGAAGGCTGGACTTGCCGGCTATGCACAGGTATATGGCAAATATAACACGACGCCTTATGACAAGCTCAAACTGGACCTGACTTATATCGAAAATTATTCGGTGTGGCTGGACTTGAAACTGATGCTGTTAACGCTCAAAATCCTCTTTACACCGGATGCCACGGAGGGGGTAGACGGGAGCCAGACGACCGCGTTAAAGGAAGAGGAGAAGGAAGAAAAGAAGGAGAAAGAATCCGGAAGATAGGGCGAGGAGTCGAATTAGAAGGAAAGTGATGAGGGAGAAAGAGACGGAGAGACATCTGAATGAAAGGCTGGCGCTGCGCTTTTTCTACCTGCGTCTGCTGCGGAGAATCTGGCTGATTCCACTCGCGTCCGTAGTGGGAGCGCTTCTCCTGACGGCCGTTTATTATTTCTGTGTATTTGCAGGCAGGCAGCAGACGTACCTGGCAAGCGGAACGGTTTATCTGCATTTTACGCCGAATCAGAAAGAGGAAGCAGAGGATTATTTCAACTCTTATACCTGGCAGCACCAGCTGATGAAATCCGATGAGATTGTGGATGCCGTGATGCAAGAACTCGCGGGAGAGCAGATCGATAGAGACACGGTGCAGAAGGAGACGAAAGTATCCCTACCGTCCGACCTCAGGTTGATGGATGTGACGGTAGAGGATGCGAGTCCGAAAAGGGCGGAGAAGATCCTGCATGCGCAGCTAAAAGCGTTGGTGAAATTTGGAAAGGCAAGGAAGGAATTTACGCGCATTGAGGTTTTGCGGGAGGGCTCTGTACAGCCGGTACTTTTGACCGACCGAACGGGGAGTGCCGCTGTCTCGGGAGCCGTCTTCGGCGCACTTTTCATGTTTTTCCTTTTGTATTTCCGGAATGCGGCAGATGATCGGGTCTATACACCGGAGCAGGCAAGGGAGCGCTACTGCCTGCCGGTTTTGGCAGTTTTCGGAAAAGAAGAAATCGATTGGAATCGGTTGAAAACAGAGGACAGAGAGGTTCTGACCAAAGAGGTTCTGTTGAAAATGGCAGGGGAGGGAGGACAGGCTCCCACCATGCTGGAAGCGGAAAGAAGAGAGAAGGGAAAGCAACTCCTTGCTTCAGGAGAGACCGTCTGTCTGCTCTGCGCAGAGGAAGTTTTATCTGCGGAAAAAGGGAAGGGGAGCTTTTTGTTCTGCGTGCGGACGGGGCAGACACACGGCGCTCTGATCGAGCACAGGCTTGCAAAGCTGATGGAGGAGAAGATCCCGGTCAAGGGGCTTCTTTTATTCGACGCAGATCTGAAATTCCTGAATCGATATTACGGAACGAGGGGGCAATGAGGGGAAAAGAGAGACTGCAGATGTTGGTGTCTGCGGTGGAAGAGAATACATTGACGTTAGCGGACCGCATGCATTTGGAGTGCGGTGCGGTCATTGTGAACCAGTGCTTTGAGCAGGCAATGTCTACTTATGAGCACAACGCTTCACAGATCCTCTGCCTGAACCGGAAGGAAAGGGGCGTCGGGCTGTCTAGAAACCTGGCGCTGGAGAAGGCAGGGAGCGAACTCTGCCTCTTTGCCGATGAAGACATTGTATACCGGGAGGGCTATGCGCAGGTCGTGATCGATGCCTTTGACAAAAATGAGAAGGCCGATCTGATTCTTTTCAATGTCCAGCAGTCGGCAGGCAGGCAGACGTACCATATCAGTAAGAAAGGGCGGGTACATTGGTACAATTATGGCCGTTATCCCGCCTATGCGATTGCGGCTAGAACCAAATCATTAAAGACAACCGGCGTGAAATTCTCCACCCTCTTCGGTGGGGGAGCGCCTTTTTCCAATGGAGAAGACAGCCTTTTTTTGCGGGACTGCCTGAAGGCGGGGCTGCGGATTTATCGTGTGCCAAAGGAAATCGGCGAAGAAAGAGCCAGAGAGTCGACCTGGTTTCACGGATACACGGATCGTTTTTTTCATGACAGGGGGGTGCTCTATCATTTCCTGTATGGGGCGGGAGCATTTCCGCTCTCCATCCGGTTTCTTCTCAAAAACCGGAAGAAATTTCCGGCAGACCTCTCCTTTTTCCACTGTCTGCACCAGATGCGGGAAGGCATCCGGAGAGGGAAGCAGATCGAGATAGAGAAAAAAGCGAGAGGAAAGGTGTCATGATCGTTTATTTGGGACTGACGGTCCTGATTCTGTTCCTTGCGGCCTTGATGCAGGAATTACAGAGAGCCGGTGCGGATGAAAAGAAGCGGACACCGGAGGGGGAGATCCGTCTGCGAACATCGGATGCAGAGACGCACAGCAGGGCGGCATATCTGTACCGGGGCTGCATCAGCCTGTCCTTTCTCCTGCTTTTTGCACTGTCTTCCCTTCGCAGGAATGTGGGAAATGACTACGAATCTTATCGGGAGTTTATGCACCTGGCCTACAGTCGTGTACCGCATATTGCGACGGAGGTAGGCTTCAATCTGTTAGCGAGAGGGGTTTATACTTTCTTCGGATTTGAAAACGATCTTGCGGTCTTTGCGATCTATGCCTTTTTGACGCTGCTCTTTTTCTTCCTTGCCTTCCGAAAACTTTCTGTCTCCCTTCCGGAAAGTCTGGTGCTGTTCCTGTTGCTTGGCTTCTATTTTCAAACGATGGGAACGGTACGCTATTATTTCGTGCTATCCATTGCCCTCTATTCCCTGTCTTATTTTTTTGAGGGAGACTATCCGCGCTTTGTGCTGCTGGTGCTGATGGGGGCGCTCTTTCATAAATCGGTGCTGGTGGTATTTGTGTTTTATCCTTTGGCGAAGATCAAATGGAAAAAAAGCCTGCTCCTGGCAGGAAGTGTTTTTTTTCTGTCCTGTCTCTTTTTACAGAAGCCGTATCTGGCACTGCTGTTACGGCTCTACCCGACCTATGAGAATACGGAATATTTAAGCGGGGGAACCTCTTTACCGAACGTGGCAAGGCTCGTGCTTCTTCTGCTGTTGTATTTTTATGTCAGGGGAAAAAAGAGCGATTCGGAGGAAGAGGTTTTTTATCTGAAATGCAATGTGCTGGCGCTTCTCCTCTATCTCTTCTGCTCTTTTGTGCCGATTCTGTCCAGGATCGCCTATTATCTGGTGGTGACGCAGCTTCTGCTGCTACCCTCCCTTCTGAAGGGGCTTCGGGAAAAGCAGGCTGCCGGGGCGGAGAAAAATGAAGTCTGTAAGAGGGGGAGATTCCCGCAGCGAAAGGGGAGAAGGATACAGGCTTTTGTTTGGCTTTTCTGCCTGATGACCTTTGCCCACTTCATGGCGCATGCAAAGGATGACGGGATCCGGCTTCTGCCCTATCAGACCTTTCTGTTTCACGACCCGCTGCCCCTGGTGTCCGATGTCGGTTACGGGAGCGAAAGTCGGTAAAAAAAAGAGGCTCTTTGTGGTAAGATGGAGAGAAAAACGCGATCAGAATCAGGTGATAAAAAACGCAGGACAGAAGACCACAGACAGGAGAAGCGAGACGGGAGCAGGCAGATGCAGAATTTTTTTTACATCATCGTAGTGACTTTTAATGCAGGAAGGAAGCTGATTGAAACGTTAAACAGCATCCGGATGCAGACCTATTCCAACTACCGTGTCATCATCAAGGACGGAGGATCGAACGATTCTTCGATTGAAGAGATGAAGGAGCGCTTTCATTTCGAGAAGGATGTCTCCTGGGATAAGAAGATGCGGCTCGTCCGAACGAGGGACGCAGGCATCTATGATGCGATGAATCAGGCGTTAGCGGAGGTGTGGAAAGAGGAGGAGAAGGCACTCGAGGAAGCCTTTTCCTATTGCTATTTTCTAAACTGTGGGGACACTTTTGCAGGGGAGAATGTGCTCCAGGCCTTAAATGCCTATATGAAGCGTTTCGGGGAGAAGAAGCGGCAGGAAGCTATTTTTTATGGAGATGTGTTCGAAGAGAAGACGGGACAGAGGGTGGCCAGCAATCCGAAGATTGATGATTTTGCCTGTTACAGGAATGTGCCCTGTCACCAGGCCTGCTTCTATGACCTGAGGCTGATGCGGGGAGAGAACTTCGATACGAGGTGGCAGGTACGCTCCGATTACGAACATTTCCTGCGACTTTTCTACAAAAAGGAAGCGAAGACGCATTATATCCCGATGACGATCGCAAATTATGAGGGAGGGGGCTTCTCGGAACAGGAGAGAAACCGCAAAAAGTCGGAGGAAGAGCGCAGAAATATTATCTCTCTCTATCTTCCGGAGAAGAAAATCCATTTCTATGATCTGTTAAGGACACTGACCCTCCAGCCGCTCCGGGCAAAGATGGCAGAAAATCCGAAGACGGCGGGAGCTTATCAGGCAGTAAAACGGGGCGTGTACAGGCTCCGTGGGAAAAAGGAGGAGAAACGATGAAAAAAACAGGGATGAAGCGAATGGGGAAGGCAGGGATGACAGCAACCCTTCTGCTGTGTGCATGGACGCTGGGGGCCTGTGGACAGAGCGGAAAAAAGGCAGAGAACAATGCCTCTTCCGCCGCTTCTGTTTCGGGCGCAAACGCAGCGGGCGCAGAGTCGACAGAGCCGGATTCACTGATGAATGCGCAGGCATCGACAGGCGAACAGGATACCGGCACGACGACGATACGGGGGGTGATCATTGACGCTTCCATGAATACGGTGACCATTCAGACGCAGGACGGTAAAACCCTCTCTTTTCATCAGAGCGAGGATGAAAGCGCCGAAGGCGAATTTGATACCACAGCGCTGAAGAGCGGCATGGAACTGGGAAATGGGGTGGAGCTTTCTTATCAGGGAAAGGTGGAGGGGACGGATACCTCCAAAGCGAGGAAGGTCGTGATGAAGGATGCAACCCCTGCCTGCAAAAACGCACAGGCGCTGGAGAAGGCGGGGGAAATCATTCTGGCGCTGGAAGATCAGGATTATAATACGCTCTCCTCTCTCTCCGCTATCAAACTCTCTAAAAAGGACTTCACCGAAGATTTCGTCCAATCGGTGGTCACCATGAATCTTTTCGACGCTCCCTTAACGAAGGACGGATTTTTTTTGCCGGGAAAAGAAGCAAAACCCAATCTGGAGCTGGGTGAGATTGACGGGGAATGGACCATCACCGGTCTGAATCGGTAAACAGGATGAAGGTGCTGTGGCTCATGAATATCATGCTCCCCGCCTTTGCGCAAAAGCACGGGCTTCCGTATTCCAACCGGGAAGGGTGGCTGACGGGAGTCTATGACCGGATGCAGAAAGACAGACGGGCGCGCACGGGGGAGGACGCTTATCTCCCGGAGGAAAGAGCCGGGCAGCCGACCGCAAAGGATATTACGCTTGCGGTTTGTTTCCCCTCGCCCTTAGGGAATTTACGGGTGCAGGAAGATGGAGTGACCTTTTATTCGTTTCAGGAAAACCTGCAGGAGCCGGAGATCTACGATGCATCGCTGGAAGAGAGGTTCCGTGACATTTTGCAGGATTTCCTGCCGGATATGGTGCATATCTTCGGAACGGAATTCCCGCATACATTAGCGATGGCAAGAACCTATGCCAAACCGGAGCAGACGCTGATCGGCCTGCAGGGACTTTGTTATATCTATGCGGATTATTATAGCGCAGATCTGTCAGCCAGAGTCTGTAACTGGCCGACCCTTCGGGATCTCATTCGAAGGGATTCCATCAAA
Organism: Lachnospiraceae bacterium; assembly: GCA_015258065.1. Lineage (GTDB taxonomy): Bacteria > Bacillota > Clostridia > Lachnospirales > Lachnospiraceae > Butyrivibrio. Next base: position 169,463 of record JABZIZ010000001.1, on the reverse strand, counting down.
CGTCAGATCGAGAAATTTCGGAAGAGAGGGGAGTTTGAAAAGGAAGCCCTGCGTCTGAGCGGGCATGTGACCGGGCGCACCGAGTTTGACTGCAAGGCGGCATTTCAAATCAATCTCTCCCTCTCCTATCATCACATGAACGAGACCATGCGCTCCTGCTTTTATGATGGAGCCTGGGAAAGAGCAAACGCACAGCCGTACCGGATCTTTGTCCCGCAGGGGGACACGCCCGCCAAGGGGCTGCATTACATCCTGAAAGCGCTTCCGAAGCTGATTCAGGAGCACCCGGAGACCCATTTGTTCGTGGCAGGCAACAGTGTCATCGATGCCGCTTCCACCAGCAAATATCCTTGGTTTTTGCGGATCAGTGCTTATGGAGCCTATCTGCGGAGGCTGATTTTCTTTCGTCATCTCAAAAAACATGTGACCATGCTGGGATCCCTGACCGCAAAGGAAATGAGGGAACAATACTTGAAGGCCAGCGTTTTTGTCTGTCCTTCTTCCCTGGAAAACTCCCCGAACGCCCTGGCGGAGGCAATGCTGTTAGGGGTTCCCTGTGCGGCGTCCAATACAGGGGGGATTCCCTCCATGCTGCAGGACGGGAAGGAGGGAAGATTGTTTCCCAGAGGGAATGTCACGGAACTTGCCACAACGATTCTGGAAATCTGGGACAACCCGGAAAAAACGGATGAAATGCGCAAGAATGCCTCTGTGAGGGCCAGGCGAATGCACCATCCGGATGTCAATTTTGCCCGCCTCTTAGAGATCTACCGCTCGATGGTACCCGGCCGATGAAGATCGTGCATGTTTCCAATTTCATCAATCATCACCAGATTGCTCTCTCCAATGCCCTGCAAAAACACAGCGGCGATTTTACCTTCCTGCAGACGCAGGAGATGACAAAGGAGCGGGTTCAGGCAGGATGGCAGGTGGATGAGAGTACCTTTCCCTGGCTCGTTGATTATAGAAAGGAACCGGAAAGAGGAAGGCAGCTCCTGCGGGAGAGTGATGTCGTCATTTTCGGCTGGAATCAGCTGCCAAGGACGTTAATCGATGAGCGGCTCTCTTCGGGGAAGCTTAGCTTTGTCGCCAGCGAACGACTCTACCGGGAGGGACAGTGGAAGGCGATTTCTCCCAGGGGACTGCTTGCCAAAGGCAGGGAGCATTTCCGCTACCGGAAGATGCCAGTCTATCTGCTTTGCGCAGGCGCCTATGTCGCCTCGGATTTCCATCTGATTCACTGTTATCCGCATAAGATGTTGCGCTGGGGTTATTTTCCGGAGGTGTTGCCTTTAGAGACAGAGACGGTTCACGGACAGGAAGGCACTACGGATCGGAAAGAAGGCTGCGCGCAAAGAGAGGACGCTGCCGGGGACCGTCCTTCTCCCGTTTCCCTCCTGTTTGCAGGGCGCTTTGTACCGCTCAAGCATCCGGAGTTTGCGCTCTCTGCCGCCTCTCTCTTAAAGGAGAGGGGGATTCCGTATACGCTCACCATGACAGGAGACGGCCCTCTGCGCGCCTTTCTGGAAGCAGAGAGCAAAAGAAGGGAACTCGCCCCGGCGGTCCGTTTTACGGGGACACTGAAACCGGAAGAGGTCAGAAGAGAAATGGGCAGGGCGGATCTGTTTCTTTTTCCCAGCAATTATCTGGAAGGCTGGGGGGCGGTTGTCAACGAGGCAATGGGAAACGGTTGCACCGTGATTGCATCCTCCGAAGCGGGGGCGGTGCCCTATTTAATCCGGGATCATGAAAACGGCCTGGTATTTGGAAAAGGGAAGAAGAGGGCGTTTTGTGAACGGGTTCTGGAGGCGGCAAACGACAGGTCTCTGCGGGAAAAATTGTCGCTTGCGGCAAGGACGGAGATCGCAACGAAATGGAATGCGGAAGAAGCGGCGAAGCGTTTCGTCCTCTTTTGCAAAAAGAGTGGATGGGAGACGGGAAGAGAAGCGGAGGATTTTTTCCATGACGGGGGTCCGATGACGCCTGCACCTCTTCTGAGACCGCCTGCGTTCCTGCGGACCTTGCAGGAAGTCAACCATCTGCAGTGGTGAGAAAAGACGGAAGAGCGCATGTCGAAACAAGAAATCGAATTTCCTAAAATTACCGTGATCGTTCCGGTCTATAACACGGAGGATCTGGTAGAGCGTTGCGTACGCAGCATCTTACACCAGACGTATCCGAAGGAGGCGCTGGAAGTCATTGCGGTGGACGACGGCTCTACGGACGCTACGCCGCAGATTTTGAGGAAGCTGGCAGAAACCGATCCGAATCTTCATGTCATCCGGCAGGAAAATGCAGGTACCTCCGCGGCCAGGAATACCGGAATTAAGGCGGCGACCGGAGATTTTATCGGCTTTGTCGATGCGGATGACTACCTGGAAGAGGATATGTATGAAGAGCTGATGGGTGCGATCAGGCGCAGCGGTGCCCGGATGGCACAGGCGGGGAGAGATGAAAGGGCGCAGGACGGAAGTGCACTGCCTCCCGTGACGCAGGTGCCGGAGAAGGAAGAAATCGTCAGCAGCAAAGAATTTCTCTCTTCCCTCCTCCTGCATGAGGGGGATGCTTCCTTTTGCACGAAGTTGACAAGAAGAAGCCTGTTTGATGACGGGCATCTTTTTCCGGAAGGAGAGCTGAACGAAGATTTTTCTCTCATGGTGCGCATGCTGGATGAGCTGCCTTTTCTTGTGAGGATCCCGAAGCGGTGTTATCATGTTTGTTACAGAAGCGGAAGCAATTCCAGGACGGATGGCAGAGATCCGCTTCAGTTTCCGTCCGTTTTTGAAGACATTGTACGGAATGCGCTCTGGGTGCAAAAAAGGTTAGAAGGAAAAGACAGGGAACTGGAACAGAAGGCAAAACGGTTTGCCCTTGTCCAGCATCTGGATTATATGATGCATATTCCGGTTCCGCTTATGACAGGAGAAAATCTTTTTTACCGCCAGACGGTGGCTTATCTCAGAAGCCACCTGGGGCAGATTTTGACCAATCCCTATTTGAGTACGAAACAACGCCTTTATCTGGGAATTTTGTCCCTTTGTCCGAGGACAGCAAGAGCCGTTCACGCATGGTCCATGGCGCTGCGAGGAAAGAACAGGAAGAGCCCGCGGTGAGAAAATCACAGATCGTTCAGGAACCTCCCGCAGTGGTAAAAGAGCGAGGCGTTCAAAAATCACCTGCAGTGATCAAATTCATACACGGAAAAAAAGAGCAAGGAGATATCATGTCAGCCATAGCGATTATGACCGCCAGGGGCGGAAGCAAGAGAATACCGAAGAAAAATATGCGATCTTTCTGCGGGAAGCCGATTTTAACTTACGGCATCACGGCAGCGCTTACAAGTGGCCTCTTTGATGAGGTGATGGTCTCGACGGATAGCGAGGAGATTGCGGAAATTGCAAGGCAGACGGGTGCAAAAGTGCCTTTTATGAGGAGTGCTCGTACCGCAGACGATTATGCCACGACGGAGGACGTGCTCTTAGAAGTGTTGGACGAATACAAAGAAGCGGGCAGAACCTTCGACATGGTTTGCTGCATTTATCCGACGGCGCCGTTTCTCACGGCATCCAAAATCAAGGAGGCCTTTGCGATGCTTGCGGAGCACCCGGAGGCAGATTCGGTGGTGCCGGTCGTGGCCTTTTCTTTCCCGCCGCAGAGAGCGCTCATTACGGGAGACAATGGCTATCTTTGCTACCAGTATCCGGAGAATGCCCTGGTTCGGAGTCAGGATCTGATGACGATCTACCATGACTGCGGCCAGTTCTATGTTTGCAGAGAAAAGGCACTGCAAAAGTACCATGACCTGATCACGCCAAGGTCTCTGCCTTTTATCCTGCCGGAGACGGAGGTGCAGGACATTGATCACCTTTCCGATTGGGACATTGCGGAGATGAAATACCGCCTGATGAAAGAAGAGGGGAGTACGCATGTTGAGTCTGTTTGATACCATCAACCAGGGCAGGATCTATACCATTGCGGAGATGAGCGCCAATCATGCGGGGAAGCTGGAGAATGCGCTGAAAATCGTGCATGCCGCAAAAGAGGCGGGGGCGAGCTGTCTGAAAATCCAGACTTATACCGCCGATACGTTAACCATCGACTGCAAAAGCGACTGCTTCATGGTGCACGGCGGGCTGTGGGACGGGAAGAGCCTCTATGAGCTTTACAAGGAAGCCTATACGCCGTGGGAGTGGCAGCCCAGGATCAAGGCGGAGTGCGAGAAGGTGGGGTTGGATTTCCTTTCGACGCCCTTTGACAGAACCGCAGTCGATTTTCTGGAAGAAATGGACTGTGAGGCCTATAAGATCGCCAGTTTTGAGATTGTGGATCTGCCACTCATTGAATATACCGCTTCCAAGGGCAAACCCATGATTCTTTCCTGCGGGATGGCCAGCGAAGAAGAGATTGCGGACGCCGTGGAAGCCTGCAGAAGGAAGGGCAACCATGACATTGTGCTCTTAAAGTGCTGCAGCGAGTATCCGGCAGACCCCGTCTATATGAATCTTTCGACGATCCGCGATATGGAAAAACGGTTCCATGTGGTGATTGGTCTTTCCGATCACAGCATGGGGTATCTGGCGGATGTGACGGCGGTGGCGCAGGGCGCCAGGGTGATCGAGAAACATTTCTGTTTGAGCCGAGACATCGAAGATGCCGATTCCGCTTTTTCCATGGAACCGAAGGAATTTGGAGAGATGGTCAAATCCGTCAATGAGGCGGCGCTGATGTTGGGGAGCATCAGCTATGGTCCCACCGAGGGAGAGCAGGAAGAATACAAATCCAGACGGTCGCTTTTCGTCGTGAAGGCGATGAAGAAGGATGAAATCTTCACCGGAGAAAATGTTCGCAGCATCCGGCCAGGTGGAGGGTTACCACCGAAGGAACTGCCAAGAGTGCTCGGCAAGAGGGCAGCCTGCGACATCCCCTTCGGAACACCGCTCAGCAGAGATATGATCCTGAACCCCGGCAGAATCATGCGGACCTGAACGTGCAGATGGAAAGGGAAGGACATAAACGACCAGACGGAAGCGATCAGACGGAAGCGGGAGGAGAACAGGTGGACAAGCAACTTAGCATCATCGTTCCGGTTTACAATATGGAGGAGGGCAATAAGCTCTCCTTTTGCATCAATTCCCTCCTTCATCAAACGATATCGGAAGATTCCTATGAGATCATCGCGGTGGATGACCATTCGAACGACCGCTCCTTTCTCATCTTGCAGGAGTATGAAAAAAAATATCCGGGACGCGTGAGGGCCTTTCGCCTGAAGGAAAATCACCATCAGGGGGGAGCGAAGAATCAGGGGTTATCGCAGGCAGTCGGTGCGTGGATCGGCTTTCTGGATGCGGACGACTGGGTGAGTCCGGATTTCTGCGAGAAATTGCTCAAAAAGGGCGAGGAAACAGGCGCCGATATCGTAGGCTGTGACTACTGTCTGGTGGACCGGCACACCTTTGAAACGGGGAAAAGAGTGCCGAATAACCGCCCGGATCAGTGCGGGCTGTTAGATCATGACAAATATGCCAGCCTGATTCTGGATGCCGGAAGTCTGGTCGTCAAGATCTATCGCAGGAAGATTCTTTTTCCGGAAGGAGAGAGCGGCAGTTCCGTTTTTCCGGAGGATATTTTTTATGAGGACAATGCGGTATCCAATACCTGGATGCTTCGGGCAAGGCGTTTTGCCTACCTCCCCGAGCCTCTTTATTACTATTACCAGCATGACGCTTCGACGGTGCATACGATTTCTTTAAAGCGGATGGAAGACCGGATGGCAGCCGCCAGGCTTCTCCTCGCAGAGGCAAAGAAAGAGGGGTACTTCGAGGAATACAGGGAAGAGATCGAGTATCAATTTACGACGCTCTTCTATATCAACACTCTGTTTTCGGTGATGCCGGCGCACTTCCATGTAAAGGGCGCCTACCGTTTTGCAAGGAAGCTCTGCTTAGAAATGAAAAAAACCTTTCCCACTTTTCAGAAGAATCGATATTACCGGGAGCGGACGCCGGTGGAGGAAAAAAAGCTGATTGCGCTGCAGGTCAAATCCCACCTGCTGTTTTTTCTCTATTATCGAGCGCTGTGGGGATATCGGGATTTAAGAAAAAAATGGGCAAAAGCGGGATGAGATCGAAGAGAATCACGCTGTAGCGCAGCAGGTAGGTGGGGCCTAACAGCAGGGTCAACCAGTAGAAAAAGACCGGCAGCAGAACCAGCGTACGCAGGACAAGCGTACGTTTTTTTTGCGCACAGAGATAGAGAAAGATAAAAAACCAGAACTGAAAATAGAAGGCGGGTGCAAACAGCAGCGATACTACAGGGATGTTCTGGATTGATTTTTCAATGGAAAGCAGACGGTAAAAGCGGTCGATCACCGGGATTTTGCTTTGCCTGCTGCCGGGCGCCTCCGTTTCATAACCGAAATAGGAGCTGTCCCGGTAGGTAAAGGTGAAGGTCGTATTGCCTTTGTAGACATTATTGACAGCAAAGGGGTACCAGTTCCCGTAGGAAGTAAGGAGGAGGGCATTCAGGCAGGTGAGCGGATATTTCCGCAGCGTATGCAGCCAGAGGTGGAGAAAAGAAGCCCGATCCTTGTCATAGGCGTCATTTTGGAAGCCCAGCTTGACGCGGTCGGAGAGGCGGGGGGTGTACTGCTTCAAATTTTCCTCGGGAAGATACCGGTACAGGATCTTTTTTTCTTCCGGAGAAAAATGGGAGGGAGAAGCCTGATACACCCGTGTCAGCTGCATGATCGGCACGGACAAGACCTCCTGATGTTCGCCGCCCTTCGCATGCAGAGCCTTGACGAGGAGGTGATTTGTGCCGGAACAAAGGAGGAGCGGAAGACAGAGGAGAAGGGCAAGGACAGGAGGGGCGGGCACCTTACGGGCGTTAAGAAAACGCCTGTTTCGGAAGAGCAGGAAGAGGCAGATCAGCACAAAGAGCAGATAAGCGTAGAGCGCATTTTTGCGGTAAAGAAGAAAGAGGGTCGCCGTTCCCACAAACAGGAGGGTCTTCTTTTTGCGGCAAAAAGAAGAGGGGAAGAAGAGGAAGTCTGCAATCTGTGTCAGAAAAAGCAGGAAAAAGGCGTTGAAAAGCCCGTCCTTGCTGGCGCAGAGCACAAACATCACGACAGGGGGGAAGAGGCTGAGGTAGAGGAGAGAGAAGAGACGAAAGCACCGCCTGACCCCGCATTTCTTCAACCATAGCAGGATTTTCGTGAAGATCAGGTCGATCACGATCATCTGCAGGAAGGTATAGACAAAGATACCGGTGTTCCAACTGCCGCTCAGTTTTTCCACCGCCTTGATCGTGCCGCCCATAAGGAGGGTGTGAATCAGGGGGTGGTGATCCTGGAAAGACCGGGTGACCACCTGTTGCAGCATCTCCGATGTATCATAGACAAAGAAACCCGGATAGACGCCGAGAAGCACGGTGAAATGCGACAGAAACAGGCAAAGAAAGGAGAGGACGCCGGAAGAGAGGGGGATCCTGTCAGACGGTTTGAACAAAGGAGAAGCGGTTTGCGCCCCTACGGACGAAAGGTTTTTTGGTGCGGCAATGGAGGACAAGGTGCTTTTTGGCGCGGGAGAAAGCGCCGACCGCTCTGCCACAACGTCCAGAAAACGCATGAGAAGAAGGCTGCACGGGAAAAAAAGTCCGGTCAGGAGCAAACACAGCAGAAAACTCTTTTCATCGCTAAGATCCAGATGATTCAGCGTCTCCAGCTGGTGGCCGTATGTGATTGCCAGAGATAAAAGAAGGCCGTAGAGCAGGCAAAGCAGAACTCTGCGGAAAGGGAGCCTTGTTTTCATGGAAAAAATTATAACATAGAGAGGAAGTCCTATGATATCATGTTTCAAAGGTCATAGAGGGAGCGAATGAAAGACGGAAGAGTCTATGTGTGCCATACTTTTTATCATGTATATGTGGCATGTCTGAAAGAATTGCATATCCGGAGGAAGCAAGAAGCGCAGACGGCAGGAGCTGCCACCCTCGTCCTTTCTACGATGTCGAATCATTTCGGAGATCTGTTTTCCCGGGCAAGGGCAAGCGGGCTGTTTCAGGAGGTCGTTCGTTTCGAGGAAAAGGAGGCGGGCTTTTTTCCGGAACTGGCGCCGCTGAAGAGAGATACCGGGAGCCTCCTGCATAATCTGTGGAACCGCATTCGCTTCTGCAGGAAACTGGCTGCGCTTGAAGCCCCCTATGTACCGGTGGACTTTAAGCGCTATCAGGAGATTTATGTATTCTGTGATTCGGATCCGATCGGCTATTTCCTGAATGCGAACAAAATCCGCTATCATGCGCTGGAGGACGGGCTGAACTGTATCGCGGCAAACGATACGGCGCACTATGACAACCGCGGGCATTTTGCCCTCAAGGCCTTCCTTGCGAAGATGGGACTCATCTTTATCCAGAACGGCTATGCCAAATACTGCATCGATATGGAAGTCAATGACCTTTCCCTGTTAAAATATTCTTTTCACAAATATGTGGAAGTGCCGAGAAAGGATCTGACGGATGCGCTGACACAGGAGGATAAAAAGCTTCTCCTGCGCATCTTTATAGCGAACGATACCGACTTGAAGAAGCTGCTCATGCCACAGGAGACAGGACCGCGCGTGTTAATTCTGACGGAGCCGCTCTGTGATCCGGAAACCAGGAAGAGGTTGTTTCGGGATGTGGTCAATCGGTATGGAAGGATTCGCGGGGAAAAGGCGCAGATCATGATCAAGCAGCATCCCAGAGATCTCGTGGACTACCGGGAGGTATTCCCGGATGCGCTGCTCTTCGGGGCGGATTTTCCGATGGAGATGCTGAATTTGATCCCGGGGCTGCAATTTGATCGAATCGTCTCGGTGTACACGATGCTGGATGCGCTCACCTGCGGGAAGGAAAAAGTCTTTCTCGGCGATGATTTTATGGACAGGTACGAGGCGCCGGAGATCCACAGAACAAACGAGGCAATCTGAAATGCGAAAAATTTTTCAAAAAATGATGGTGCTTCTGGATGCGAGGCAGAAGCGGCAGATGGTTGGTATCGTCATTTTGATGCTGATCGGAGGGGTGCTGGAGTCGGTCGGCATCTCTCTGATCGCACCGGTGATGGAGATCGTGCTGCAGCCGGAAGCGGTGGATCAAAAACCGTATCTTCATTTTCTGTATACTTTTTTTCATCTGCGCAGTACGGAGCAGTTGGCGGGGCTGATTATGGTCGCGCTGGTGCTCGTCTTCGTCATCAAAAATATCTTTCTCTATTTCATGAATGTGGTACAGCTTCGCTTTGTGTATACCAATCAGTTTGCCACCAGCAGGCGAATGATGATCAACTTCATGAAGAGACCTTATGAATATTATCTGAATGCGGACACCTCGGTGATCCAGCGCAATATTACTTCCGATGTCAATAATATGTATGGCCTGATCCTGAGCGTCCTGCAGCTGACGTCGGAGGTGATTGTCTTTGTCTGCCTGGTGGTGATTCTCCTGTCCCAGGACGCGCAGATGACGATTTTCATTGCCGGGCTTCTCATCGTGGTTCTGATGATCATCAAATATGTGATCAAGCCCGTGATGCAGAGGGCGGGAAGAGAAAATCAGGACTATTACAGCGGCCTGTATAAGTGGATCGAAGAGTCGGTAACCGGGATCAAAGAGATTAAGATCGCAGGAAGGGAAAATTATTTTATCAACGGCTATGCGGACTGCGGCGCAGGTTATGTGAATGCGGTACAGAAATATAACCTCTATAACTCCACGCCAAGACTCCTGATTGAAACGGTGGCGATTGCCGGCATGATCGGCTATATGCTCTTTTTGATGCAGACGGGCGTCAGCATCAGACAGGTAGCCCCCTCTTTATCTGTGCTTGCGTTAGCGGCCGCCAGGCTTCTGCCGAGCGCCAACCGGATCAATACCTATACCACTTCCATCGCCTATTTCGAGCCCTTCTTTATGAATGTCTCCGACCATCTGCAAGCGGAGATTCATGACGAAGACATGACCTACGACGAGCATGTCTACCGCAGGAGGGAAACGGTAGAGAAGCTGCCGCTGCACCGGGAGATTTCCCTGGAAAACATTTCCTACAAATATCCGAATACGAATGTCTATATTTTGAAAGAGGCGAACCTGAAGATTCCGGTCGGGAAGTCGGTCGGCATTGTCGGCACCTCCGGTGCGGGCAAGACGACGATTGTGGATGTCATGCTGGGTCTGCTTGCACCTGCGGAGGGCAGAATTCTGGCGGATGGGGTGGAAGTCAGGGCACATTACAAGGAATGGCTGAAAAACATCGGGTATATTCCCCAGACGATTTTTATGCTGGACTCTACCATCCGCAAGAATGTCGCCTTCGGGGTACCGGACGATGAAATCGAGGAAGAGAGAGTCTGGGCAGCCTTAAAGGAGGCGCAGCTGGACACCTATATCAGGAGCCTGCCCGATGGGCTGGATACTTCGATCGGCGAGAGAGGCATTCGCCTTTCCGGAGGCCAGAGACAGAGGATCGGGATTGCCCGCGCCCTCTATGAGGATCCGGAAGTCATGGTGCTTGACGAAGCGACCAGTGCGCTGGACGGAGAGACGGAGGCTGCCATCATGGAATCGATCAACCGCCTGCACGGCAAAAAAACGCTGGTCATTATTGCACACCGCTTAACGACCATTGAGAAATGCGACCTGGTTTACCGGGTTGGAGAACAGAAGGCGGTTCGGGAGAGGTGACGGACGAAGGGATAGTAGAAAGGAATGGGTAAGACGAAGCAGATGGGTGGAATCAAAAAGAAGAGGGATGCTAATTTTGAGCTCCTGCGTGTGATTGCCATGGGCATGGTCATTGCGCTGCACTATCTTTATCAATCGGATTCGCTGATTGTCTTAAAGGAACCGCTAAGCGCCGTGAAGATCACAGGGTCACTCTTAGAAGCTTTCTCTATCGTCAGTGTGAATGTCTGGGTACTGATCTCGGGGTTTTATCTCTCCAAGTCGGGCTTTCGGTTAAATCGGATCCTACAGCTGTTGCTGGAAGTGTATTTCTACACACTGATGGTGAGTCTGGTGATGCAGATGGTAGGGATTTATGCGGTGAAGGCGGATGATTCCATCTTCCGGAGCGTTCAATATCTGTTCCCCATCTCGTCGGAACATTACTGGTTCGCAACGGCCTATATGATGTTGTATGTGCTGTCTCCCGTGCTGAATTGCGGAATCGAGAAACTGACAAAGATCCAGCTGCAGGCAACCATCTTCGGCCTGCTTCTCTTCACCTGCCTGGTCAAAAGCTTCGTGCCGGTCAATTTCGTGACGGACGACAGGGGGTATGGGGTGAGGTGGTTTCTTACCCTCTATCTGATCGGGGGGTATCTGCGCAAATATGAGGTGAAGTTTCTTTCAGGCAAAAAAAGGAGCCTTCTGCTCTATGTTTTTTCCTGTCTGCTCAGCTTTTGCCTCCTCCTTGTTTTTTATGAATGGAATTGGAGGGCCGATCGCTTCAACTACTATTTTGAGGCGCTTACCCATTATAATTTCATCCTGACGCTGTTAGGCGCTTTAGGACTTTTTTCCTTCATGAGGGGGGTAAAGCTGAACGAGAAAGGGCTGGTCGCCCGGGCGAGTATCCGCCTCTCCCCCTATCTGTTCGGCGTATACTTGCTGCAGCAGCATCTGGAGATCAAGGACCGGTGGATCTACTGGCTGGAGGGAATTCTGGGGAAAAGACCGGAGCAGGTTCTGCCGTTTTTGGGAACCTTTGTGCTTGCCATTTTCCTGGTCTTTATCTGCGGGATTGCGGTGGACTGGGTGAGAAAGGAAATCTTTGACTTCCTGACAAGGATCCTGGGAAATACGGCCGTATTTCGTCTGATTGACAGGTGGAGCGACCGACTGTCGGAAGAGGGAGCGAACGATTGAAAGACCGGGTCTCTGATCAAAAAAGCGGGTTTGAGAAGTGCAAAAGGACTGCGGAGCGTTTTCTGCCTCCGCTTCTTCTCGTTTTATGGTCCTTTGTCGGCGTCAGAAGGGGACTGGATATCACCGACACCACCTACAGCCTGGGCAATTATGTGTATTTGAACCGGCTGGATCCCATGTGGAAATTTGCCACCTGGATTCCCAATCTGCTGGGAGCCTTTTTCACAAAGCTGCCCGGCGGAGGGACCATGGCGGGGATGAATGCCTGGTGCACGCTGCCGGTGATCCTGACCGTGCTTGCTTCCTATGCATATCTTGCCAAACGGATGCCGAAGGGACTCCTCTTTGCGGGAGAGTGGATGGCGATTGGCCTCTGCTGGTGCCCGAGGGTGATTCTGTATAATTATCTGACCTATTTCTTTTTTACACTGGGAACCCTCTTCCTTTTGAAGGCGCTTACGGGACAGGAAGGAGAAGAAGCCTCTCTTCCAAAGGACGCGATCTCTTTTCCGCAAGATGCGCGCTCTCTTCCTGATCCGGTGGGGAAGAAAAGAGAACTTTTTCTCCTGCCTTCGGGATTTTTTCTGGGACTGAACGGAATGGTGCGTCTCCCCAATGTCCTGGAGGCGGCGCTTATTCTGGTGGTCTTTTTCGCGGGCTTTGTCTACCGAAAGAAGGCGGGAGTGATTCTGCGCGAAACGGTGGTGGCCGTTCTGGGATATGCGGCGGGATTTCTCCTTCCTCTTCTTGGTATAGAATTTCTTTACGGTTGCGGGACCTATGGGCAGATGGTCATGAGACTGATGCAAATGAATCAGGGGGCGCCGGATTATACCCTTTTGGGCATGCTCTCTTCCATTCTCCTCGCCTACTGTGACAGCCTGAAAAAGATGGTTCCTCTCCTGTTTCTGCTCCTTGCCAGCAGTCTTCTTTTTCGTCTCCGTGGGAAAAAAAATCGGCGCGCCAAGTGTCTGCTTTTTTCTCTTGCTTTTTTGTTTGTACTGCGTCTCTATCTGGCAAACGGCACGATCACGAGAAATTATTGGTACTACGACTGCCTGTTCCAGCCGGCGATGATGCTTCTCCTGATGGGGATGGTACTGCTGCTTCTGGATGTGGGAGGCGTCCTGAAGGGGACGAGGGAAGATCGGATCCTCTCTGCCACTGCCCTCGTTCTGATCTGGATTACCCCTCTAGGAAGCAACAATTACACGATGCCTGTCATCAACAATCTCTTTCTGGTGGCACCCATCCTGCTTCGGCTGTTCGCCCGAGAGTGGAAGCGGGTGATGGACGGACAACGACCGGAATGGCATCTTTCCCCCCTTCTTGCAGCAGCAGGACTGATCCTGGTTCTACTCCTGCAGGGCAGCCTTTTCCACACGGTCTATGCGTTTCAGGACGGAGAGGGAGGAGAGGCGCTGTGTGCAGAGGTCTCTCATGCAAAAAGAGCCTCAGGCATGCGCACGACGAAGGAACGAGCGGAACAACTGGACGCTCTCTTCTCCTATTTGCAGAAAGAAGGGCTGTTCGGCAAGAGGCAGGTACTGCTCTTCGGGAAAATTCCCGGCCTTTCCTACCTCTGTGAGATGGAACCTGCCATCGACACCACCTGGCCCGACCTTGACAGCTATCGTGAGCGGGCGTTTGAAGAGGCGCTTCACCGGCTTGCCGGGAAGAAAGAAAAACCGGTAGCGATCCTCCATGACGAGGGGGAGGAAGGCGTGCATACAGAGGCGAAAAGAAAGAGGCTGCAGCAATTTCTCCGGGAAGAAGGTTATCTGGAAGAGTACCAGGACAGCGGTTTTCACGTTTATCTGCCGCGGAGATAGGAAGCAGGGAGGAGGATTGCTGTCACGGGGGTGTGCCGGTGGTACTTCCCTATGGGTACGGCAGGTGGCTCTTGCATCGTATGTTAAAATGGAAGCAATGCAAAAAAAGGAAATGGAGCGTGATGGAATGAAGAAGGGACTGTTAGGGCAGATTACGAAATTCGGTCTGGTCGGGGTGCTGTGTTTTTTTGTGGATTACTTTACCTACCGGCTGGGCAATTACTTCTTTGAAGCAACGGGAATCGCCGCTTCTTTTCCCGCCTACGTCTATGTATCACAGGCACTTGGCTTTACCGATTCGGTGATTGTCAACTATTTGCTGAGCATGAAATATGTGTTTGCCAGAAAAGACAATCTCAGCAGGAAGGAAGAATTCTCGATCTTCCTCATTCTTTCCATCATCGGGCTGGTGGTCAATGAAATCTGTCTCTATGTCGGGCTGGATCTGATTTATGCGCACTGGGGATTCATCCGGAATCTGATGAGCTATGATTTTGCCAAGGATGTCTTTTTCAAATGCGGAGCGACCGGCGTCGTGATGGTCTATAATTTTGTCACAAGAAAGATCTTTTTGGAGAAAAAAGAGAAAGCAGCATGACGGAAGGATTTGCAAGGGATCAGACCGGATTCACAAGGAAGCAGATGACTGAGCTTGTCGGAGAGAAGGTGGTTCTTTTCCCGCTTCGGGAAGAGGATGCGCCCCTCATTATCCGGTGGCGCAATACGAAGCGGGTGAGAGATCATTTTATCTACCGGAAGCCCTTTACCCTGCAATCGCAGGAAGCCTGGTTCAAAGATGAAATCGGCAGCGGAAGGGTGTTGCAATTCCTCATGGTCGAGAAGGCTTCGAAGAAGCCGATCGGCAGCGTGTATTTCCGCGATATCGATCCGGAAAACCGTACGGCAGAGTATGGAATATTCATCGGGGAAGAAGAGGCGCTGGGGAAGGGATACGGCTCGGAGACAGCGGATTTGGCTCTCCGGTTTGCCTTTGAGCAGAAGAAGTTGCGCCGTGTGTTCCTTCGTGTTTATTGTGACAATGCGGCTGCCATCGGTTCCTATCTCCATGCGGGGTTTGCGGTGTGCGGGACGAACAGGCAGGTACAGAGTACGGACGGGACGTGTGCGGATATGTGCCTGATGGAGCTGACGGCAGATAGGTATTTTGGTTTGCACCCTTTCACGGACAGGGAAATTTTGCAAGATGAGAAACACGATTCATAAAAGCGAAGCCATTCGAATCATACTGGGGATCCTCTTTCTGCTGGGGATCCTTGCCTTCTACCCGTTTCGCCTGCTGACCGGGAAAATCGCCTTCTCTCCTAAGGAGAGCGGGCGGGCCTCCGTCATGAGGGTAAACGGCAGCAGAGACCTCAGACAGCGCTTTCACGCACAGTACGAAGGACTTTCCGAGATTGAAGTGGAGATTCCGCAGGTGAATGCCGGAAAGTATTTGTATGCGGCGCTGTTAGATGAAAACGGTGAAACGCTGTTAGACCGCTACCTTCTCATCGGCAGTCAGGGCGGGCGGGTGAGCATCCCGATCGGAGAAAAGGTCGAGGTCGGCAAGGTCTATACCCTCCTGCTGAAAGACTGTTTTTCCGAATACGAGGTGCGTACGCTGCCGATCGATCCCTCCGTGCCCACAGACGGGCTTCTGCAAAACGGGGAAGTGCAGGAGGGACGGGAACTGGCAGGCGCCTTTGTATACTCGGTGCCTTTATCGAAGAAAACGACGCTTCTTGGAATGGCGATCCTTGCGCTGTTGTTCCTTGTTCTGCAAGCGGGAGTCAGCTGTTATTACAAACGCTTTCCTGAAAAGGACGCTCTGTACTCGGTCAAAAAGGTACTTCGCACGGTACTGTGTCCGCTTCTTGCGGTCTTCTTTTGCACGCTTTTCCTCTTGAATTTTCCGGGCAAAGCATTTGACGACAGATGGGGGGATCTCCTCTTTTACGGGATCGGGATTCTGATCACCGCTCTTCTTTCCTTCTACGCCGTGGGACATGAGACCTTCGGGACGCTGCAGAAAAAGCCTGCGCTTAAGCAGGTGGCGGGCGCCATATTGATCGCTCTTTCCCTGCAGTTTGCCTGCGAATATGTCAACGGTCTTTATGACATCAATCACAGCATTGCGGAGAGAAAGTTGATGATCAGCCTCCTGCTGCTTAGTCTCCTCACCTGCAAGGCGGATGAAATCTGTAACCGTTTTCAGGCGATTGTCATCCCGTTTCTTAGTCTCGGGGCTCTGCTGTACTGCAGACAGAATTGGATGATAGCCTCGCAGAAAGAATATGAACTGCACAATACCGCTACCATGCTCACGGCAGTCTGTGCCGTCCTTATCGGTATCCTTATCGTCAGTTTCTTCAAAAATCTGGTTTACCGGCACCAGCTGCCGAAGGCGGATTCGAGGTTGAATCTCTTCGGCATTCTCTGCCTTCTCCTGTCGGCGCTTCTCATCCTGTTTCGCAATACCAGATGGTGGGGCATTGCCCTTGTCTTCGCTTACGGCGTCTATGCCGGGAGACTGCGGGATTCGGAAAGAAGAGAGGAAGCTCTTCCCGTTCTGGCGGGAGGATTGCAATTGCATTTCTATGCCTCGGTGCTTTATTGCATGCTGTTTCGCCTGTTCACCGGCTTTGTGTTTGCCAGGTTTTCCTTTACCTTCCATACGGTGACGATTACCGCACAGTATCTGACGATCATGGAAGCGGCGGCGGCCTGTTTCCTGATCGACAAAATCAGGAGAACGGAATTTTTGGAGCCACAGACCGATTTGAGAAGAAAAAGAGACGGATCCTTTGTCTCTCTCTCCCGCTGGAAGAGACGCTGGAAATCTCTGTGGAAAGAGTTCGTTTTCTTCGGCTGTGTGGGTGCCTACGGGATTTTCACCATGTCGAGGACGGCCTATTTTTCGGTGGCGATGGTCCTACTGGTGCTTTTACTTTTGAGCGGCAGAAAGAGGATTTTGCTGTCGGTATCGATCATGGCGTCCAGCATCCTTGTGCTGTTTCCCGCTGTCTTTGCGATGCAGCGGATGATGCCAGCACTGGTGGGAAGACCTTACATTTTTACCATCGAGCAGGTGGACCCGCAGCTAAGAGGAAGGACCAATACGGACAACCGCTCTTATATGTGTCTGGAACGATTCTATCAGGTTTTTTGCGAAAAAATCCTGGGCATGAGCGGAGGCGGATATAATTTTCCGGAAGACAGAGAGAACTATGATTCCTCCGGAAAGCCGATCTATCCGCAGATTTTCGGAAAGGCGGAGCGCGCGCTCTATGTGACGAGTGCCTCTACTGCGGACCTGCGCTTCGCACTTGGAGGGGCGCACGTAGAGCCCTCTTTCCTGCAAAAGGAAGCAAGTGCATCCGGCAAGACAAGGAAGGCTACCGCTTTTTGTCAGACGCCGAAACCGAGGATGAAGAGAGCGGGACAGAAAGAAGAGGAGACGGGGCTGGATCAATATACCAACGGTCGTCTTTCCATCTACAAAACCTATCTCACGCACTTAAACTGGAAGGGGCATGACCGGATGGGGGCAGAGGCTCCAAACGGAGAGATCCTCGTGCATGCGCATAATACGTATCTGCAGGTGGCCTATGACCACGGCATCCTGACAGGGGGGGTCTTCCTTTTGTGGGTGATCTTCGGGATCGTGAGCAGTGCACTGTATGAGAAACGATTTCAGGAAAAAATGCGTGTTGCGGGTCTGCCGCTTGCACTCTTCCTTGCTTTTGCGTTTGCGGGGGTATCGGAGTGGGTCTTTCAGTTTGGCAGCCCGATGACGGTGGCTCTGATGCTGGGTCTTCCGTCTCTGATGTGGAAAAGGGAGCAGTGAAGTTGGATAAGAATAAGAAAACGCCGTTTAACCGGATTAAATTCAAGAGAAGGATCGGGCTGGTGATTTATGATATCGCCAGTGTGATTGCGGCCTCCTACCTGGCGATTTTGATGCGGTATGAATTTCATATTGGGGAGGTGCCGCCTCACTTCCTTGCGCCGGTCGAGCAGTTCCTGCCGGTCAACGTACTGCTTACTGTTCTGCTCTTTTTTGCCTTTCGCCTCTATCACAGTCTCTGGGCCTATGCGGGGGAAAACGAGCTGCAAAATCTGGTGGTCGCCTGTGTCCTTTCCGGTGTCGTCAACGGGGTGGGCTTACAGTTTTTTAAGATCCATACCATTGCGGTTCCGCAGAGTTATTATTTTCTCTATACCTTTTTGCTCATCACCTTTATCTTCATCAGCCGCTTTTCCTACCGATATTTCAGGAGCATGAAACACCGGCAGGAGAATAAGGACAATGCCATCGCGGTGATGATCATCGGTGCGGGAGAAGCGGGCAACACCATCATCAAAGAACTGACCAACAGCAATTATTCCACGATGAGCATCCGCTGCATCATCGACGACGATCCCAATAAATGGGGGAGGTACATTCAGGGCATCCGTGTGGTCGGAGGCAGGGATAAAATTGCGGAGAGCGTCGATTTATATGGCATTGACGAGATTATAATCGCGATTCCGTCCGCTTCCAGAGAGCAGATCTCCAGCCTTCTTGAAATCTGCAAGGAAACAAATTGCAAATTAAAGCAGTTGCCCGGGGTTTACCAGTTGGTAAACGGAGAGGTCAATGTCTCCAAGCTGCGGGAGGTGGAAATCGAAGACCTGTTAGGCAGAGAGCCGATTCAGGTGGACATCAATTCCATCCTCGGCTACGTCAGTGGGAAGGTGGTTCTGGTAACCGGCGGCGGCGGTTCGATCGGAAGCGAGCTGTGCAGACAGATTGCTTCCCATAACCCGAAGCAGCTGATTGTCCTGGATATCTACGAAAACAATGCCTATGATATCCAGCAGGAGTTAAAGGTCTCCCATCCGGAGCTGGATCTGGAGGTGCTGATCGGATCGGTGCGGAACACCCGCAGGATCAACTGGATCTTTGAGAAGTACCGTCCCGAGATTGTTTACCATGCGGCGGCGCACAAGCATGTGCCACTGATGGAGGAGTCGCCGAACGAAGCGATCAAGAACAATGTCTTCGGCACTTGGAAGACGGGACTGGCGGCGGCGACCAGCGGTGCCAGAAGGTTTGTCCTGATCTCTACGGACAAGGCGGTGAATCCGACCAATGTCATGGGAGCCAGCAAGAGGATCTGCGAGATGATCATTCAGACGCTGAATCGTCACTACGACACGGAGTTTGTAGCCGTACGGTTCGGCAATGTCCTGGGCTCCAATGGAAGCGTCATTCCTTTATTCAAAAAGCAGATTGCCGAGGGAGGTCCCGTGACGGTGACCGACCCGCGCATCATCCGCTACTTCATGACCATACAGGAAGCGGTCTCCCTGGTGTTGCAGGCGGGGGCTTACGCCAAGGGAGGGGAGATCTTTGTACTGGACATGGGGAAACCGGTGAAGATTCTGGATCTGGCAGAGAACCTGATCAAGCTTTCCGGTTACAAGGTCGGCGAGGATATTCAAATCGAGTTCACGGGGCTGCGTCCCGGCGAAAAGTTGTATGAGGAAATGCTGATGGACGAGGAAGGTTTGCAGGAGACCGCAAACCGGTTGATTCACATCGGCAAGCCGATTGAATTTGACGAGATGGTTTTCTTCCGGGAGCTGGAGGAATTAAACGAAGCATCCAAGGCGGAATCGTCCGGCATTCGAGATCTGGTGCAAAAAATCGTCAAGACCTATCATCCCGCCAAACAGGGAAGGACGGATCTTTCCGGTGCGGTTCCTGACGAAGAGGGCGTGCGCCCTGCCGGTCAGCTTGACAGAGAGCGTCTGGCAGGCTCCTTCATCAACAGAGACTGAACGGGTGAGATGAGGCAGGTGACTGCAAAAAGTCTCCTGCAGGGGGAAGCGGACGGTTGCAAATAACAAGCCACCACCGGAAGATGCAAAGAGGAGCGGTTATGTACAAAAAATACATCAAGCGGGTTCTGGATATCCTGCTCTCGCTGTCCGTCCTGATTCTGTTTTCTCCCCTTCTGCTTTTCACAGCCATTCTGGTGCGGATCAAGCTGGGGGCGCCGGTTCTTTTTTCACAGGAGAGACCGGGATATCGGGGGAAAATCTTCCGGATTTATAAATTCCGGTCCATGTCCGACAAGAGGAATGCGGAAGGGGAATTGCTGCCGGATGAAGAGAGGCTCACCTCCTTTGGAAAGCTCTTGCGCGCAAGCAGTCTGGATGAATTGCCGGAGATGTTCAATATCCTGCGCGGAGAGATGAGTCTGATCGGTCCCAGACCCCTCCTCCCCAAATATCTGCCCTGGTACACGAAGGAGGAGATGCGCAGGCATGAGGTACTGCCGGGACTCACCGGGCTGGCGCAGGTCAACGGGAGAAACGCCCTAAACTGGGAGGAGAGGTTTCGACTGGACGTTTCCTATGTGGATCATCTGTCTTTTTTGCTGGACTGTAAGATCCTGCTTCTCACCGTGAAGAAGGTGTTTACAAGGGAAGGCGTTCTGTCGGGGGACGCCCAGACTACGATTGATTTTGACGAGTATAGAAAGGAACAGTTGCATGAATGTTCTCATTCTCAGTGCGGGCACGAGAAATAAGGTGGTGCGCTATTTTAAGAAGGAGCTGGAAGGAAGAGGGAGGGTTGTTGCGACCGACTGCTCGAACCTGGCGCCTGCGCTTTATGAAGCGGACAAGGCCTACCTGGTGCCCCGCATCGATGCGCCGGATTATATCGACCGGATCCTGGAAATCTGTGAAAAAGAAGAGATTACAGGCTGCTTCTCGCTCATTGATCCGGAGCTCTCTCTTTTAGCAAAAAACAGGGAGCGTTTTCTGGAAAAGGGTTGTACACCGGTCGTGTCCTCTTATGAACTCTGTGAGACGAGCCTGGATAAATGGCAGATGTATCATTACCTACAGGAGAGGAAGATTCCGACCGCCGCCTGCTATCTGAACTGGGAAGATTTCAGAAAGGCGAGGGAAGGAGGGAAAGTTTCCTATCCCGTCTTTATGAAACCGCGAAGAGGCAGCGCTTCGATCCGGATCAACCGGGTGAACAATGACGAGGAGGCAAAGATTCTCTTTCGATACGATGAGGACATCATGGCGCAGGAATTCATGTCGGGACAGGAGCACGGCGCCGATTGCTATGTCGATCTGATTTCGGGAAAATGCGTTTCCGTCTTTCTGAAAAAGAAGATCAAGATGCGGGCGGGAGAAACGGATAAGTCCGTTTCGATCAATAACAAAGCGGTTCTCTCCATGGTGGCTTCCTTTGCGGAAGAAGCAGGCTACCGTGGAATGATCGACCTGGATTTATTTGAGGAGGGAGGTGTGTTTTATCTCTCCGAAGTCAACCCGCGCTTTGGCGGCGGTTACCCGCATGCGTACGAATGCGGCGTCAATTTCCCGCGGCTCCTCCTCCGAAATCTGGAGGGAAAAGAAAATGCCTGTGAAATCGGGAATTACTCGTCTGGTATTACCATGATGAAATACAATGAGGTCAAGATCCTGCCACAGGAGGAACTCATCGGATGAAGGGGAGGGTCCTGATTCTGGCCAATTCTTCCAGCGGCCTGATGGATTTTCGCGGGGAACTTCTGCTGCGACTGAAGAAGGAAGGATTTACCGTCTATGTCTCCGTGCCCGATCAGAGAAAGGTGGAGGAGCTGGAGGGTGCGGGCGTGATCGTCAGACCGGTAGAAATGAACCGTAGAGGGATCAATCCGCTTCAAGATCTGAAACTATATGCAAATTACCGGAAGCTGCTGAAAGAAGTGAAACCGGATGCGGTTCTCACTTACACGATCAAGCCGAACGTATACGGGGGCTTTGCCTGCAGGAGAAGGGGGATTCCCTATCTGTCCACCGTGACGGGACTGGGTTCCGCCTTTGAAAGAAAAGGGCTGTTAAAGTCCCTCGTCTGCTTCCTCTACCGGGGCGGACTGTCCGGAGCAGAGTCTGTTTTTTTCCAAAACGAAGAGAACCTGCATATTTTTGAGGAGCTAGGCATTCGGGGAAAAAGACAGGTGCTGGTGGCAGGTTCCGGCGTGGATCTGAAACGACATGTACCCGCCCCCTATCCCGGTCACAGAGACAAAGTCACGAGGTTCCTCTATGTCGGGCGTCTGATGCAGGAAAAGGGAAGCGGAGAATTCCTTGAAACGGCGAAGCGGATGCATGCGGAATTCGGAGACAGGGTTTCCTTTGCAGCGGTCGGTTATGCGGAAGGAGAGTATGAGGAAAAGGCAAAAGAGGCGAAACGAGAGGGCATTTTGAAACTCATTCCCTACCAGAATGACATCCGGCCTTATTACAGGGAGGCGGATGCGGTGGTGATGCCCTCTTACCACGAGGGCATGAGCAACGTCTTAATGGAGGCGTCCGCAACGGCAAGGCCGGTACTGGCAAGCAATATTTCGGGCTGCAGGGAAATCGTAGAAGAGGGAAAAAGCGGTTTTCTCTTCGAGAAGGAAAGCGCACAGGCGTTGTATGAGGCCTGCCTCCGCTTCTTCCGGCTGGACGAAGAGAGTCGCAGGCAGATGGGGCTTGCGGCAAGGAAAAAGGTGGAGAGAGAATTTGACAGAGATCGTATAATTGATGTGTATATGGACGAGATTTTCCGCGCCATTCACAGGAAAGCAGACAGGAGATAAGTATGGGATTATATGAAAAGCTCTTAAATGGAGAAGAACAGTTATCCTTGGTCGGACTGGGGTATGTAGGCATGCCGATCGCAGTCGCTTATGCGAAGAAAATCAAGGTCGTCGGTTTTGATTCCAACGAAGCCAAGATTGATCTGTACCGCAAAGGCATCGATCCGACGAAGGAAGTGGGAGACGAAGCCATTCGAGATACGAAGGTGCAGTTCACGGCAAACCCCGAGGAGCTTTTCAAATGTAAATTCCATATCGTGGCGGTACCGACACCGGTCCATCCCGATCATACCCCGGATCTTTCGCCGGTAGAGGGAGCCAGCCATACGCTGGGCAAATATTTAACCAAGGGGAGCATTGTGGTCTATGAGTCTACGGTGTATCCCGGTGTGACGGAAGACATTTGCAAGCCGATTCTGGAGCAGGAGTCGGGACTGAAGTGCGGAGTGGATTTTAAAATTGGATACTCGCCGGAGCGAATCAATCCCGGAGATAAGGTGCACCGCCTGGAGACCATCACCAAGATCGTTTCCGGGATGGATGAAGAGACGCTGGATGAGGTGGCGAAGGTGTATTCTCTGGTTGCGCTTGCCGGTGTCTACCGCGCTCAGTCCATTAAGGTGGCGGAAGCAGCCAAGGTCATTGAGAATTCGCAGAGAGACATTAACATTGCCTTTATGAATGAATTGTCCATGATCTTCCACAAGATGGGAATCAATACGAAATCCGTACTGGAAGCCGCAGGTACCAAATGGAATTTCCTGAAATTCTTTCCGGGGCTGGTCGGCGGACACTGCATCGGGGTGGATCCCTATTATTTGACCTATCAGGCGGAGCGGATGGGCTACCACAGCCAGATCATTCTCTCCGGCAGGAGAATCAACGACGACATGGGGGCCTATATCGCCAACTGCCTGGTCAAGAACCTGATTGCGGCGGATATTCCCGTAAAGGAAGCGAAGGTGGCGATCCTTGGCTTTACCTTTAAGGAAAACTGCCCCGACACCAGAAACACCAAGGTGATCGACATTTACCACGAGTTGCAGGAATATGGGATCACGCCGCTGGTGGTGGATCCTCAGGCGGATGCGGAGGAAGCAAACCGTCTTTATGGAATCACCTTTAGACAGCTGTCGGACATCAAGGAGATGGACGCCGTGATCGTGGCGGTTTCGCACCAGGAATTCCTCTCCTGGAAGAAAGAGGATCTGGACGCCTTCTTTGCAAAGAACGGGAAGACCAAGGTTCTCATGGATCTGAAGGGAATGTATCAGATGCAGGATTACCCGTCGCCGGAGTACAGCTACTGGCGGTTATAAGACGGTGAGCGCACTGGAAAGCTTTTTGCGCTTTGTGGTGCACTTAGGATCGTGTAAGACGGTTGCGTCTCTGTGAGGAAATCAAACGGTAAGAATATGAAAATCGGAATCCGGATGGATGACATCGTTCCCGGCATGGATCAGGAAAAGTTTCTTCGCTTTTACTCCCTTCTTACGGAATACGGAGTAAGACCTCTCCTCGGTATCGTGCCGGAGAATAGAGACGGGAAACTGGTCAGGGGGAACAAACAGGAGACAGAAACTTTTTTTGCACAGGTGAGGAAGTGGCAGGAGGACGGTGCCACACTTGCCATGCACGGCTTATACCACCTCTACACGACGGAGGAGGGCGGGTTGTTTCCCTTAAACCACAAGTCGGAATTTGCCGGTCTCCCCTACGAAAAGCAGAAGGAAATGATTGCGGAGGGGAGGCGGATTCTGCAGGAATACGGGATTGAGACGGATTTCTTCATGGCGCCTTCTCATTCCTATGATCGCTCCACGCTGCGAGCGCTCAAAGAAAACGGTTTTCACAGGGTCACGGACGGATTCGGGACGAAGCCTTACGAGAGGGAAGGACTGATCTTTTACCCGCTTGCGATGCGGAAGGTCGCTGCGCTCAAGAAGGAGGGGGGCGGAGAGGTCACCTTTGTCGTCCATGCAAACTCTCTGGAGGAGGCGGATTTTGCTTTCTATGAAAGGGCGCTGCGGTCCGGAAAGATCGTCTCCTATTCGGAACTGTTAAAGACGGCACCGGTACGCAGAGGCTTTCTTGGAAACACAGGAGAATCTCTCCTGGCAAGGTTGAAATATACGGCGGTTCATTATTTGTGATCATACAGTGAAGATCCATATTTACGATCCGTCTTTAAGATTCATCTTTAAGAACCACATGAGAAGAACACGGGAACAGGAAGAAGCGGCGGCACAGGGAACAACAGGATGAGAGAAGAAGGAGCAGTGCGGGAAAAAGGACCGGTACGGATCCTGCAGGTCTTTGGCAGTCTGGGACTGGGCGGTGCGGAGAGCCGGGTCGTGGATCTGTACAGGCATTTGGACAGAAGCCGTGTGCAGTTTGATTTTCTGGTGCATACGAAGGCGGAGAAGGGAAGAGAGGAGAGACTGTCTTCGAAAACCCTGATGGCGCTGCGAAAGCCCGAATATTTTGATCCCTATATTACCAAACTCGGCGGCAGGATCTTCGCCGTCCCGCGGTTTACGGGCAGGAATTACTTCGCCTACAAGAAGGCGTTGCAACGTTTTTTTGCCGAACATGAGGGAGAGTGGAAGATGGTGCAGGGGCACATGACCAGCACCGCGGCCATTTACCTTCCGATTGCGAAAAAATATGGAGCCGGTCAAATCATTCCGCATGTCAGAAGCGCCGGAACCGACCCGGGGCTAAAGGGAATCGTCACCGGCTTGCTGCGCAGACCGTTGCGAAAAAGCTCCTTTGCCGATTATCGATTTGCCTGCACGAAACAGGCGGCGCGTGCCGTGTATGGAGAAGACTGCCTGAAGGACGAAAGGGTTTGCGTGATCCCGAATGCGGTGGACGTACAGAATTTTGTCTATCAGGAGGAGGTCAGAGAAGATCTGCGCACTGAACTGGGCCTTACCTCCGCGGTGGTGATCGGTCATGTCGGTCGTTTCCACTATGCCAAAAATCATGAATTTCTGCTGCAGGTCTTTGCACAGATGAAGAAGCTGCTGCAAGAGGATGCAAGGAATGAGTATACGCTTCTGCATGGGCTTCCCCTCCGCCTGCTTCTGTTAGGAGAGGGCGAGAGGATGGACGGGATGCGGGATCTTGCAAAAGAACTGGGCATAGGAGAAGAGGTTCTTTTTCTGGGAAATCGTTCGAATGCAAGCGCCTACTATCAGGCGATGGATTACTTCCTGTTTCCCTCCAGGTACGAGGGATTGCCGGGAACCGTGGTGGAGGCGCAGGCAAGCGGACTGCAGTGTCTGCTCTCGGATGCCATTACCGATGAAGTGGACCTGACGGAACTGGTGAGTCGAAAAAGTCTGCAGGAAGAACCGGAAACCTGGGCAAAAAAGGTCCTTGACGATCTGATTCTAAAGGAGAATCCTAAGGAGAAGACGGGCGTGATGCCGTTTGGCGACCGGAGCGCCTGCTCGCAAATGGCGGCGGAGCTGGTCACGGATGCAGGGTTCGATGTCGCTGTCCAGGCAAAGCGAATGCAGGAATTCTACGAAACGGGAAGGATGATGCAGAGAGGAAGCGAAGAAACATGGAGCACAAAAAAAATCTCTTGCTGATGGTGCCGATGCTGCATCAGGGCGGGTTTGAGCGGGTCTGCGTACAGACGGCAAGACTCCTTGCAGAAGACTTTTCCGTGACAGTTTTGATCTTTACCGACAAAGACATCCACTATGATGTAAGCGGGATCGAGATCGTCAACATCGACGTTCCGAGTGTAAAATCCAGGCTGGGCAAGGTTTGCAATCTGATCAAAAGAATCCGCAGGGTAAGACGGGTCAAGAAGGAGAGGAAAATCGATCTCTCCTACAGCTTCGGCTCCTCCGCCAACTACGTGAATGTACTGAGTAGGGGCAGAGAAAAAGTGCTAACCGGGATCCGCTGCCAGACGGATGTGGAAAATCGGAAAGAGGTGAGCCTTTTTGTAAAAAAGTCCGACCTGGTGCTTTCCTGTTCCAGAGAGATTCTGAGAGAGCTTCGAAGGGATTTTGCCTGTGAAAAGAGCGCCTATCTATACAATCCGTTAGATGTGCCTGCCATTCAGGAAAAAAGCAAGGAGGAGAGTTTCTGCCTTCCCTTTCCGGATCTGAAACAGGCAGGGGATGCGGGAGAAGAGACTGCCCTCCTCGTATCCATGGGGAGAGATGATACCATCAAAGGGTTCTGGCATCTGATCAAGGCCTTTTATCTGGTAAGGAAGAGGATTCCCCATGCCGCACTCCTGATTCTCGGGGCCGGCTCTTTTGACCGGGCCAGGGAACTGACCAGACAGCTGGGCATCGAGGAGCAGGTATTTTTTGCAGGAGCCATGAAAAATCCCTTTCCCGCCATTGCGCAGGCAGATCTCTACGTGCTCTCCTCCAATCACGAGGGCTTTCCCAATGCGCTCTTAGAGGCGATGGCGCTCGGGAAACCGATTGTGGCGAGCGACTGCAGGACGGGCCCCAGAGAAATCCTGCTCTCGGAAGAAGAATATGAGGAGCTGATCGGGAAGCAGCCGGATGGTTCCACGGTGCGGGAAATCAAGGAAGGCAGCTACGGGATCCTGGTCCCGGATATGAGTGCGCAGGAAGATTACGACGGGACGAGGATCACCGGAGAGGATGAGGAACTGGCGGAGGCGATCTGCAGGATGTTCCTTGACAGAGAAAAAATGGCCTTCTACGCAGACAAAGCCGGGGAACGCGCACAGAGTTATCTGCCATGCAAATATCGAAGGGATCTGGTCCGGATTCTGAACGGAATCGTTTCCTGAGGACGGACAGGAAGAGTGACAGAAGAGTAGAAAAGAGGCAGGAATGAGCTATCAGCAACTGAAATTCAAGGAAGGAAGTGTTTTTTTAGTCACCGGAGGCGCGGGTTTTATCGGCTCCAATCTCTGTGAGGCACTGCTGCAGATGGGACATACCGTCCGGTGTCTGGACGATCTGTCCAACGGGCACATCGAGAACATCGAGCCGTTTCAGAAGAACCCGAATTTTACTTTTTTGAAACAGGACATACGGGATCTGGATGCCTGTATGGAAGCAACCAGGGGCGTGGATTATGTGCTCAACCAGGCGGCCTGGGGATCGGTGCCCAGAAGCATTGAGATGCCCCTTTTGTATGAGGAAATCAACATCCGGGGGACGTTAAACATGATGGAGGCGGCCCGTCAGAACGGGGTCAAAAAATTCGTCTATGCTTCCAGTTCCTCGGTTTACGGCGATTCTACCGTTCTTCCGAAAAAGGAAGGAGGGGAGGGAGAACTGCTCTCCCCTTATGCGCTGACCAAACGCACCGATGAAGAATATGGAAAGCTGTACCATAAACTGTACGGTCTGGACACATACGGTCTGCGTTATTTCAACGTGTTTGGCAGAAGGCAGGATCCGAACGGCGCCTATGCGGCCGTGATTCCGAAATTCCTGAAGCTCCTGATGAAGGGGGAGCGCCCGGTGATTCATGGAGACGGGAAACAGAGCAGGGATTTCACCTATATTGACAATGTGATTGAGGGAAATTTAAGAGCCTGTCTGGCAGGTTCGGAAGCTGCGGGAGAGGCGTTCAACATCGGCGCGGGAGGCAGGGAATACCTGATCGACGTTTACCATGCCCTCTGCAAGTCGTTGGGAGTAGAGATCGAGCCCGTCTTCGGACCGCCCAGAAAGGGAGACATTCGGGATTCCAATGCAGATATTTCCAAGGCGAGGAAGCTTCTAGGCTATGATCCCTCCTATGACTTCGCTTCCGGCATTGCGCTTGCCATTGACTGGTATAAGGAGAATCTCTAAGCTGTGGAGATCATGAATCAACCCGGAGAAAACCCAAATTCAGATATGGAAAAGAAGCCGGAAGCTGTGAAAAATCCGGATCTGTGCCGGAAGCCGGAACCCGTGAAGAAGCCGGAAGAGATCAAAATCGCCTTCCACCTGAATACGCTGACACATGGGGGAGCGGAACGGGTGGTAACCAATCTCGCCAACCGGTTTGCTGCAGAAGGCTATCAGGTCTTTGTGGCGACCGAGTGGACGGATGAAGACGAATTTGTGCTGGATGAAAGGGTGCACCGGATTCATGTGGGGCTACGGGAGGGGGACGAGAAGAGAAACAGGCCCTCCCGCTATCTGCGCAGAATCCGCTATCTGGAAGAATTTATGGAGGAGTACCGGCCGGACGTGGTCGTGGCCTTTGCAAGGCTCGCACTTTTTAGGGCACTGATGGCAAAGAAGAAAACCGGAATCCCCGTGGTCGTCTGCGTACGGATCGATCCAAGGTCGGAGTACAGGGGAGCGCGCAATTTTTTCCAGATCAAAAAATACATGAAGACCGCAGACGGGGCGGTCTTTCAGACGAAGGATGCAGAGGATTACTTCCGGAAGGATCTCACCTGTTCCTCCACCATCATCCTGAACCCGATTACACCGAAATATCTGGGGCTGCCACCGGTGAAGGAGAGAAACAAGACGATCGTGAATGCCGCGAGGCTGGTCGCCTTTAAGAACCAGGTGCTTCTTGTCAGAGCCTTTTCCATCGTCCATGAGAAGCATCCGGATTATGACCTGAAAATTTACGGGCCGGATTCGGGAGACGGCACCAGAGAAAAGATTTTGCAAACGATTGCGGAATGCCATCTGGAAGGCGTCGTCCATCTCATGGGAAACAGCGATGCGCTGGAAAAGGAACTTCCGCAGGCGGCTCTCTTTGCCTACTCTTCCGATTACGAAGGGCTTCCGAATTCTTTGTTAGAGGCAATGGCGATGGGGCTTCCCTGTGTATCGACGGACTGTCCCTGCGGGGGACCGGGGACGCTGATTCAAAACGGAGAAAACGGGATTCTGGTTCCGGTTGGAGACGCAGAGGCACTGGCGGGAGGGATGCTTGCGCTCATCGAGAATCCGGAGCGGGCAGCAGAGCTTGGACGGAAGGCAGCAAAAATCGCGGAGATTGCAAGTACAGACCGGGTGTTTGAGGCCTGGCAGGATTATCTGCTGCGTGTGATGGCAGGACAGAGGAACGAACGGAGATGAGTAAGGGACATATCGCCTTTTATATCGGCTCCTTCCAAAGGGGCGGTGCAGAGCGGGTGATGGCGAATCTTGCGGAATATTTCTATGCGCAGGACTACCGGGTGACGCTGGTGACCACCTATCTTGCAGAAGAGGAATATCCCTTGGCACATGCGGCATGGAAAAGGATACCCCTCTCAGAGAGAGGGGCACACCCGCAGGCGGAGGAGGTCATGCTCTTAGATGAAAGCCCTGCCCTTGTCGATCCGTTTGGCGGCTGCGGAAGGGACGGGATCCACCGCGTGTTTTCGGGACTTTTACCCGGCGAGCAAACGTCCAACCGGGCAGCCAACATCGCCCGCAGATCCGCAAAGCTGCGCCGGGCCTTCGAGAAGATCAGACCCGATGTGATCGTATCTTTTTTGGGAAAAAATAATGTGATGGCGATTCTCACCACCATCGGTCTGGGAATTCCGGTATTGGTCTCCGTCAGATCCGATCCGGCAAGAGAATATGCAAGCTCACAGCTTCGGTTCTCCATGCGGTCCGCTTATCCGCGGGCGGCGGGCGTCATTCTGCAGACGCAGGATGCGATGAATTATTTCCCGCACAATATCAGAGAAAAGTGTGTGATTCTTCCGAATCCGTTAAATCCGGAGTTTATACGCCCGCCTTATGAAGGAGAGAGAGAAAAGACGATTGTGGCGGTCGGGAGCCTGGATCGGAACAAGAACCATGCCATGTTGATCAAGGCCTTTGCCTCCCTCAGACTTCGACATCCGGAGTACAAACTGATCCTCTACGGGGAGGGAGCGGAGCACCGGCATTTAGATACGCTGGTGGCTTCTCTGAAGTTAAAGGACAGCGTGCAGATTGCAGGCAAGATCGACGGCATTGCGGATGCGATCTATCAGGCGGGCTGTTTTGTCCTGCCCTCGGATGTGGAGGGCATGCCAAATGCGCTCATCGAAGCGATGGCGGAGGGACTGCCCTGTGTGTCCACGGACTGCCCCTGCGGGGGGCCGAGGGAACTGATTCGGGAAGGAGAAACGGGGCTGCTCTTTCCGGTGGGAGATACTGCCATGCTGGAGACGAGCCTGGCGCGGATCCTGGATAATCCGAAGATGGCAAAAAGACTGGGAGAGCAGGCTTCTCTTGAGATTCAGGCAAAGTTTGCGCCGGAGGTGGCGAATACACAGTGGGAGGCGTATATTAGCGGAGTGATGAAACACCATGCTGTTTAACTCATACATCTTTATTCTGCTTTTTTTACCCGTGACCCTCATCGGGTATTACCGGATCGGCCGATGGAGCAGGGAAGGCGCAGAGTTCTGGCTTCTTGCCATGTCTCTGTGGTTTTACGCCTATCATAATCCCTGGTATCTGATCCTGATTGGAAGCAGCATCCTGGTGAATTTCTTCTGTTCCAGGCGCCTGAACCACGCCTGTGCAAGGGGGAAAAAAGACAGGCGGCTGCTCTTTTTTGCCGTCTTCTTTAATCTCGCACTGATTTTTTATTTTAAGTATTTCAATTTTTTTCTGGAAAATGTCAATACGGTCTTTCGAGCGGATTTTGTAACAAGAAAGATTTTACTGCCGCTCGGCATCAGTTTCTTTACCTTCCAGCAGATCTCCTATGTAGTGGATTCCTATGAGGGAAAAACGGCGGGATACAGTCTGAGAGAGTATGCCCTTTTCGTCACCTTTTTTCCGCAGCTGGTGGCAGGGCCGATTGTGCTGCCACAGGAGCTGATCCCGCAGATGAGAGAAGCCGTAAGGAAAAAATGGGATGCGGAATATGTCAGTCGCGGCATCATGATGTTCACTCTCGGTTTGTCCAAGAAGGTGCTGCTTGCGGATCGATTCGGCGTAGCGGTGGACTTTATTTTTCCCCGTGCATCGGATACAACCTCCCTTAATCTGATGGCGGGACTGCTCGCTTATACCTTCCAGATCTATTTTGACTTTTCCGGTTATTCCGATATGGCGGTAGGGCTGGGACAGCTGTTCCACTTCGACTTGCCGATCAATTTCAACTCCCCTTATCAGGCGCTCTCCCCGGCGGACTTCTGGAAGAGGTGGCATATCACCCTGACCCGTTTCCTGCGCACCTATATCTATTTTCCCCTGGGTGGAAACAGAAGGGGGAAGCTGCGAACCTACCTGAATACGATGGTCGTCTTTTTCGTCAGCGGGCTCTGGCATGGGGCGAACAATACCTTCGTCCTTTGGGGCCTGCTGCACGGGCTGGGCATCTGTCTGTACCGGATGATCCGGAAACCCTATGATTTGCTCCCGAAGTGGATTCGCTGGGGGATTACCTTTCTCTACTATTGTCTCCTCTGGATTCCTTTTCGGGCAGGCAGCGTAGAGGAGGCAAAGGTCTATGTGCACCGCCTTTTCCTGCACTACGGCATGTATGTTTCCCCGGATTTTGCAGCCTGTTTCCGTCTGACGGGGATTCGAAGCGCCCTATCGGCTCTGCATCTTCCGCTCGATGATACCCGGGCATCCCTTTTATCCATGGCAATTCTGTTCCTGCTTGCCTTTGCTCTTATTCTTCTTCCAAAGAATAATTATGACAGATCCTACCGGACGACGAAATGGACAATGGCAGGGACGCTGCTTCTGCTGATGGTGTGTATCCTGTCCCTATCCAGAGTATCGGTCTTTTTGTATTTTAACTTCTAAGAACAGCAGCAATCGCTCGCAGAAAGAAATGCTCCTAAGCGGCGAAACGGAGACTCTTATTCATGACAGCAGCCAAATGGACCAGAAATTTCATCCTTTTTCTTGCACTACTCCTCGTCTCATGTATGATGATGACTGCCGTGATCGACCCTTTTTTTCACTATCACGCACCGCTTGCAGGGTTTTATTACAAGTTGGATAATGAGCGCTCACAGAACAACGGGATCATCAAACATTTTGTTTACGATGCCGTGATCACCGGAACCAGTGTGACGGAAAATTTCAAGACGTCGGAATTTGACCGCCTCTTTCATGCACAAGCGATTAAGGTCAGCTTTTCGGGCGCTACTTATAAGGAAATCGGAGAAAATCTGCGCCTTGCCTGCTCTACCCGTAAGGTCCGTTATACGGTCAGGAGTTTGGACGATTCCTACCTGATTGCGGACAAGGACGCGGAACGTTTTGACCTGGGGGAATATCCGACCTATCTCTACGACAAAAACCCCTTCAATGACACCAAATACCTGTTAAATCTGGATGTTCTGGGACAGTATATCGCCCCCATGCTCCTTCGAAGAATCAGGGGGGGAAGAGGAGGCGTAGAGAGCTTTGATGTCTATGCCAACTGGAGTGCCGGCGTCAAATATGGGAGAGAGGCGGTGATCGGAGCAAGGAAGCCCTACCCCTCGCACGTCCTTCAGGAAGAACTGAGTTCTGCAGAGAAAGAAGAAGAGATCCGCAATTTGCAGCAGAATGTCCTTTCTCTGGCAAAAGAGTTTCCGGATACGGAATTCTATGTCTTTTTTCCGCCGTACAGCGTAGTATGGTGGGGAGACCGGTATGCGGAAGGAAGCCTGAAAAAGATGGTAACGGCGCAGGAAGTGGCAATTTCAAAGCTGCTCTCCTGTAAAAACATTCAGATTTACGGATTTACGACGGACCTGGAAGTGATGACGGATTTGCAGAATTACCGGGACGCCGGACATTACGGGGAGTGGATCAATTCCAGGATCCTGCAGGAGATGGCAAGGAAGGATTCGCGCTTTCATGTGACGAAGGAAAATGCGAAGGAATACGGGGCATCCCTGCAAAAGCTTCTATTGTCCTACCCCTACGACCAAATCATCACGCAGTGAGACTCCCCGCACACGGAAATCTCCACAAGAAAACCATTGGCGAGGGAAATTCACTGCGAAGGGAAATCATCACGCACGGAAATGAGGCAAAAACATGTGTGGCATTTGCGGATATATTTCAAAGAGAAGGATTACGAAGGAAGAACTGAGCGTCATGAACGACACCCTGACGCACCGTGGACCCAACGATGCGGGGGTGGAGCTTTATCCGGAGCAGGACGGATACGTCGTTGGCTTTGCGCAGAGGAGACTTTCCATTCTGGATCTAAGCCCATCCGGACATCAGCCGATGCACAGTCAGGGAGGGCGGCTGTCTGTCGTTTTTAACGGAGAGATCTATAATTATCAGGAATTGAAAAAGGAACTGACCGGTTATCCGTTTCAGTCCTCCTGCGACACGGAGGTGATTCTGGCGGCGTACCTGAAATGGGGGAAGGAGTTTGTGGATCATATTCACGGAATGTTTGCCATCGCCCTCTATGACAGGGAAACGAGCGAAGTGATGCTCGTGCGGGACAGGATCGGGAAAAAGCCGCTCTACTACTGGAAGGACGGTGAGAATCTGGTCTTTTCTTCGGAACTCAAGCCGATCCTTTATTGCCCGGGCTTTCCCAAGGAGGTGAGGAGAGAGATTCTGCCCCGCTTTCTTTTTCAGCAGTACATCCAGGCGCCGGAAACGATTTTTCGTGACGTCTATCAGTTGGAGCCGGGAACCTTTCTCGTCTTTCATTTGGGAACAATCACGGGGAAGCGTAAATACTGGGATATCAGGGAAACTTACCTGCGCAGGAGCAGGGAGCCGGTGCAGGACTTTGCGGAGGCCAAAGAGGGACTGAAGGAAAGACTGCAGGAGGCGGTGAAAAAGCGCCTAGTGGCGGACGTGCCGGTGGGGTGTTTTCTCTCCGGCGGGTATGATTCTTCTCTCGTGGCAGCACTTGCAAGCAGGCAGTTGCAATCGCAAAAACTGCCGCCTTTAAAAACCTTCACGATCGGCTTTCAGGATCCCGCCTTCAATGAGGCGAG
This sequence comes from Lachnospiraceae bacterium, assembly GCA_015258065.1. Taxonomy (GTDB): domain Bacteria; phylum Bacillota; class Clostridia; order Lachnospirales; family Lachnospiraceae; genus Butyrivibrio. The sequence continues at coordinate 135,207 of JABZIZ010000001.1, read as the reverse complement.
GTACGCGAAGGAAGTCGCGGAGTACCTAGGATGCGACCACACGGAACTCTATATTGATGAAAAAGAGATGTTGAATCAGGTAGAGGCGCTCCCCTATTATTTTGACGAACCGTTTGCGGACAATTCGGAGATTGCAACGATGCTGGTGGCAAAACTGGCCAAGAGCAGGGTGGACGTCGCCCTCTCCGGAGATGCGGGAGATGAGTTTTTCTGCGGATATAATATCTATCCCAATGTCGCGCAGGCTCAGAAGTTAAATGCGCTGGGGGCGGTGACCGATTTTGCGGGCAGGCTCCCCCTTCCGCAGGGAAAGCATCTGATCGACCTCCTCCCCTTTCGGGTGAGGGTGGTGGCAGCCAACAGAGACCCTGAGACCAAATTGCAAATCTGCTCTCCCACCTATTTAAGGGTGGCGCACGCCTTCTTAAGCGGAGAGGAAGAAACGGACAGAAGGATCTCGGCCGCTGCCTACCTGGCACAGGATCTGAATGAAAGAGGGGCAGTCATTCCCTGCCGCTACCCGGTAGAGAGCACCTATCCGCAGGGTGACTGGGTCGTTTCCAGAATGCTGCTCGATATGGACACCTATCTTCCGGGCGACATTTTAACCAAGGTGGACCGTGCCTCCATGAGGTATTCGTTAGAGAGTCGCTGTCCGCTGATGGATACGGAGGTGATGGAGTATTCCTTCCGGATCCCGCAGAAATTTAAATACCATCACGGGTGTAAAAAATATATTTTAAAGGAAATTGCCTACGATTATCTGCCCAAGGAGATGTTGGACCGCCCCAAGACGGGCTTTGGCGTTCCCATTGACGCATGGCTGAGGGGCCCCTTAGCAGGGAAGTTAAGAGAATATGCGGACAGCGCCCATTTGAAGGGACAGGGAATTTTTGATGCATCCTATGTGTCTTCTTTCATCGACCGTTATCTGAAAAACGGAGATGCCGGAGCGGCAACGGGAGCCAATTATTCCAAGATCGTATGGTCGTTCTTTGTCTTTGAACAGTGGTGGGAGAAGTGGATGTCCTAAGGCGGAAACAGCGGAAACGGGAGAACAGACCGGAAGCGTAGGGAACAGACGGGAAGTATAGAGGAAAAGGCAGAAAAAAGGGGACGAGATCCATGTGCGGAATTGCAGGAGCGGCAGGCTTTAGGAGCAGGGGAAGAGGTTGGCTGGAACAGAATGTAGAGAGGATGTGCAAAGAGCAGGCACACAGAGGGCCGGACGGCAGCGGGCTTTTCTTTGAGAACGGCGTCTGCCTCGGACACAGGAGGCTGTCGATTCTGGACTTAACGGATTCCGGCGCACAGCCGATGGTTTCAAAGACCGGCAGATTTGTCATCTCCTATAATGGGGAAATCTATAACTACAAGGCGCTGGCCAAAAAGCTGCAAAAGAAGGACCCGCACATGACCTTTCGCGGAGATTGCGATACGGAAGTTTTGCTGGAGGCCTGCGAAAAGCTGGGCGTCTATCAGACCCTTCGCTATGCAAAGGGAATGTTCGGTTTTGCGCTCTACGACCGGATGGAACAGCGGTTGATTCTTGCAAGAGACCGCATCGGAGAGAAACCGCTTTATTACGGCTTTTCCGCAGGAGGCTTCGTCTTTGCCTCTGAAATCGGGGCGCTTAGACAGGTGGAAGGGTTTCATAATCCGATCAAGAGGGAGATCCTTCCTCTCTATCTGACCTATGGTTACATTCCGGCTCCCTTTACCATTTATGAAGGGATCTACAAGCTGGAGGCGGGCACCTTTCTGACACTGGAAAAAGAGGTGATTTTTGGAGAGCGCACCTTTGATCCCGTAAAGGACGGTGCCTGCGGGGTGAAAAAAGAAACCGCTTCCGAGCAGCCATTTTTTGACGGCGGCGGTTATCAAATGCACTGCTACTGGTCGCTCGTGGAGGCGGCTCTTTGCGGGGAGAAAGATCCGTTTGAGGGGAGCATGGAAGAGGCGACAAACGAGCTGGAAAAGCGTTTGAAAAAGTCCGTTTCCGGTCAGATGGTGGCGGATGTACCGTTGGGCGCCTTTTTGTCCGGAGGCATTGATTCCGCCACGGTGGTTTCCCTGATGCAGTCGCTTTCCGAAACACCCGTGCAGACCTTCACCATCGGCTTCGAGGAGGAGGGGTATGACGAATCGAAGGCGGCACAGGCGATCGCAGCACATCTGGGCACCAGACATACTTCTCTTTCCATCTCTGAAAAAGAGGCAAAGGATGTCATTCCGAAGCTGCCCTCCCTGTTTGGAGAACCTTTTGCGGACAGCTCGCAGATCCCGACCTATCTGGTTTCCAGGATGACGAGAGAACAGGTGACGGTTTCCCTGTCCGGAGACGGGGGAGATGAGCTTTTCGACGGCTACCGCTCCTATGTTTCCGAAGAACGAATCTGGAACAAGATGAGGAGGATCCCCTACGGACTGCGTCTTCTGGCGGGAGGGGCGGGATATGGTCTTCTGGGAGGAGAAGGGAAGAGACGTACGCTCACGGATCAGCTCCTGCTCCTGCAGGCAGCGACTCCTCTGGATCTGCCCTACATCGAGCAGACAAGAGAGGATCTGTTAGCGGGTTCGCTTGCCCTCTCGCAGAAGATGCCGGTAAGGAGGAAGGCGCTGTCTTCTCTTCCCGTGGGATATCTCTCCGGGAAGGAGCTGTCCGGCGCGGCCAGAGAAAACAGGCTCTTAGACCTCCTGATGTATCATCCGGACGACATCCTGGTGAAGGTGGATCGCTGTGCGATGGCGGTCTCTCTGGAGAGCAGGGTCCCGTTTCTCGACAGAGATGTCGTCGAATTTGCGCTCCGACTTCCGGATCGTTATTTAAGAGAGGGAGAAACGGGGAAGAAGGTGCTGCGTCAGGTTCTTACCCGCCATGTGCCAAAGGAACTCATGGATCGTCCCAAAAAGGGCTTCTCGGTTCCGATCGAAAAATGGCTCCGGAAGGGCAGGTTAAAAAACTGGGCACAGGAGCTGCTTCTTAGCGGTAGAATCGGGATAGAGGGATATCTGGATGAGAGGCAGATTGGCCGGATGTGGGAAGAATTCACGAAAGATCGTATCTGGCGCCCGCAGATCTGGTATGTGCTGATGTTGGAAGCCTGGCTTCAGGAATGCGGCAAAGGAGGAGCATGAAAAGAGAAAGCATACAGAAAACTGGCGGCAGAGCGGACGGAGAAGGGAAAGAATTGATTACGGTTGCCGTCACCTGTTATAATATTGAAAAATATGTGGAAAAAGCCATGCTCTGTGTGTTACACCAAACCTACCCGAGACTGGAGATCATCGCCGTGGATGACGGCTCCACCGACAGGACGGGACAGATTCTGGACGAAATCGCGAGGAAGAATCCGGAGCGAGGCATCCGCATTTTTCACACGCAGAATCAGGGGCCCGGAAGGGCCAGGAACCTGGCGATCGAAGAGGCAAGGGGTGCGTACCTGGGGTTTGTAGACGGGGATGATACGATCGAACCGCAGATGTTTGAGTGGATGTATACCGCTCTGATCCATACCGCTTCCGATCTCTGTATCTGCGGTTATAAGGAGTGCCATGTGGAAGAGCAGGCAAGTGCTTCCACTCATGTTTATGACAGGGCGGATATCTATACCTTAAGCGAAGAAGAACTGCTCACCCTCTATATCGAAGAGGATGAGCGGATAAAGATCCGCAATGCCGTCTGGAACAAGCTGTACAAAAGAGAATTGATTGCCTCTCTTCGGATGCCGGCACAGATGCAGTATGAAGACATTCTGTTCACGATGAAGCTGATCGGACAGACAAAAGGAGCCTGCTATATTGATCTGCCGTTGTATCATTATGTGACAGACCGGAAGGACAGCATTATGAACCGCGGCGCTTCCAGAGGAATCCTGACCGATCAGATTCCCGCCTACCGCAAAAAGGATGCCTACCTGAAATCCATCGGGAGGGAAGATCTGGTTTGCGTGCATGACTATCTGGTGTACAAAAAGCTCCTGCTGCTTTACACGGAGGCCAGGAGATCGAAGGATCCGGAAAAAAGAGCCTGCTTAAAGGAGCTGCGGCAGGCAATCCTGCCGGTCAGAAGGCGGATGAAGGAGATCTATTCCTGCTCCATTGCAAACCCGCACGAGAAACTGCGGATGCAGCTTTTTCTCCTGCATCCGGTTTTCTATAATTTGTTTATGGACGTGAACGAAGGCCTGATTCTTCCCATGAGACAGGGAAGGGATCCTCAAGGAGTACACAAACCATGATGATCATGAAACTGAAAGGCGGATTAGGGAACCAAATGTTTCAGTATGCGCTCTTCCTGCAACTGATGGAAAACGGCAGGAAGGTGAAGATGGACGAGGTCAACGGCTTCAAGAATGACCCGCAACGAACGCCCCTGCTGAGGCAGACCTTCGGCGTGGAGTATGAAACGGCGTCGCAGAAGGAGATCATACAGATGACGGATTCCTACATGGATCTCTTTTCCCGCGTGCGCAGGAAACTCTTTGGCAGGAAGACACTGGAGTATCAGCAGCCGGAGGACGGCAATTTCGATCCGCGGGTTTTCGAAATGGAAGACGCCTATTTGGAAGGATTTTTTCAAAGTGAAAAATTTTTTCCCAGTACCACGGTCAGGGAGCGTCTGCGGAGAGAATTTGCGCTGGATCCCCAGAAAGTGCTGTTGAGCGATCTCTGCTGGGAGAGATACCAGCAGATTCGGGAAACGAATTCGGTGAGCATCCACATCCGCAGAGGAGACTATCTGGAGCCCGGCACCAGAGAGACCTTCGGTGGAATTTGCACCGAGGACTATTATGTCACAGCCGTGGAATATATTTTGGAAAAGTACCCGGATGCAGTCTTCTATATCTTTTCCAACGATAAGGACTGGACGGCGAAGCATTTGACCGGGGAGCGGTTTATCACCTGTGAACTCGATGAAACGTTGCCGGAAACGGCGGATATGTTTTTAATGAGCCAGTGCAGACATCACATTCTCGCCAACTCCAGTTTTTCCTGGTGGTCCGCATGGCTGTCCGATACCCCGAGAAAAACGGTGGTTGCACCCAAAAAGTGGTTGAACACCGCAGATATGCATGATATTTACACAGAACGCATGGTGCGTCTGTAGAAAAGCAGGTAGACTTCATTGACAAGGAAAACTTCTCTGTTTCAAAAACTGAATTACATCTTCGACAAAAAACAAAAGGGAAGTTTTGTGGTGCTGGCCGTCATGATCCTGATCGGCGGCGTCTTCGAAACCCTCGGCGTTTCCATGCTGATCCCGGCGGTGAACGCCATCATGCAACCGGATCTGGTCAGAGAAAAAATAGAGAAATTCCCTGCGCTCTCGCATTTCCTCACGCAGGATCTGCAGCTGAATACGGATGCGAAACTGCTCTGTGCGCTCTTCGGTTTTTTGATCGGTCTGTATGTCGTCAAAAACCTCTATCTTCTGTTGCTTGCCTATAAACAGAATCGTTTCATCGCCAGAGCCCGCAACGACATGATCAGCCGAGTGATGCGCGAATTCTTAAACCGCCCTTACGAGGAATACCTGGGGGCGGATATTCCCACGGTGTTCCGGATTACGGACGGAGACATTCCCCATACGTTTTCCCTCGTTCTGGCGCTGCTGCAGCTGATGACGGAATGTGTAGTTTCCCTCTTTCTGGTGATTTACCTGATTCGGGTCAACTGGCAGATGACGCTTCTCCTCATGCTGGTTCTTGCTCTTTTGACCTTGTGGAACGCCAAAGTTCTCAAGAAAAAATTGAATGCGATCGGCAAGCGCAACCAGGACATCCAGTCCAGGATTGCCAAGTGGAGAATCCAATCCATTTACGGACTGAAGGATGTCAAGGTGTTGAACAGACAGGATTTTTTTATCCGCAACTATTATGAAAGCGGTAAGGTGGGGGCGGAACTGGCAACGAAGTATGCGGTTTTGAACAACCTGCCGCATCTGGTGATCGAGACCATTTTCATGGCGACGATCCTGGGGTTCATGATGGCTCTTTTAACCTCCGGACAGAACCTGAGTGCTTTTCTTCCGCAACTCATGGCCTTCGGGGTGGCAGCCATCCGGGTGATGCCCAGTGCCAACCGGATCAATACCTATATGACCGAAATCGCCTATGAACAGCCGAGTCTCGATTTTGTGTACGAGAATCTCACCGACGCAATGAAGACCAACAAAAAAATGGCGGCGGAGCGGGCAAAGGTGGCCGGAGGGGCGCTGCATTTAGAAAAAGAGATCCGCTTAGAGGGGATCACCTTCCGCTATCCGGACGGTGATCGCAACATCTTTACCGATGCGTCCATGGTGATTCCCAAGGGGAAATCCGTCGGTATCAAGGGGGCTTCCGGAGCGGGTAAGTCTACGATTGTGGACATCCTGTTAGGACTTCTTCACGTGCAAAAGGGGGAAATCACCTGCGACGGAGCCAATATTTTTTCCAACTATGAATCGTGGCTGAGTCAAATCGGCTATATTCCCCAGTCCATCTATTTGATCGATGAGTCCATCCGCGACAATATCGCCTTCGGCATTGACGAGCGCGAGATTGACGATGCAAGGATCAGGGAAGTTGCTGCGGAGGCGCAGTTATTAGAATTTATCGACTCTCTGCCGGAGGGGCTGGATACGAAAATCGGAGACAGGGGCGTGCGCCTATCTGGCGGGCAGAGACAGAGGATCGGCATTGCCAGAGCGCTCTACCACAATCCGGAGATTCTGGTCTTTGACGAGGCGACCAGTGCGCTGGACAACGAGACGGAGGCTGCCCTGATGGGGGCGATCAATTCCTTCCATGGCAGAAAGACCATGATCATCATTGCCCACCGTTTGAATACCATCGAAAACTGCGACCTCATTTATGAAGTCAAGGGAGAAAAAATCACGAGGAGCTCTTTAAACGGCGAGACGGTCTATCATGACAGAACCTAACGAAAAGCTGATTGGAACCGAATTTATCAAGGGGCAGGGGCTGGGGAATCAGCTCCTGTGTTACGTCTCCGCCAGATGTATTGCGCAAGACAACGGGTGTGCGTTTGGCTGCATCAACCCCGCTCAGGTCGGAAATGTCTTTCATTCGCAAAAGGGAATGTATTTCATGGATCTGGATCTCGGCAAAGAGATTGCGGAAGCGGACAGGGGACGCTACAAGAAACTCATTGAGCGGGACGACCGCCTGTATATGGGGAATTCGATCCATGACATGACGCACGGCTGCTATATCTCGGGTGCGGATGAGCGCTTTTTCCACCCCGGAGAGAATACGATTCTGTATGGAAATATGCAGGCGGAGGCTTATTTCGGCAAGCACCGGGAAGAGGTGCGGGAATGGCTAAAGGTGCATGAAGATGCGGATTCTCACGAATATACGCAGGAGGATCTCTGCATCATCAACGTCAGGGGAGGGGAATATACCAACCACCCGGAACTGTATTTGGATCGGACCTATTTCCTGCATGCCGTGCAGAACATGAAGAAGATCCGGAAGGACCTGCGCTTTATGGTCGTGACGGAAGATGTGGAGGCGGCAAGGAAGATTCTGCCGGAATTTGAAATCCATCACTTCGATATGGGAAAAGATTATGTGACCATCAAGAATGCAAGGTATGTGATTTTGTCCAATTCTTCCTTCGCAATTCTCCCTGTCTTTACCAGCCGTACGATAAGGGCGGCGATTGCCCCTAAATACTGGGCAAGACATAATATTTCCGACGGATTCTGGTCCTCCGAGCAGAACATTTACAGTTTCCTGCAATATCAGGACAGAAGCGGCAGGCTTTTTACTGCGGAGGAGTGTAAGAAGGAACTGGAAGCCTATAAAAAGACCTCCCCCCTCTACGCACGGAGGAATCAAAGACCCGGCAAAGGCAGAACCCTGTTTCAGATTATTCGCAGAAAGGGTTTGTACGGAATTTTTTACGGCAAAAAAATCCTGCGCTCACTGGAACGAAGAACCGGTCTTCTGCCTGGTGCACCGGGACAAAAGAGAAGCCAGTAAAAGAAAAGCGATCAGAGAAAAGCGATCAGAGAAAAGCGATCAGAGAAAAGTCAAGAAAAGGCAAGTAAGGAAGAAAGAAGGATGGGATGACGGGAGAAAAACGAAAGCTGCCGCAGGTGACGCTGGTCGCCATGTCGAGTGTGCACATGCAGGCGACCGTGAAAGCCATGCGTTACAGCATGAGGGGAATCGAGTTTGGCGATGCGGTGCTGATCTCGGATCAAAAACCTTTATTCTTGCCGCGAGACATCCGTTTCAGTCAGACGAGCAAACTGCAAAACATCGATGACTTCAATTACAAGATGGTCTACGAGCTGGGCAGTCATATCCATACGGATTATGCGATGATCGTGCATGCGGACGGCTTTGTGGTTCATCCGGAGATGTGGAGAGACGAGTTTCTGGATTATGATTACATCGGAGCGCCCTGGCCGCTGCCAAAAGAGGGGGATTTGACGACTTACAGGGACAGAGAGGGAAGGATCTGCCGGGTGGGAAACAGCGTCGGCATCCGTTCCAAGAGGCTGATGGATTTCCCGAAAAAGGCGCAGGTGCCGTGGAAGGGAGAATTTGCCTTCGGCAAGATGTGGTTCCACGAAGACGGCTTTCTGTGCTGTAAGATCAGGCACCTTCTGGAAGCGGAGGGGATGAAAATCGCTCCCATGGAAGTCGCCAAATATTTTTCCCATGAGCACATGATCCCGGAAGTGCAGGGCATTACGCCCTTTGCCTTCCATAAGTGGGAGGGCACAAACGCTTCTTATCCGAATTACTACAGGGAAGAAGCGGGGTACCGCCTGAAGCGGGCGGCAAGGAAACTTCATCTGCACAGCCTGCGCTATTACCAAAAGAAGCTCCGCTCAGGCAGAGAGGGCTCTGATTCGGAGACTTGACGGCAGGCAGAGAGTCGGATCGGAAAACCGGTCGACTCAAAAAGGCGCGGACCGGGAAATTTGACGACTACGACGAAAACGGAATGAGAGATGGTATACGATTGTTTTCAATTTTTTAATGAACTGGATATGCTCTATATTCGGATGAAGGTGCTGAATGACGTGGTGGACCGCTTTGTCGTCTCCGAAGCGACGGAGACGTTCTCCGGATTAAAGAAGCCGCTTCTTTTTGAAGAAAACAGAGAGATGTTCCGGGAGTTTGAACACAAGATCATCCACCAGGTGGTAGAGGATACGGTGGGAGACACCACGCATGCAAGGGACACCTTTCAAAAAAATGCGGTGACCCGTGCGCTCGTAAACTGCAGCGGGGAAGATGTGATTCTCTACAGCGATCTGGATGAGATCCCCAACCCGGAGAAAATAAAAGAGATTCTGGCAGATTTTGACCGGTCGAAGATCTATCATTTTGCCCAGAGGATGTTCTATGTCTATTTGAATATGGAGGAGGTTTCGGGCAACCTTCTTTCCTATGCGGGGGAGTTTCCCGGCGTGGAAAAGAAAAAGTGGATCGGATCCAAGCTGTGCAGTTACGGACTGATGAAGGAGCAGAATCTGAAGTGCGGAGAATTGCGCTTTCCGGAGCGGAAGGAAATCGGCATCCGGGTGGATAACGGCGGCTGGCACTTCGGTTATATGGGCGGGCATCACGAGACCAATCCGACCAAGAGAATCTCTCAGAAGGTGATTTCCGCTGCGCATCAGGAATACAACCGCAAATATATCATTGCCCATGCGGATGATCTGTTGCGGGACGGCAAGGATCTTTTCGGGCGCAATGCACATTTCGTCCGGACGGAAATTGATGAAACCTACCCCCTTTATCTGCAGCAGCATCAGGCGGAGTGGGATTACCTGATCCTGAAGCCGGAGACAAAGGAGGAGGAAGAGAGGCGCCACCTCCGGATGGCAAGAGCAAAGAAGGCGCATGAGAGAGAGGTCGCCGTGAAACGCAGGATCAAGAAGATTCTTCATATCGGCGGATAGCGAATGGGTGCACGGGGAGAGAGGCTGATTTGAGAGGGAAGACAAAGGTTTCGATCTGCATTCCCTGTTATCAACAGGCAATGGACGTAAGACGCCTGCTGGATTCGATTTTGCAGCAGGATTATACCGACTTTGAAGTCATTCTGACGGACGACTCCGGGGACGACGAAGTGGAGCGGGTAGCAGCGGATTATCGCGACCGGATTGTGGCAAAGACAGGAGAGGAAACGTCCTTTTTTTATCAAAGAAATCCGGTTCGTCTGGGGCATGTCAGGAACTGGAATGCCGCTCTGCAAAAGGCAGGGGGAGAGTATATAAAAATCATGTTCAGCGATGATTGGTTTACCTTTCCAACCTCTCTTTCCACCTTTGTCCGGATGCTGAAGGAGCACCCGGATGCGGTTCTTTCTTTCTCCGGGAGCCGTCAAAGCATCCTCGCAGGGGAAGACAGTCAGAAAAACCTGAAGCATCTGAATCGAAAAAGCGAAGGGAAAAGCTGGGACCGGGCAGCGGACGAGGCGTTTCTCACGGCGCTTCGGAAAGACTTTCGCATTCTTTTTCAGAGCGACCAGATCGGAGCACCTTCGGCTGTGCTCTATCGTAGAGGGGATGCGGTGCAGCTTTTTGATGAAGAAAGCGGTTTTGCATCGGATGTTTTCCTCTATATGGAGCTTCTCTCGAAGGCAGAAAAAGAGCGGGAGAGGGGGAGGAGAGCCCCCTCGGGCAAAACCACTCCGGAGGCAGCCTCGGAAACTGCCCCGGAGGCAGCTCCGGAAACCACTCCGGAGGCAGCTCCGGAAACCGTCCTCCGGACTTCTATGACAAAAGCGGGAGACAGAGCAACCGGGGCGGATGAGGCACAGATCCGCGATTTGGGTCTCTGCGTCTGTACCGGGGAGCCCCTGACCACGATCGGGATTCACGAGCACCAATACACCGAGAGTTTTGGGGCAAAAGATGAGAGAATTTACAAAGATTATCGTCTTCTGTTTCAAAAATACGAGCTGCAAAAAAGCAGGGAATACGTCAGGTATTTTGCAGACGAATATTTGGCAAAGTACCATAAGCCTTATGCGGAGGCAAAGGAGTTGGGAATTCCGTTTTCCGTTTTTGTAACTGCGCATCTACGAGAGATTCTGGCTACGGTACAAAGTTTTATCAAAGCCAGATTCATGGTACAATGAGGCAAGTGTCAAATCCTTTTGACAGTCACACGATACAAGAAGCATATATATGAATCAGCGCAATAAAATCCTGGAGGTCTACGGCCTTTGGCTGGTGGACCTTCTTTCGATTCTCATCAGTTTCATATTGGCAACCCTGATCCGTTTCGGAAATCTGAGAGACATGGGCGTGAAGGATATCCATTTCATGACCTGTGCTTTTCTGATGCTTGCCGCCACCGCCTATAATTTCTTTTTTGACTGGAACAGGGATTTTCTGAAGAGGGGAATTCTAAAGGAAATCTATGCGGAAGCAAGCTTCAATGCCTTTATCGTGGTGGCAACCCTCCTTCTTCTCTATGCAATCAGCTGGGCACAGGATGTTTCCCGCTTGACCATGGGATATTTCATGCTGTTAAACCCGCTCTGTTCGCTGTTTTTCCACCTTCTGGTCAAAAGAATCTTTCGCTTTTATTACAAGTCGTCTCTGACCAGCGAGAGGGTTCTGGTGGTGACGCAGAAGGAACTGCTTGCAGATACGGTGGCAAGGTTAAGACACCAGCTGGATATTTCCGTGGTGATTGCCGGCATCTGCGTGATCGATGAAAATTTAAAGGGAAGTGTTCAGGACGGCGTGCCTGTGATTGCGGGAAGGGAAGATCTGTTAAGCAGGGCAATTTCCCTGCCGATAGACGCCGTCTTTTTTCATACGCCGGATTATTCCCAGAAGGCATGTAGAGATCTGATCGAAGGGTTTGAAGAAATGGGACTGCCCTGCAGTTATTCTCTGGAAATGACGGGACTCACCAACACCAGCTCTCACACCGGGAAGTTCGGCAATTACAGCGTCATTGTCTATTCCAGATTCCACTCCAGTTATAAACGGTTGCTGATCAAACGTCTGTTGGATCTGATCGGGGGAATCCTGGGGCTGCTTCTTACCGCCCTTCTTTTTCTTCCGATTGCTCTTGCCATCAAACTGGATTCCAAGGGGCCGATTCTCTTTTCCCAGACCAGAGTCGGCAGAAACGGCAGACGGTTCCGCATTTATAAATTCCGCACCATGTATCTGGATGCGGAGGAGAGAAAGAAGGAGCTGGAGGCTTCCAATCAGATGAGCGGGTTGATGTTCAAGATGGAGCATGACCCCCGCATTACAAAGGTCGGCGCCTTCCTGCGCAAAACCTCACTGGATGAACTGCCGCAGTTCTTCAACATCGTAAAAGGGGAGATGAGCCTGGTCGGAACCAGACCGCCGACAGAGGACGAATTTATTCAGTACAACCAATATTACAGGAGGCGGATCTCCATGACACCCGGACTGACCGGCCTTTGGCAGGTGAGCGGCCGAAGCGATATACGGAATTTTGACGAGGTTGTCCAGTTGGATTTAAAATATATAGACGAATGGTCGCTTTCGCTGGATCTGAAGATTCTGGTAAAGACCATCGGCGTGGTCTTTTCCCGCAGGGGAGCGGAGTAGGAAAAGAAGGCAAAAATCCTCCAACCGGGAAACCGGGAGCAGGGCAGTGCATCCGCAAACCGGGGAAACAAAGAGCAGAGAATACAGAACGGGCAGCAGAAATGAGATGAAGAGAACGCGTCAGACGAAACAAGTAAATAAAGCGATAGAACACAGCAGACGACTGTTCCTCTGCCTGATTTTACTGTGTTTTCTCACGATTCTGATTTACGAGAGTTTCACCCCGATGCTCTCCGATGACCTGAATTATAAGACGGCGGTCAGGGAAGCTTCCGGAATCGGCGATCTTTTTTTACAGGAATATGTGCAATACAGGAACTGGACGGGACGAAGCGTGGCGCATCTGCTTCTGCGTTTCTTTCTGTATGGCGGCAGCAAGACGGTTTTCAATCTTGCTGCTTCCGCCGTCTTTACGCTCCTGATTCTTTTGCTATACCGCTTTTCTCAGGATCGGATCGATTTGCATGAGGATGAGGATCTGTCTTCGGAAAAGGAGATCGGGGAGCGACCGCTTCTCTTCCTGTTTTTGTTGCTGCTTGTCTGGATGTTCGGGGAGTCCTTCGCACAGACCATCCTGTGGGAGACGGGCGCCTTCAACTATCTCTTTACCACAACGATCATCCTTGGAAACCTGGCCCTGTTCGATCATTTTTTGATGCGGGAGGAAAAGAGAAACTGGACTTCCTGCGCAAGTGGGTTTCTGTGCGGCCTTCTTTCCGGCTGGTGTTCGGAAAACACCTCGGGCGGCATGATGTTTCTCATGGCGCTGTGGGTGATCGAGAGGGGGAGACAAAGAAAAGAAAACCCGTTCGTGCTGCTTAGGAGAAAACCGGAACTGTCCGCGGATGTTCTGGGAAGCCTGACGGGTTTTTGCCTGATGATCTTTGCGCCCGGAAACGCAGTCAGAAGCAGTTATAAAATGGAGGCACATACGGGACTTTTGCGGTTTTTTGCCCGTTTTTTGAAGATCACGAACGATCTCAAAACGGATTATCTGTGGCCGCTGCTCCTGTTCACGGCGCTTCTTTCCTTCCTGCTGGTACTAAGGGCGGACGGGAAGAGGATGAGAGCGTGTTTCTTCTGGTTCCTGACTTTTCTGGCGACTGCTTATGCCCTGCTGATGGCGCCCGAACCGCAGAAGAGAGCCCTCTTCGGTGCAGGGATCTTTCTCTTCGTTGCCATCGGAAAGGCCGTGGAGTTGCTGAAGCAAACCTGTGAAGAGAGGGAGGAGGAAGTTTTTTCCCTTCTGTTTCGAGCCGCCTCCTGCGCCTTCGTGGCGATGATGACGTTATCGATGAGTTTTGTCTATCTGCAGGACGGCGCCAACCTGGCCAGAATCCGGAGAGACCTGACGGAGCGGTATGCGATTTTGGAAGAGGCGGCGAAGGAAGGCAAACAGGAGGTTGTTCTCCCGCTTTTACACCCGCAGTTTAAAAATAAATACAGCATGGCTTATGTGACGGAGATCAGCGCTGAGGACAGCGGGTATTATGTGAACCAGGCGTTAGCCGGCTATTACGGCATTGCGGAGGTGCGAGGCATAAGGCGGGACAAGCTTCCCGCACAGACGGAACAAGAGAATGAGGCGGACGAAGGAAGGACCATATCGGAGGAATCCAAACCCGAAGCGGACGGGAAGGGAGAGGAGCCTTGAAGGAGGAACGTCCTGCCGTCAGTGTCATTATTCCGGTTTACGGGGCGGAAGCTTATCTGGACCAGTGCATCACCTCCGTTCTTTCGCAGAGTCTGCGGGATCTGGAGGTCATTCTGGTGGACGACGGCTCGAAAGACCGCAGTGGAGACATCTGTGACGCCTACGAGAAAAAAGACGACCGAATCCGGGTGCATCACCAGGAAAACGAAGGTCTGATGCGGGCCTGGCAGAAGGGCGTTTTGCTTAGCAGAGGAGCCTATCTGTATTTTCTGGACGCCGATGACTGGTTGGAAGAGGGGGCGCTTGGTGCCCTGTACCGGGCGCTTTCTTTTTCCGGAAAAAAAGAGATCATTTGCAGCAATGGCCTGATCGATCCCGGAGACGGAAGAGAGAAGGAGCGCCTGAAGAAGCAGACCCATGCCCTGCCGCCCGGCGTTTATGAAAAAGAGGCGCTGCAAACGCAGGTCAAAGAGAAGATTTTGGGCAACGAGAGGCGCACCGTGGATGTCTCCCGCTGCATGAAGCTTTTCACGAGACAACTGATCACGGAAAACGTGAAATACTGCGAGGATCGGATTCGTTTTGGAGAGGATCTCAACATCACTCTGCCTGCCATCCTGTCCTGTGAGCGGCTGGTGGTTCTTTCCGGACACCATGATTACCATTACCGGTTTCGCAGACAGTCCATGGTACATGCTTACGACAGGGGGCTGTATGCGAATGTAAAGCTTCTGGATGCGGTGATTAGAAACATTCTGCAGAAGAAATTCCGTGAGGAGGGGATCGCAGAGGTAGACCCGTCGAAAATGGCGGACAAAGAAAAGGTCTGGTTGATGACCTATGTTCTGAAGAATGAAATTCGAAGCACGGAAGCAGGGACGCTTACCCGTGCAGTGAGAATTTGTCAAAAGGAACAGTTGAAAGAAATGCTGGAAAAGTACCGGTTGCAAGCCAAGGCGCCGGTAAACCGGATGCTTCTTTTTTTCATGAGGCACCCGGGGAAAATGCTTGCATGGTTGGATAGAAAGGTGTTTGAATTCTATGACCAAAGACAAAACGCCTGATGGTAACGTACTCAGTGTGATCGTTCCGGTCTACAATGCGAAGGACACCATAAAAGAGTGCGTAGACTCGATTCTTGCACAAAAGTGCGGGAAACAGCTGGAGATTCTCCTCATGGATGACGGCTCCACGGACGGAAGCGCAGAGATTCTGGATTCTTATTGGAAGACCTATGAGGGAAACCCCGGAGAGAAG
Source organism: Lachnospiraceae bacterium (assembly GCA_015258065.1). Lineage (GTDB taxonomy): Bacteria > Bacillota > Clostridia > Lachnospirales > Lachnospiraceae > Butyrivibrio. Next base: position 119,716 of record JABZIZ010000001.1, on the reverse strand, counting down.
GATTTGGAGGAGAACCGCAGGAGAGGAAACTCCGGAGAGGAGGACCCCGGGGAGAATTCCGAGAGGGAAGACCCCGCTACGAGGATTCGCGTGGTGGTGCGGCACGAACAAAACCACGGAGTTTCTCATGCCAGAAACCGGGGGATGGACCTGGCAGAAGGAGAATGGATCACTTTTGTAGACGCCGATGACCACCTGGAAGAGGGTTTTTTTGCGGAACTGCTACAGGCGCAGGAGAGGTTGGATGTGGCGTTGGTCTCCTGTACGGAACGGATTTTGTCGAACCACTCGTTAACGGGCTATGAATATCTGGAATACGGGATCTTCAATGAGGACTCTCATGTTTGGGGAAAACTCTTCCGGCGAGGGGAGATCGAAGGACTTCGCTTTGACGAGGATCTGCGCATTGGGGAGGACATGCTCTTTCTCCTTGACTTTGCTCTGCGGATCGGTTTAAAGCACGAAGTCGCCTGTGTGCAATCGGACAAATACGTGTATCTCGACAATCCGAAGGGGGCGATGAAGCAGCGTTTCTGCGCTTCCTACAGGGATCAGATCGTTTGCTGGCAGAGGGCACAGGAGAGGATCGATCCCTTGCAGACGGCGCTCTCCCATTATCTTTACACCAGACTGGCGATCATCCGGATGATGGCGGCCATGTTGGTGGCATCCAAGATCGCTCTTTTACCGAAAAAGGAATGGGAAATGCCGGAGGTGAAGCGTGTACTTGCCGATTGTAAAAGCGAGATCAAAGTCTGCAAGAGAGTCAATGGTGCTTTGATCGGGCTGGAGAAGGGGTATCAGATCAAGGTGTTCTTTTTCCTCCTGCATCCGCGAAAATATCTGGAATGCTATAAAAGACACAAGAAGGTACGGGAAGAGGAATGAAGATCTTATATGAACATGCCGGAAGCGCCAACCATGGCTGTGAAGCGATTGTGAGCAGCATGCTGGAGAAGTGGAAGGAGAAAGATCCACAGGGAAATTTTCCGGTGATGCTCGTCACCCACGATCGGCAGCAGGATCTGCGCTATTCGCTGTCCTCCTTTGCGGGGGAAGGGAAACTGTCCCTGATTCAGGAAAGGATCCTTGACCAAAACAGAATGGCGCATCTATATTACGCTGCGCTGAAGAAGCTGGCCGGGAGGAAAAGCGCCTATGCGCAGTATCGTTTTCGGGATGCTTTGCGGGAGGTAGATGCCCGCACGGTGGCCATTGCCATTGGAGGAGACAATTATTGTTACCCGGAGATGGTGCAGGAGTTAATCCGGGCACATGCACTCTTCTCGCAAAAGGCAGGATCCACAGTACTCTTCGGCGCCTCTGTTGAGGAAGAGATGGTGAGGAATTCCAAAGAACTGCGGTCGGATCTGGCATCCTATGACCGCATCTATGCAAGAGAGTCCCTCTCCTATCAAACCCTCCTGGAAGCAGGCATACCGGAAGAGAAGGTCTTTCTTTCTCCTGATCCCGCCTTTACACTGCCTGCGGAAAAGCTTAGACCTGCGGAGGCAGGAGAGGGGAGATATCATCTGCCGGAAGCGGCTTTCTCTTCCGGTATCCTGGGGCTGGAAGGCAGGGAGGTGATCGGACTGAATCTTTCTCCGATGGCACAGGCGCTGGAAAAAAAGGCGGGGCTTACCATGGAAGCGTACCGCCATTTGATTCGCTTCCTCCTGCAACAGACGGAAGCCGGGATTGCGCTGATTCCGCATGTCATCTGGAAGAACAATGACGACCGGCTTCCGCTGTCTATGCTGGAAGAAGAATTTCGTAAGAGCGGTAGAGTCGTTTTGGTTCCGGATACGGACTGCAGAAGGCTGAAAGGAATCATCGCCGGCTGTTCTTTTTTTGTCGGGGCGAGAACGCATGCGACGATCGCCGCCTATTCCTCCTGTGTACCGACGCTGGTGCTCGGCTACTCGGTCAAATCGCGCGGGATTGCCAGAGATTTACTGGGAACGGAAGAAGGAACCGTTTGCCCCGTCCAGCAGCTGGAGGCAAAGGAGGAGCTGACGGCGGCCTTTCGCAACCTGTATGACAAAAAAGAGGAGATGGCACTACGCTTAAAAGCGGAGATGCCGGATTATAGCAGGCGGGCAGGAAAAGGGATTCTATCGCTCTCCTGACCGGGGGGGGCAATCAAAGGGAATTCTGTTGCTTACCTGATGAGGAGAATAAGACGAAATGGGAAGTTTTCGCCTCCTTGTACCTGGAAGTACGAAGGCGGAACGGGACAGATGGGGGAAGATGTGATCGTCATCAAAGTGTCGGGCGGGCTCGGCAACCAAATGCAGCAATATGCGCTTTACCGCAAATTCAAGGAGATGGGGAGGGAAGCCTATCTGGACCTGACTTGGTTTTCGCCGGAAAACCAGAGGAAAGCGGGAGCCAGGAGGGGGCTGGAGCTTTCCTTTTACCCGCAGGTTCATTTTGAGGAGGAACCGCAGGAGGTTCTACGTTTTTTTGCTCAGAAAAGAGGAAATAGGGCGAAGAGAATCCTGCGAAGATGGTTTGCTCCGCTGAAGGGGAGACTGCCTCTGACTGCCCGGCCGAAAGAGGACTATTTTTTTACGGAAAAAGAGATGTACCATCCGGAAATCTTCTCCTTTCAGACGAAGGAACTGGACGGTTTCTTCCACTGTCAAAAATATACGGAAGACATCAGAGAACGCCTGCTTCATGACTTTTCCTTCCCTCCGCATTCGGATGCCGGGCAGGAAAAAAAGGTGCGGGAGCAGGAAGTGCGCATGGGAGAAGAAAACAGCATTGCCCTTCATATCAGGGGGGGAGACTATCTGCAGGACAAAGCCAACCTTGCGCTCTTTGGAGGAATTGCAACGAAAAGCTATTATCGGGGAGCCCTTCGTTATCTGAAGGAGCGGATGCCGGAGGCGAAGATCTATCTTTTTACAAACGACGAAGCCTATGCGGGACAGATGCTGGAGGGGGAAACCTATACGGTGGTCAGGGGAAATGCCGGAAGGGATGCGCTTCAGGACATCCGGCTGATGCGGGCCTGCCGGGCGGATCTCTGTGCCAATTCCACCTTTTCGATCTGGGGAGGAAGGCTGAATGACCGACCGGACCGGATTCTGGTCCGGCCTCCGCGCATGAAGAATACACAGAGGGTGCCCGCTTCTCTCATGCATGAATACTGGAAGGGCTGGGTGTTGGTGAGCGAAGAGGGGATCGAGGTTTAATGGCGCAGGGACGCATCACGTATGCAAAAAAGAATATTGCCTTCGGGTATATGGGAACCCTCTTAACGGCGCTGCTCGGCTTTGCCGCCAGAAAGCTGTTTATCCTGCGGCTGGACGGGGCGCTTCTTGGGGTAAACGACCTGTATACCGGGATCTTGTCAGTGCTCTCGCTGGCGGAACTTGGCATTGGAACGGCACTGAACTTTTCCCTTTACAAACCGATTGCAGAAGGAGATCGTGAGAAGATCAAATCCTGCATGGCTCTGTACAAGAAGTCTTACCGTGTCATTGCCTTTGTCGTCGGGACAATCGGGGTGCTCCTGATTCCTTTTCTGAAATATATCATTAAGGATCCGGGGAAGATCGGCGCAAGGGATCTGACCTTATATTATTGCATCTTTCTCTTCAACAGCGTGACTTCCTATCTGGTGGCTTATAAATACTCGCTGGTGAACGCCGAGCAGAGGGGCTATATCCAGACCAATATCACGACGGTGACCAAGCTGATTTCCGTCAGTGCGCAGATCGCCGTTCTCTTTGCCACTTCGAACTTCTATGCCTACCTGCTGACGGATGCGGCCATCCAGCTGGTGCAGAAAATCTTTGTTTCCTGGTATCTAAACCTCATTTATCCGTTCCTGCTGGAGGAGGCTATGCCGCTGGCGAAGGAGGAAACTTCCGTCATCGTTGAGAAGACAAAGGCTCTGATGTGGTTAAAAATAGGGGATATCGCCAGACTACAGACGGATTCCATCATTATATCCGCTTTTATTTCCATCACGATCACCGGCGTGGTGGGAAATTTCAACATGGTCATCAGCACCGTGGCGAACTTCGTGAATGTGATTTTTAATTCCGTTCTCTCCAGCTTCGGCAACGCCATTGCCACCGAGAGCAGAAGGAGACAGGAGCTGTTGTTCCGCGTTTACCGTTTCTTTGCAGAGTGGCTCTACGGACTGCTTACGGTCGGCTTTTTTGTCCTCTTGACCCCGCTCATCATCCTGCTTTACGGAGAAAAAATGGCACTGCCGCAGACGGTGATTGTCTGGATCGTGGCGGAGTTTTATTTTAAGGGAGACCGAATCGTGCTCTCCAACTTTAAGACGGCGGCAGGAGTGTTCGAGCAGGACAAATTTCTGGCACTGGTGCAGGGGGCCGTGAATCTGGTCATTTCCATTGTGCTTGCGAAGAGGATCGGACTGGCAGGCGTCTACATCGGAACCGTGGTCTCCGGTCTCCTGGCCAATTTTATTAGGCCGCCCATTATTTATCATGTGTGCTTTGGAAAATCCTCCGGCAGTTACTTTCTGGATTCCTGTAAATACCGCGCGGTTATGGGAGCGGCTCTGCTCTCCTGCCAGCTCCTGTCGAAATGGACGCTGCCGGAAATTTCAATTCCCGCCTTTCTCCTCACTGCGGGGATGATCACGGTGGTCGTTCATGGATTCTTCCTGGGAGCCTTTTACAGGAGCGAGGAAATGAATTATTTGAAACAAGCGATTTTCAGGCGGAAACAGTCTTGAGAAAGGCAGAGCCTTCGTGGAAGAAAGAAATGCGGAAACAGAGAAAACTTCAGTAGAAAGAAGCGCAGAAACGGAGAAAAGAGCATGGCGGAAATTTTGAACATCACCAGACAGACGGACAATCCCTATATCAATCTCTATATGCTGGAAGCAAGGAACAAAAAGAAAGACGGCATTCACTACAGCGTGGCAAGCCGGAGCAGGAGCATAGAAGGGCTGAAGCTGAAGACCGGAAAAAACACGGCGGACGGCGTTTCGATCTATGCCGTTGTAAGAGGAGAAGAGGAAGAGGAGGTTGTTCTGGTCAAGCAGTACCGCTACAGCATTGATGCGGAAATCTATGAGTTTCCCGCCGGTCTGTGCGAAAAGGGAGAGAATATTCACGAAGCGGCCATCCGGGAGATGTACGAGGAAACCGGACTGAAGCTGGAGATCCTGCCGGCCGATGCGATGTATGAGGAGCCGCGGTTTACCACGATCGGTATGACGGACGAGTCTGTGGCAATGGTTTACGGTTATGCCGAAGGTAAGGTGTCAACCGATTTTCTGGAGGACACGGAAGAGCTGAAGGTCGTTCTGGCAAACCGGAGGGAGGTTAGAAGGATCCTGCGCGAGGAGAGGGTTGCGGTACAGTGCGCCTATCAGCTGATGCACTTTTTGCAGGAGAGAGAAGCCTTTGCTTTCCTCAGAAGTGGAGTTTCCGAGTCTCCTTCTTCAGACGTTTGAAGTGCCTCCTGTTCTTTTTGTTTTGCAAGGCATCGCCCTCCTGTTTTGCAATCAGAGGACGCAGCGCAAAGGAAATCAGAACGGATAGCAAGAAGAGAACAAGGAAAAGCAGATAAAGATTCACATAGATGCGATGGTTCCGCTTTGCGGGGGTCGAGGAATTGTTGCGCAGGGGGCTTAAGAGAATTTCTGCAGAACCTACCTGCCGTTCGTGCCAGAAAAACCGCAGGCTGGCGATTTTCTTTTCACCGGTCTTGCCAGTTGTCTTTTTGTCCTCCCCGGTCGGATCCGTTTTGGCAGACACATCGGAGAAGGACGCTCCGTTTGGCAGGATCACACAGGAGTTGTCGCTTACAGACAGGGTGCCAGAGCTGCGGGGGAAAACCGAATAATCGGAGGAAAGAAAGGGTGCTGAATCCGGCAGAATAGAGGACGGATTTTCTTTCAGATCCGTTTTGGTAAAGTTGCGGAAGCCATATTCAAATAATTTTGCGCTGTCCAAAAACTGGTCCGGAGAGCCGTCCTTCATGACGACGCAGATCAGCTTCATCCCGTTTCTTTCTGCACAGGAAACAAGAGTCTCTCCGGCCTGTGAAGTGTAGCCGGTCTTTCCGCCCACAATGCCTTCACATTTTACCTGTCCGGTGACCAGCTGATTTTTGTTGTTCAGATAGAAGTCGTCCGGCTGGTGGGCGCTGGGGGTGAAGTGGTAACGGGGAATGTTTGCGGCGCGGCAGAGGAAATCATTGGAAAAGAAGGCGCGTCCGATCGTGGCAAGATCATAGCAGCTGGTGTAATGATCGGGATTGTGCAGACCGTTGGGGTTCATGAAATGCGAATCTCTGCAGCCGAGTTCCTTCGCTTTTTCATTCATTTTTTGCACAAAAGCGGGAATACTCCCGGCCACATGCTCTGCGACCGCATTGGCCGCTTCATTGGCGCTGCCGACCAGGATGCCGTAAATGCACTGTTCCATCGGCAGGGACTCACCGGCGTCCATGCCGATGGAGGACCCGTCTGCCGGAACGGAATGGACCGCCTGATAAGAAAAAGAAACGGTTTCGTTCAGGGCGGAATTCTCCACTGCCAGCAAACAGGTCAGGATCTTGGTGGTGCTGGCCGGATACATTCGCTGATGCATGTTTTTATCGTACAGGATGGTGCCGCTGCCGGCTTCCATGAGCACGGCGCACTCGGCGTTAATGTCCGGTGCAAGCGGCCAGTCCGTATCGCTGAGGGAAGCGGTCGCCTGTACTTTGGTTGGAGACTCTGCGCGGACGCACTGCGGGGAGAGAAGAAAGCAGAGCGAAAAAAGCAGAAGGATTTTGCCTATGAATTTCAGGAAGGTTCGGTTGGACTTCATTTCAGTATTATTCCGGAATAGAGCGCTTAGGATGAAACGCTCCTTCATCATCAAACAGAAGTGTCAGGTGCTTATTTACAGGCTTTATGGTACACCATAGAGGCAAGAAAGTCGATGGGAGCGTAGACCCGGTGCAGAAGTTTTGGGTATAATAAAAAAAACATAAAAGAACGCAAAGGATGCAACGAAAGAAGGGAGGAAGTAGAGAATGAAACGTTTGGTTGCGATGTTGGCGATGATATCCGTCACAGGTGCCATGTTGCTTGGAGGCTGTGGAAAGGCGCAAAGCGCAACAACGGGCAAGCAGGACGATGGGAAGAGCAAAGCAGAGGAAACAAGGCTGAATCTGTGGCTCCCGCCGTTTGCCGATAAGGACGGGGATCTGACGGATGCAGAGTTCTGGTCACAGGCAGTTGCGCCTTTTGAGAAGGAAAATCATTGTAAGATCTCCATTGAAATCATTCCCTGGGACAGTTATGAGGAAAAGTACCTGACCGGCATGTCCTCACCGGACGGTCCGGATGTCGGTTACATGTATATGGAAATGTTTTATGACTACATTCATAACGACCAACTCGTGGATATGGACTCTTTTTTTACAGAGAAGGAGAAGGAAAACTACGTCTATTATAATCTGGGCCATATTCAAGGTGGACAGTTTGCCCTTCCCTTTGTGGTCGGGAATCCCCGCGTGCTGATTGCCAATATGGATCTCTTGAAAAAAGCGGGCGTCGATCAGGTGCCCTCCACCTGGGAGGAGTTAGAAGAAACGGGATTAAAGATCAAAAAGAGCGAACCGGAGGTCGCCCCACTGATGCAGGACTGGGGAAATCCGCATTACGGCTCTCTCAATGAAATCTTCTGGCCCTTCTTCTGGAGCGCCGGCGGAGAAATTACCGATGACAAAGGAAATCTGACCATTGATTCCGAGGCGGGGAAAAAGGCGGTTGCTTACCTGACGAAGCTCAGGGAGGAAGGGGTGATCCCGGAATCGGCGACCTCTAACGATGACACCGTGAACGCCTTTAAAACCGGAGAAGCGGCAATGATCATCATCGGTACCGCCAATGCGCTCGCCACCAGGAATATTCATTGGGATTTCACGCCCCTGCTCAAAGGACCTTTGGGCGACAAGTCGAAGACCTTTGTAGCCTGTGACTGCCTGGTGCTTCCGAAGAGGAGCAAGAACGTCGATCTGTCTATGAAGCTGATCAAATATCTGACCAGCGCCAAGGTCATGTCGGATTTCCATGAGCGTCTTTATCATCAGCCGCCCATCACGATGGATGATCCTTACAAGAGCGAGGATGTCTTTGCTTCCCTGTATACGGATTATGCCGACAACATGCAGGCGCTTCCCGTTTTCAGCAATGCGACCGGCATGTATGACGCACTGTACAAAAATCTGCAGTCCGTCATGCTGGGACAGATGAAGGGAGACGAGGCACTCAGTGAAACCACGAGGTATTACAATGAGAATCTCAAATAAGGAAAGACGTGTATGAAGAGAAGTACAAGAGAAGCGTGGCAGGGGATTCTTTATATCCTGCCCGGCTTCCTGTTGATTTTTACTTTTTCCATTGTGCCGATTTTTATGACAGGCTATTTCAGTCTTACCGACTACAATTTAATGAGGCCGGCGCAGTTGATCGGTCTGAAGAATTACAGCCGTCTTTTCCATGATTCCTATTTTTCAGCGGCGCTTCAGAACACGCTGCTCTATACGCTGGTGACGGTTCCGCTGCAAACGGCGGGCGCACTGACGGTCGCAGCTTTTTTTGCACAGAAGTTGCAGTCTGCAGCGGGAGGTTTTCTTCGCAGCATTCTCTTTATTCCCGTGATCGCTTCCAGTGTCACGGCGGCGACCATCTGGAAGATTATTTTTGCAACGGATAGCGGCGTGTGCAATACCATCCTGGGCGTTTTTGGAATCGGGAAGGTGAACTGGCTGGGAAATCCTTCCACCGCCTTACTTTCGATTTGCATCGTAGCCATCTGGAAAAATGTGGGTTACTTCATGGTCATCTATTATGCCGGTATGATGGCAATCTCCAGAGAACTCTATGAGGCGGCAAGAATAGACGGTGCGACACAGGCGCAGGTGTTTTTCCGGGTGACCCTGCCACTTTTAAAACCGATCACGTATCTGGTGGTGACGCTCGGCATCATCTGGTCCTTCCAGGTTTTTGATCTCTCGTATCAGATGACGGGAGGAGGCCCCGGTACATCGACCGTCACTCTGGTGATGCAGATTTACAATTCCGCCTTCAAGCAGTACAGGGTGGGTTATGCCTGTGCGCTGGCTATGTTGCTGCTGGCTTTGGTTCTTATCATCAATCTGGTCGAGAATCTGTTTTTCCGGGAAAGGGAGGGAAAGCGTGATGTCTAGGATAAAAAAATGGCACTTTCTCTCCGTCCTGGGGTTGCTTTTCGTCCTGCTCCTTGCCCTGATCAGCATTGCGCCGTTTGTCTATATGCTGCTTGCGTCCTTCACCGATTCGAGAACGCCGGTATTTCTGCCAAACGAGCTGCATCTCGGCGATTTTTCCAATTACACCTATGTATTTCGCAACAATGACTTCCTGCATTCCCTGATCAACAGTGTCATCGTGGTAGGGCTCTCCTGCGCATTTAACTGCCTGCTGGCTTCCATGGCAGCCTATGGATTTGAGAAAAAAAATTTCCCGTTCAAGGAGGGACTTTACCTGATCTACCTTGCCACGATGATGATTCCGGGGCAGGTGACCATGATTCCGGTCTTTGTCATGATGAAAAAGGCAAACCTGTTAAACACTTACTTTTCGCTGACGGTCTTAATCCTGAATGCCTTCGGTGTGATCCTGATCAGGCAGTTTATGAAGGGGATTCCAGACGATCTGTTGGAGGCCGCCAAGGTGGATGGTTGTCCGGAGATCCGGCTCTTTTTTCAGATTGTGGTTCCGCTGATTCGGTCGGTCCTGGTTTCCCTCGTGATCTTCACCTTTGTGACCAGTTGGAATGATTTTTTATGGCCCCTTGTTTCGACCTCCACCTCGCGCATGTATACGTTGACGGTGGCGCTGTCCCTTTTAAAAACGCAGTATACAACCAACTACGGGCTGTTGATGGCGGGAGCGACGGTGTCTTTTGTCTTTCCGTTTGCGGTCTATGTTTTCCTGCAAAAACAGTTCGTGGAAGGAATTGCGCTCTCCGGAATTAAGGGCTAGGGGAGAAAAAGAGCAAAGGACAGGGACTTTCAGGATAGAGCCGGTTGGAGAATGAGGCAAGTGGTTTGAGGAGGAAGCGTATGCAGCAAATGAGAGGGCGACAGATGGAAGCGGTCTTTTCCTGTATGTGGGTATCATCGCTGGTCAAGGTTTATCCGGATCAAATGCCAGAGGAGATGGCGGAAAAAAGTTTGGTGGCGCTCAAAAAAGAATCGGTTTCCGTTCAGATTGCCTATCACTACGCTGGAGAAAGGGAAGAGTTCGGAGAGGTGAAAATGCAGCTTCTGCGGGAAGGAAAGGAGATTTCTTCTCCCGGGAAAGAAGAGGAGACCGCCTTCCGCCGTACAGAAGAAGAGACCATCCGTTGCAAGAAAAAAGAGGAGACTACCCCCTGCCTTCGCATCCGACAGGTGAATCTGGTGCCCTGTGCCTATCCCTGTCATCCGAAAAGGGATGAGGACTATGACCGGACAAAGCCCGGTCTGTATCCGGATCTTCTTAGGAAAATACCGGAAGAGGGTTTTCCCCTGATCCCGGGGCAGCACAGGGCGCTCTGGCTGGATGTGGATGTGCCGGAAGGGGCGCCTGCAGGCCGTTATGAAATCAGGGTGCAACTGTACAGGAAGCCGTCCCTCCGCCTTTTGACGCCGGAAATGCTGGCAGAACGCAAACTTCCGGAAACGGAACTTAGACTTCCGTCTCCGGAACTCAACCTTCCGGAAAGGGAACGCAACTTTCCGGAAACGGAACCGATCACGGAGATGAAAATCCGGCTGGAGGTTCTCCCGGGGGTTCTGCCGGAACTTCCGATTCGCCATACGGAGTGGTTTCACGTAGATGCACTCGCCCAATATTATCAGGTACCCGTGTTTTCCGAAGAACACTGGAACCTGATCCGCTCTTTTATCCGTACGGCAGTCAGGAATCACTGCAACATGATCCTGACGCCTGTATTTACCCCGCCCCTTGATACGGCGGTCGGAGGAGAGAGAACCACCGTGCAGCTGGTGGATGTGGCGGTGATGGGAACGAACCGCTACCGTTTCGGTTTTGAAAAGCTGCTTCGCTGGATCCGGCTCTGCAGAGAAGAAGGGATGGTCTACTTCGAAATTTCCCATCTGTTCAGCCAGTGGGGCGCGGTGGCGGCTCCCAAAATCATGGGAGAAAAAGAGGGGCGTTTGCAGCGGTTGTTCGGCTGGGAAACGGAGGCATCCGGAGAGGAATACCGGCTCTTTTTGCAGGCATTTCTGCAGGAACTGAAGGAGGTGCTTCGAAAAGAGGGCGTTCTGGAGCAGACCTATTTCCATATCTCGGATGAACCGAATTTAGAGCAGCTCTCCTCCTATCGGGCGGCCTTAGACGGCGTAAAAGAAGTGCTGAAAGACTGCAAGAGGATGGATGCCCTGTCCGATTATCATTTTTTTGAAGAAGGCCTGGTGCCGATTCCCGTCTGTGCGACCAATCGGCTCGATCCCTTTTTACAGAAAAGACCAAAAGAACTCTGGTGCTATTATTGTACGTCGCAGGGGGAAAAGGTCTCCAACCGCTTTATAGCGATGCCCGGTTACCGGACCCGTGTCCTGGGGGCGCAATTGTACAAGGAGAGACTGGACGGTTTTTTGCACTGGGGGTATAACTTTTACAACTCCCAGTATTCGCTGCATCCGGTGAATCCTTATCTTTGCACGGATGCAGGAGGGGCCTTCCCCTCCGGAGACCCGTTTATCGTCTATCCGGGTGCGGAGAAAGAGCCGGAAGAGTCGATTCGCATCCGCCTCCTGGACGAAGCCTTCAGTGATTTTTGTGCCATGAAACTCTTGGAGCAGTTGACCGATCGGGAAACCGTGCTTGCCTGTATGGATCCGGAGGGGGAGCTCGGAATTGCGGACTATCCAAAGTCTGCGGCGGCAGTGGAGAATGATCGAGTCAGAGTGAACGATGCACTCAGAAAGCTCCTTCCGCTGACACAATAAGGAAGCCTGCGCGACAATCGATCTTGTTGCAGACCTCTACTTGTGGAAAGGAATCCCTTGCGCTATACTGTTACAGATTTTAAGGCTGACAGAAATGGACTTGAGAAGATGAATACAAAAAAATTGGTAAAAAGAATGGCAGGGGCGGTGATCGGAACGCTTCTGTTTGCGGTAGTCACGCAGATTGAGATCTCCAGCCCTGTGGCAAATACCTATTTGCAGCCGCGAATGGGGATTTTGGCAGTGGTTTCTGCAGTCGGGGGTCCTTTCATCGGGGCGATCTGCGGCTTTGTCGGACATCTCCTGGGCGATTACTGGTTTCAGCAGAGAGAGGTCTGGTTAAGTTGGGCGCTGGCAGAGGCGCTGGTCGGTGTCGGGATCGGTTTCTTTCGTCAAAAGTTTGATGTGCTTGGCAAGGGATTTCACACGAGACAGGGCCTCTTGTTTGAAGCGGTGCAGGTAGGCGCCAATGCACTGGCGTGGTTGGCGGTAGCGCCACTTCTGGATATGGTGCTTTACGGGCAGAGGGCGGAAAAAGTCTTTTTACAGGGGGCGGAGGCCTTTTTGCTCAATGCAGTCATAACCGGAGTGCTCGGACTGCTTCTCCTTGCGGCATTTTCCCAGTGTTATCTGAGACTGCGCAGGTTCCGCGGCTAAAAGCGAAAGCGACCCGGTGATATCGCCTCGGCGATTCCGTCACGGCGCTTTCGGTGTGACGCTTCTGCTGGAGAAGCAACCATAGAGGGGGCATAGTGAAAGAAAAAATCAGTTTTGTGATTCCGTGCTATCGCTCGGAAAAGACGCTTCCTTCTGTCGTCAACGAGATCGATGACACGATGAATCAGGGCGAATTGCAGGAAAAATACCGGTATGAAATCATCTTGGTCAATGATGCTTCCCCCGATCAAACGCTTTCTGTCATAGAATCGCTGGTAAAGCAGAAGGAAAATGTAACGGGAGTTCACTTTTCCAGGAATTTCGGTCAGCATGCCGCTCTGATGGCAGGGTTTCGTTATATTGCGGCGGATTCCGATCTCGTGGTTTGTTTGGACGACGACGGACAGACGCCGGCTGCGGAAGTGGGGAAACTCCTTCAAAAGCTGGAAGAAGGGTATGATGCCGTGTATGCCAGCTATGCGCATAAGCGCCAGAGTTTCTTCCGAAATTTTGGCAGTGCGGTGAATGAGAAAATGACCAGAATCATGCTTGGCAAGCCGAAGGAGTTGCAGGTCAGCAGTTATTTTGCAGTGAAGCGCTTTCTGGTGAATGAGATGGTTCGCTACGAGGCCGCCTATCCTTATGTCATCGGTCTTCTTCTGCGTTCCACAAAGAATATTGCAAATGTGCCGGTCAACCACCGTGCCAGGGAGGTGGGCAGCTCCGGCTATACGATGAAAAAGCTGCTCTCGCTCTGGTTTAACGGGTTTACCAATTTTTCCATCAAACCGCTTCGCATTGCAACGGTGATGGGGGCAGTGCTGGCGCTGGTCGGCTTTCTCTACGGAACCTTCACGATCATCAAAGTGCTGTTCCATCTGTATCCCGGACAAATCCCGACCGGATGGGCTTCTACCATCTCCATCCTGGTCTTTATCGGCGGGATGTTAATGCTGATGATCGGCATGGTGGGAGAATACATCGGGCGCATCTATATGACCATGAATGCACAGCCGCAGTATGTGGTCAAAGAAGTGATCCGGAAGGATACAAAGGCAGAAGCAGCTGAGGATGTCCCAAACGGCGGGCACTGAAGCCCTGAGAGAAGAAGGGGAAATATGTCACTGAAGAAGGAAAACGTCAGGATAACGGTCGCAGGCACCGGCTATGTAGGGCTCAGCATGGCGACACTTTTATCGCAGCACCATGAGGTGCAGGCGGTGGATCTGGTCAAAGAGAAGGTGGAGATGATCAATGCGCGGAAATCTCCGATTCAGGACGCGGAGATCGAGCGTTTTTTTGCAGAAAAAGAGCTGAAGCTGCAGGCGACGACGGATGGAGAAGCTGCCTACCGAAATGCGGATCTCGTGATTATCGCCACGCCGACCAACTACGATGCCAAACGAAATTTCTTCGACACCTCGGCGGTAGAGGCCGTGATCGATCTGGTCCTGAAAGTGAATCCAGAGGCTTTCATGGTGATCAAATCCACCATTCCGGTGGGTTATACGGAACATATCCGCAAGGAAAAGAATTGTAAGAGGATCTTCTTTGCGCCGGAATTCTTAAGGGAAAGCAAGGCGCTCTATGACAATCTTTACCCCTCCCGCATCATTGTCGGAACAGACCCTGACGATCCGGACCTGGATGCAGCGGCCCGTTTTTTTGCCGAACTCCTGCGGGAAGGAGCCCTCAAGGAAGAAATCGATACCCTCTTCATGGGCTTTACGGAAGCGGAGGCGGTCAAACTTTTTGCCAACACCTATCTGGCGCTGCGGGTCAGTTTTTTTAACGAACTGGATACCTATGCGGAAATGAAGGGGCTGCAAACGGAGAAGATTATTGACGGCGTCTGCCTGGATCCCAGAATCGGCCAGCAGTACAACAATCCCTCCTTCGGTTATGGCGGCTATTGTCTGCCCAAGGACACCAAGCAGCTGTTGGCAAACTATAAAGACGTGCCGGAGAACCTGATCGAGGCGATCGTGGAATCCAACCGGACGAGGAAGGATTTTATCGCGGATCGCGTGTTGCAGATGGCGGGCTACTATTCTGCCAGCGGCCAGTATGATGCCTCCAGAGAAAAAGAGGTGACCATCGGCGTCTATCGTCTCACCATGAAAACGAATTCCGACAACTTCAGGCAGTCTTCGATTCAGGGCATTATGAAGAGAATCAAGGCGAAGGGAGCAAAGGTGATCGTATTCGAACCGACGCTTGCAGACGGGAGTACCTTTTTCGGCAGCAGGGTAGTCAACGATCTGACGGCATTTAAGCAGGCAAGTGACGCCATCATTGCCAATCGGTACGATCCGGTGCTGGACGATGTAAAAGAAAAAGTCTACACCAGAGATATCTTCCGCAGAGATTAACGAGGGCGATTTCTTTTGCAGAGAATAGAATCACCCATCCCGTTATCGGAAAGCCGTAAGAGGCACAACCTTCCGCAACCGCATTGAAAGACGCGAAAGGATGGCACAGAGCAGCAGCGTAAGACCAAAGAGAAGGAAGGGTTTGCAAAAGGCAGAGGCGGTGCTGTTTTCCCCGATGCGAAGGAAATGATTCCAGACGGAGAGAAGGAGCACATGCCAGCAATAGATGCCTGCAGAGTACTTTCTTCCGATGGTTGCCAGAAGGCGGAAGGGAAGGCACTCGGAAGAAGCGGAGCCCCCGGTTTTCTCAAAGGAGGCCGTGAGCCTGGTGAGAGCAAGAACCATCAAAAGAGTGCCGACCATGACGGTATGGCTGCCAAAGAGGGCAGATTCCAGGAGTGTCAGGCAGCAGCCAGGGATAAGCAGAAGGACAGAAAGCTTTTTGCTTTCGCCAAGGGAGAGCCTTTTCTTCCCCGTTTGTGTGAACGGGATGGAGAAAGCGGGGGGAGTCGGCAGCACTCTATGGGTTTGTCCTGCAAAGGCCATTCCGATTGCCGAGAACGGAAGACCGACAAAAAACCAGTTCCGCAGCATATACCAGGTGCGGATGGAAAGGTCAAAAGGGCGGATAGGGTAATAAATCTGCAGCAGTTCGCCGAAAAACAGACCGGAGAGTGGAAGGACGATGAGAAGGGGAAGGAGCTTCCGGATGAAAGCTTTCCCGCTTTTACCCGATCTCCCGGCAACGAGAGACAGGAGCAGGAAGAGCAGTGTGACATAGATGGCGGCAAACAGATACCACTGGTGGTCGTAATCATAGGAAAAGTCATAGATCACCTTGGAGGAATTGAAGGCAAAAAAGCGAATCCATTCGCCGGGGTTAAACTTTTCCAGGCGCCAGTCATAGAAGGTTTTTCCCGCCTGGAGATAAAAGAAAAGGGAATAAAGGCTGTAAACGGTGAAAACCTTCAGGGTCAGCAGGAGAAGGCGCCGAAGCTTCTTGCACAGAAAAGGAACAAGCTCCTGCCCGGAATCCGTCTCGTTTCGGGGAAGCAGGTATCTTCCATGGATGACAAAAAAGAAAGGAACGGCGAAGGTGCCAAGATTCTGAAGGGCGGTGCCGAGACGGCCGGGAAAGGGGCAGTGGATCAGCACCACAAAGAAACAGGCGACTGCCTTGCAGGCATCCGTAAAGTCGTTGCGCAGGGGTAAATTGATATTCTCATAGGGACATTCATTTGTTTTTTTCATGGAAAGATTATAAGTTTTTTTAACTCCGGTGTCGAATCGGGAAAACGGAAAGAAGGAGCGTATGACGAAGCCGGGCAAAACCTGTGCCATCGTCCTGGCAGGCGGGAGCGGCAGCAGGATGCAGGCAAGAACCAAGAAGCAGTTCATGGAGGTGGACGGTGTGCCGCTGTTGTGGTACAGCCTGCAGGTGTTTCAAAGCTGCATGGTGGTGGATGAGGTGATCTTGGTCACTTCCGAAGAAGACCTCGACCACTGTCGTCTGGATATCGTTGCGCACTACGGGTTTTCCAAGGTGAAACAGGTGGTGGAAGGAGGGAAGGAGCGCTATCATTCCGTTTTTGCAGGACTTTCAGCCGTCACCCCGGATACCTCCTATGTGTTGATTCATGACAGCGCCAGACCCTTTGTAACGGAGGAAATCATCAGACGTTCTCTGGAAGATGTACAGAAATACGGCGCCAGCATTGTAGCGATGCCGGTCAAGGATACGATTAAAATCTGTGATAAAGAGCAGATGGTCACGCAGACACCGGACCGTGCGCATACCTGGCTGATGCAGACGCCGCAGGTTTTTGCTTATCCATTGGTAAAAAAAGCCTATGAGAAACTGATGGAAAGTGAAAAAACGTTGATTCAAAAAGGCGTCCATATCACGGATGACGCAATGGTAGTGGAAACTTTTTTTCCGGCGCAAAAGATTCATCTTGTAGAAGGCAGTTATGAAAACTTCAAGGTGACGACACCGGAGGATTTATTGTTTGCACAAGTATATGGAAAAAGGAGGCAGTAAATGGCGAATCCTAACGCAGGAGAGAAAAACCCGGTCCTGAAGCTCATCATCCTGATGGTCTTTGCCGCAATGCTGGCACTGGGTGTCTTCATGGCTTTAAACCGCAGCAAGGGAGCGTCCCAGTCGGATGAAGAGGACATGGTGCTGACACCGGTGCAGATGGTCACATCCATGGATCTGCAAAAAAACTACCCAAAGAATGAGCGGGCGGTCGTTTCCGCTTATCTGCAAATCACAAAGGCTTTATATAATGAGCAGTACAGCGAAAAAGAATTTGACGAGATGGAAAAGCAGCTGGTGCAGCTGTATGACGAAGAGTTTCTGAAGCAGCAGTCGGACTATCCGGCACAGCTGAAAAAAGAAGTCGATCAAAAGAAAAAAGACGGTTATACGATCTCCAATTTTGTGGTGGCAGAAAAGGACGATGTGAAATTTTCCGAAGTGGACGGCAAGGAAATGGCAGGTTTGCAAACCATGGTTTCCATGCGCTACAAGGAGCGAATCCAAACCATGTATTACAATTTCGTGCTGAGAAAAGCAGAGAACGGACAATGGAAGATCGTCGGTTGGGAAAAGACGGATCAGTCGGATATGGGGTTTAATGCAAAATGAAAAAGCGTGAAGGGGAGATTGCCGTCCTTGGCATTGAGAGTTCGTGTGATGAGACGGCGGCAGCCGTGACGGTAAACGGGATCGATGTGAGAAGCAATATCATCTCCTCCCAGATTGAAATTCACACACAATACGGAGGCGTGGTTCCGGAAATCGCCTCCAGAAAACATGTTGAAAAGATAGACAGTGTGGTTCGTGAAGCGCTTGCGCAGGCGGATGCAGAACTGTCGGAGATGGATGCCATTGCCGTCACGAGCGGACCGGGACTGGTCGGTGCGCTCCTGGTCGGCGTTTCCTTTGCAAAGGCACTTGCCTTTGCAAAAGGGCTGCCGCTTGTCGGCGTGCACCATATTGAGGGACATATCTCCGCCAACTTTATTGAGCATCCGGAGCTGCGCCCTCCCTTTCTCTGCCTAGTGGCTTCCGGCGGACATTCTCATCTGGTGATGATGAAGGACCACGGAGAATATGACATCCTTGGACAGACAAGGGACGATGCGGCGGGAGAAGCCTTTGACAAGGTGGCAAGAGCCATCGGTCTGGGGTATCCCGGGGGACCTAAAATCGACCGGGCGGCACAGGAAGGGAATGCGGATGCCATCCGTTTTCCGCAGGCGAAAATCGCGGACGCCGCCTATGATTTCAGCTTCAGCGGACTGAAGAGCGCCGTTCTCAATTATCTGAACCATTGTGAATGTAAACACATCCCGGTGGTGGTGCCGGATCTGGCCGCCTCTTTTCAAAAGGCGGTTGTTGAGACCCTGGTTTCTCATACGATGCGGGCAGCGCAGGAATTTCACTGCGGTCAGGTTGCAATTGCCGGCGGAGTGGCTTCCAACTCTCTCCTGCGGAGAGAGATGCAAAGGCAGTGCGAAGAAAGAGGGGTTCACTTCTATCGTCCCTCCCCCATCCTCTGTACGGACAATGCGGCGATGATATCCTGTGCCGGATATTATATGCTGCAAAAGGGGATTCGCAGCAGAATGGATCTGAACGCGGAACCCAACCTTCCTTTGGGGGACCGCTCCAGAAGATTTCATGCCGGACAGAGATGAGGGAAGCTTCGAAAAAAGAATTGACAACAAAAGTGCATTCTGCTATTGTATGAAAACAGAACGAGCGGAATTAGGCTCTTATTTTTTTGTTTGATCATAACCGTATGACTGCTTTTTCTATGCAATGATGGATCGGAGGAACGCGAGATGCGTACAAGAATCACACTTGCTTGCACGGAGTGCAAGAACAGGAATTATGACACCACAAAGGACAAGAAGACACATCCGGATCGTATGGAGATCAAGAAGTACTGCCCTTTCTGCAGAAAGCATACCCTTCATAAGGAGACCAAGTAAGACCATAGCGTCTTTTCATGGCGCAGCTGCGCAGACGGATGCGGGGGAATGAAGATGGGTGAAGTGACAAAGACAAAAACGGAAGACAGGAGTAAGACTGCTTCATTTATCCGGGGAATTCAAAAGGAATACAGCAAGATTTCCTGGACTTCCGGTGAGGATGTGGTGAAGCAGACAAGTGCAGTGATCATCGTGTCCTGTATCACGGGGCTGATCATAGCCGGACTGGATGCTTGCTTTTCCACGGTGCTGAACGGACTGATGGGACTGGTGAAGTGATTTTGGCCCACCAAGGGAAGAGGTAATTTGGAATATGGCAGATGAAGATAAGGTACTGTTAGACGAAGAAACGGCCGGACAGGAACCCGATTCGGAGAATGCATCCCGGATGACAGAAGATCATACAGACGAAGGATCTGCTTCTTCTAAGGAGAGGGCAGAATCCGCACAGCCCGAAGCGGGGGCAGAATCCGCACAGGTGGAAGACTCCGCACCATCAGAAGGAACGGAAGAAGAGTCTGTACAGTCGGAAGAGGAAGAGGCTTCCCCCCTGACAGAAGGGGAGAAGAGCAGATACCACTGGTATGTCGTACACACTTATTCCGGATATGAGAACAAGGTGAAGGCAAACCTGCAGAAGGCAATCGAGAACAGACATCTCGAAGAGCAGATTCTGGAGATCCGAATCCCGATGCAGGATGTGGTGGAAGTGAAGAACGGACGCCGCAGGCCGGTACAGCGCAAAATGTTTCCCGGCTATGTGCTGGTGAACATGGACATGAATGACGACACCTGGTATGTCGTGCGCAATACGCGCGGCGTGACGGGGTTTGTAGGACCGGGCAGCAAACCGGTACCACTGTCCGATGCGGAAATCAAGCCCCTCGGGATCAAGACGGAGACCATCAGCGTTGATTTCGGCGTTGGGGATGAGATCGCCGTGATTGCGGGTGTCTGGAAGGATACTACGGGTTATGTTCAGCGTATGGACTATGGCAAGCAGTCTGCCACCATCAATGTCGAGCTGTTTGGCAGAGAGACGCCGGTGGAAATTTCTTTTGCTGAAGTCATGAAGCTGGATCGGTAAAGGGGAGATCGTTGGGGAAACCCGTTTGAATCCCTACATCGGAACCCTGGAATTGTAAATTCAAAATTGGAATCTCCAAATTGCAATCGCATGACAGGGGATTGTGAGGATATCGAAACGCATGTGCGTTTGATATAGATAGAGGAATAGGACGTGGGAGGAAGTAGCTTCTATACTTCTGCCGACCACGGTCTCAGCGCCAGAGAAGGCACAGACGATGCCTTCGGAATGGAGGACACAATGGCAAAAAAAGTTCAAGGCTACATTAAGCTGCAGATTCCTGCAGGCAAGGCAACACCGGCTCCCCCGGTAGGACCGGCGCTCGGTCAGCACGGGGTGAACATCGTTGAATTTACGAAGGCGTTCAATGCACAGACCGCCGATAAGGGCGATGTGCTGATCCCGGTGGTGATCACGGTTTATACCGACAGAAGCTTCACCTTTATCACCAAGACCCCTCCGGCAGCCGTCCTTTTAAAGAAGGCCTGTAATCTGCAGAAGGCTTCCGGTGTACCGAACAAGCAGAAGGTTGCGACCATTTCCATGGACAAGGTCAGGGAGATCGCAGAAACCAAAATGCCCGATCTGAATGCAAATGATGTGGATGCCGCTGCCAGCATGATTGCGGGCACCGCCAGAAGCATGGGCATCAAGGTAGAAGGATAAGGGGGAGGAGAACACCATGAAGCACGGAAAGAAATATACCGAAGCTGCCAAATTGATTGACAGAACACAGTTCTACGAACCCGCACAGGCTTGTGAGCTGGTGAAAAAGAGCGCAACCGCGAAATTTGACGAGACGGTTGAGGTTCATATCAGAACTTCCTGTGACTCCCGTCATGCGGATCAGCAGATCCGTGGTGCAGTCGTTCTCCCGCACGGAACCGGAAAGAAGGTTCGTGTACTGGTATTTGCAAAGGGAACCAAGCTGGACGAGGCGCAGGCTGCAGGAGCAGATTTTGTCGGCGGCGAAGAGCTGATCCCCAAGATCCAGAAAGAGGGATGGCTGGATTTCGATGTCGTCGTTGCGACTCCCGATATGATGGGTGTCGTCGGACGTCTCGGTAAAGTGCTCGGTCCCAAGGGACTCATGCCGAACCCGAAGGCCGGAACGGTCACAATGGATGTCACCAAGGCAATCAACGACATCAAAGCCGGTAAGATCGAGTACCGTCTGGACAAGGCAAATATCATCCACTGCCCGATCGGCAAGGCTTCTTTCAGCGAAGAGCAGTTACGTGACAATTTCAATGCGCTGCTTGAAGCAATCGCAAAAGCGAAACCTTCTACCGTCAAGGGACAGTACCTGAAGAGCATCACGCTGGCAACCACCATGGGCCCCGGCGTCAGAGTCATTGCGAACCGTTACTAATTCCTTTGGCAGTATGCATTCGAGTATGCAAAGAAGTCTCTCATTCCGGAGAGACTTCTTTTTTCAATAAGGAGAGGCTTCTTTTTTTCAATCAGGAGAGACTTCCTTTTTTCAATCAGGAGAGAGTTTTCAATTTCATGGGACTGCTGTTTCAAGCGGGGGAGGCTACTGTCTCATTTCGGGAGGTTTGGATGGAGATCAAACATCGAATCGAAGAGTTGTTAGGAAGCGATAGAGACAGGATTTTGATTGGCATAGACGGCCGGGCAGGAAGCGGGAAAACCACTCTTGCAAGAAAGCTTGCGGAAGTGTTTGACTGCAATGTGTTTCACATGGATGACTTCTTTTTGCAGGGATATCAGCGGACGGAAGAACGAGCAAAGGAAGTAGGCGGAAATGTAGATTATGAACGCTTTCAGAAAGAAGTTCTTCTTCCCCTAAGGAAAAAGGAAACCGTTTGGTACCGGCCCTTTCGCTGTCAAACCATGGAATTGCAGGAGAAGGTGGAGATGCCTTTTCGGAGGCTGAACATAATTGAGGGAAGCTATGCACAGCATCCATATTTTGGCGACCCCTATGATTTGAAAATCTTTGTGGATATTGATCCGGACTTGCAGCTTGAGCGGATCGAAAAGCGGAATGGAGCAGAAAAGCTCGAGCAGTTTAAGACGCTCTGGATTCCGAAAGAAGAAGCCTATTTTGCAAAGTTCTGGATCGCCGCGCACGCGGACCGAATCATTTCAGGAAAGGATTTTTAAGACGTCACTCCTTTCTGAACCCGGGTTTTTCTGTGTGACGTCATTTCGTATAGGAGCTATTTCATGAATATAAAAAAATTGACCTATGGCGCCATGTTTTTGGCACTGGGGATTGTTCTCCCCACCGTCACTTCCGGCATTCCGGAAATTGGAAGAGCGCTTCTTCCCATGCATTTTCCGGTGTTCTTTGCGGGACTGCTTTTGGGACCTCTGTATGGTCTTCTCCTGGGGATCCTGACGCCTCTCCTTCGCTCTTTCCTTTTTGGAATGCCGCCCATGCTTCCAACAGCACTTGCGATGGCGTTTGAGCTTGGGACGTACGGGTTTATGATCGGTTTTCTTTACAGCCGTTTTTCGGAAAAAAATTGGAAGACGACCCTGTATTCGCTTCTCGTCTCCATGCTTTCAGGACGCATCGTCTGGGGCATCGTGGACTTTTTCCTCTTAGGGATTCTTGGAAAGAGCCTGACTTTTTCGATGTTTTTATCAGCGGTCTTCCTCTCTTCCCTTCCGGGAATTCTCTTGCAGCTGATTCTGATTCCCCTTCTCATGGAACGACTGGAAAAGAGAAATGCGTTGCAGAAGGGATAGAATTTCTAGGGGATTCAAGGTATGATGGAGTTGAATCTAATTCTCGTTTCGGTTGTAGAATATTTTTTGACACGCATTCCACTCTAGGAACGGGATCTGATATTTCTAAGGCAAAAGAAAAAATCGTATCACTTTTTGGAGATATGAAAATATCATGAAAAAAACCGAGAAGAAGGATCAGAGCGAACAAAAGAAAAAAATAAATTATACGGTAGTTTGCATCAATGAGTTTGCCTATAAATACCATATTGCTGCGAAGGAAGCCTTCACCTATCTTTATGACCATAAAGGAATAGAATTCATCAAGGAGCATTATGATATAGAACATACGCTGAGCCTTGATGATGCAGTGGAGGATCTGACCTTGGTTTGTAGAAGAAACGGGGGAAATTACTGATGCTTTTGTATCATGGTAGCAATACGGATATAAAAGCAATCAATCCTGCGATGTGTCGCCCATATAAGGATTTTGGACAGGGATTTTATCTTACTGCCATGGAAGAGCAAGCCAAGAAGATGGCAGACAGAGTGGCAAGGATTTATGGTGGGGCGCCTGTTCTTAATGTGTACGAGATTGATGATGACATGTTGAGCGGAATGCTATACAAGAAAACTACCAATCAATACTCCTTCCATACGGTGAGGGCGATCCGTCTCTTGAGAAAGGTAGATATCTGATATGGAAAAAAAGAAACAGATGATCGAGTATATGGTTCAGGATCTGGTCGAAATGCTTTCAGAAGTTCAGGGCGTCGAATATGATATAGCAATGCGCATGATATATGATTCGCAAGTCTATGAAAAATTGATAGATGAAGAAACCGGACTTTATAGAGAGAGTCCGTCCTATGTATTTGATTTATTACAGGATGAGATGAATTTCGGACATATCGTTCAGGCAGAACTGTAGAGATCATCCACATGATCTCTACAATCGTAGGGCAAGGGGGCGCAGAGAGCGCTCTGACTGTGGAACGGTCAGGAAGTGAGTTGAACCTAAAATCTTTCGCCTCTTCCGATAAAGTCCATCAGGTTGACATGGAGAATACCGTTGCGTTTTTGCAACATATAATCGGTGGTCATCACGTACTTTTTGTAATTATCTCGAATTGCTTCTAAAGGACGGTATTCTCTTTCTTCGGTCTCTCTACTTAGTAGAATCTTATAGGCCACCTGTATGTAAAAGTAATCCAGTTCATGGTTTCGTAGAATAAAATCACATTCAAGACGCCCGATTCTTCCCACACTCACGGCATAATCCCAGCTTCTTGCGTAGAGATAAACAATATTTTCCAGGAACGGACCATAGTTGATTCGGTTATCCGTATTCAGAGCGAAATAAAAACTGGAATCTGCAATGTAATATTTTTCTTCTCCGGAAAGTGATCTCCTCGATTTCATATCAAAGCGGGGACAAAGGTACAGAATTTTTGCATCCCTTAGAATCTGAATGTAATGGGATAAGGTTGCCCTCGAAATGCGAAGTCCGTTGCCTTCCAGTGACTTTTGTAATCGATTGATGCTGGTAGTCGCACCAAAATTGTTGATCACATAGTTGCGCACGGTTGTGAATGCACCCACATCCCTGATCTTCGTTCTGACAGCGATATCTTTCTCAAAAATTTCGTCAATTAAGCCTCGTACATAAATTCTCTTTTCTTCGAGTCTGTCAAATAGAACCGTTCTTGGAAAACCACCTTCTAAGAGATAGGAATTCAGTTCGATTTCAGAACTTTGCTGAATCTCCTTGTGATAGAACTTTTTCATTCCTTCATATTCATCAAAGGTCAGCGGGTATAGTTCAAATTCCAAATAACGACCGGTCAGCTTCGTAACCAGTTCTCCGCTTAAGAGATAGGAATTGGAACCGGTAATGAAAATGGAAACATTCCCATCCATACGAAAACCGTTAAGCACCTCCTCAAAACCCGGAACATTCTGTATCTCATCAATGAAGAGATAATACGTACCGGTTGAGGTTATCCTTTCCAGGATCAAACGCTCCAAGTGTTCCGCGGTTTTGACCAAACGATTTTCTCTCCGATCCAGATCAATGTAGACGATATGATCTTCGGTGATTCCCTGCTCTCGCAGCTCATCTGCAATCATTGCCATCAGGCTGGACTTTCCGCATCTTCTAATCCCTGTGATGACTTTTATGAGGTCGTTCGAGTGATAGAAAGGCCTGATTCGATTTAGGTATTTTTCTCTTTTATATAATTCCATCCTTCATCTCCCGAGTGTAGTGGTGAGTGCAATATTATTGTAGCAAATATTTAAATTTTTGCAAAAGTTGCAACGTTAAAAGCAAATCTGTCTGATTGGGCAGTCGCTTATACATCTGTTTTCCCGCTGCATTCACTTCCTATTTCGAAAAAGCAAGATCACCTTGTTAACAGGGGGCTTTAAGCTGACGATATATCATATAAATCATCCTTGTTATTTCGGAAACAAGGCCATGGTACGCTTTGAATGGAGAAGAGCAAATGGATCATCAGGAATGGACATTGCAATGTGAAGATTTATCAAAAGAGTATCAAGTTGGTCAAGCTCCGTGCCGGGCGGTCCGGGAGGTCAATTTAACCCTTCATAAGGGTGAGTTCCTGATGATTATGGGGAAGTCGGGGGCGGGAAAAAGCACCCTGATTCGAATGATGGACGGGCTGCTTTCGCCGACAAAGGGAAGGGTATTGTTTGACGGAGAAAATATTTTTGACTTTAGTGAAAAAAAGTGTTCTGATTTTCACGGGAAGAAAACAGGAATGGTATTCCAGGATAGCAGGCTCCTTGAGGATTTCACTCTGGTTGAAAATGTGGCGTTGCCGGGATGTTTGTATCAAAAGAGGGCAGTGGCATTGGAGAGAGCTGCAAAGCTGATAGAAGCTATGGGGCTCGCGGAGCAGAAGGACCGCCTTCCCTTAGAGGTTTCTGCAGGACAGAGACAAAGGGTGGCGCTTGCAAGAGCAATGATGAATCATCCGGAGCTTCTGTTTCTGGATGAACCGACAGGAAACCTGGACAAACAAACGGCAGAAGACGTGATGCAAATCCTTTTGGCTCTGCACCGCAAAGGGCAGACAATCGTGATGGTGACGCATGAAGAATCTTTTGCAGCTAAGGCGGACAGGTTGATTACGATGCAAGACGGTTGCGTGAGGAGATGATCGAACTTGAGTGCAAGTAGTCTTCTTTTCGAAAACAAGTATTTTCGCAGTAAAAAAAGCCGATTCCCCTTCTTTGTCACAGGTGCGCTCAGTGCCTTTCTTCTGACAGGGGTGTTGGTTCTGAACCTTCGTTTAACGTCCATTTTTCAAAATACGTATCGAGGAGCGTCTCTTCCTAATGGTGCCCTCTCGGTCTCTGAAAGAGAGAGTTCCGTGGAGGAGTTGCAGAAATTTTTGTCGGAAGAGAAATTTGTTCGGAAGGCGGAGTGCTATGAAAGGGTGCTGGTGCATCACGTAGAGGGAAGCAGCGGGAATGTTCTTCCTTTCGCCTATTTTGCGGTACCCGTCAGGGAGGGGGAACAGCCCCCAAAGGGGGAGATCCATCGAAATTTTGCCTGCGGATCTTTCGCAAGCGGAGAAGAGGTATCGTTTCAGGCAGGAGGGGGAACGAGCAAGGGGCGGATCGCCGAAATAATTCCGGATCCGATCAATGGGGCGCCGGAATTGATGACAGCCTACCTGTATGGAAACAAAGAGGAACTACAGGAACTGAAAGGAGAGGGAGAAGGGGAGTTTTATCTGACTCTTTGGCTGGATCATCCGGAGGCAGATGAGTCACAGATTCTGAAGGATTATCACCGCTATTTTGGAAAAGACTTTGCCGGATCCGTCACCTCTTTTCAGACTATCATGCATAACTATTTGTACAGCTATCGGCTAATGGGAAATTACATGGTCTATCTGCTGTGTTTCCTTCTGGCTTTTGTCTGTCTCCTGATTTTGCTTCTGATGAACATGGAACTTCGAACGGATCAGGAGACCATTCGAACCTTAAAGATCCTGGGATTCACCGGCGCACAGATTCGATTGAATTATCTTAGAATGTATGGGAAGATCACGGCGGCGGGAGCGCTTCTCGGAGGAGGCGGGATGGCAATCCTGCTGCGAAAGTGGCTGAACCGGATGTTTGATGGTGCAGGGGGGATTCGCATCTCCTGGATTTCTATGCTTCTTCCGGCGCTGTTTGCCCTGGGGATTGTCCTCCTGCTTCATACCTTGTTGCTTTTGATTGCCTTGCACAGGATCTCCTCCCTTCCGCTGACGGAAGCGGAACATGAAAAGACACGGTTTCGTGTGAATCATCTGTGTTTTAGAAAGTGCGGAGCTTCCCCGAAGCTTCTCCCGTTCTCTCTGGGAATGCGGGATATGGCAAGCAGGAGATCGGAAACGGTTTTCATTCTGGTCGTTGCTGTGTTGTGTACGGTGGTTTTGTTATCGGGGATCTTTGTTCTGAATGGAGTTTTTAAGCGCGAGGATCATTTGGCCGAGTGGGGCTTCGTGCATGCAGACATTTATGTAGCGAGAAAGAAGGCGGTCACGGAAGAACAAGCGGGTCTCCTGACTTACTTGAACCGGGATACGGATGTGGATTACGTATATTCCGGCTTAACTGACATGGTTTCTTATCAGCTGGAGGGAGAGGATGCAATCCGTCAGGTGAGTGCGGATGTCTATTACCGCGGTTTTCCGGAAAAAGAGACGTACGCCTTCTTTGAGGGCGGAAACCCAACCTCCACCGATGAAATTGCCGTAGGAATCAATTTCGCAAAAAGAAATCACCTGCGTATCGGCAGTGTGCTTCATCTTTTGCAAAAGGGTGAGAAAAAAAGTTACACCGTTACAGGGATTTACCCTTCTTACCGCAATCAGGCAAATTCGGTGCGTTTTTTCGTGGAAGACATCTTTTCCTATTTTGACAGTCGCATGACGGGGTATTATACCATTGTCCTCAAGGATCCGCATAGCCAGGGACGTGTCATACAGGATTTATCAAAGAAATATCCGGAATTTGATTTTTATCCTATGACAAGGAGTACCTCTCGTACGGTGAACAAGATGATTCCGCCTGTGATCCTTAGCGTGTGCATGGTACTGCTCCTCTATCGCATGGTCTTGCATTTCCTCGTACGGCGAATGGATCAGGACCTGGAACAAAACAGGGACATTCAATCCGTTCTGGGATTTACGAAAAGACAGATCCGGAGACAGAGAAAGGTCCGCTTTCATTTGCCGGAGCTGATGGGAACTCTGTTGGCGCTCGCTTTATCCGGTGTGCTGGTTGCGTGGGTTTTGCGGCCTCTGGCGAACGAACTGGGGCTCATGCAAATACCCTATCAACCCTCTCTGATCGGGATCCTGGCGACAGCTGCAGGGATCCTTCTGGCCGGAACGCCGGGTAGAATCAGGAGAAGGCGGTTGGACAGGTGATAGGTCACATAAGGCCTGCAACTACATTTTTCTGTTCAACGGTCAAACGCCCGGGTGTCGCTGCCCACAGGATTTCTGCAGCAAGTTTGCGCTGTTGCTTGCAAGCAAATGTAGAATCTCGTCCTGATTCAGTGTAAGATGGAGTTGAGTCATCGCATCCTTCCTCCTCGGTATTATGTTGATTGTCGTGATTTACATGATACCTAAAGATTGAGCCGTTGGCTCTATTCAATTTACACCATGATACATACACGATCGACGCTGCCGATGTAATGACTGTATCAACTATTTATTCTGATATTATATCAACACAATCCGAAAATATGGGGGTGAAGTTTTCGTGAAAAAGCACATATATGTCAGCATAGCGATTGGCTTCCTGGTTGGACTTCTGTGTAAATTGGTGGATTTTTTTCCGGGAAATACATGGATGGGCTATTTAGGGATAATAGAGCTTTTTAATTATCTTGGCTTATTTGTTATTATTACATGTTTGATAGAGTATACTGCACCAACTATAAAATGTGGTTTTTTTCAAACGCTAGGATTTATGATGAGCATGGTCTTTAGTTATTATGCAACCACATTTATCGTATATAAGTCCATTCCTTATCGCTATGTATTATTATGGTCTATCGTCGCGCTTTGCAGTTCGCTGTTATGTTGGATTATTTCTCAAAGACGAAAGTCTGGATTAGTAGCACTACTGGGTATTTTAATCCCTATTCTTCTATTAGGAAGTGAGACGTACAAGCTAATTGAAGATGGTAGTCATTCTCCAATCCCGATTTGGATAGAAATAACCGCAATCATAATTATGTTTTGGAAGCTTCCTCAGAATAATAAGCATAGAATATTTTCGATTATTGCATTTGCCTTTCTTATTCCGTTTCTCGATTATCTTGATGTGGCAAATGTGTTTATAAAACTATGTGTCAGATTGTTATTTTAAGTTTAGATTGATCTCTGGATAAAATAGGGTAGAGGGAGAATGATTCTATCGCCTCTCCGGTGATTTAGCGATGTTTCAATGTTCCGTCGTCCTGCAGGGTGGCGGAACCGGACATCCGGTTCAGGTAAGAAAAGATACGGGAAGCTTCGCCTTCGTCAGCCCTGGACGTGAAGAGGTTTGACTGGATGGCAGGAATGAACTGCACACTTTGCAGGGCATTGTGGTCGATGACGGCTTTTACCATACCGGTATCCGCCTTCTTAGAATTAAAATAAAAGTTCCCCAGGCTGTAAAAAACAGGTGTCTCGCCGACAAACTCTATCTTTTGCAGAACATGGGGATGCGCCCCCAGAATCAGACCGGCGCCCGCGGCTGCGATTTCCGGCGCCTGCTTTTCCTGCATCCAGTTCAGCTGGCTGGTCGATTCAGTTCCCCAGTGCATGATGACGATGACAAAAAAACCTTTTTCTTTTTCTTCCCTGACCCTCTGTAACAGATAAGAATCTTCTACAGTACGAAAGGCGCCGGATAGGGTGTCTGTAGCTCCCCTCGTGTCCGGATGATCACCGGCTTCCACATCTGTGGCGGAAAGAATCGAAATCTTACACTCGTTACTGAAAAAATGATAGGCGTCAGCTGCTTCGGACAGATTGTTTCCTGCGCCGATATGAGAAATTCCGGCATTGTTGAGTGCTTCCAAGGTGCACTTTAGCCCCGCCTCCCCATAATCAAAGATATGATTGTTGGCAAGGGTGACCAGATTGACACCGATCTGCCGGTAGTTCTCTGCGCTCTCAGGCGAAGCGTGAAAGGTGAATCGCTTTCCCGGGGTGGGGGAACCGCTCTCCGCATAGGGGAATTCATTGTTGAGGATCGCCACATCCGCGGCCTGCATTTCCTGAATCAGAGAAGGGTCGATGACATTTTGGATGCCTGCAGACGCAATTCGTTCTCCCGCCGCATAGTGTGTATCAAACAGGATGTCGCCGGCGAAAGTAAGGGTAATCGGGCCTTCTTTTTTTCCGGGAACGATATTCCCCTCTGCATCCTTGATCATGTCCTCGCTCTTGTCTGAATACAGATACTGCCACGGAAGGGGGGAAGTCGTAGAGGAATTCTCCAGTGAAAAAAAGATGATCAGGAGAATGACAGCCAAAAGGCCCACCGTAAGGAAGATGCCGATGAGGGAACCTGCCAGTTCGATCTGGTAAGTAAAAAAAATATTCTTTTTCCGGGAGTTCCGACGGATTTGCTTTTTCTCTGACATGTCCATACCAGTATAACAAAAAGAAGCTTGACAGAACAGGTGGAACATGGTATTTTACTAGAGCCGAAGACAGCAGGTCCCAGTAGGGGTAAATGAGAAATCATACCAGCCGAGGATGTATCAAGTGAAGAAAGATACAGATAAGTCCGATTGTCTTCGTATGGAACAGGCAACGGATTTTTTTTCGGCATAAATTCGTACAGGAGGTAGAACAATGGCAAAGGTTGAACTGAAACAGCCGGTTGTAGAAGAGATTTCTTCTAAGATCAAGGATGCACAGTCGGCAGTACTGGTAGACGCCAGAGGTTTGACGGTTGCGCAGGATACGGAGCTTCGTCGTGCACTCCGCAAGGAGAATGTAACGTATAAGGTTTACAAGAACACGATGATGAAGCGTGCTTTCGACGGCACCGATTTTGCACAGCTGGATGAGCTTTTGAACGGTCCCAGTGCACTTGCTGTCTCTGTAGAGGATCCGGCGGCACCGGCGCGTGTACTTTGCAAATTTGCAAAGACAGCGAAGGCGCTTGAAGTAAAGGGCGGCGTGGTAGAAGGTAAATTCTACGATCAGAATGCGATTCAGGAAATTGCAGAGATTCCGTCCAGAGACGAGCTGCTCTCCAAATTGCTGGGAAGCATTCAGTCTCCGATTACCAACTTCGCTCGCGTCGTAAAGCAGATTGCAGAGAAGAAGGCGGAGTCCGGAAGTGCCGAAGAGCCTGCAGCAGCGGAGGCAGCTGCAGAAGCACCTGCAGCAGCAGAAGTACCTGCAACAGCAGAAGCATAAGAGTCATCCACTACGAAAATCGTATAAGAGCGGGCAGGGCGGAGAATTGGTGAAATCCGTACACGGCCCGAATCGAAGGAAAAGAAAATCAGGAGGAAATCATCATGGCAAAGTTGTCCACACAGGAAATCATTGATGCGATCAAAGAACTGAGCGTTCTGGAACTGAATGAACTCGTAAAGGGTTGTGAAGAAGAGTTCGGCGTATCTGCTGCGGCAGGTGTTGTCGTTGCGGCTGCAGGTGCCGGCGCAGGTGCTGCGGAAGAGAAGACTGAATTTGACGTAGAGCTGACGGAAGTTGGCCCGAACAAGGTTAAGGTCATCAAGGTGGTTCGTGAGATCACCGGACTTGGTCTGAAAGAATCCAAGGATCTGGTTGACGGCGCACCGAAGATGATCAAGGAAGCCGTTTCCAAGGAAGAGGCTGAGGAGATCAAGACCAAGGTAGAAGCGGAAGGCGCTAAGGTTACTTTGAAATAAATCGATTCTTCGAAGTGTCATGGAGCTGTCGTGCGGAAGGAATTCTGTGCGGCAGCTCTTCTGGCACCTGAAATTCTTTCTTGCATTCATGATGCACTTGTGCTACGATGTACGGTGCATTATTATCGTGTGGAAGTTTACCTTCTGCAAGTCTGTAATCCGGTTCATCATTTATTTATTTCACATCAGCAGGGAGATTGCAAATGGAAAAATACAGAATCCATCCGACGAAAGCGGGTAACGGTTTAAGAATGAGTTACCAGCGTCAGAAGGAAGTGCTTGAGATGCCCAATCTGATTGAAGTTCAAAAGAACTCCTATCAGTGGTTTCTGCAAGACGGTTTAAAGGAAGCCTTCGATGACATCTCTCCCATTGAAGACTATGGCGGGAAGCTGAGTCTGGAATTTGTGGATTTCAAGCTCTGCGAGGATGAAGTCAAATACAGCATCGAGAAATGCAAGGAAAGGGATGCCACCTATGCAGCGCCTCTTAAGGTGAAGGTGCGTCTTCATAATAAAGAGAAGGATGAGATTACCGAGCATGAGATTTTCATGGGTGATCTTCCCCTGATGACGGCTACAGGAACCTTTGTGATTAACGGCGCAGAACGTGTCATCGTTTCTCAGCTGGTTCGTTCTCCAGGCATTTATTATGATATTACCCATGATAAGCTGGGTAAGGAACTGATTGCCTGCACCGTGATTCCCAACCGTGGAGCCTGGTTGGAATACGAGACGGATTCCAACGATGTGTTCTACGTTCGTGTCGACCGTACCAGAAAAGTACCTGTCACGGTTTTGATTCGTACGCTGGGACTGGGAACCAATGAAGAAATCATCGACTTCTTTGGCGATGAGCCGAAATTGATGGCTTCTCTGGAAAAGGATGTTTCAACCAGCTATGAGACAGGACTGCTCGAGCTTTACCGAAAGATTCGCCCCGGCGAACCGCTCTCGGTGGACAGTGCGCAGAGCTTGATCATGTCCATGTTTTTTGACCCCAGAAGGTATGACCTTGCCAAGGTGGGGCGATATAAATTCAATAAGAAACTGCACCTCAAGAACCGCATTACCGGTCATGTCCTGGCAGAAGATGCTGTAGACCCTTCCACGGGAGAGATCATTGCTTCTGCAGGGGCTAGGCTTACCATGGAAGAGGCTACCCAGATCCAGAACGCGGGAATCCAGAGTGTCCTGATTCAGACGGAGGAGAGAAATGTGAAGGTAATTTCCAACCTGATGGTGGATATTACTTCTTTTGTCGACTGCGATCCCAGGGAACTTGGGATCACCGATCTGGTTTATTACCCCAAGTTGCAGGGAATCCTGGCAAGCTTTGCAGAGGGAGGTTCACCCGAAGAGCTGGCGCAAATCATCCGTGAGAATGCCCATGATCTGGTTCCCAAACATATTACAAAAGAGGACATCCTGACCTCGATTAATTACAATATGTGTGTGGAATACGGAATCGGTCATGATGACGATATTGATCATCTGGGCAACCGTCGTATTCGTTGCGTGGGAGAACTTTTACAGAACCAGTACAGGATCGGCCTCTCCAGATTGGAGCGTGTGGTCAGGGAACGAATGACCACACACGACGCGGAAGAGGTTTCCGCACAGACCCTGATCAATATCAAACCGGTGCAGGCTGCGGTGAAGGAATTCTTCGGTTCCTCCCAGCTGTCCCAGTTTATGGACCAGAACAATCCGCTGTCGGAGTTGACCCATAAGAGACGTCTCTCCGCTCTGGGACCCGGAGGTTTGTCCAGAGACCGTGCCGGATTCGAAGTACGAGATGTTCATTATACGCATTACGGCAGAATGTGCCCGATTGAGACGCCGGAAGGTCCGAACATCGGTCTGATTAATTCACTGGCCAGCTATGCAAGGATCAATGAATACGGATTCATTGAGGCGCCGTACCGTCGTGTGGATATGAGCGACCCGGCAAATCCGCAGGTCACGAATGAGATCGCCTATATGACGGCGGACGAAGAGGACAATTACCACGTGGCGCAGGCAAATACCCCCCTGGATGCGGAGGGGCATTTCAAGCGCAACAACGTGGCGGGCCGTTATCTGGATGAAACTTCCGAATATCCGAAAACGATCATTGAATATATGGACGTATCTCCGCGAATGGTATTCTCGGTTGCAACCGCGCTGATCCCCTTTTTGGAAAATGACGACGCAAACCGTGCGCTGATGGGCTCCAACATGCAGAGGCAGGCGGTTCCGCTTTTGACCACGGAGGCGCCTGTGGTAGGTACGGGCATGGAAGCTAAGGCTGCCGTGGACTCCGGTGTCTGCGTAGTGGCCAAAAACGCAGGAACGGTTCGGTTCGTGGATTCGAAGCGCATCGTGATCCAGAATACCGATGGAGAGAAAGATGAATACCATCTCCTCAAATTCCAGCGAAGCAATCAGTCCAACTGCTACAATCAGAAACCGATTGTCATTACGGGCGAGAAGGTGGAGAAGGGGCAGGTGATTGCGGATGGTGCTTCTACGGCAGGCGGAGAGCTTGGTCTGGGCAAGAATCCGCTGATCGGATTCATGACATGGGAAGGCTATAACTATGAGGATGCCGTCCTGCTCTCCGAGCGTCTGGTCAGAGATGATGTATTCACCTCGGTTCATATCGAGGAATATGAGGCGGAAGCCAGAGAAACCAAGCTTGGACCGGAAGAAATCACCAGAGATGTACCCGGCGTCGGCGACGATGCACTGAAGGATCTGGATGAAAACGGAGTGATTCGCATCGGTGCAGAAGTACGTGCGGGAGATATCCTGGTCGGCAAGGTGACACCGAAGGGAGAAACCGAGCTGACGGCGGAAGAAAGGCTCTTGCGAGCCATCTTCGGAGAAAAAGCGAGAGAAGTCCGAGATACATCCTTGAAGGTGCCCCACGGGGAATACGGTATCATTGTAGACGCCAAGACCTTTACCAGAGAAAACGGGGATGAACTTTCACCCGGCGTCAATAAGGCGGTCAGAATTTACATTGCGCAGAAGCGTAAGATTTCCGTTGGAGATAAGATGGCGGGGCGTCATGGAAACAAGGGTGTCGTTTCCCGCATCCTTCCGATCGAGGACATGCCTTATCTGCCGAACGGAAGACCGTTAGACATCGTACTGAATCCTCTGGGCGTGCCTTCCCGTATGAACATCGGACAGGTGCTGGAGATTCACCTGTCTTTAGCGGCAAAGGCGCTTGGATACAATGTATCCACACCGATTTTTGACGGAGCGGATGAGGTGGATATTCAGGACACCCTGGAAATGGCAAATGATTATGTCAATTCCGAGTGGGAAGATTTCGAAAAGAAATACAAAGATCTGGTCATGCCTGAAATCATGCAGTATCTGTATGAGCACAGGGATCATAGAGAACTGTGGAAGGGCGTGCCGATTCATTCCGACGGTAAAGTGCAGCTGAGGGATGGACGGACCGGCGAGCCGTTTGTCGGGCCGACGACCATCGGACACATGCACTATTTGAAGCTGCACCACCTGGTTGACGATAAGATTCACGCCCGCTCCACCGGACCTTATTCTCTGGTCACCCAGCAGCCCCTCGGCGGTAAGGCACAATTCGGCGGACAGCGTTTCGGAGAAATGGAAGTCTGGGCGCTGGAAGCTTACGGCGCTGCTTATACCCTGCAAGAGATCCTGACAGTCAAGTCGGACGATGTGGTTGGCCGTGTCAAGACCTATGAAGCAATCATCAAGGGAGACAACATTCCGGAACCCGGCGTGCCGGAATCCTTCAAGGTGTTGCTCAAGGAGCTGCAGTCTCTCGGTCTGGATGTCAGCGTTCTTCGTGAGGACGGAAGCGAGGTCGAGATCAAGGAAACGGTGGATTATAATGAATCCGACTATCGATATGAGATAGAGGGAGATCATCAAAGACGGGATTATTCCGGCGAATCTTTTGCCGAAAACGGATATCAGGAACAGCGCTTCGATGAAGAAAGCGGTGAGTTGGTGGACGATTCGGAAGAGACAATGGACAATGATGAAGATGACAGCGCTGAGGTTGACGAAGAATAACGGGAGATAATCAATGTCAGATTCTACAATGAACAAAGCGATTAATGAAGCAACCAGCGGTCGCAGAACAACGGGACCGATCTATCAGCCGATGACATTTGATGCCATCCGCATCGGGCTTGCTTCCCCGGAGAAGGTCAGAGAATGGTCCAGAGGTGAAGTATTAAAGCCGGAAACGATCAATTACAGAACCCTGCGTCCGGAGCGGGACGGTCTTTTCTGTGAGAGAATTTTCGGACCGACCAAGGACTGGGAATGCCACTGTGGCAAATACAAGAAGATTCGCTATAAAGGGGTTGTTTGTGACCGTTGTGGCGTTGAAGTCACCAAATCCAGCGTGCGTAGAGAACGGATGGGGCACATCGAGTTGGCGGCTCCCGTTTCTCATATCTGGTATTTTAAGGGGATTCCCAGCCGAATGGGGCTGATTTTGGATCTTTCACCCCGTATTTTGGAAAAGATTCTCTATTTTGCTTCCTATATTGTCCTGGATCCCGGCTCGACCACACTGGAATACAAGCAGGTGTTGTCGGAGAAGGAATATCAGGACGCCCGAGAGCAGTGGGGGCTCAAGTTCCGCGCAGGCATGGGCGCGGAGTCGATCAAAGAGCTGCTAAAGGCGATTGATCTGGAAAAAGAATATCAGGAGTTGCGGGAAGGGCTGGAAAATTCCAGCGGACAGAAACGGGCCCGCATCATTAAAAGGCTCGAGGTAGTGGAGAGTTTTCGTGAGTCCGGAAACGAACCGTCCTGGATGATTATGGATTGCGTGCCGGTCATCTCTCCGGATTTAAGGCCGATGGTACAGCTGGACGGCGGACGTTTTGCCACTTCCGATCTGAATGATTTGTACCGCAGAATCATTAACCGCAACAATCGTTTGAAGAGGCTTTTGGAACTGGGAGCACCGGAAATCATCGTCCGCAATGAGAAGCGTATGCTGCAGGAAGCGGTGGATGCGCTGATTGACAACGGCAGGAGAGGACGCCCGGTTACCGGCCCCGGCAATCGTGCGCTGAAGTCGCTCTCCGATATGTTAAAGGGTAAAAACGGACGTTTCCGTCAGAACCTGCTCGGAAAACGTGTCGACTATTCCGGCCGTTCGGTTATCGTGGTCGGTCCGGAAATGAAAATTTATCAATGCGGTCTGCCGAAGGAGATGGCAATCGAGCTCTTCAAGCCCTTTGTGATGAAGGAGCTTGTCTCACGTGGCATTTCGCAGAACATCAAGAGTGCGAAGAAACTGGTGGAGAGGCTGGATACACAGGTCTGGGATGTACTGGAGGACGTGATCAAGGAACATCCGGTCATGTTAAACCGTGCTCCTACTCTGCACCGACTGGGAATTCAGGCCTTTGAGCCGATTCTGGTAGAAGGAAAAGCCATTAAACTGCACCCTCTTGCCTGTACGCCCTTTAATGCCGACTTTGACGGCGACCAGATGGCGGTTCACCTTCCGCTTTCTGTGGAAGCGCAGGCAGAGTGCCGATTCTTAATGCTGTCTCCGAATAACCTTTTGAAGCCTTCCGATGGAGGCCCGGTTACCGTTCCGACACAGGATATGGTTCTGGGGATTTACTACCTGACGCAGCTGCGCGAAGGGCTGAAGGGAGAAGGACGTTACTTCAAAGGAGTCGATGAAGCGATTCTGGCGTATGAAAACGGGGAAATCACCCTGCAGACGAAAATCCATGTCCGCGTCTCTAAGAAGAAGGCGGATGGTGAAGTTGTAACCGGTGTCATCGAATCCACACTGGGACGTCTTCTCTTTAATGAAATTCTGCCGCAGGATCTGGGCTATGTCGACCGCAGCGATCCGGAGAATTTCCTGAAGCTGGAAGTGGACTTCATGGTCAGCAAGAAACAATTAAAGCAGATCATTGAGCGCCTGATCAATGTGCATGGAACCTTTGGCACGGCAGAAGTGCTGGATGATATCAAAGCGACCGGCTACCATTATTCCACAAGAGCCGCGATGACCGTTTCCATTTCCGATATGACGGTGCCGCCACAGAAGCCTGCGATGCTGGATGCGGCGCAGGAAACGGTAGACAAGATTTCCTTAAACTACAGACGTGGTCTGATTACAGACGAAGAGCGTTATCGTGCCGTCATCGACACGTGGATGGAAACCGATAAGCAGCTGACCGAAGTGCTGCTAAAAGGTCTGGACAAGTACAATAACATCTTCATGATGGCGGACTCCGGAGCGCGAGGAAGCAATCAGCAGATCAAACAGTTGGCGGGAATGCGTGGTCTGATGGCGGATACAACCGGTCGTACCATTGAGTTGCCGATTAAGTCCAACTTCCGTGAAGGCCTGGACGTTTTGGAATATTTCATGTCTGCACACGGCGCCAGAAAAGGTTTGTCCGATACCG
The DNA here is from genome assembly GCA_015258065.1 of Lachnospiraceae bacterium. GTDB lineage: Bacteria > Bacillota > Clostridia > Lachnospirales > Lachnospiraceae > Butyrivibrio. The sequence goes on along the minus strand of JABZIZ010000001.1, from coordinate 81,527 downwards.
CCCTCCGAACAGCGGACTCCGGATATCTGACCAGACGAATGGTTGACGTATCACAGGAGTTGATCATCCGGGAGCAGGACTGCTCAGAGGGGAAAGAAGAAATCCCCGGCATGACGGTTCGTGCTTTCATGGACGGAAGAGAAACCATCGAACCGCTTCGGGACCGCATTGTAGGCAGATACACCTGTGAAGACATCAAGGATAAAGACGGTCATGTGATTGTGAAAAGAAATCACATGATTACGCCGGGAAGAGCCGACCGGGTACTGGCCGAAGGCGTGGACGCCAAGGGCAATCCGGTGCAGGCGGTCAAGATCCGCACGATTCTTACCTGCAGGTCGCATCTGGGTATCTGCGCCAAGTGCTACGGAGCCAATATGGCGACCGGCGAGGCGGTGCAGGTAGGAGAAGCAGTCGGTATCATTGCAGCGCAGTCCATCGGAGAACCCGGAACACAGCTGACCATGAGAACCTTCCATACCGGCGGTGTGGCGGGTGGCGATATCACCCAGGGTCTTCCTCGTGTCGAGGAGCTGTTTGAAGCCAGAAAGCCGAAGGGACTTGCGATTATCTCGGAACTGGACGGAGAAGTCACGTTATCCGATACCAAGAAAAAACGTGAAGTCATTGTGACCAATAATGAGACGGGAGAGTCCAAGGCTTATCTGATTCCTTACGGTTCCAGAATCAAAGTACAGGACAAGAGTATTGTGGAAGCGGGAGACGAGCTGACGGAAGGATCGGTCAACCCGCACGATTTGCTCAAAATCAAAGGCATCCGTGCCGTGCAGGATTATCTGCTCAGAGAGGTACAGAGAGTTTACCGTTTACAGGGCGTGGATATTTGCGATAAGCATATTGAAGTCATTGTGCGCCAGATGTTAAAGAAGATCAGAATTGATGAAGGCGGAGACTCAGGCTTCCTGCCGGGCACACTGGTAGACATCCTTGATTATGAAGATCGAAATGCCGAGCTGGAAGCAGAAGACAAAAAACCGGCAGACGGCAAGCAGGTGATCCTTGGAATCACAAAAGCAGCGCTGGCAACCAATTCCTTCCTTTCGGCGGCCAGCTTCCAGGAAACCACCAAGGTGCTGACCGAGGCGGCTATTAAGGGAAAAGTCGATCCGCTCATCGGACTGAAGGAAAATGTCATCATCGGTAAATTGATTCCGGCAGGAACCGGCATGAAGCGCTATCGTACCACGGAACTTTCTACGGATGACAATTTCAAGGATCCAATCCGCCTGATCCTGAAAAACGAAGGAAAAGAGTTGCAGGATGAGGAGGAAGAAGAGCTGTCCGAAGGAGATGAACTGATGGATGATGAGGATATGATCCATGAGGATGACCAGGAAACAGCGGAAGAGATCGATGACAGCTCTTTAAAGGAAGACGAGAGTGAAGAAGAGGATGATGAGGGAGACGGCCGGGAAGGAAACGACGCGGAATAAGTCTTGACAACTGAAATTGCGCTCAGTATACTCTTAATGTTGCTGTCAAAACAACGGAAAACGCAAGTTTTCCGTTGTTTTAGGCATAGAAATCAAAACAGGAGGTAAAAGGAATGCCTACATTCAACCAGCTGGTGAGAAAGGAACGGAAGAGTTCTGTCAAGAAGTCTACGGCTCCGGCTCTGCAGAGAGGATTCAATTCTCTTCACAAAAAGGCAACCGCAACTTCTTCTCCACAGAAGAGAGGCGTTTGCACGGCAGTGAAGACTGCAACACCGAAGAAGCCGAATTCCGCTCTCCGTAAAATTGCCAGGGTTCGTCTGTCCAACGGCATCGAGGTGACAAGCTATATTCCGGGCGAAGGCCACAACCTTCAGGAACACAGCGTTGTCATGATTCGTGGCGGCAGGGTCAAGGATCTTCCCGGTACCAGATACCACATCATCCGCGGAACCCTTGATACGGCAGGCGTAGCCAATCGGAAGCAGGCCCGTTCCAAGTATGGAGCGAAGAGACCGAAAGCTTCGAAGTAAAACACATTGTGAAGTGTAGGGAATCTTTTTAACAAATAAATTAGAAAGACCACTTGCACGATCAACATCCAAACGGATGTCGAGTACCGATGAATTATGTTTTTTTCGTAAGGAGGGAAGAAACGTGCCACGTAAAGGACATATTGCCAAGCGTGAAGTATTGGATGATCCGGTATACAACAACAAGGTTGTGACCAAGCTCATCAACAACGTCATGCTGGATGGCAAAAAGGGAATTGCGCAGAAGATCGTTTATGGCGCATTCGAAAAGTCTGAAGAAAAGATCGGCAAGCCGGCGCTTGAGATCTTCGAGCAGGCGCTCAATAATATCATGCCTGCACTTGAGGTCAAGGCAAGGCGTATCGGCGGTGCAACCTATCAGGTCCCGATCGAAGTCAGACCGGAAAGAAGACAGACACTGGCGCTTCGCTGGCTTGTGGGATTTTCTCGCAAACGCAGTGAGAAGACCATGGTAGACCGTCTGTCCGCAGAAATCATGGACGCTTATAACAACACGGGCGCTTCCGTGAAGAGAAAAGAGGAAATGCACAAGATGGCAGACGCCAACAAGGCATTTTCGCATTACAGATTCTGATAGGAGGAATTACCATTGGCTGCTCAAAGAGAATATCCTTTGGATAGAACCAGAAATATTGGTATTATCGCTCATATTGACGCCGGTAAGACGACTCTTACGGAACGTATTCTGTATTATACAGGCGTCAATTATAAGATCGGTGATACGCATGACGGTACTGCAACCATGGACTGGATGGCGCAGGAGCAGGAGCGTGGTATCACGATCACTTCCGCTGCGACGACCTGTCACTGGACGGTGCATGAACAAAACAAACCGAAGCCGGGGGCGCTGGAGCACAGGATTAACATCATTGACACTCCCGGACACGTCGACTTTACCGTAGAGGTAGAACGTTCTCTACGTGTGCTGGACGGCGCAGTCGGTGTATTCGATGCGAAAAATGGTGTAGAGCCACAGTCCGAGAACGTATGGCGTCAGGCGGATATTTACAACGTACCGAGAATGGCCTTCATCAACAAGATGGACATTGTAGGTGCGGATTTTTACAAGGATCTGGACATGATTCGCGATCGTCTGCGCAAGAATCCGATCGCCATTCAGATTCCGGTCGGCAAGGAAGAAACCTATGAAGGTCTGGTAGACTTATTCGAAATGAAGGCCTATCTCTTCCGCGGCGATAAGGGAGACGATGTCCTGATCGAGGATGTGCCGGAGGACCTGAAGGATCTGGCACAGGAATACCATGACAAGATGGTAGAGCAGATCTGCGAACTGGATGATGAACTGACCGAGAAGTTTTTGGACGGACAGGAAGTCTCCGTGGAAGATCTGAAAAAGGCCCTGCGCAAGGGAACCTGTGAATGCACGGCGGTACCGGTTTGTTGCGGCACGGCTTACAGGAACAAGGGTGTGCAGAAGCTGCTCGATGCGGTAGTGGAATTTCTTCCTTCTCCGCTTGATATTCCGCCAATCGACGGTGTTGATTTGGACGGAAAAGAAGTTGTGAGACACTCTTCGGATGAGGAACCGTTCTCCGCTCTTGCCTTTAAGATTATGGCAGATCCCTTTGTCGGGAAGCTGGCCTTCTTCCGTGTCTATTCCGGTACCATGAAGGCGGGTTCCTATGTACTGAATGCGACGAAGGACAAGAAGGAACGCGTCGGCCGTATCCTGCAGATGCACGCCAACAAGCGGGCAGAGTTGGACGAGGTTTTCTCCGGAGACATTGCTGCAGCGGTCGGCTTTAAGGTGACGACGACGGGTGATACCATCTGCGATGAGCAGCATCCCGTTATCCTGGAATCCATGGAGTTTCCGGAACCTGTGATCGAACTTGCCATTGAGCCCAAAACCAAGGCCGGTCAGCAGAAGCTGGGAGAAGCGCTCGGAAAGCTGGCGGAAGAAGATCCGACCTTCCGTGCACACACCAACGAAGAAACCGGACAGACGATTATCGCCGGAATGGGCGAGTTGCATCTGGATATCATCGTAGACAGACTGTTGCGCGAATTTAAGGTGGAGGCCAATGTCGGCGCACCGCAGGTGGCATACAAGGAAGCGTTCACCAAACCCGTGGATGTGGAAAGCAAGTATGCAAGGCAGTCCGGTGGACGTGGACAGTACGGACATTGTAAAGTTCGCTTTGAGCCGATGGATGCCAACGGAGAAGAACTGTACAAGTTCGACAGCGAAGTGGTTGGCGGTGCGATTCCGAAGGAATACATCCAGCCGATCAGCGAAGGGATTGAAGAGGCGATGAAGGCAGGCTCACTGGGTGGCTTTCCGGTGGTCGGCATTCACGCGACGGTTTATGACGGCTCCTATCACGAAGTCGACTCTTCGGAAATGGCCTTCCATATCGCAGGATCCATGGCATTCAAGGATGCGATGAGCAAAGCTTCTCCGGTCCTTCTGGAGCCAATCATGAAGGTGGAAGTTACCATGCCGGAAGAATACATGGGCGATGTCATCGGAGATATCAACTCCCGTCGAGGCCGGGTAGAAGGCATGGACGACATGGGGAGCGGCAAGATCGTAAGAGCGTTCGTTCCGCTTTCTGAAATGTTCGGATATGCGACAGACCTTCGTTCCAAGACACAGGGACGCGGAAACTACTCGATGTTCTTTGAGAAATACGAGCCGGTACCGAAGAACGTGCAGGAGAAGATCCTGAACAACAAGTAAGCATTGTTTTGCTTGAATTATCAGGAGTTTTCTAATATAATCGAAGTTGTCGATTGTGAAATTGTAAAAAAATGTTTAACATTTTCTTTTAAGGAGGATTTACAGAATGGCTAAGGCAAAATTTGACAGAAACAAGCCGCATTGCAACATTGGTACCATCGGACACGTCGATCACGGTAAAACCACGCTGACCGCTGCGATCACCGCAGTTCTTGCAGATCGTCTCGGTGTAGATCCTGCCGTACCGTTCGATCAGATCGATAAGGCACCCGAGGAAAGAGAACGTGGAATCACCATTTCTACGGCTCACATCGAATATGAGACGGCAAAGAGACACTATGCACACGTGGACTGCCCCGGACATGCTGACTATGTCAAGAACATGATCACCGGTGCAGCACAGATGGATGGCGCCATCCTGGTAGTAGCAGCTACTGACGGTGTAATGGCGCAGACCAAGGAGCACGTGCTTCTGGCTCGTCAGGTAGGTGTTCCTTACATCGTTGTTTTCCTGAACAAATGTGATATGGTGGACGATCCGGAACTGCTTGACCTGGTAGAGATGGAAGTTCGTGATCTGCTGAACGAATATGATTTCCCGGGTGATGATACACCGATCGTTCGCGGATCTGCTCTGAAGGCTCTGGAAGATCCCAAGTCCGAATGGGGCGACAAGATCATGGAGCTGATGGATACCGTTGATTCTTACATTCCGGATCCGAAGAGAGATATTGATAAGCCGTTCCTGATGCCCGTTGAGGACGTATTCACCATTACCGGTCGTGGTACCGTTGCTACCGGTCGTGTGGAGAGAGGTCAGCTTCACATGTCCGATGAAGTGGAAATCGTCGGTATCAAGGAAGAGACAACCAAGTCTGTTGTAACCGGTATCGAAATGTTCCGTAAGACGCTGGATTATGCAGAGGCCGGTGATAACGTAGGTATTCTGCTTCGTGGTGTAGACCGTGACGGCATTGAGAGAGGACAGGTTGTTGCTGCGCCCGGAACCGTTACCTGCCACAAGAAGTTTACGGCTCAGGTTTACGTTCTGACCAAGGATGAAGGTGGACGTCACACTCCTTTCTTCAACAATTACAGACCTCAGTTCTACTTCAGAACCACGGATGTAACCGGTGTTTGCGATCTTCCGCAGGGAACCGAGATGTGCATGCCCGGTGACCACGTAGAAATGACGATCGAACTGATTCACCCGATCGCAATGGAGCAGGGTCTTACCTTCGCTATCCGTGAAGGCGGACGTACGGTTGGATCCGGCCGTGTGGCTACCATTATCGAGTAATCTTATTCTCAGATATGGAAATTCCTTCTCGCTTAGGAGAGGATCTGAAAAAGGCTTCCGAGCTTATGCTCGGAAGCCTTTTTCCATGCAGACATCGCATGGATGGAAGTCGTCAGATCTTTGACGTGGAGCAGTAAACGGCCGGAAGATTGGTAGCTTCTATGTGAGCCGTCCGGTGATGTTCCGCACCTTGCTTCTTGTAAAAGAATCTTACTGACCGACCAGAGCGGAAAGAGCCGGAAGGTTGGTTTGAACCATCTGAAAAGCTTCTTCTGAGGTAAATCCTGCTTTCAGAAGAGCGGCATAACTGCTCTGTGCAATCTGTGCTGCGGTTAAAGAGGTTTGGAGATGATCTCTCTGATTTACAAATTTGAGATCCTGACCGACAATCTGAGAGACGGCAGAGGGATTGGCCTTGAATTCCGCCATCTTGGTTTGCACTCTTTTTAGGGCGGCAATCGAATCCAGACCGGCAGCTTCATAGAGGCTCCTTGCAAGTTTTACGGTGTCATCCATGGAGAAATTCGTTTTGACACCGATCTGCGCAGCGAATCCGCTCTGCATGGACAAAAGATCCTTTTGCACGATGGCAGCATAATTGTTCGGATCTGCAATGAGAGAATTGAGAATGGCGCAAACCCGATTGTAGGCATCCTGTGCGCCGAGCCCGCCTTGCTGGTATAACTGGTAAGCAGCCTGAACCGCCTGCTCAGGAGTGATCGATAGGGAATAAGAGCTGACGGGGACGGTCTGCCGGGTGAGAGTTTTAGGGGTTCTCGCCTGCCTGCTGTTTTTTGCTGCGTAAACATTCAAATTCATGGTTCCGCTGATGATCAGAGCGGAGAGGAGAAGCAGGACTGTTTTTTTCTTCATTGTTTTCTACCTCCGAACGTGTGTTATAATGATAGAACTTTTGAGTGATTCATTCTAATCAGCCGATTGACAACTCTATTATTCTACCATGATACAAGGAGCAAAAGTATCGAAGTCAGAAGAATTTTGGTGCTTTTTGCACAGGGATCTCTTGATCTGAGGAAAGTCCATCATAGGATAGGAAGGAAAGAAACAAATGTCTGAACTACGAGAAAACAAGATGGGAACGATGCCGGTGAAGCCGCTCATTGTCTCCATGTCGCTACCGATGATGGCTTCCATGCTTGTACAGGCACTCTACAATGTCGTGGATTCCATTTTTGTTGCGCAGGTATCGGAGGAAGCGCTGACAGCGGTGACCCTGTCTTTTCCGCTGCAAAATCTGATGATTGCGGTGGCGACCGGTACCGGCGTAGGAATGAATGCCTTGCTGTCCAGAGCCTTGGGAAAAAGGGATCAGAAGCAGGTGGATCATGCGGCAAATGCCGGACTTTTCCTTGCATTCTTGAGTTTTGTGGCTTTTGCCGGGATCGGACTGTTTTTCGGGCCTTTTTTTATTGCATCACAAACGAATCAGCCCGAAATATTGCAATATGGCGTGGATTATACCCGAATCGTAGCGGTCTTGTCCATCGGCTGTTTCTTGCAAATCACTTGTGAGCGTTTATTGCAGTCAACCGGAAAGACGCTGCTCAGTATGTTTTCGCAGATGGCTGGCGCCATCATCAATCTGATTCTGGATCCGATCATGATCTTCGGATGGTTTGGCTGCCCGAGGATGGAAGTGGCGGGTGCGGCTACAGCGACCGTCATCGGACAGATTGCGGCGGCCTGCATCGGCATTTTTCTCAATCGGCATTGGAACCATGAAATTCATTTAAGTCTGCGGGACATTCTTCATCCTGAGAAAGAAACGATCGGCAAAATCTATTATGTCGGCGTGCCGTCCATTTTGATGGTCAGCATCGGCTCCGTGATGACCTACCTGATGAATCTGATTTTGATGGGGTTTTCCAGCACGGCAACCGCGGTATTCGGGGCCTACTTTAAGCTGCAGAGCTTCTTTTTCATGCCTGTTTTCGGATTGAACAACGGCATGATCCCGGTGCTTGCCTACAATTACGGAGCGGGCAAGGGTCAGAGGATCAAGGAGGCGTTGGTATTTGCCGTCAAAGTGGCACTCTTCGTCATGGTCATCGGAACATTGGTCATGCAGTTGGCGCCGCGCCCCCTTTTGCAGCTTTTTCATGCTTCCGCTCACATGATGAGCCTGGGAATTCCGGCGCTACGGATCATCTCTCTCCACTTTCCGATTGCTGCAGCGTCGATTGTGCTTGCCGCGGCCTTTCAGGCATTTTCACGCAGCTTCTATGCCCTGGTGGTTTCCGTTGCGCGTCAGCTGGGCGTGCTGATTCCGGTCGCCTATCTTCTGTCGCTGACGGGGGACGTCAATAAAATCTGGTTTTCTTTTGTGATTGCGGAATCCCTCTCGTTGCTGCTGTCTCTCTTTTTCTTCCAAAAAGTCTATCATTCGGTAAAAAAAGAAATAGAAGCGCAGGGGAACCGGACGGAATCACCGGATTTTGAAGGGGGTAGCAGGACGGCGCGGAATGCGATAAAATGATGGGTGGTATTTATAGGGAACATATATAGGAGGTGGAAATGATAGCAAAGCAGCACGAGCAGCTGGATAAAGAAATGTTTAAGAGAAGTGTGGAGTATAATATCAAGACGCTTTTTCGGATTACGATGAAGGAAGCGAGTGAACTGCAGCTCTACACTGCAGCTGCCTATGCGCTGAAGGATGCGGTGATTGACCATTGGATGAAGACACAGCGTGCTTCCATGGAGCAGGATCCGAAGACGGTCTATTACATGTCGATGGAGTTTCTGATGGGGCGCTTCTTCGGAAACGACCTGATCAATATGCAGGCCTATCAGGCGGTGAAGAAGGCTCTAAAGGAAATCGGCATTGACATCAATCTCATAGAGGATCAGGAACCGGATCCGGCACTGGGAAACGGAGGACTGGGAAGACTGGCCGCCTGTTTTCTGGATTCTCTTGCCACGCTGAATTATTATGCCTACGGCTGCGGCATTCGTTATCGCTACGGCATGTTCAAACAAAAAATCGAGGACGGCTACCAGGTAGAGAAGCCGGATAATTGGCTGGAGCATGGCAATCCGTTAGAACTTCGCAGGCCGGAATATGCCAAAGAAGTGAAATTCGGCGGCTATGTCACCACTTATACAGACGAAAACGGAGAGATGCATTTCAGGCAGGAAAATGCCCAGGTTGTGCGTGCGGTTCCTTATGATCTGCCGATTGTAGGTTACGGCAACGGTGTGGTGGACACACTTCGCATCTGGGACGCCGAACCGATCGAGTGCTTTCAATTAGATTCTTTTGACAAGGGGGACTACCAGAGAGCCATCGAACAGGAGAATCTGGCCAGCCAGCTTTGCGAAGTGCTGTATCCGAATGACGAACATGTCGCAGGCAAGGAACTGAGACTGAAACAGCAGTATTTTTTTATCTCCGCCTCGGTACAGACCGCCATTCAGCGGTATTTGAGAAAGCATGATGATGTGCGTAAATTTCACGAAAAAAATGTCTTTCAGCTGAATGACACGCATCCGACGGTAGCGGTGGCGGAACTGATGCGGATTCTGATCGACGAGTACGGTCTGGGGTGGGAGGAAGCCTGGCATGTCACGACCAACACCTGCTGTTATACCAACCATACGATTATGGCAGAGGCGCTGGAGAAATGGCCGCAGGATCTGTTCCAAAGGCTGCTTCCGCGCGTTTATCAGATCGTGGAAGAGATCAACCGCAGGTTCGTGGAGCAGATCATGCATACTTATGCGGATCTTCCCAAAAACGCGGTGCAGGACAAGGTGCGCAGCATGGCCATCATGTACGACAACCAGATCAAGATGGCACATCTGGCGATTGTCGGCAGCTATTCCGTGAACGGTGTGGCGAAACTTCATACGGAGATCCTGAAAAAGAGAGAACTCAAGGACTTCTATGAGATGATGCCGGAGAAGTTTAATAATAAGACGAACGGGATCACGCAGAGAAGATTTCTGTTGCATGCCAATCCCCTGCTGACAGAATGGATCACGAAGAAGCTGGGATCGGATGCCTTTGTCACCGATCTGCCGCAGTTAGCCAAGCTGAAACGGTTTGCCGTGCAGGAGAAGGCGCAGCGGGAATTCATGGAGATCAAGAGAAAGAACAAAGTGCGTCTTGCGTCTTATATCCTGGAACACAACGGAATCGTCGTAGATCCGGATTCCATCTTTGATGTGCAGGTGAAGAGGCTCCACGAATATAAGAGGCAGCTGCTCAACATCCTGCATGTCATCTACCTCTACGAGACCTTGAAGGCGCATCCGAAAATGAATTTCCACCCGGAAACTTTTATCTTCGGTGCCAAGGCCGCAGCCGGTTATGCCAATGCCAAGCTAACGATTAAGTTGATCAATTCCGTTGCGGATGTCATCAATCAGGATGAGTCGATCGGCGGAAAGATCAAGGTGGTGTTTATCGAAGACTACCGGGTCTCCAATGGGGAGATCATCTTTGCAGCGGCGGATGTGTCGGAGCAGATTTCCACCGCCTCAAAGGAAGCATCCGGGACGGGCAATATGAAGATGATGTTAAACGGTGCGCTGACCATCGGCACAATGGACGGCGCAAACGTGGAGATAGTAGACGAGGTGGGGAAGGAAAACGCCTTTATTTTCGGCCTGACTTCCGACCAGGTCATTGCCTATGAAAGAGACGGAGGGTATGATCCGGTACGCATCTATCAGACGGATCCGAATGTAAAAATGGTGGTGGATCGCCTGATTGACGGAACATTTGCAAAAGATAAGGAGCTCTTCCGTCCGCTTTACGATTCTCTCATGACCACCAAGAATTCTTCCAGGGCGGATCGGTACTTCATCCTGGCAGATTTTGAATCCTATGCGGATGCCCAGCAGAGGGTGAGGGAAGCCTATCAGGATCAAAAGCGTTGGGCACAGATGGCAATGCTGAATACCTTCTCGTCAGGCAAGTTTTCTTCCGATCGTACGATTGAACAATATGTCGATGAAATCTGGCATCTGGATCGGATCAGGGTAGAGATATAAAGGAGAAATCATGGAAAACGAAAGGGACCAATCATTACCGGAACTGTTCGGCAGCATGGTATTTAATGAAGAGACCATGAAGGAAAGGCTTTCCGGAGCCACCTTCAAGGCATGGAAAACCTGTGTGGAAAACGGGGAGCAGCTGGAACTGCAGGTGGCCAATGAGATTGCGGAAGCCATGAAACAGTGGGCGCTGGAAAAGGGGGCCACCCATTTCACCCACTGGTTCCAGCCCATGACCGGCGTGACAGCGGAAAAGCATGACAGCTTTATCGAACCAAAAGGCGACGGAACGGTGGTAATGGAGTTCTCCGGTAAAGAATTGGTAAAGGGAGAGCCGGATGCTTCTTCTTTTCCTTCGGGAGGACTCAGAGCGACCTTTGAGGCCAGAGGGTATACCGCCTGGGATCCGACTTCCTATGCCTTTGTCAAAGACCGTTCCCTTTATATCCCGACCGTTTTCTGCTCTTATGGCGGTCAGGCACTGGATAAGAAAACGCCGCTGTTGAGGTCCATGGAAGCCCTGTCCAGGGAGGCTGTCCGAATCCTGAGGCTTTTCGGCGACAAAACAACCAAGAAGGTCATTGCGCAGTGCGGGCCGGAGCAGGAATATTTTTTACTGGACAAGGATCTGTACAATCAGAGAGAAGATCTGCGTCTGACCGGTCGTACCCTCTTTGGGAACCAGCCGCCTAAGGGGCAGGAACTGGAAGACCATTATTTCGGACAGCTCAAGCCGCGTGTGTCCGCCTTTATGCAGGAGTTGGACACGGAACTCTGGAAGGTCGGCGTTCTGTCCAAAACCAAGCATAATGAGGTGGCACCGTCCCAGCACGAACTGGCACCCATCTATTCCGACGCCAATCAGGCAGCGGATCAAAACCAGATTACGATGGAAATGATGAAGAGGGTGGCGGGAAGACATCATTTCGCCTGCCTGATTCATGAAAAACCCTATGCAGGTGTTAACGGCAGCGGCAAGCATGACAACTGGTCACTGGCGACGGACGCCGGCAAGAACCTGCTTCGTCCCGGTTCCACTCCGAGCCAGAACGCGCAGTTCCTTCTCTTCCTGGCGGCCTTTATCAAGGGAATCGATGAATACCAGGAGGCCATCCGCGCAACCGTTGCCTTTGCGGGCAACGACCATAGACTGGGGGCTCAGGAAGCACCGCCCGCCATCATTTCCATCTTTCTGGGGGATGAGCTGGAGGGAGTGGTTGAATCCATTATTCAGGGCAAAAACTTTCATGACCAGGGAAAACGGCAGCTGCTCATTGGGATAGACACGTTGCCGCCGATTCCGATGGATAACACCGACCGCAATCGAACTTCGCCGATGGCTTTCACCGGCAATAAATTCGAGTTCCGTATGCTGGGAAGTTCGCAGTCGATCTCCGGCCCGAATATCGCGCTCAATACCATTATGGCGCAGGAACTGAGAGGCTTTGCGGAGGTTCTGGAAAAGAGTAAGGATTTCCAGAAAGACCTGCAGGCGCTCATCAAGAAGACGCTCACGGAGCACCAGAGAATTGTTTTCAACGGCAACGGCTATGACGTTTCCTGGGTGGAGGAGGCAAAGAGGCGCGGCCTGTCCAACCTGACTTCCACGGCGGAAGCACTTCCCAAGTATGTCGATCCTAAGAACGTAGAGTTGTTTGTAAAAAATGGGATTTACACAGAGGAAGAGCTGTATGCGCGTTACAACATCCATGTCAACACCTATAATGCGCAGATTGCGATCGAAGCCAGAACCATGGACGATATGATCCGCAGGCAGATTCTGCCGGCCGTTTCCGCCTATACTGCAGAACTGTGCAGGCGGATGGGAGAACTGAAGAATGCGCAGATGCCGATGACCTATGAGACGGAGATTTGTACGAAAAGTGCCAAGTTAACGGACGAATTACTTTCATCGACTCAGAAACTGGAAGCGGATATGGAAAAAGTGCCGGAGAACAACGAAGACGCCATGCGCTATTATCACCGGATCATTGTGAAGGACATGGAAGCCTGCCGTCTTGCAGCAGATCAGTTGGAGGCAATTACAGACGAAAAATATTGGCCGTTCCCGGTCTATTCGAAGCTTCTTTTTTCCGAAAAATAAAGAAGCAAATCTGCTACGAATCCGGTAAAAAACCGGTTAAAACATTGCAGAGTGCGCAATCGCCTGTATTCAGGAAAAATCATTTATGATATCATAATAGTAGTATCAAAAAGCCGTCAGCCCGTAGGATAAGAGTGCTTGCGTCTATTTTGGTACAGGGATCCTTTTATCATCTAGGTCGTTAGAAGGAAGCGGTAGTGACAATCACTTGCACATGTTCAGGCATCAGGGAGAGGACCGGGAGACGATGGAATTCGCAAAGAATACGGCGTATGGACTGCATAACCGTTTTCATGGAATGAAAGTAATCTCCGACCTGGAAATCGCACAGACGCTGCATTTACCCAATGAATGCGAAGAATTGCAGCTGCTGATGATGAAGTATGAGTGTGCGATGACGGAGATGATCACCAAGCTGGAGGTCTTGAGCAGCGAAATGTCGCTCAAGTTCCAGCGAAATCCGTTTGAGTCCATTCGGTGCAGATTGAAATCGCCGCAGAGCATTTATGACAAACTATGTTCGCACGGATATGAGGTGTCTTATCAGAGCATCCGGGACAACCTGAATGATATTGCAGGGGTAAGGGTGGTTTGCTCTTTTATAGATGATATTTATCTGTTGGCCAGCACGCTGAAGATGCAGGACGATCTCCTAGTCATTCAGGAAAAGGACTATATTATACAGCCCAAGAATAACGGATACCGTTCTCTCCATCTCATTGTCATGGTGCCGATTTTCCTGATGAAGGAGAAGGAGTATATGAAGGTTGAGGTACAGTTCCGCACCATCGCCATGGATTTCTGGGCCAGCCTCGACCATCAGCTCAAATACAAAAGAGCGGACATCGCGGATGCGGACGCTATCTCCGAAGAAATGAAGATCAGTGCCGAGCTGGTCAGCCAGCTGGACAATCACATGCTGCAGATCAGGGAGAGAATTGACGCTGGAGAAAAGTGAGGACAGGCAGGTTCCCTCTTTTAGAACGCACATCTTCCGCTGGCACCACAGGGCAGGTTCCCTTCTTAGAACGCACACCTTCCACTGGCGCCGCAGGGCGGAGTCACATCTTAGAATGCACATCTTCCGCTGGCGCCGCAGGGGAGGATGAGGGAGGAGGCACGTACGGGCAGGCCGATTTCACCGGCTTCGATCTGTCCTTTTTTGACCGGATCCAGCAGGGAATGCAGCAGATAGCCAAGCACAGCGGGCTGCAGTCCCGTTGTATAAGAATTGATCAGGAAAAAAAGAGGGTCATCACTGAGGAGCTGCACGGTTCTGGCAAGAAATGGATAGATGCTATCCTCGATTTTCCAGACCTCACCGCCCGGACCCCTGCCGTAAGATGGCGGATCCATGATGATTCCGTCGTAGGTATTTCCCCGTCTGATCTCCCGTTCCACAAACTTCATACAATCGTCAACCAGCCACCTGACCGGACAATGAGCAAGACCGGATGAGGTGGCATTTTCTTTTGCCCAATTCACCATCCCTTTGGAAGCATCGACATGCGTAACGGCTGCACCTGCAGACAGGGCGGCAAGGGTGGCTCCGCCGGTGTAGGCAAACAGGTTCAGCACACGAACCTCCCGCCCAGGCTCCTCTTGCTTCCGCTTCCGGATCAAAGAAGAACACCACTCCCAGTTCACCGCCTGCTCCGGAAAAATCCCGGTATGCTTGAATTTAAAAGGCTTCAGATGGAAGGTCAAAGAGGAATAGAGGATGGTCCATTCCTGCGGAAGATGGTGAAACTCCCACTCCCCTCCGCCGCGGCTGGAACGGTGATAGATTCCGTTCGGATGCTTCCACTCCGCCGCGTCTCTTTTCGTGTGCCAGATCACCTGCGGATCCGGTCTTTGCAGGATAAAATCCCCCCACCGCTCCAGCTTTTCTCCACCGGAGCAGTCGATCACTTCATAGCTCTTCCAGTTGTCCGCTACCCACATAGGCGCTCTCCTTCATGTATAGATATCAATTCAATGCATACGATAAGGGTGTTGGAAGCGTTTATACCCGTATCGCAGGCGCCTCCATCGGATGCACAAGATTTTCCATCCGTTCCGCATTCATTTTCACCGGCATATTTGAGGATCATGCAGAACGAGAATCCGGCTCAGTTCATAGTAGCAAATATCCAGGGCGGTGAAAAGAGAAGGTTCTGCGTCAATTCCGATTTTTCGGGGCGCATGGGAGGTGCTCCGTTATGGAAGAGGCGGTTTTGTCCGATATTCTAATTACCTGAAGAAGTTTCCTCTTAGCAGTTGGTAGAGGAAAACGGAGGGTACGGATCGCGTACATTTAAATGGAAAAGGAGGGTGTTGCGAATGAAGAAGAAATGGTTGTCATGTTGTATGTTGCTTGTGATGATATCCGGTCTTGTCGCCGGAAAAGTAGAGTCAAAGGCGCAAGAGGTGGATGAAACGTATATCGGCAACGCCGCCCTTGTCGAGGTGCAACCGGAGAAGGAATTATCCGGGGGTTCCATCATCAGTAGCGATCGTTTTTCTGAGGATAGGGGTCGTATCGATATAGGAGAAAGCGATCTGAAATTACAGTCCAGTCCCACAACTACAGGAAATTCAGACCCGAATGGTGCGATTGCGATGACAAACGATCAAACAATTCAAGGCAATCTGACGGAAGAAGGACAAGCATGGTACACCTTTACGCTAACAGAAAAGAGTAAAGTTACCATAAGGCTTTTGATGCAGAACACACTGGATGCAGATATCTATATGTGTTCGTTGGACAATTCCACGCACGAGCTTACCTTATTTGATGGCTGTGCTACAGACACTCTGGGAATTACGGAACAATATGAAAGGGTATTAAACCCGGGAACGTATTATTTTGTCATCGCAGGAAAAAAGGGAACCGGTCGATTTGCCTTTCTTTATTATCAGAGTAACCAGGATGCAGAGAATGAAGTGAACAACTCGATTGAAACGGCGACACCGGTTGCGATGAATCAATCCGTGCAGGGCGTGATTGACCATCCGCGTGATGTCGATTATTACTCGATCACCGTGGATCAGGTTACGGCGTTTAAGTATACCATCAGCTCGAATCAGGGCTATCAGTTGGATTACGCGGGGAAGAAGGGAGAAAGTGCTGGTATATTCCACCTCGCTAAAAATTCAGACGCATATAAAATCCTGCCGGGGACCTATTACTTTGCAGTTTACACCAATGAGGGAAAATATTCGGCAACCGATTCGTATTCGATTGAATTCAAGCGACTGGGAGCATTGAGTTCGGATGCATCCATCACGTATGTAGGAGTGTGCGAGAAAGCGCAGATTGTATTTGAATCAAATGCGGATGGAACGGTCAATTATGTGAACGGGCATCCCATTGATATCAGCTATTCCTTCTATGAGGATTTGTCCAATTCGGCAGGAACTCAAATATATGATATCTCGATTGATGGGAATGCAGGAGCACAGGTAAATTTTGGGGAAAATGTGTCTCCAGAAGTGATTAAGTATGTGGATTCTAATAGAGCAATCACAAAGGTTGAGAGCAAACCATTGTTGTTATTGACGTATCGAGGGGACAGAAATTTTTATCATATTCATGTCAGTGCGAGTGGAGCATATAAGATGAATAGATGTTGGGCTGACCTAAATCGGGTACGTTTACTGTTTGATCCTGATACAGGAAAGCTGGTGGATATACTTGAAACTAATTATTACTACGATCTTGCACCGCTTGGGTCAAATGAAATCTCGTGGTTCCCGATGGAGAAGTTAAAGAACCTACATAGTAAAAAAGGAGATGGAAGATGAGAATCAGCCATAATTATTATAGTAGAGTTATTGCATACGAACAGTCGCTGTTAAACGGACCGATTGACCCCGCAAGAGAGGTTAAGAATGTTAAGAACAGTTCCGCGAGAAAGGACAGTGTCGTAATTACCTGTAGATATACATGGGAGGACCTGAGAAAGTGGGCGGAAGAACATAAAAGTTTAGGGGGGGACCACACGAAAGAATTAAGTGAGATCCTTGCGGAGTTTCCGCAGATAGAGAAAGGAGAACAATGTGAGAAAGGAGAACAACGTAGAGCCTCCTTATTGGATGAGGTGATGAAACGAAGGGGCGATAAGTCTCAATTGGATTCCTGTGTAAAGGATGAAATGCTGGAGTACTTAAAAGCGTACGCAAACCGATACGATGAAATCATGCAGGGAAAAGCGGAAGGCGAATCGGTGGTGGAAGAAATGGAATTGGAGAAATTCCAAAAAGAAAGAGAAGAGCAACTGAAGCAGCTGGATTTGGAATTTGCAAAAATCGCAAAGTTATATGAGAAAGAAGTCCACGATACCGTGGATTATGCAAAAGATATGATAGAATATCAAAAAGAAATTCGCTCGATAACTTCCAGAAGGTCTGCAGGTCCGACTACATTGGATGAAGTCGCAGAGCGAGCCAAGAAATTTCTTCAGCAAGATATTCCGAATCATATTGCCAACCGGTTGATCCGCATGAAGGATTATATTGTAAAACAGTACGCCAAGGAGGGAAAGGACCAGTTTCAGCATAGGATATTCTTCTAAACTCCAATGCAGGAGAAGAGTTTTATAAAAGGGACCGCCTGATCACCATGGACGCAGAGCGCATGAGGATTAGGCGGTTTTTTTGCAGAAAAGAATAAATAAAATCCAGATCAATTGATTTAAATTACCTAATTTCGATCAAATGCCGTTTTATAAAAAAAAATCTTGCGAGAACCGTTGATTCCGAGTAAAATAACCATTGCTGTGCATCTGATAGCTGTGAAACGTGAGGTTGCGCTCTGTCCAGTGGAGCGGTCATTCCGTGGAGCGAAAGTCAGGAGGGAACCCGGGGGATAAGCCATTATCACCCAGATTGCAGCGACAGGGGAACCCTCAAGAATCATGACGACAGGTCACTGTACTTGCAACGGTCCATAATCTATGGAAACGACGTGTGATCCGCAGAGTACTGAAAGTGGAAGAAAGAATCCGCTTTTGTTTTTAAGTCAGGAAACACACGGGAGAGTGTACAGTCACCGCTTGTCGTACTAGCTGTTAAAACAGTGCGAATAAGGAGGCGACTTTTTTTATGGCAAATCAAATCATGAGAATCACCCTGAAGGCGTATGATCACAATCTGGTGGATGCGTCCGCAAAGAAAATCATCGAGACCGTGAAGAAGAACGGATCGAGGGTTTCCGGACCGGTTCCGCTTCCTACCAAGAAAGAAGTTGTGACCATCCTTCGTGCGGTTCATAAGTACAAGGATTCGAGGGAGCAGTTCGAGCAGAGAACGCACAAGAGACTGATCGACATCATCTCCCCCACCCCTAAGACGGTAGATGCGTTGCAAAGGCTGGAAATGCCTGCGGGCGTATATATCAATATCAAGATGAAATAAGCAACTATCCATCACCTCCTGCTAGTATGATTCGAAATACCGAAAAGCCGAACGATTGGTAAACCAGGAAAAGACAATCACAAGGAATCCATCGGTCGCAGAAGCCGTAAACACTGGACATGCGAAGCATGTAAACGGCTGGTATTGGTCCGGATCCGCTGTAGGAAGAAATGCCCGCAAGAGACATGGGAGAACAGAGTTTTTCACATGAAAAGAAAGGCGGGATTAGGAGGCAAACAAGAATGAAGAAAGCGATTTTGGCAACGAAGATCGGCATGACACAGATCTTCAATGAAGACGGAAGCTTGATTCCGGTAACCGTTCTGGAAGCAGGACCCTGCGTGGTTACACAGATCAAGACAGTGGAAAATGACGGCTATTCTGCAGTGCAGGTGGGCTTCATTGACAAGCTGGGCAGGAAGGTCAACCGCAACAAGGCGGGCAAGAAGCAGGTGAAGTTCATTCACGGAATCAACAAGCCACAGGAAGGCCACTTCAAAAAGGCAGGCGTGGAAGGCAAGAAGTTCGTGAGAGAATTCCGTTTTGAAAATGCGGAGGAGTATCAGACTGGAGCCGAGATTAAGGCAGACATCTTTGCGGCGGGAGATCACGTAGACACAACCGCGATCAGCAAGGGAAAAGGATTCCAGGGCGCCGTGAAGAAGAACGGACAGCACAGAGGTCCTATGGCTCACGGTTCCAAATTCCATCGTCATCAGGGATCCAACGGTTCTTCTTCCGATCCGAGCCGCGTGTTTAAAGGGAAGGGCATGCCCGGACACATGGGAAGTGAGAAAATCACGGTGCAGAATCTGGAGGTTGTCCGTGTAGATGCAGATAAAAACCTGATTCTGGTAAAGGGCGCCGTACCCGGTCCGAGAAAGGGCCTTGTCACCATCAAGGAAACCACGAGAGCGGACATTTGATAAAGAAGGAGGAACAGACAGATGGCAAAAGTATCTGTTTACAATATGAAGGGCGACGAAGTCGGAAATATCGAATTGAATGATGAGATTTTCGGCGCGGATGTCAATGAGCACCTGATCTATATGGCGGTAAAGCAGCAGCTTGCCAACAGACGCCAGGGAACACAGAAGGCCAAGACCCGTTCGGAAGTTTCCGGAGGAGGCAGAAAGCCTTGGAGACAAAAGGGAACCGGTCATGCCAGACAGGGTTCGACCAGATCTCCTCAGTGGACGGGCGGCGGCGTAGTCTTCGCTCCGGTTCCGAGAGATTATTCTTTTAAAATGAACAAGAAAGAAAAGAGAGCGGCGCTGAAAGGGGCCTTGACAGATAAAGTTCAGAAGGGCAGCATCATCGTTCTGGACGAGCTGAAAATGGAAGAGAAGAAAACCAAGGCTTTTGCCGAAGTGATGAAGAATATCAAGGCAGAAGGCAAATCCTACGTGGTAATCGGGGATAACGATCAGAACGTCATCCTCTCCGCGAGAAACCTTCCGGGCGTGAAAACCTCTGTCAGTGATCTGATCAATGTATACGACATCATGAACGCAAAGACACTCGTGGTCACGAAGGAAGCGGTTGCGAAGATTGAGGAGGTATTTATCTAATGGCTGCACTGGGAATTTACGATATCATCCTGAAACCGGTCCTGACGGAAAAGAGCATGGGCATGATGGAGAACAAGGAATATACCTTCCTCGTCCATCCGCAGGCCAATAAGACACAGATCAAGGAAGCGGTGGAAAAGACATTTGAGGGAACCAAGGTTCTGCGCGTGAACACGATGAATATTGATGGCAAGAAAAAGCGCCGCGGCATGGCGGTCGGGTTTACCGCAAAGACCAAGAAGGCAATTGTTAAGCTGACGGATGACAGCAAGGAGATCGAGGTTTATCAGGGGCTGTAAGATCGAGAACTTCCTGATGAAACAAAATTATTGCAGCCCGGGATGCTGCAGATAACGAAAGAGGTATAACAATGGGAATTAAGAAGTACGGACCGTACACACCGTCCAGAAGACATATGACCGGTTCCGATTTCTCCGAAATCACCAAGAAGACCCCGGAAAAATCGCTGCTGGTATCACTCAACAAAACCGCAGGCAGAAACAACCAGGGGAAAATCACGGTAAGACACAGGGGTTGCGGAAACCGCAGGAAGTACAGACTGATCGATTTTAAGAGAACAAAGGACGGCATTTCCGCCAAGGTCATCGGTGTGGAATATGATCCGAACAGAACCGCCAATATTGCCCTCATCTGCTATGAGGATGGCGAAAAGAGCTATATTCTGGCTCCTGCCGGACTGACCGACGGCATGAAGGTCATGAACGGCCCGACGGCGGAAGTTCGTGTCGGCAACTGCCTCCCGCTGGAGAATATCCCGGTTGGTACGGATATTCATAACATCGAGCTTTATCCCGGCAGAGGCGGACAGCTGGTCAGAAGTGCGGGTAATGCAGCGCAGCTGATGGCGAAGGAAGGCAAGTATGCAACGCTCAGGCTTCCTTCCGGAGAAATGAGAATGGTCCCGATCTCCTGCAGAGCAACCATTGGAACGGTAGGAAACATTGACCACAGTCTGATCAATTATGGAAAAGCAGGAAGGATCCGCCACATGGGCATCCGTCCGACTGTCAGAGGTTCGGTCATGAACCCGAACGATCACCCGCACGGCGGTGGTGAAGGAAAGGCTCCGGTAGGACGTCCGGGACCGTGTACACCGTGGGGCAAGCCGGCACTGGGATACAAGACCAGAAAGTCGAAGAAGGCTTCGAATAAGCTGATTGTCAGAAGAAGAGACGGCAGACAGGTAAAGTAAGAGGAGGATGACAATGTCAAGATCATTGAAAAAGGGCCCTTTCGCCGATGAAAGCCTTTTAAAGAAAGTGGAAGCCATGAATGCGGCCAATCAAAAGCAGGTGATTAAGACCTGGTCACGCCGCTCGACGATTTTTCCGTCTTTTGTCGGACATACGATTGCGGTTCATGACGGCAGAAAACACATCCCGGTATACATCACAGAAGACATGGTAGGACATAAGCTGGGAGAGTTCGTTCCCACCAGAACGTATCGAGGACACGCCGGAGCCGAGAAGAAGACGGCAGCCAAATAAGACGGCGTAAGACGAAGGAGGTTTTTTCATGGCGAAACAACATAGAAGCCAGTACAAACATGATAGAAATCAGGAAAACAGAGAGAATCGTCCTCATGCAAAGCTGTCCTATGCCAGAATTCCGGTTCAGAAGGCATGCTTTGTGATGGACGCGATCCGCGGCAAAGATGTAAATACCGCGCTTGCCATCCTGCAATACAATCCCAGATATGCATCCAGTGTGATTTTCAAGCTCCTTTCTTCCGCAGCAGCAAATGCGGAGTTTAAGGGAATCAACCGGAACAGCCTTTATATTGCGGAATGCTTCGCAAACAATGGTCCGATCATGAAGAGGATTCAGCCCAGAGCACAGGGAAGAGCTTACAGGATCGAGAAGAGAATGAGTCATTTAACCATTGTGCTGGATGAGAAAGGAGAATAATTTTTAATGGGACAGAAAGTTAATCCTCATGGACTGAGAGTAGGTGTTATTTCTGACTGGGATTCCAGATGGTATGCAGAAGGTGATTTTGCGGATAACCTGGTGGAAGACTATAACATCCGTAAGTTCCTTAAGAAAAAGTTATATTCCGCAGGCGTTTCCAGGATCGACATCGAGCGCGCAAGTGACCGCGTTAAGGTCATTGTTTACACGGCAAAGCCGGGTGTTGTGATCGGTAAGGGCGGAGCGGAAATTGAGAATACCAAGAAACAGCTGACCAAGCTGACCGGCAAGAAGATGATGATCGACATCAAGGAGGTCAAGAAGCCGGATAAGGATGCTCAGCTGGTGGCGGAGAATATTGCAGGACAGCTGGAGAATCGTGTCTCTTTCAGAAGAGCGATGAAGTCCTGCATGTCCAGAACGATGAAGACCGATGCACTCGGTATCAAGGCTTCCTGCGGAGGCAGGCTTGGCGGTGCGGATATCGCCCGTACCGAATTCTACAGCGAGGGAACCATTCCGCTGCAGACACTGAGAGCTGACATTGATTACGGTTTTGCGGAAGCAAATACCACATACGGCAAAGTCGGCGTAAAGGTATGGATTTACAAGGGGGAAGTCCTGAAGAAGGAGAGCCCGGCGCTTGATACAACGGAGGAGAAATAATCATGTTAATGCCAAAGAGAGTAAAGCACCGCAAGACGTTCCGCGGCACGATGGCACATAAGACCAGCCGTGGTACAACGATTTCTCACGGTGAATATGGAATTGTTGCTTTGGAACCCTGCTGGATTCGTTCCAATCAGATCGAGGCTGCCCGTGTGGCAATGACACGTTTTATCAAGAGAGGCGGACAGGTTTGGATCAAAATTTTCCCGGATAAGCCTGTGACAGCGAAGCCGGCGGAGACTCGTATGGGTTCCGGAAAAGGCACCGTGGAATACTGGGTATCGGTGGTAAAACCGGGACGTGTTATGTTTGAGATCGGCGGCGTTTCGGAGACAGATGCAAAGGAAGCTCTGCGTCTGGCAACTCATAAGCTTCCCTGCAAATGCAAGATTGTTTCAAAAGCGGATCTGGAAGGCGGTGTGTCGAAATGAAGAGACAGGATTATATAAAGGAGCTGAACGCGAAAGACGAGGCGGCTCTGAGAGAAGAACTGTTGCTGGCAAAGAAGGAGCTTTTCAATCTGAGATTTCAGCATGCGACCAATCAGCTGGACAACACGGCGAGAATCACTGAAGTCAGAAAGAATATCGCGCGGATCAATACGGCCATTACCATGAAGGCTAACGCGCAGAAAGCCTAACGGAGAAAGGGGAATACCGTGGAAAGAAATCTAAGAAAAGTCCGTGTCGGTAAGGTTACCAGCGACAAAATGGATAAGACCATCGTCGTTTCCATTGAACATCATGAAAAGCATCCGCTCTACAAGAAGATTGTAAAGAGAACCTATAAATTAAAGGCGCATGACGAAAACAATGAGTGCCATGTTGGAGATACCGTCAGAGTCATGGAGACGAAGCCGATTTCCAAGGATAAGAGATGGAGACTGGTATCGATCGTGGAACGTGCGAAGTAATTGATAAGAAGGAGATTAACATGGTACAGCAGGAAAGCAGACTGAAGGTCGCTGATAATACCGGCGCCAGAGAACTTCTGTGCATCCGGGTCATGGGCGGCTCGACGAGAAGATATGCAAGAATCGGTGACAGGATTACTGCTACGGTCAAAGAAGCAACACCGGGCGGCGTTGTCAAAAAAGGCGATGTGGTCAAGGCAGTGGTGGTTCGTACTGTGAAGGAGACCCGTCGTAAGGACGGTTCCTATATCCGCTTTGATGAGAATGCTGCAGTCATCATCAACGAGGACGGAACACCGAAGGGAACCCGTATTTTTGGACCCGTAGCAAGAGAGCTTCGTGAGAAAAAGTACATGAAGATTTTGTCTCTGGCTCCGGAAGTGCTGTAAGGAGGTCACGATGGCTGCAATGAAGATTAAAAAGGGCGATATGGTGCGCGTGATCGCCGGTAAGGAAGCTGCGCAGGTCGTTCAGGACAAGGACAAGAAGCCGGCGGAAGGCAAGGTTCTGTCTGTGGATGCGAAACGTGGAAGAGTGGTTGTGGAAGGCCTTCATAAGGTAACCAAACACGAGAAGCCCTCGATGACCAATCAGAATGGCGGACGTGTGGAAGTGGAAGCATCGATTGATATTTCAAACGTGATGCTGCTGCACAACGGAAAGCCTACTCGTGTCGGATTCAAGATCGAGGACGGCAAAAAATACCGCTACGCCAAGGCAACGGGTGAAAAGATCGACGAAGTAACCTCGGCGAAAAGAAAGGAAGGCAAGAAGTCGTGAGCAGATACAGAGACTTATACCAGAACGAAATCGTGGCTGCAATGACGAAGAAGTTCGGATACAAGAACGCGATGCAGGTACCGAAGCTTGACAAGATCGTCGTAAATATGGCGGTTGGAGAGGCAAAGGAGAATGCGAAGGTTCTGGAGAACGCAGCAAACGATATGACCATCATCACCGGGCAGAAGCCGGTGTATACCAAGGCTAAGAAATCCATCGCAAACTTTAAAATCAGAGAAGGAATGCCGATCGGATGCAAGGTAACCCTCCGTGGTGAAAAAATGTACGAGTTTTTAGATCGCCTCGTCAACCTGGCGCTTCCCCGTGTCCGTGACTTCCGTGGAGTGAGTGCCAACTCTTTTGACGGCAGAGGCAATTATGCGCTTGGGATCAAAGAACAGCTGATCTTCCCGGAAATTGAGTACGACAAGATCGACAAGACCAGAGGAATGGACATCATCTTTACCACAACGGCAAAAACGGATGAAGAGGCTCGCGAACTGCTCAGACTGTTCAATATGCCTTTTGCAAACTGATTAGGAGGGAAGAAAGAGCATGGCAAAGTTATCCATGAAGCGCAAACAGCAGATGAAGCCGAAGTTCTCCACAAGGGCTTATACCCGCTGCAGAATCTGCGGTCGTCCGCATTCGGTTCTCAGAAAATTTGGAATCTGCAGAATCTGCTTCCGTGAACTTGCATATAAGGGACAGATTCCGGGCGTGAAGAAGGCTAGTTGGTAAAGAGAGGAATCAGGAGGTTAACATGGCAATGAATGATCCTATTGCGGATATGCTCACGAGAATTCGGAATGCAAATTCTGCAAAGCATGATACGGTAGATGTCCCTTCTTCAAGAGTGAAGCTTGCAATTGCAAATATTCTTTTAGAGGAAGGTTATATCAAAAAGCTGGACGTGGTCGATGATGAGAAGGGCTTTAAGAACCTTCACATCGCACTGAAGTACGGTGCGGATAGAAATGACAAAGTCATTTCCGGTCTGAAGCGCATTTCCAAACCCGGACTGCGTGTTTACGCTTCCAAAGACCAGCTCCCGAGGGTGCTCGGCGGACTGGGGATTGCAATCATTTCTACAAACCAGGGAATTTTGACGGATAAAAAGGCAAGATCGCTGAATGTCGGCGGAGAAGTGCTTGCGTTTGTTTGGTAATTATTGAAAGGAAGGTACGGGCATGTCACGAATCGGAAAAATGCCAATCGCGATCCCGGACGGCGTAACCGTTCAGGTAGCAGAAAATAATAAGGTGACTGTGAAGGGGCCGAAAGGCACATTGGAGAGAGAATTTGCTCACGAATTGGTCATCAAGCAGGAAAATGGAGAAATCGAAATCACAAGACCGGATGACCAGAAGAGGACGAAGGCACTGCACGGGCTGACCAGAAGCCTTTTGCATAATATGGTTGTCGGCGTACATACCGGTTTCGAGAAGAAACTGGAAGTGCAGGGCGTCGGCTACAGAGCAGCCAAGAAGGGAAAAACGCTCACACTGACACTCGGATATTCTCATCCGGTTGAGCTGGAAGATCCCGAAGGTCTGGAAACGGTTGTGGACGGACAAGCCATCATCGTGAAGGGGATCGATAAGGAAGCGGTTGGTCAGTTCGCAGCCATCATCAGAGATCAGAGAAGACCGGAACCTTATAAGGGCAAGGGCATCAAGTATGCGGATGAGACGATCAGACGTAAAGTCGGCAAGACCGGTAAGAAGTAAAGGAGAGCGTGATGATAAAGAAAGAATCCAAGAAAAAGGTGCGTGAAAAGAAGCACTTGAGAATCAGGAACAGATTCAGCGGCACCGCAGAAAGACCGCGTCTTGCCGTGTTCAGAAGTGACGCTCATGTATATGCGCAGATTATTGACGACGAAGCAGGGAAGACCCTGGTAGCCGCTTCTACCGTAGAAAAGGATGTAAAGGGTGCGCTGAAACACACCAACGATACGGAAGCAGCCGCTTATATCGGAGATCTGGTCGCAAAAAGAGCGATGGACAAAGGAATTAAAACCGTTGTTTTTGACAGAGGCGGATTTATTTACCACGGTAAGGTAGAAGCACTGGCGGATGCTGCGAGAAAAGCAGGCCTGGAATTCTAAGGAGGAAGAAATCATAATGAGACGTAATATCATAGATGCAAGCCAGCTTGAGCTCACCGACAAAGTGGTTTCTATCAAACGCGTTACCAAGGTCGTCAAGGGTGGCCGCAACATGAAATTTACCGCCCTCGTTCTGGTAGGCGACAACAACGGGCATGTGGGCGTCGGTCTTGGAAAGGCGACTGAAATTCCGGATGCCATTCGCAAGGGCAAAGAGGATGCGACGAAGAACCTGATTGAGGTGCCGCTTGATGAAAATCACTCCATTACCCATGATTTCATCGGCAAATTCGGCTCCGCCGAGGTTCTGTTAAAGAAGAGCCCGGAAGGTACCGGTATTATTGCGGGAGGCCCTGCACGAAGCGTCTGCGAACTGGCAGGCATTCAGAACATTCGTACCAAGTCACTCGGCTCCAACAATAAACAGAATGTCGTCATCGCAACGATCAACGGTCTGGCAGCACTGAAGACTCCGGAAGGAGTGGCCAAGATGCGTGGCAAGTCTGTAGAAGAAGTAATGGCTTAATACGGACGATCAGGAAAGAGAGGAAAGTCATGAGTGATAAGAAGTTAAAAATCACCCTGGTAAAATCCACGATCGGTGCGATTCCCAAGCACAGAGCGACCGTGAAATCCATGGGATTCAAGAAACTGAACAGCAGTGTGGTTCTGCCGGATAACGATTCCACCAGAGGACAGATTCAGCAGATCAAGCACATGGTGAAGGTGGAAGAGGTTGAGGCGTAAGTTCCCGAAGGGTAACGAAGGGGAAGAAGCTTTAACGCCAGGAACCACGATGGAGGTTAAACATGGAATTATCAAATTTGAGACCTGCTGAGGGCTCTGTGAGAGATTGCTATAGAAAAGGCCGCGGACATGCATCGGGAAACGGCAAAACCGCAGGCAAGGGTCATAAGGGACAGAAGGCTCGTTCCGGCGCACCCAGACCGGGATTTGAAGGCGGTCAGATGCCTTTGTTCAGAAGACTTCCCAAGAGGGGCTTCCAGAACAGAAATCACAAGAATATTGTTGCCATCAATCTGAGTGCGTTAGAAGGTTTTGAAAACGGGGCTACCGTGGAAGTAGAAACGCTTCTGGAAAAAGGCATTATCAAGCACACCTACGACGGCGTGAAGGTGCTTGGAAACGGTGAGTTCACGAAGAAATTAAACGTCAAGGTGAATGCATTCAGTGAATCAGCCAAAAAGAAGATTGAGGAACTTGGCGGAACAGCAGAGGTGATCTGATGTTTGCCACTGTGAAGAACGCATTCAAAACGAAAGAGATTCGGAGGAAGATCTTCTTCACATTTCTCATGCTGATCGTGATTCGCCTGGGATCGACCATTCCGGTTCCGGGCATCAATACAGCAGTCTTTCGGGAATGGTTTATGAAAGCCTCCAACTCCGGGACGAATGCACTGGGTTTTGTAAACGTATTTACCGGCGGTTCCTTTGAGAACATGTCGATTCTGGCGCTGAACATCACACCCTATATCACATCATCCATCATCATCCAGCTTTTAACCATTGCCTTCCCTTCTCTGGAAGAAATGCAAAAAGACGGGGAAGAAGGACGGAAAAAGCTGACGCAGGCAACCAGACTGATTACCATCGGGTTGGCAGTGATGCAGTCGACGGTGATGGGAATTAACTTTTACAGGCAGAGCGGATTTCTGACGATAAGGAATCCGCTTGTGGTAGTTCAGATTGTAGCTTCTCTGACTGCCGGCAGTGCGCTGATGATGTGGCTGGGAGAACGCATCACCGACAAAGGG
This sequence comes from Lachnospiraceae bacterium, assembly GCA_015258065.1. Classification (GTDB taxonomy): domain Bacteria; phylum Bacillota; class Clostridia; order Lachnospirales; family Lachnospiraceae; genus Butyrivibrio. Next base: position 53,240 of record JABZIZ010000001.1, on the reverse strand, counting down.
GTGGGAAACGGAATTTCGATCGTTCTGGTGATTAACATTATCTCCAGAATGCCGGGAGATGTCGCAGGACTTTTTCATCAATTCGTCCTCACCTCCGATAAAACGGTGATTCAGGCGGCTCTTGCAGCGATTGTGATTGTCGCCATCATCATTGCCATGGTGGTGATCGTCGTTATCTTAAACGGGGCAGAGCGCAGAATTCCGGTGCAATATGCCAAGAAGTTACAGGGCAGAAGAATGCTTGGCGGAAATTCCGCAGAGATTCCTCTTAAGGTTAATACCGCCGGGGTTATGCCGATTATCTTTGCCATTTCTCTTTTCCAGACGCCGCTGATGCTGGGACAGTTTTTTAACTGGGACGGGAAAATTTGGTCGGAACTTTCCCTTTATCTGAATCAGGGAATGTGGTTTAATCCGGCGGCATGGAAGTATTCGCTGGGACTGATCGGCTATGTGCTGCTTCTGATTTTCTTTGCTTATTTTTACACGTCCATCACCTTTAATCCGCTAGAAATCGCGGATAATATGAAGAAACAGGGCGGCTTTATTCCGGGGGTTCGTCCGGGAAAACCGACCAGTGATTACCTGACAAAAATTCTGAACTATATCATTTTCATCGGCGCCATCGGGCTGACCATTGTCGGAGTACTCCCGATCATGTTCAACGGGCTGTTTAAAGCAGATGTATCATTCGGCGGAACCAGCCTGATCATTATTGTCAGCGTCATTCTGGAAACACTGAAAGCAATCGAGTCGCAGATGCTGGTTCGGAACTACAAGGGCTTTCTGGACAGCTGAGCGTAGGGAAGCAGAGAGGGATACGGATGAAGATTATCATGTTAGGCGCACCGGGCGCAGGGAAGGGAACCCAGGCGGATCGCATTGCGGAAAAAGAGCATATCCCGCACATATCCACCGGTGATATTTTTCGTGAAAACATCAAGAACGGTACAGAGCTTGGGAAACAGGCCAAAACCTATATGGATGCCGGTTCCCTGGTGCCGGATGAACTTACGGTGGCCATGCTGTTAGACCGGGTAGCGCAGAAGGATTGTGAAAACGGTTATGTGCTAGACGGCTTCCCGCGTACGATTCCGCAGGCCGGTGTCCTGGAAGAAGAGCTGGAAAAGCGGAATGACCGGGTGGACTTTGCCATTAACATTGAAGTGCCGGACGAGAATATCATTCACCGCATGAGCGGAAGACGCAGTTGCCCGAAGTGCGGATCCATCTATCATACGGAATTTATCAAACCGAAGAAGGAAGGCGTTTGCGATAAGTGCGGATCCTCTCTTACACAGCGGGATGATGATAAAGCGGAGACGGTCAAACACAGGTTGGAAGTCTATCATGAACAGACACAGCCGCTCATTCATTATTATGAGGACAAAAAGATTTTAAAGACCGTCGACGGAACCAAGGATATGGATGATGTCTTTACGGACATTTGTCAAATTTTGTCTTAAATGATGCAGGAGAACAGATTTTATGTCAAAAGCGGATGTAATTGAGATTGAAGGCAAGGTCGTTGAGAAGCTGCCGAATACGATGTTCCGTGTGGAACTGGAGAACGGACACATCGTTCTCGCACATATCAGCGGGAAACTCCGGCAGAACTTCATCCGGATCCTGCCGGGTGACAAGGTAACGATGGAACTTTCTCCCTATGACCTGTCTAAGGGAAGAATCATCTGGAGAGATAAGTAACACTTGCTTTCAAATTTCAAATATGCTATAATAACTCCCGCTCTTGTGCAGGTATTTTTTGCATGATTGTGATGTAACTCTGTTTTATTCAAACAGAAAGGAGAATGCGATGAAGGTCAGATCTTCTGTGAAACCGATGTGCGAGAAGTGCAAGGTTGTCAAAAGAAAAGGCGTGGTTCGGATCATCTGTGAGAATCCGAAGCACAAACAAAGACAGGGCTAAGGACGGGCCGCTTATTGCTTTTTGATACCAATGCGTATTGGAAAGGACGGACAAGATTGTCCCTGTCTGGAATGAAACTGCGAGAATTTGCAGAAGGTGCAAGCAGGATCATTCCCAATCAAACAAGTAACCGATAGGAAGAGAAAGAAAGGAAAACAGAATGGCTCGTATTGCAGGCGTGGATTTACCTAGAGACAAGCGTGTGGAAATCGGACTGACTTATATTTTTGGAATCGGGAGAACTTCCTCCAATAAGATTCTGGAGGCAGCCGGAGTGAATCCCGATACGCGTGTGCGTGATTTGACCGATAATGAGGTGAGAAAGTTAGCCGATATCATCGGAGATCAATATATGGTGGAAGGTGACCTCAGAAGAGAAGTCGCCATGAACATCAAGAGACTGACGGAAATCGGTTCCTACAGGGGTAGCCGTCACCGCAAGGGACTGCCTTGCAGAGGTCAGAGGACGAAGACCAATGCAAGAACCAAAAAGGGACCGAAGAGAACCATCGCAAACAAGAAGAAATAAAGTTTGACCCAAACATGACAGAAAGGAAAGTAGGTTAGTTTTATGGCTGGAAAACAACAGAAGAGCGCTGCTGCTGCAAAGACGGGCAAAAAGCGCGTAAAGAAAAACGTTGAACGCGGACAGGCACATATTCAGGCATCCTTTAACAACACGATTGTCACCCTTACGGATGCAGCTGGAAATGCGCTGAGCTGGGCGAGTGCCGGCGGTCTGGGATTTAAAGGTTCAAGGAAATCTACTCCTTATGCTGCACAAATGGCTTCCGAAACAGCAACTAGGGCTGCACAGATCCACGGTCTCAAATATGTGGATGTTTTCGTGAAAGGTCCTGGAACGGGAAGAGAAGCTGCAATCCGTGCACTGGCTGCAAACGGATTGACCGTCACCAGCATTACGGATGTGACTCCGGTACCGCATAATGGATGCCGTCCGCCTAAGAGACGTCGTGTATAAGCTTTAGCATGGTAGCAGGAGTAGCCGGAAGAAGGCGATGCGCTGTAAACGGCATGCGATTGAAAGGAGCCGAAGAATGGCAGTTAATAGAACACCGGTACTGAAAAGATGCAGATCTCTGGAACTGGATCCGACTTTTCTCGGATACGACAAGAAATCCAAGAGAGCACCGCACAGAACCAACCGTAAGATGAGCGAATACGGTTTGCAGCTGAGAGAGAAGCAGAAAGCCAAGTTCATCTATGGCGTGCTTGAAAAGCCTTTCCGCAACTATTATAAGAGAGCGGACCGCATGAAGGGGCTGCCGGGCGAGAACCTGATGGTTCTTCTGGAGCGTAGACTGGACAATGTGGTTTTCCGTCTTGGTTTCGCAAGAACCAGAAGAGAAGCCAGACAGGTCGTGTTGCATAAATTTGTCATGGTTAACGGCAAGACCATTAACATTCCGTCTTACCAGATCCGTGTGGGCGATGTAGTTGAGGTAAAAGAAGAAGCGAAGAGTATGCAGCGCTTCAAAGACATTGTAGAAACGACCGGCGCTAGAATCGTACCGGAGTGGCTGGATCTGGACAAAGAGGCAATGAAGGCAACCATCAAAGAGTTCCCTTCCAGAGAAGCGATTGATGTTCCTGTAAACGAAATGCTGATCGTCGAGTTGTATTCCAAGTAATCATTCTGACATTCAGAGCAGGTCTTGGTGCCATCAGCAAAGGAGGAAATATCATTGTTCGATTTCGAGAGACCCAATATTGAAGTTGCTGAAATCTCTGAGGATCACCAATATGGAAAGTTCGTTGTGGAACCGCTCGAGAGAGGATACGGCACAACGCTTGGCAACTCCCTCCGCAGGATCATGTTATCTTCCCTGCCGGGAACAGCTGTCAGTCAAATTAAAATTGAGGGAGTTCTTCACGAGTTTTCATCCATCCCCGGTGTAAAAGAGGATGTGACGGAAATTGTGATGAACATCAAGAGTCTTGCCATTCGCAACAATTCGATGAATGACGAGCCGAAGACGGCTTATATTGAATTTAACGGAGAGGGCGTGGTACATGCCTCGGATATTCAGGTGGATCAGGATCTGGAGATCATGAATCCCGATCTGGTCATTGCAACGCTCTCCGGCAGAGATGCAAAGCTTTATATGGAGCTCATTATTACAAACGGCAGAGGCTATGTGGGTGCGGATCGGAATAAAACCGATGATCTTCCCATCGGAGTCATTGCAGTGGATTCCATTTATACCCCGGTAGAGAGGGTAAATATCTCTGTAGAGAACACGCGTGTTGGTCAGGTGACTGATTTTGATAAGTTGACCATGGATGTGTTTACCAATGGAACGCTGGCTCCGGATGAAGCAGTATCCCTTGCTGCAAAGGTGTTGAGCGAGCATCTGAGTCTCTTTATCAACCTTTCCGAGAATGCAAAGACGGCAGAGGTCATGGTAGAGAAGGAAAATGACGAGAGAGAAAAGGTGCTTGAAATGAGCATTGACGAGCTTGAGCTCTCCGTTCGTTCTTTCAACTGCCTGAAGAGAGCCGGAATCAATACCGTAGAGGAATTGACCAGTAAGACGCCCGATGATATGATGAAGGTTCGCAATCTGGGAAGAAAGTCACTGGAAGAGGTTCTGGAGAAGTTAAAGGAATTGGGACTGTCCCTCAGGACAGGAGAGAGCAACGCCTAATACTCTGTTCCATTCCTTGATTTATTACTGCGGATAAGGCCGAAGAGCACCGCAGGACAGCAGGCACCTAACCTGTTGTTTTCATTGCGGGTCACTGCCCGCATACGGACTGTCGTCCGTAATGAAAGGAGACATTATGGCAATGTATAGAAAACTGGGCAAGGCAGGAAAGCCGAGAAAGGCACTGCTTCGCAACCAGGTTACTCATTTGATTCATCACGGTAAGATTGTGACAACGGAGGCCAGAGCAAAGGAAGTTCGTAAAATCGCAGAACATCTGATTGCCATCGGTGTCCGTGAAAAGGATCACACCGAAACCCACACCGTAAAGGTGAAGGTTGCCAAGAAGGACGCAAACGGACATCGGATTCGTCATATCGTAGACAAGGACGACCCGACCAAGGTGCTCTCCGAGACGACGCGTGATAAGGACGGTAAACTCATTAAGCGTGAGGGCGAGTTTGCAAACGGAATTACCATGAGTGTTTTTGAAACACAGGAAAAGGAAGTCACGAAGGATCTGCCTTCCAGACTTCATGTAAGACGTCAGATGCAGCGCGTGCTCTATCCGGTGGTAGAAGTTGCCAGAGATGAGGACGGTAAGGCGATTCTGGCCGGCAGAAAGAAAGCCAGAAAGACCGTTGATCTTTCCGACAAGATCTTTGAGGAACTGGCTCCCAAGTATGCGAACAGGAACGGCGGATATACCAGAATGATTAAGATCGGCCCCCGTAAGGGCGATGCTGCTATGATGGTCGTTCTGGAGCTGGTCTGATCTGACAGGGCATGAAATTAGATAGATAGGAATTTGACTTCGGGTGGTTACCAATCCATTGGTACCCACCCGATTTTTCGCTTGAAGTGTCGAATGTGATTGACATTCTATAAGATCGATTGTTTGTATTCTAGTATAAAATCATTTGCAGTGTATTTATTTTTTTTCAAAATGCTGGTAATCTTTGAGGCTTTTCCAGTCTCCGCCCCAGGTGAACCCGTGGGAGGTAAATAGCTGGTAGGCCAAGTCCTCATGGTCGATCCGGTAAGGGTTGACATTTTTGCGGTTCGCATAAGGCTTTGCGCTTTGCGGAAGGATCTTACCCTTCTTCACATAGGGATTGTAGAGGGGATTGAGGTCCACTGCCAGACCGTAGGCATGGAGAGATAGCTTATGGCGTCCCCCGCCGAAAGAGGTGACCTCTCTGAAATTAAAGCAGGACGTATTATCTGCCTCCATGGACGCCAGATCATCGCCGCCGAAATCATCCACCAGCCTGACCGATGCAAGGGGATATTGGCGGTCATACAGCTCAGAAAAAATCTCTACCAGATCCTGTGCGATCTTCTGATTACAAATCAGTTCCCCGTTTTGCGCCTTTCCATCAAAGTCGATATATCGAATCTTCACATAACGAAGATCCTGAAGCGGAATGACGTCTTTGGCAGGATTCGTAATGCTATCCCGCGGATAGGACAGCCCGGCGATTCTCAGAATAATCTCCTCCGAAAGCGGTTCATAAGAGAAGCCGTCTTTGTAGAGAACCTGATCAGGAGAAGCCTTCTCCCCGGAAACGGGCGCACCTGCCTGTGAGGAAGCAGAGGCGATAGGCTTACCTTGAGAGAAGGTGGAGGCGCCGGGGTTGCCTTGAGAGGTGGCGGAGGGATATGACTTGCCTTGCGCGGAATTTGCGGTTTTCTGTGTGCCTTTTTCCTTCTTATGATGGGCATAAGCAAGATCCGGATGTTTTTTGGCATAATCCGCTAATGTCTCCGAATGACTGTAGGATCTTGCCATCATGGCGGAAGCGGTGATGACGACCAAAAGAATCAGAATTTCTCTCCAATATTTTTTTATCATAAGGGCAAATTCTCCTTATTTCCGGTGAAAAAGTTCATGACTTCCTTTCAAAGTCTATCACGAAGTGCATTTAGGCTCAATCCGGAATGTGGGATGTGTCGTCCGATCTACTTTTTTGAACTTTATAGTCGCAACTCTTATTGATTTTTTATGTGCTTGCGGTATCATGGGACCATGGAGGTGGTTCCTATGATAAACAGACCGCTCTACGTCGATAAGATGATGGCATACACCGACGCACCTTTTGTAAAAGTGTTGACGGGGGTTCGTCGTTGCGGAAAATCCACAGTTTTTAAAATGATCATGGAGAAGCTGCAACGGGGGCATGGCATTCCGTCTGAGCGGATTGTCGGTATGCGATTCGATTCCATGGATTATGAGGATATGACAGCGAAGGGTATGTTCAAAGCTGTCAAAGAAAAGCTCAATCCAACTGGGAGAACGTATCTCTTTCTGGATGAGATTCAGGAAATTGAGGGCTGGGAGAAAGTAGTAAACTCCCTGGTAACGGATTATGATGTTGACCTTTATGTGACAGGTTCCAATTCCAGAATGATGTCTTCGGAAATAGCGACTTACCTGACCGGACGATATGTTTCCTTCCGCATCTATACGCTTTCGTTTCGGGAATATCTGGAATTCAAAAAGCAGTATACACAGGTAAAGGATATCCATGCTGAACTGGCAGATTATATCCGCCTGGGTGGTTTCCCTGCAACACACCTGCGAGAGTATTCACAGGATGAGGTTTATACGATTGTCCGGGATATCTATAATTCCACGATTTTTTCGGATATCGTAAAGAGAAACCAGATTCGTAAGATCGACCAGCTGGAACGTGTGGTTCGGTACACGTTTGCGAATGTGGGAAATTCGTTCTCGGCAAAATCAATTTCTGATTATCTGAAATCGGAGCATCGTTCAATCGACAATGAAACGGTGTACAGTTATCTGGAAAAGCTGGAGAAAGCATATCTTCTTCATCGTTGTTCTCGATACGACCTGCGCGGAAAAGAGATTCTGAAAACGCAGGAGAAGTTTTATCTTGCTGATACTGCTTTACGTTACAGCGTGCTGGGATATACACCAGACAGCGTCGCTTCCAGTCTGGAAAATGTGGTGTATCTGGAACTTTGCCGACGAGGATATACCGTGACGATTGGGAAAACACCGGATGGGGAAGTCGATTTTGTGGCGCAGAAGCAGAATGACCGGTTGTATGTGCAGGTCACACAGGAGATCAAATCCGAAAAAACAGAAAAGCGCGAATACGAACGACTGCTGGAAATTCGAGATAACTATCCAAAGTATGTTGTGAGAACCGATGAATTTGCCGGAGGAAATTACCAAGGCATTAAGAGTATGCACATTGCAGATTTTCTATTGAGCACAGAATATTAACGATGAGGGCGGCAGTGAGCCGCCTTTTTATCCTGCATTCTCAGATTAACATGACGAGGTTGGCAGCGCTACTCCGAGTGCCTCATATATATATCAGCCAGCCTAGTCGTAAGCTCTCCAATCCTGAGCCTATGACTCTCGTCCTCAAAGCACTCGAGCACATCGAGTCTGTCAAGCAGTTGCTGCATGCTGTAAGTTTTATACAGATTTACTTCCCTCATCTTGTTCCAAGGAATCGTTTGTCACGTTTGCGAATCTGGTATAAAATGATGTAGGTGTAAAACAACGGACACCGGCAGAACACGGGATTGCTGTAGCCACTTTTCCGGCAATCCTTATAAAAGCACGCCAGAAAGCGACAGAGGGATGAAGCAAAGCCGTATGCCGGACATGATCAAAACGAGTCATGTCACTTTTGAATATATCCGCAGAGACGAGGAAGGCAATCCGGAGGGCGTCACGAGGGCGCTTGATGATGTCTCGATCGAGGTGCAGCCCGGAGAATTTGTTGCCATTTTGGGGCATAACGGAAGTGGAAAGTCTACCTTTGCCAAGCATTTGAATGCCCTCCTTTATCCGGGAGAGGGAGAGGTGATCGTGGACGGGATGAATACCAAAGACGGCGAACACCTGTTGGACATTCGACGCACCGCCGGGATGGTTTTTCAAAATCCGGATAACCAGATCGTGGGACAGGTGGTGGAGGAAGATGTGGGCTTTGGCCCGGAGAATATGGGCGTTCCCACGGAAGAGATCTGGCAGAGAGTGGAAGAGAGCCTGAAAGCGCTGGGAATGTGGAAGTTTCGCAAGGACTCGCCGAATCATCTTTCGGGAGGACAGAAGCAGAGAGTTTCCATTGCGGGGGTGATTGCCATGCACCCCAAATGTATCATCATGGATGAATCAACGGCCATGCTGGATCCCCGCGGAAGGAAAGAAGTGGTAAATGCGGCGCATGGTCTGAATGAAATAGAGAAAATCACCATCCTTTTCATCACCCACCACATGGATGAGGCCATTGAGGCGGATCGGGTGATCGTGATGGATGACGGCAGGGTCGCATTGCAGGGGACGCCGAAGGAGGTTTTTTCTCAGGTGGAAAGACTCAGAGAGCTTCGGCTGGACGTGCCTCATGTGACGCAGCTTGCCCATGCCCTGCAAAAAGAGGGAGTCCCTCTTCCAAACGGAATTTTAACGATCGATGAATTTGTGATGGCTCTGAAAGAAGCACTGGCAAGGTAAAAATGGCGATTATTCTGGATCATGTCAGCTACATTTATGATAGCGATACGAAAGTTTCACATGCGGCACTGAAGGATGTGTCCGTACAAATCCCCGATGGGCAGTTCATCGGACTGATCGGGCATACGGGGAGTGGCAAAAGCACCTTGATTCAGCATTTGAACGGATTGTTGCAGCCGACCTCCGGCAGTGTTTTTTACAACGGGAAGGATATTTCCGATCCCGACTTTGACCGGAGGAAACTGCGTTCGAAGGTGGGGCTGGTTTTCCAGTATCCAGAGCATCAGCTTTTTGAAGAGACCGTGTTTAAAGATGTTTGCTTCGGCCCAAAGAATCTCGGGGTCTCCAGGAAGGAGATGGAGCTGCGGGCGTATCAGGCGCTCAAAGCTGTCCGCCTGGAGGATGAATATTTTTATCAATCCCCCTTTGATTTGTCGGGAGGACAGAAGCGAAGGGTGGCGATCGCCGGCGTGCTTGCCATGAAGCCGGAGATGCTGATTTTGGATGAGCCGGCTGCCGGGCTGGATCCGCAGGGCAGAGATGAAATTCTGGAACTGCTCACCACGCTACATAGAGAAGAGGGGATCACGGTGCTCCTTGTTTCTCACAGCATGGAAGATGTGGCAAATTACGTGGAGCGGATCCTGGTGATGAACGACGGACAGATTGTTCTGGATGATGTGCCAAAGAGAGTCTTTTTGCACATGAAGGAACTGGAGCAGATCGGACTTGCCGCACCGGAAGTCACCTATGTGATGCATCGGTTGCAGAAGGAAGGGTTCGACGTGGATGTGAGCGCTACGACCATTCCCGAGGCGGCAGGAGAAATCCTGCGTGCACTCCGGATGTAACGGGCAGGCAAAAGGCGGCTTCTGCAGATGGATGCAGGAAAGAAAGGGAAGAAAGGCAGCTTCTGCAGATGGATGCAGGAAAGAAAAGGCAGAAAGGCAGCCTCTGCAGGTGAATGCAGGGCAGATCGGCGTTTATGGCATTAAAAGACATTACAATCGGACAATATTATCAGGCGGATTCCCTCTTGCACCGCTTAGATCCGAGAACCAAAATCATCGGCACTCTCATTTTCATCCTCTCGCTCTTCCTTGCGGACAGTCCCCTGGCTTATTTGCTGGCGGCGGTCTTTTTAACGATTTCCGTCCTGTTGTCACAGGTGCCGGTCAAATTTGTGCTACGGGGAATGAAGGCGATCTTCATCCTCTTGCTGATTACGGTTGTTTTCAATCTTTTTTTAACTCCCGGAAAAACGGTGGTCTCCTTCTGGGTTTTTACGATCACGGATCAGGGCATTCGTACCGCTGCGATGATGGGGATTCGCTTGATTTTTCTGATTATCGGATCCTCGGTGATGACGCTGACGACGACGCCATCCAGACTGACCGACGGACTGGAATCCCTGCTGGGACCGATGAAGAAGATCGGTGTGCCCGTGCATGAGATTGCCATGATGATGGCAATTGCCCTGCGTTTTATCCCGATCCTGATGGAGGAAACCGATAAGATCATGAAGGCGCAGATGGCGAGAGGAGCCAGCTTCGATCAGGGGAAAATCATAGAGAGGGCAAAAAGCATGGTGCCTCTCCTTGTGCCCCTTTTTATTTCTGCCTTTCGCCGGGCAAACGACCTCGCTATGGCGATGGAGGCCAGATGCTATCACGGAGGAGAAGGCAGAACCAAGATGAAACCCTTAATTTATCGTCGCAGGGATTTCTTGACCTACCTCTTTTTCGCCTGCTATCTGGGGACCATGATCGCCGTGATGGTGTATCATCCGCTCTGACTGCGGGCAGACGATTTCTGTTGATGGGGAACCCGGATCGCCGTAATGGCACCACATGCATTCTGACTACGGATGCACGGCTCCCAGGCGCCTCATTTCTACAAACTTCTGTCATATCCCATTAAAAAAAGTCCCTGTGGCGGCAGGGTGGCTCCTGCAAGCCTTCGGTCACAGGAAGCAATGATATCCGGAACGGCAGTCGCCTGTAGCTTTCCCCTTCCGACATCTAGTAGAGTTCCTGCAAGAATGCGCACCATGTGATACAGGAAGCCCTCTCCTCTGACGCGAATGGTCACAAGAGTAGGATAGGAGGGCGCCTGTGTGAGAACCTCCACGAAGTCGATGTGGCGGATGGTGGTTCTGACCTGAGAGCCGGAAGCGCAGAAACTGGCAAAATCATGAGTTCCGGCAAAAAAAAGGGCGGCTTCGCGCATGGCTTTGACCTGAAGCGGAGCACGATAAGGATAGGTGTAAAGTCTGGAGATCGGGTCTGCCAAAGGCGTATTCAGAATGCGATATTCATAAGTTTTATGCCAGCCGGTCTTACGCGGGTGAAAGTCTGTCTCTACGGGCTCCGAGAGAAGAACGCGGATATCCGGTGGCAGCTTCGTATTGAGCGCAGGGGCAAAGCTTTGCGCAGGAATGGAAGAAGTCGTATCAAAGGCGGCAAGGTTGCCATAAGCATGTACCCCGGCATCGGTACGGCTGGCGCCAATGACAGATGTCTTTTCCCCGGTCAGTGCCTCAATGGCGAGGTTTAGCTGCCCTTCGATGGTGAGAGTGGTCAGATCGGAATTCTTGAGAGCCGCAAATCCGTGATAGGCGGTACCGTCATAGGAGACCGTCAGCAGGATGCGTCTTTTTTCCTGTTGCTTTAGTGCCATGCAAACCATAAGAAGAGATATCCTCCGATGACGGCGGCCAGTGTAAAAGGCACGCCGATGCGCATGAAGGAGGAAAAGGTGACTTCGTAACCCTCCTTGCGCAGAAGACCGGTGCCGGCGATATTCGCGGAAGCGCCAATGGGAGTGATATTGCCTCCCAGGGTGGCGCCGATTAACAGACCATAGTAGAGAAGATAGGGCTCAATCTGCATCACCTGCGAGACGGAGGCAATGACCGGCAGCATGGTCGCCACATAGGGGATGTTGTCGACGAGAGCCGAGATCAGCACGGAAATCCAGACAATCACCGTATAGAGCAGGAAATAGTTGTTGCCGCCGATCTGGACAATGAAATCTGCGATATGCGCAATGATTCCCTGTCTGGTAATGCCGCTGATGACGGCGAACAGACCGGCCAACAGGAAGATCGTCGCATAATCGGCGTTTTTCAGGTTCTTCATCATGGTCTGATGGTCTTTTGTTTTCAGATATTCGACCGCAACACAGGCCAGTCCCCAGACCATACAGATGATGCCGTTGGTGGTTTCCGGTTTGTTCGGGAAAAAAGAAGCGCCAATCAGGAAGACAATATGTCCCGCCATCGCGATGGTCGGCACATAATCTTCTACGGTCGTGGTTTCCTTGGAAGAGACCGGTTCTTTGTCTTTGTGAAAAAGGAGCATCATGATCGGAATGGTGAGCAGGGCGCCGATTTCCACGGCGAAGAAAACACCGGGGCGACCATGAAACCAGAAGAAGTCCATGAAATCCATGCGTGCGGCGCCGGCTAACATAATCGAGGTGGTGTCACCGACCAGAGTCGCAGCCCCCTGCAGATTGGAGGATACCGCGATGGAAATAATCATCGGTACGGGGGAGATGCGGATTTTTTTACAAATGGCAAGAGCCACAGGCGCAATCATATAGACGGTTGCCACATTATCAATGAAGGCAGAGACAATGCCTGCAAAAAGGGACATGAAAATGGTCACCCACATCACATTGGGCGCCAGATCCAGGATTTGGTCTGCAATCAAATTCGGCATACGGGACTGAATAAAATAATCCACAATCAACACCGTTCCGAAAATCATCATCAGGATATTCCAGTCGATGGCAGAAGGCAGTTCGGAAAGCGGCAGAATGCCCAGAAACAGGAAGAGGATGGCACACCCGCAGGCAAGAAAAGGCCTCCACTTCGCCTTCAGAACAATCATTAGCGCATACATGATGAGAAATAAAACAATGGCAGCGGTCTTCAATGGTTTTCTCCTTCTTTGGAAGTTAAGGGGGCAGTCTGGAGCACGTGCAGGAAAGGTTTCAGGTGCAAGAGCAACCATCCGGAAAAGGCGGTATAAACGGTTCGCAACAGGATGGCACAGAGGAGGGAAAAAAATAGCAGCGTGAGGTAAATCCCGATTGCCGTATGGCTTGCCATGACGAGATTGCGGAAGAAGCCGTCAAGGAACATCAGGTGCAGAAGCCAGATATAGACCGAATGTTTTCCGATGAAAAAAAAGATCTGCGCAGGAATTTTTTGATCTCCCAGGAATAAAAGAAAGCCCAGGCAGAAAACAGGGGTAAGCAGAAAATCCAGACTCGTCTGCATGGCATCCACCGTGATTAAATAGCGGATCAGAAAGGGAAGGAACATCAGGAGGAGTCCCCCAAGAGACAGAAGAGCAGAAAGGCGACGGGACCGGCAGGACAGCGCCTCCTGCACAGGTCCCTGGACACGGGGAAGCAGGGAAATGCAGAGCTTTCCAAGTGACGGGATCAGGGAAAAGCGTGCGATCAGAAAGCCGCCGGCGGCACATAACAGATAGGAGGGCATCAGCCTGTTGACAAAGAGGCGAAAGTGATATTCCCATGAGGGAAAAAGATTCAGAGCAAGAACCAGGAAAAGGGCAAGCAGCCCGAATAGAGTCAGAAAAAACCATTTTTTCTTCAGTCTCTCTTCATGGTCATTCTCAAAAACAAACAGGAGGTGGAGCAGCGGAAGGAAGAGAAGGATTTTTACATATTCCAAAGCATACCACCAGGAGCCGTTAAAGGAATCCGATAAGGCGAGGAGGTTGGGCAGCAGCTCGGAAAGCGGCTTTTCTTTTCCAAGGAAAAGATTCTCACAGGCAAAATAAAGGAGAACACAGAACCAGTAAATGGAAAAGAAGCGAAGCAGCTTTTGCAAAACAAGGGTATAATCTTGGCGAAGAATAGTAAAAAAGCGCATTTCCTCCTTTCCTTCAGAAACGGCACGGAGAAAGACGCTGCACATGCCGTACCCACTGACAAAGGCGTAAATGGCAACGCAGAGCTTGCAGAAAAGAGCCAGCCGGATTTCTCTGGTTTCCCCTAAGAGGGTAGAATACTCTACGAAAAGCATGTCCGGGCGGATAAAGAGATGGTGATAGAGCATCATAGCCGCCGCAAGTCCCTGTAGCATAACCGATTGTTTGGATGTGATTCCTTTGCTCAATGGAAGGTCTCCTGAAAAATGCGCAATTCCGATCGCCATTTTTATCAAAGTATAGCAATCGAATATTTGATGCATTTATTCTTGACATTTCCATCAAAGTATAGCAGTGGAAGTGAATCTTGACAAGAAGAGGAATGCGTCATATAATATTACGGCGTGCCTGAGATCGAAACATCATCCCGGTAAATGACGATTTGATCTCGTCCGAAATCAGGTGAAGGATTCGGAACGAAGAGGGGCAATTTTCTACAGACAATCAGTAACATTTTGGAGGAACTGTTATATGAAAACATATATGCCCGGCGCTTCCGCTCTGGAAAAGAAATGGTATGTGGTCGATGCAACAGATATGACCCTCGGACGTCTTGCCAGTGAGGTTGCCAAGGTTCTGACCGGCAAGAACAAGCCGATCTATACCCCGAACATCGATACGGGAGATTATGTCATCGTCATCAATGCCGAGAAGGTGAAGGTCACCGGTAAGAAGCTCGATCAGAAGGTTTACTGGCACCACACAGGCTTTATCGGTGGTCAGAAGGAGACGTCGCTTCGTGAGATGTTGAGAATACACCCGGAGAGAGTCATTGAGCACGCGGTGAAGGGAATGCTTCCGAAGGGATCCCTCGGCGCCGACCAGTATAAGAAACTGCACGTATACGTAGGACCGGATCACGAGCAGACCGCTCAGAAGCCGGAGACATTGACATTCTAACGGAGGATTTTGAGATATGGCAAAAGCAACAAGCTATTATGGCACGGGAAGAAGAAAGAAATCCATCGCCAGAGTCTACCTGACCTCCGGCAAAGGGGAGATCACGGTCAATAAGAGATCCATCGATGATTACTTTGGTCTGGAGACCCTGAAAACCATCGTTCGCCAGCCCCTGACGGCAACCGATACACTTGGCAAATTTGATGTCAAGGTCACCGTTCACGGTGGCGGTTTCTCCGGTCAGGCAGGAGCCATTCGCCATGGCATCTCCAGAGCACTTCTGGAAGTGGACTCCGACGAATACAGACCCATCCTGAAGAAGGCCGGATTCCTCACCAGAGATCCTCGTATGAAGGAACGTAAGAAGTACGGTCTCAAAGCAGCTCGTCGCGCTCCGCAGTTCAGCAAGCGATAAATCAAGAACAATGGAAACACCCAGAAAGCCCCGTTTTTACGGGGCTTTCTTTTTCTCGATTATTTGCGGGAATTTAACCATGCAAGTGACAAAAAAGTGACAAGCTAGCGACAAAGTGAAATATGCGCCAGAAGGTGTCTTATATAAGACATCAAAAAGGCCCTGAAGGCCTTGAAACTAATTTGGTGGTCACCAATACCCTTGATGTCCTGAACAGGATAAAAAGACGTTGAAAAAGATAAACGCACTTATAAAGGAAATAGACCGCAACGGCTATAAAAGTGAGGGCAAACCGGAGCCGCTAACCGGCAATTTGTCCGGGTTTTGGAGCGTGCGCATTGACAAGAAAAACAGGATCGTTTTTAGAATCAACGGCGATGAATTGGAAATAGCACAATGCGGTTCACATTATAAGGATAAATAAAAGGGGCAACAGCAAGAAAACTGCAGCCCCTTTTATTTTGCCTTTGTGCGCCCCGTAGAGGCACCTGACATCCTTTCCCGCCCGGTATACGTCCTCAGAAACATTTTGTATCCGGTCCCTCTGCAGCATCCGAAAAGACTGCCTCTGGCAAATGGCGGAGAAATGCATATTTTCACTATTTCTCGGTATAATAAATCGAGTGATATTGATGCTGCCGTTGGTTATTGGTATAATCTAATTACGGGAAAATGTAACTATTAACGATTTTCCGAAGTGAGGAGCGCGAGGCGATGGAACAAATCAGGCGAGATCTATATCTGAACCGACTGATAGAACGAAGAGAAAATGGAATGATAAAGGTCGTCACCGGTATCCGCCGATGCGGAAAATCATATCTTCTGTTTAAGCTTTATTATCAATACCTGGTTAAATCCGGTGTGGAATCATCCAGAATAATAACCATTCCGCTAGATGACGATGACTTCGAAGAGCTTCATGACAGCAAGAAGCTGAGTGCCTACATCAAAGAACGAATTACGGACGACCATATGTGGTATGTGTTTTTGGATGAGGTTCAGCTGTGCGGAAATTTCGAAGCGGTGCTCAACGGATTGAATCGTCGTGACAACGTGGACATTTATGTGACCGGAAGCAATTCCAAATTTCTTTCTTCGGATGTCCTTACAGAGTTTCGTGGGCGAGGAGACGAAGTACGTGTGTATCCGCTTTCCTTTTCTGAGTATGTTTCGGCGTATTCGGGCGATAAGTATGACGCATGGGGCGATTATTATACCTATGGCGGACTGCCGCAGATTCTCAGCAGGAAAACCGATGAGTTGAAGTCCGGATACCTGACCACTCTCTGTAAGGAGCTGTATCTGAAAGATATTGAAAACCGTCATAATCTGCGCGGAGACAATGTCATGCCTGCGCTGCTTAATATTCTGGCATCTGCGGTAGGATCACTGACAAATCCGACAAAGCTTGCAAATACGTTCAGCAGCAATGGTATTCCTGTCAGCGATAAAACGATTGGAACCTATATCGACTATCTGTTGGATGCTTTCTTTATCAGCAAGGCGGAGCGATACAATATCAAAGGCAAGCGGTACATTGCTTCACCGTATAAATACTATTTCGCAGATGTAGGGCTACGTAATGCACAGCTTAATTTCCGTCAACAAGAAGAAAATCATATCATGGAAAACATTATTTACAACGAGCTTCTTATCAGAGGATTCAATGTAGATGTGGGTGTAGTTGAACACGCAGAAAAAAATGAAGAAGGGAAAGCTGTACGCAAGAGATTGGAGGTCGATTTTGTCTGCAATCTTGGCAGCCGCAGATACTATATTCAATCTGCATTTGTAATTCCTGACCCCAAAAAAATGGAGCAGGAGCAAAATTCACTGGTTCGCATTGACGATTCTTTCAAAAAAATCATTGTAGTGAAGGACAGAATCAAGCTGTGGCGCAACGAAAAGGGTATTGTTTTTATGGATATCATGGATTTCCTGTTGAATCCGGATAGTCTTGATTTGTAAATTATGGGCAAGAACAACACGGTTTGTCCCAAATTTGGGCGTAAAATGAAGCAGAAGTTTATCGGATTTCAGCATCGTAAATGCGGAATGAAATGGAAAAAGGAAAAGGCAATAGAAATCAGGGAAATGTTGCAAACATTCACGGAAACTTTACCGGTGATAAGGTGCAAACGTCTTTTTCCGGTATACGCTGGACGGGGTTTTTCTTATGATATGGCGGTATCATTCATCACAGATGCAGAAAACTGCATACAGGGGCACTGACTTGATATTGTTCTCAAAGCCGAAATTTCTCTCAGAGATCCGGATGGAATAAGCAGGCTGATAGAGGCGGACATACTCGTTGAGACTGACTGCCGTGACATGTTCACCGCTTTTTACTTCTACAGGTATGAGCTTGCCATTCAGAGATATCACAAAGTCCACTTCTTTGGTTCCTTTGTTATTTCTCCAGAAATACGGCTTAAAACCAGCCCTGACAAACTGTGTATTCACATAGTTTTCTGTCATACCTCCCTTGAAGTCAGCAAGCTCTTCCTCCATGAAGAAGATGTCCTCCGCACGGATATCCTTTTGTGCAGCAAGGAGCCCCATATCAGAAAGGTAAATCTTGAAGTCATCGATGTCCTTGTAATTCTCTAGCGGCTTTTTGATCTGCTCTGCACGGTAGATTCTAGAAAGCAGCCCTGCAGAAACCAGCCATTCGATGGCATTCTCATATTCAGCTGCCCTGGCACCGCTCTTGATGATCTTGTACTGGAATCGGGTATTCTTTTTGGAAAGCTGAACGGCAATCGTTCCGTAAGTCAGGCGCGTCTTTTTGATCTCGTTCGTGCTTTCCTGATACTTGCTCATGTCATCCAGGTAATCCATCTGGATTGTTTCCAGTACATGCTGCACTTGAGTGTAATCTTGTGTATCTATAAAACGGGCTACGACTTCCGGCATACCGCCAATGGCAAGATATTGGCGGTAAAGCTGATGCCCGGCTTCATGAAGAGCTAAAGGCATCGGGCTGTTGTGGTCGAAGCAGGTATGGATTCTTTCGACGAGATCCTTTTCTCCCAGGGCCAGAAGGAATTCTTCTATGTCCATGGGATACATCGTGTAACGGTCTACCCTTCCGACAGGAAAGGCAAATTTCTCCCGGTTCACAGCAACGCCGAGCAGACTTCCGGCGGCAACCACGTGATATTCCGGGGCTTCCTCACAGAAATACTTCAGAGAAGCAACTGCTCGCTCACAAAGCTGGATCTCATCAAAGACAATGAGTGTATTGCCTCTGGTAATGGTCTGACCACTGATATGGGATAAGATTGGAAGCAGGTACGACGGGCTGATGTTCTCATCAAAAGTAGCCGCAATGGTTTCGCTGGTTTGGAAATTGAAGTAAGCCACGTTGTCGTAATAGGTGTGCCCGAACTCCAGGATGGCATAGGTCTTCCCAACCTGACGAGCGCCCTGGATCATCAACGGCTTTCGGTATTTGCTGTCTTTCCACTTCTTCAGATATTCAGAGACCTTTCGGTACATGTACATTGTGATTCCTCCCACTCTGGAAATCTATGCTGATATATCATATTATAGCAGGGAAACTGATGCAATATAAAGTGTAAAAATAACACTAAATCCAATAACATTCAAAACTCCCGGAAAGCCTTGCTTTTTTCGAGGAATTTTCATGCTCGATTTTCTGACATCGTCAACTCAATGGATGTTTCGGGAAGATCGATGATCCAGTTGAAAATAAAGGAACTCCACCTTAGCAATCTTTATCCAATCTTTAGAAATACCTTGTATTCTATCCCTGCAATACGCAGAAAGGAGTTCGTCGTTATGGACTGCATTTTAAAAACAAATGCCCTCTGCAAACAATTCAAGGGACAGATGGCAGTAAACAAAGTATCTCTGAATATCCCGCGCAATTCGGTGTATGGTTTATTAGGGCCAAACAGTGCCGGCAAATCGACTACATTGAAAATGCTTACCGGAATTTTGAAACCGACTTCCGGCATGGTGACATTGAATGGCCGGCCGTGGAACCGGAAGGCACTGAACGAGATTGGTGCACTGATTGAGATGCCTCCGCTTTATGAAAATCTGACTGCGAGAGAGAATCTGAAGGTTCGTACCACGCTCTTAGGACTGCCGGACAATCGAATGGATGAGGTGCTGGAGGTCGTCCGGCTCACGGATACGGGAAAGAAACGAGCCGGACAATTTTCTTTGGGAATGAAACAGCGGCTTGGTATTGCCAGTGCCTTACTGAACCACCCGAAGCTGCTGATTTTGGATGAACCGACCAACGGGCTGGATCCCATCGGTATGGAAGAATTGCGGGAATTGATCCGTTCTTTCTCTGGAAAAGGAATGACGGTCATTTTGTCCAGCCATATTCTTTCGGAAGTACAGCAAGTCGCTGACCATATTGGGATCATTGCACAGGGTGTTCTCGGGTATGAGGGGCAGCTCCGGAATGGGCAAGATTTGGAGCAGCTCTTTATGCAAGTGATCCGGCAGGTCGGAAAGGACGGTGAGTAAAAATGGGTCGCATGATAGAAGTCGAGCACTTAAAGTGCAGGCGTACCTTTGGTAAAATTCTACCTGTGGTTGCACCGCTCGTAACGCTGCTTCTGGTACTGGTTTTAACAGGAGGTCTGGCAGACGCTTTTCCTGCCGGAGCATGGAATTGGTGGTATGCGACCTTATTACCGGGTACATTGGCTGTGATGTGCTATTTGAGCATTACCAAGGATAGAAAAAATCGTTATTATAACTTGAGAGGTCTGTCCATATCGGGACGGCAGCTGATTTTTGGAAAGATGCTCTACCTTGCATTAGGGCTTTTGGCGGCAAACGGAATTCTTTTTCTGGGCGCAACCATCGGTGGATTTCTCTTCGGTTCGACCATTCCTGCCTGCGGTGCGGCACTGGCCACAATCCTGCTGACGCTTTCTTATCTGTGGGAAATACCGGTCTACCTGTTTTTGAGTGCGCGATTCGGTATGTTTGCAGACGTTTTTGTCTGTATGGTGCTTTCGATTGGCGGTGTGGCAACCTTGTCGGACAAGAGCTCCTGGTGGCTTTGCCCTTCCTCTATTCCGGTACGGCTGATGTGTCCTACTTTGGGACTGCTCCCCAATGGCTTACCCATTCCTGCTAAAAGCGAGCTGTGGAGCGAATCTGTCATCTTACCGGGCATCATGCTCTCCCTGGGGTGGTTTGTTGTGTGTGCTGTTCTCTTTGCATGGTGGTTTGAAGAGATGGAGGTGAAATAAAGACATGTTTTTCTCTTATCTCAAGGCAGATTTTCTTAAGACAAAACATCTTTCTGTGCGTACGGCTCATCTGCTTATATCGATCGTGACACCGTTGATTTTTATTGCGTACGATTCTTATGCGCCGTGGGATGATTATGTAAAAATTGATCTTTATTACCAAGTCATTGGAATGGCACTTCCGTTTTTGATCGGGCTGTTCTGTGCAATCTTATCAGAACAGGAGCAATCGGCCGGTTGTTTCCAAATGATGCTGATGTCACCGAAAAAAGTAGTTCCGTTTTTGTCCAAGCTCCTGTTGCTCCTGATGTTTTGTGCCGGGGCGCTTCTCGTGGCATCTCTGCTCTTTGGTGTCGCATTCCGGTTTGGACTGCACGGCAAGGTAGTTGATTTGGCGTTCTATCCGATGGCGGCGCTGGTTATGTTTGTGAGCAGCATACCGCTTTATCTCCTGCACTTGTATTTATCATTTGACTCGAATAAGGGCGTGTCCATCGCTTTGGGAATTGTAGAAAGCGTGTTATCGGCACTGTTCCTGACCGGTCTGGGAGAATCTGTTTGGAAATATGTCCCCCTTGTCTGGCCGGCAAGAGCGGTAGCCACATTCTTTGCCGCATATAATGGTGAGATGACAGCATGTGTAGAATTAAAGCAAGTGGCTTGTATTGGATTTTTCGTGATCACGATTGGAACGATCGTCTATCTGTTTTGGGCCTGCCGCTGGGAAGGTTTCCGAATAGCCGATTAGGATTTTCGCTGCCTGGAAAGTAACGATGGTGATCAAGGAGGAGAAATATGGCATCCATCCTGGCGGTTGATGATGAAGCAGGTATTCTGGACATGATACAAAGCATTTTAAGGAAAGATGGACATTCCGTAACCGGGATTACCCGGGCGGAAGAGATTGACTATACAAAAGTCGGTTCTTTTGATTTGATTTTGCTGGATATTATGATGCCGGGAATAGACGGATTTACCCTTTGCAAAAAATTGAGAAATCAAGTGGATTGCCCGATACTTTTTCTAACTGCAAAATCAGAAGAAAACAGCCTGGTAAACGGCTTATCGCTCGGCGCAGACGATTATATCTGCAAGCCTTTTGGCGTTATGGAGTTGCGGGCAAGAATTTCCGCCCATTTGCGACGGGAGCATCGGGAGCATTCTGTCCGTATTTCGTTTGCAGAGTCCAGTTTTCATCTTTCTGAAAAGAAATTTTTAGTCCGGGATGTCGCTGTTCCTTTGACAAAAGGGGAATATGAAATCTGCGAGTTTTTAGCCAGAAATCCGGGACAAGTATTTACCAAAGAACAGATTCTGGAACAGGTCTTTGGGTTTGACAGTGAGAGCAACGATAGCACCATCGTTACGCATATTAAAAACATCCGAAGTAAATTGCAGGAAGTTGATTATGCACCAATTAAGACGGTGTGGGGGATCGGATATAAATGGAAAGAATAAAAAGAAAAGCGAAGATTCCATTAAGTCTATTCTATCTCAAATACTTCGCATATATTTTTGCCTTTCTGTGCCTGCTGGCAATTTCGTTGCTGATTCTGTTTAATGCCCTTATGAATCATAAGGTTGTCTACCCGGCGGATTATGCACAGAAAAAAGCGCATGGTGCGTATCATGAAATTCAAATGGCAGAAAAGGTCACGGCGGATCGGATCCCGGAATTGTGCGATTATGCTATCTTTGATTCAGAAGGGAATGTAAAAAGTGGAAATTTGAGGGGGAATGCTGCACAGAAGGCATGGGATGCGGTCCGGGGAAAAAAGGCAACAATCAGGAAATACAGTTATACAGTCATTCCGAGAAAAGCGGAATATTGCGTTTTACGGTATACGCTTTCTCCACAGTATAGATCCCCTTTTTTACGGAAAATCCTTGTACCGCCTCAAATGCTTATTTTGTTGTCTGCAATTCTCGGGATGTTTTTTATCATCATCCTGATTGCGGTCCGTTTCGGAAAAGCATTGAATAAAAGACTGGCCACGCTCACTTTTGTCATCAACAAAGTCGAACAGCAGGAATTGGATTTTGAGATTTCTGTAAGCGGGATTAAAGAAGTCGATGCCGTACTTCATTCCATGGACCATATGCGGAGGGCGCTAAAGGATTCTCTGGAGCGACAGTGGGAGGTCGAACAGGGAAAAAACCGTCAAATGTCCGCCTTGGCACATGACTTGAAAACGCCGCTTACGCTTGTCCGTGGAAATGCGGAACTTCTTCTGGAATCCGAGCTTTCGGAAACACAAAAGAAGTATACGGAATACATTGAAAAGAGCGCTCTGCAAATGCAAAATTATGTGCAGATGCTCATTGAAGTTACGAAATCATGGCAAGGCGATCCATTTCGCCCCCAAAAAAATGCCTGTGTAAGTCTTTTTCAAGAAATGGAGCTGCAGCTAAGAGGCTTATGTGCCGTACGTCATTTGACGCCGGTCTGGGAATGCCATTATACAACCAATGAAATTTTAGTGGATCACGATCTCTTCATCAGGGCGATCGTCAATATTCTCTCCAATGCTACGGAACGTACCCCGCCCGGGGGACGGGTTTTCCTTTCGGTGTCCGAAGAGAACCACGTTTTCAGGGTTACGATCACGGATACGGGAAGTGGATTTTCACCGGAAGCATTAAAGCACGGGAAGGAACCGTTCTACATGGACGATGCCGGCAGGACCTCCGGGACACACTACGGAATTGGCTTAAATGCCGCAGATTCCATGATCCGGAAACACGGCGGGCAACTGATTTTGGATAATGCAAAAGAAACAGGTGGAGCAAAAGTTACCATTCTAATTCCGTTATAGGAGAACACGAGCCTATTCCCCACTTAGCATCCAGTCTGATATCTTCTTGACCTGGATGCCATTATAATTACCGGGCGTGAAAGGATCTCCGGTTAAAACGATTTTTTCATAGTTGTCACGGATTTTTGTTAGTGGTTTCAACTCACGATCGAAGGTTTCTTTCGCAGTCATCTCTGCGGTAACCTGGAAATAGGTATAGGCGCCGTGCTTCTCTGCAACGAAGTCCACCTCGGTATGGTCAAACTTTCCAATCATGACGCGGTATCCCCGACGAAGAAGCTCAAAATAGACGATGTTTTCCAGAGAAAAACCCAGATCATATTGACTGCGAGGCAGGATATGGTTTCGCAAACCGAGATCCACAATGTACAGTTTCCGATTGGCTTTCAGAAGCTGTTTTCCGATGATGTCGAAACGATCTGCCGGGTAGAAAATAAAGGATTCCGTAAGGGCTTCGACATAATCGCTCACGGTATTTGGTGAGATTTTTCTCCCATTAGAGGTCAGATAATCGGTGATGCTCCGTATGGAGACCGGGTTTCCGACTACACTGGACAGATATTTGGCGATGGTCTTCAATAGAAGGATATCTGTAATTTTCCTCTTATCCGGATCCATTTCCTTTCTGGCTTGTCGGTCTTCGATGTCCTTTACAATAACGGTGTTATAGATACCTTCTAAGTAGGTTTCAATCTTTTCTTGCGTGCGATCCATCGTAGCGATAGCGGGAAGACTCCCAATCTTCATATACGTAGCAAGACCATGATCGCGATCCATTCCGGTCATTTCCAGAAATTCCGCAAGGGAAAGGGGTAGCATCTTGATTTCGACGTAACGTCCGGTCAATAGCGTAGCAAGATCCCCGGAGAGCAGATAGGCATTGGATCCGGTCATGTAGATATCCACATCCGGTTTGACATACAGGCTGTCCACAACTTTTTCAAAGGACGGAACCTTCTGAATTTCATCCAGGAAGATATACGTTTTTTTTCCTGTACATAAGCGGCTTTTGAGATAGTCGTAGAGCCTGTGGTAGTCCTGTAACTCTTCATATTCCAGCTCTTCAAAATTGATGGATACAATCTGCTGATCAGAAACACCATTCGCTTTTAACCACGCCTGATATTGCATCAGCAAAGTAGATTTTCCACAACGACGGATGCCGGTGACAACCTTGATGACCGGTTCATCCTTCCATTGAATCATGCGGTACAAATATTCTCTTCTTTCAACCAACAGAACCACCTCCATAAAATCACACTTCCATGTTAGAGCATAATATGTACCGAGTCAACAAAAATTCCGGTTTCGGATCATATCACAAATAAAAATGAAATATATTCCAAAATCGGAATATCAGTTAAATGACATCACCTCTCCACACAGAAAAAAGAGGAATGAGAGGAATATGATGTCCGGTGTTGTGTATAATAAGGATAAAGTCATGAGAAAAGAGTGCGATTGTGGAAAAGAGTTGCTCCACTTACCACGCAATCAAACCGGGTGGTCAGGATACCGGATTTTATACCAGGTGAAGAGAACCGGCTGTAGGATACAACGAATGGGAAAAGAGGAATATTTAATCACCGAGGCGCCCCTGAAGGCACTGACTGTTTTTGCACTGCCGATGATTATCGGTAGCTTTTTTCAGCAAGTCTATAACATGGCGGATTCCATCATCGTCGGTCAGTTTGTCGGTTCCTCCGCACTTGCGGCGGTCGGGGCCTGTGCAGCGCTCTCGAATGTGTTTATTTGTGTGGCAATCGGTGCCGGCGCCGGTGCGGGAGTGCTGGTGAGCCGTTATTTTGGCGCCCAGAAATATGACAGAATGAAAACCATTGTGTCCACCTCCTTGATCAGTTTCCTGGTACTTGGCATCCTCCTTGGCATCTTTGGGTTTGTCTGTTCTCATTGGATGATGCGCATCTTACAAACGCCGGCCGATATCCTGGATGTCGCCGTCTTGTATTTGCGTGTCTACTTTGTGGGATTTCCGTTTCTTTTTATGTACAATATTCTCTCCACCATGTTTGCCGCCATCGGGGAATCCAGGATTCCGCTGGGACTGTTAATCTTCTCCTCCGTCCTGAATATCGGGATGGATCTTTGGATGGTCAAAGACCTTGGCCTTGGCGTATTCGGCGCAGCACTTGCCACTCTTCTTTCGCAGGGGATTTCCGCCGTCTTGTCGCTGATCATTTTCTTTTGCCGAATGCGGAGGTATGCAGGAGCCTTTCGCAGGTTTGACGGACAGGAGCTGCGGGCCATGTTGCAAATCGCCGTTCCATCGGTTCTCCAACAGTCCACGGTATCCGTCGGGATGATGATCGTGCAGGCAGTGGTAAACCCGTTTGGGACTCAGGCGCTTGCGGGTTATGCGGCGACCATGCGGGTAGAGAACGTTTTTTCTCTGATCTTCGTATCCATCGGCAATGCCGTGTCCCCCTTTGTATCCCAGAACCTTGGAGCAAAAAAGGAGAAACGGATTCAGGAAGGATACCATGCCGCATTGCTCCTGGATTTTTGTTTTGCTGCCCTTGCCTTCTTTGTGATTGAAACCTGGCACACGCCCATTTCCTCCCTCTTTCTGGGAAAAGACGGAACTGCCCTCGCCTATCAGGTGTCAGGGGATTACATGAAATGGCTCGGCTATTTTTTCCTCTTCATGGGCATCAAGATGGCGACAGATGGAGTCCTTCGCGGTCTGGGAATCATGCGCCCGTTTCTCATTGCCAATCTGGTGAATCTGGCAATCCGTTTGAGTGTGGCGATCCTGTTTGCACCGCGCTTCGGCATTGCTTTTGTCTGGCTTGCCGTTCCGGCCGGTTGGTTTGCAAACTTCCTGATCTCCTACACAGCGCTGCGATCGACTCAAAAATGGTGAGAGATGAGCAAGGAATCCGTTTTTTTGATTTATTGCATGGAGCGGTACCGCTATTACAAAGGACTTTCAGGTGCTGAGGTGGCAAGGATCTTTGACGAGTACGGTATTTATGGCTATATCAAAAAATATTTTGAATCATTACACACAATGGGGGATGATTGCATTGTGAAGGATATTGACGATTATAGGAGCAGCATGACAGGGAATCATCGAACTAAGGTTTAACCGCCTGTAATCCAATGGGAGGTCATTCGGTATCGTCTATGAGAATCATTGATTATTATAATATTGTCGTTTCCATTCTTACGGTGGGGATTGCCTTGTTCTTTCTGGGAAAAAAGGTGGTCCGTCAGAAGGGCGGGTATCCGGAACAGGCAGCAGCGGACTGCCGACCGGCACGTCTTTTCGTGCAGAAGGAGAAGGACCGCTTGTCTGCCCTGGGGCTCGTCTGTTTCTTTCTGGCGTTTGCCCTTGGTTGTTTCCTTCGCTTCTATCACCTGACCACGCTTCCGGACGGTCTCAATCAGGATGAAGCTTCCATCGGATATGAGGCCTTTTCCCTCGCCTTCTACGGTGTGGACCGGTATGGCAATCCTTTTCCGGTCTATCCGATTACCTGGGGGTCCGGCGGCGGAAGTCCGTTGCTGATTTATCTCACAGCGCTATCCTTTAAGCTTTTTGGCGTTTCCGTCTTTGTGCTGAGAGGGACCGTCGCCTTTTTTGGCTGTCTGACGTTGCCCCTGTTTTATCTGCTGGTAAAAGAAGCGAAAAGCAGTCTTTCTGGACTACAAAGCAGTCCAACAGGACTACAAAGCAGTCCCGTTGGACTGCTTGGGATGCTGCTTCTGGCAATTGCTCCCTGGCACATCCTTCTCACCAGATGGACGCTGGATTATGGTCTCATTCCCTTTACCTTCGGGCTGGCGATTCTGGTTTTAATGAAGGCGGCCAGGAAGAAAAGTACCGGACTGTACGTTCTTGCGTCTGCTCTGGCTGCGCTGAACATGTATAGCTACGGCTCCGCCAATATCGTGATCCCCGTGTTCCTGCTTCTTTGCGTCTTTTTCCTGATGAGGGGAAAAATCCTTTCAATCCGCCAGCTCTTTCTTTGTATGCTGATGTTTCTGCTTGTCTGTGCGCCGCTCTTTTTGTTTTATTTCATTAACGTCTGCAAGCTGCCGGAAATCATTACGCCGTTCTTCTCCGTGGAACGGTTTCGCTCCGATCATACGGCTTCGGTCTTTCTCTCCTTTTCCGATTTGTTTCTCCGGGGGGAGGGGATTAAAAATATCAAAGAGCTTCTCCTGTACCTGAGCGTCGGCGTGGAGAACGGCGAATATTATACCTATATGCCCGGATATTGGACCTTCTATGTGTTCACCTTCCCGGTCACGTTGGTCGGCTTTGTTGTGAGCTTGAAACGCATGAGGAAGGGGAGGAGAGAGGCGACCCGGAAGGAGCAGGATGCGGCTGCCGATCCGCGATCCGGTTCCCATTCTCTTTCGGGGACGGTTGCAGCGGAGGAGATTGTATTTGCCGCCTTCCTGGCATCCTTTCTTTTCGGTTTGACGGTTCGGATCTCCATCAATCATATCATCATGGTTTACCTCCCTCTTCTGTATTATACGGTATGCGGCTATGATGCGTTCATGTGGGTAGCAGCGCACTCCCGATCCGGAAAGGCAGGCGGACGCCGGGGGCAGTTCGGCCGGCAACTCTTCCTGTTTCCGGCACTGACGTTGTGGGTGGGTTTTCTCTTTTTTGTCAGAGACTACTACGGAGGAAGATACAATGCGCTCTGTGCGGACTCCATCTTTTTCAGAGGATACGGGGAAGCCTGCGTCTATGCGGAAGAGGCGGTAAAAAAGGAGGCAGACAATTCTTCTGCCCTTATCTATTCGACCAATACGAACCTGATCTCGCCCTTCATGATTGCCGTGTTCTATACCCGGATGCCCCCTGCGACCTATGTAAAAACGGTCCACTATAAGGATTTGCACAGCGAATTCCTGGTCGCCGATGCCGTGGGAAAATTTCGCTTCGGCCTTCCGGAGGATATCAAAGAAAGATTAAAGAGCGGAGCCGATCCGAATGTCTATCTCCTGAGCAGGCAGGAAGAACAGGAATTTTTGGAAGAGCAGGGAATAGCGGACCGCTATGAGATTCATTGGTGCAGGGACCGGTATGCGGTGGTGGTCAGAAAGGGAGGAGAATTCTGACCGGAACGGAAGAGGAGCGGGTGCCGGTTACAGGCACGGGAGGGCATTGGAAACGCCCTCAGTGGAAGGATTCTATACGGGAGAGCCATGACGCAGAAAACCTATATCGCCATTGATTTAAAATCTTTTTTTGCTTCCGTGGAATGCAGGGAAAGAGATCTGGATCCACTGAATACCCATCTGGTGGTGGCGGATGAGAGCAGAACGGACAAGACGATCTGTCTGGCGGTGACGCCTGCGCTGAAATCCTTTGGGATTCCCGGTCGCGCCCGCCTTTTTGAGGTGAAGCAGAAGGTGCAGCAGGTCAATGCCGCGAGGAAGGATCAGCTTAGAGGAAGAGCGTTTTCCGGCTCCACGCATTTTTTTTCAGAGTGGAAAAAAAATCCTTCTCTTTCCCTGGACTTCCTGATTGCGCCGCCCCGTATGGCAACCTATATGGCGTACAGCACACGCATTTATGGAATTTACATGAAGTACGTGGCGCCGGAGGATGTGATTGTTTATTCGATCGATGAGGTTTTCATCGATGCGACCTCGTATCTGAAAACGTATGACCTGTCGCCCCATGACCTTGCCATGAGAATGATTCTGGACGTACTGAACCAGACCGGAATCACGGCAACGGCGGGCATCGGGACGAATCTGTATCTCTGCAAGGTAGCCATGGATGTGCAGGCCAAGCATATCCCTGCAGATCAGAACGGGGTTCGGATCGCAGAGCTGGATGAAATGTCTTACCGCAGAGAATTCTGGTCCCACCGTCCGATCACGGATTTCTGGAGGGTCGGGAGGGGGTATGCCAAACGGCTGTCCTCTCTTGGCCTGTATACGATGGGAGACGTGGCGAGATGTTCGATCGAGAACGAGGAACTGCTCTACCGCCTTTTTGGAAAAAATGCGGAGCTTCTGATTGACCATGCCTGGGGGTGGGAACCCTGCACCATAGAGGCGGTGAAGGCTTATCGGCCGGAGACGAACAGCCTGAGTTCCGGTCAGGTTCTGCAACATCCCTATGAGGCGGCGCAGGCGAAGCTGGTTTTGAGGGAGATGGCGGATGCGCTGTCTCTGGAACTGGTGGAGAAGGGGCTGGCCACGGATCAAATCGCGATTCATGTGGGCTATGATATTGAGAATCTGTCCGATCCGGAGCGGAACAGAAAATATCACGGGGAGAGGGTCGTGGATCATTACGGGAGATCTGTGCCGAAGCCGGCGCACGGCTCGGAGAATCTGTCCGGTTTTACCGCATCCACGCAGAAGATCCTGCAGGCAGTGGAGAGGCTTTTTGATCGGATCGTAGATCCCGGGCTGCTGGTGCGAAGAATGAATGTCATCGCAACGCATGTGGTGGAGGAGGGTCGTGCAGCGCAAAAAGAGGAAGAATATGAGCAGCTGGATTTCTTTTCCTTCCAAAAGGAGAAAACAAAAAGCAGGGAGGAAATAGAGAGCCGCAAGAAGGAGAGACGCCTGCAGGAGGCGGAGATTGCCATTCGCAACAAGTATGGAAAAAATGCGATTCTGAAAGGTATGGACTTCCTGGAAGGCGCGACTGCCAGAGAGAGGAACAAGCAGATCGGAGGACACAAAGCGTGAAGGAAGATGAGGGAAAATCCATGAACGTATCACAGCGAAGAGGCATGGACGAATCGTAGGGAAGAGGCAGGACCGAATCGGAGGGAAAAATCCATGAACGAATATGAGGACATTCTCCACCTGCCGCATCCGGTCTCCGGAACTCACCCGCAGATGTCCATGCATGACCGGGCGGCGCAGTTTTCCCCCTTTGCCGCACTCTCCGGTTATGAGGAGGCAGTGGCGGAAGAGGCGAGACTGACAGAGGAAAAAATCCTCTTAGATGAGTATGAGAAGCAGAGGATCGATGACAAGCTGCAAAAGATCAGAGACGATTTGCAGGAAAGAGGGAAGGAAGAGAAGCCCAGGATCAGCGTCACCTACTTTTTGCTGGATCAAAAGAAAGCAGGCGGCGCCTATGTCACCGTGACCGGACAGGTAAAAAAAATGGATACGTACAAACAGCAGCTTCTGTTGACAGACGGTAGCGCAATCCCTTTTCAGGAAATCGTGGAACTGGAAGGCGACCTCTTCCTACCAAAAA
Organism: Lachnospiraceae bacterium; assembly: GCA_015258065.1. Classification (GTDB taxonomy): domain Bacteria; phylum Bacillota; class Clostridia; order Lachnospirales; family Lachnospiraceae; genus Butyrivibrio. The sequence goes on along the minus strand of JABZIZ010000001.1, from coordinate 22,580 downwards.
ACAAATCATGATTGGCTGCCGATGCGCAAATGCTGCAGCTTGATGGCTCCCAGGGAGAGCAGAGCGTTTCCGCCTAAGATCACGACGATCCAGAAAAAGGTGGAGGAGAGGCTCTGCTCTCTCACCTTTAAGAAGCTGTAAGGACCGGAAAGGAGGCCGAGCGCATTCAGGGTGATCATCGGAATTGCATAGACAACGGTGATGAGAACTGCGTAGGCACTCCAGCGATAGGAAACCTTCTCTTCTCCGAAGACAAAGAGGGCAAGGGAGAGGAAGGGGCAGAGGAGATGGCTGAAGAGACGCATACCGCCGAGGAACTGATCGGCATACCCTTTCTGCGGACCAAGCACCGTTAATACCACCGTAAAGGTGACCAGGAGACAGGTGGTAGAGAGAAAGCGCAGGAGGGTTACCGCCTTCGGATTCTTTTTTCGGAAAAAAAGATAGCCAATCGAGGCAAGGAAACACAGCACGTTGGAATCAGTCGTATAAAAGCGTGTGGTGATGATCCCCTCCTCTCCGAAGGCACCTATGATGACCAGTATTTCCATTGCGATGAGCCAGAGATGGCCGAAGTTGAGGATGAGTTGTTTTTTGTCTTTCACGGGGACTCCTTTGCTGTCGGTATAACGGGTGCGGGTTGGTTTCTTCTGACGAAGGAATCAGTCAATGGGGTAGAAAAGGAACATCAGAAATGCAGCACGGTCGAATCGAAGCTCTGCAGGTTCTTGACGCCTGTGTACATCATCATTTCACGCAGTTCTTCGTTCATCCTGGTTATTTTCAGAACTACGCCCTCTTTGCCTTCCGAAAGAAGAGGATTTAAAATGCCTCTTCCCACAGAAACGGCATCGGCGCCCAGTGCCAGAGCTTTATAGGCGTCGTATCCGGTGTCCATGCCGCAGTCCACAAAAATCTTCATGGAAGAGCTGATGAGCGCTTCCTTGATGAGAGGCAAAATTTGAAGGGGAGCGACGGCGAACGGGAGTCTGCCGTGGTGGTGCGAAACGACAATGGCAGCGCAGCCGGCGTCCCTTGCTTTTACCGCATCCTGCACGGAAAGAACGCCCTTTGCCACAAAAGGAAGAGGAGAGGAGGCAACCAGTTTCCTCAGGTCGGTAAAAGAGAGCGGTCCCATCGGATGACCGTCTACCACATCGTACCTGCCATTTGTGCCGGGGACATGATCGATATCAACGCCTACGGCAGTGCTGCCCATTTCTTTGGCAAAAGAAATCTCGGAGAGAATTTTGTCCTGATCGGCAAAGGGTTTGATGATCCGGACGGTATCGGGATTCTTCTCAGCGATCTTGCGGTAAAGTTCATTGTCCTCCATGCCGACAAAGTTCAGCGTCCGCACCTCCTTTGCTGCCAGCGCATATTCTTCCATCGGTGTGTTGCCGTTTCCTAGCACCTGCTCCAGATGAGAAAAGGCGGGGGTCATGATGGGAGTGTCATACTTCCTGCCAAACAGTTCGATGGACGTATCGACTTCGGTGCTGTCGATGATGCGCATTTCTACATGGATGCTGTCCAGAAAGGTGCGGTTATAGACATTGGCATCTGCAGCATTCCCCTCTGTGAGGGGAATGACACCTGCCTGTGGATTTTCGGAATTTATTGGTTTTGTCATCATCTCTCCTTTTTAAACTTGCTGATGGACAAGAAAGGTTTCTCAATCAAAGAGCCTTCCTAACGATAGCACAAGGCCACTCATTAATAAATAAAAAACTGGAAAGTTTTGCATGGAAAAACGGAAAGAATGAGAGTGACGAGAGCAGAGGATGTGGGTGTCAAAGGTGCTCATGACATCTTTCGTGCGATGCCGGAGAATTTGTATCCGCCAAAGGGCACCTCTAAGCTGCTGGAGAAGCTGGCGCCGTTGATAACTGCACGGTACTATGGCTGCTTTGTTCTGATCTCAAACGAAGTGAAAGACCCCATCAAAGCTTTGGAACTTTACAGAACCAGAGACGTTGTTGAGAAAGCATTCGGAAACTTGAAAGAGAGACTCAACTGTAGAAGAACTTTGGTATCATCTGATCGCAGTTTAGAAGGCAAACTGTTCGTTGAGTTCATTGCGTTAATCTATCTTTCTTACATCAAATCAAAGATGTAGAAAAAAGGTTTGTTTGCAAAGGATACGATGACTGGTTTTTTAGACGAGCTGGACGTCATCGAATGCTTCCCTGAACCGGGAAAAGCCCCGATTCAGGGAGAAGTAACTACAAAATAAGAACAGATCTACAGAGATCTGGAAATCGAACCGCTCTGGGCGAAATCATAGTTATGTGATTCGGGAATCTGGGGTATCATGGAAGAAACGGGCTTTTATGCAAGGCGTATTTGGAGCAATACCGCCCCGACCTCTATATTGCCCTTGTCGCCAGCGAGAAGCTACATGAGCACTGTACGGAAATAGACGCTACTGCCCGGGAGCGGATAGAGCTTATCATGCCGGAGCTTGCAAAAAGCGCAGGGGCAACAGAAGAATTGAAATCAAAAGACCCTATGAAATGGGCGGGACTGATGAACGCTTGCAGAAAACAAGTAGATAATGATATCAAATATAAAAGCACCTGCATTTAACACATTTTCAACAATTTTGTCATATTGTCGAATTTCAAACCTATATATTTGGTTAATCTTACTATTTTTTGTGGTGATATCGCAATCATTTGAAAAAAGTTTACAAACATGATAATATCAAAGAAATAATTATGCCGCAAAACAAAATATAAAACCGCTCATTGAAGCAGAAATCGCAGGTTATGATTTCGTATTCTATATTTAGGAAAAAGCTAAAAAAAAGGAAAAAAATCGTATCATTTATTATTATTGTGCAATTACTGAGCGCCTGTCTTTCCGTTGTTATACCTTACATAAATGGTAAATTTATTGATTCTTTAGTGATATATAAAGATGCAATAATCATTGTGAGGTATGCATTCTTAATTGGAACGATAGGCCTGGTTAGTAGCGTGTTATCCTACATCTATGTTCTTAAAAAAGTTAAGTTAAAAAACAATATTTCCTTTGAAATAAACCTAGAGGGAATTCATCAAATACAAAAGATGCCTCTGGATTACACATTTGACCCGATGTATATGACTCATCGCATAAATATAGATAGTACGAGCATTGTTTCTTTTTTCATTGATCAGGTAATAACTGCGGCTATTAACGCAATAGGGCTTTTGTTACTTTTGATTATTCTCTTTTCCATTAATCGTTTAGTTTTTCTTCTCGTTATTGTTTTTTCAATGATTTTTATCGCTTTATACTTGTTGATGAAAAAACCACTGTTTGATGCAAACGTCTGTTATAAAGAGCAGCAGAATATTTTCTTTGGAAAATTAAGCGAGCAGCTAATACTTCACCAAGAAGTAGCAACCCATGGGATAATAAATTCTTTTTCCAACTTAATAAAAAATAGTTATAATGCTTTTTTTCAGTCTGTGTATAGATGGTGCAAAACGAATACAACCTTTGAGACAATCGATAGAATCATAGAAATTGCGTTTCAGGTTGCCGTAGTTATTATTGGCGGCCTTCAAGTTATACGTGGGAATATTACTGTCGGTGAATACGCAGTTATAAACATTTATTTTGCGAGTATCATTTCACTAATAAAATCGTATATCAATATGGGAAAAGAGTATCAAGAAGTTAAAGCATGTGCCGTGAGAATGGATGAAATATTTGCTTTGAAACCAGATCAATGCGGATTAAATATTATTGAATCAATTAATAGAATTCAAGTTGAAAATCTGTCAGTTAGAAATCTCTTTTCTGCAAATAATGCTTTTGAAAAGGATTTATTCTATGTAATAATTGGTCAAAATGGTGCGGGAAAAACATCACTTATTAAAGGAATAATGGGTCTTATAGAAAGCGACAAAGGAAATGTTTTATTCAACAACAAAAATATCAAAAGCATTAATTTAGAGAAAGCCAGAAATAACAAGTTCTCGGTAATGATTCAAAATGAGAGTGCTCCGCAGATGGACGTTGGAGAATACTTGTGTTTTATGCTCTCTATGGAATCAAAGGAGGAAATTGAAGCTATAATCAAAGACAGAGAATTATCAAATCTCTTTTTAAGCGATCATTTCAATTTGCTCTATCTATGGAAGAAAAATATATTATCATTGTCTGAGGGTGAAAAGCAAATGGTTTTCTTTCTAAGGACAGTTTTAAAGGAAGCAAGTGTGTATATATTTGATGAACCTACCGCTTCTTTAAGCGGTGATTTGATTCCCGAAATAATTAAAACGATCAAGAGTAAGAAAGATAATCATTGCATTGTTATTGCTATAAGTCATGATGATTTAATAATAAAACAAGCAGATGTACTCATCAAAATTGAAGAAGAATAAGGCGGTGTAGCTTAATTTATTTTAAGAAAGGAGAGCAAAAAAATGGAAGTGTCATATCAAAAACCAAGTGTTCAATCGGACGGCAATACCCCTCAGGGGGTTCTTGTCGTACCGGTAACGCTAGGGACAAACATAAATGTTGGAGTTAATACAAACCTTTTATTAAACGTTAATGTGTACACACACGCTAATGCGAATGTTCTAGCTAATGCAAACGGAGGCTTTAACTGGAATATTGGCATGAACTATAATTATACTAGGTAACTCGTGAGCATAAATGATCATAATTACCTAAGACAACTGTTACACCGCCTTGCTCCATCAAACTACTAAGATGATCGGAGGTATCTATGCAAATTGCAGAATATAAGTTAAAAGAAAAATATGAAGTTATGTCAAAACTTTCTGGTCCTATTGCGGTTTCATTTGATATTACAAACAAGTGTAATCTGAAATGCCTTCACTGCTACAATAATAGCGGTTCAAGCCAGATTAAAGAATTAAGTGATTCACAAGTCATTGAGGTTGGTAGGCAGATAGCCGAGTTACATCCCCTTTCTGTATGTTTGTGCGGAGGAGAAACCTTATGCAGAGAAAATATCCTTGATTTGATGGATGTTTTAAAAGATGAAGTCGGGGCAATAAGCATGGTATCAAATGGATTTCTAATTACCAAAGAAAAAGCTGCAGAACTTAAAAAGAGAGAGCTAGAACAAATCCAGATTTCAATTGATGGGATTAATCAATATCAGCATGACAGCTTTAGACAGGTAAAAGGTTCATTCGAGCATGCAATTAATGCTGTAAAAGTATTAAAAGATGCCGGAATTAAAGCGATAGCTACATCTTTTGTTCCAAACAAACTAAATTATAAAAGTATAAATGAGTATATTGAAATGTGTATGTTATTAGGAATTGATGTTGTTCGAATGATGCCATTTATTCCGTCAGGTCGTGGGAGAACTATAGGAGAAAGCCTAATTCTTTCAAAACAAGAATACTTTTTATTTTTAAGGGATGTGCAGAATGCTATTACCGAATATGGAGAAAAGATTATTGTTGAATGGGGCGATCCTCTAGATCATATGAGACGTATGCCGTTCAATGCTAAAAATGGGCTAAAATCTTACTGCATGGAAATAAAAGCAAATGGAGATATAACGGTTACAACATATTTACCTATCGTGGTTGGAAATTGTATGAGATATACCCTAAAAGAATATTGGGATGGCGGATATAACATGATATGGGACAATAAATATGTTTTAAGCCATCTAAATAAAATTCAGACAGTTGACGATTTTGTGGATTTTATACCCAGACCATACGAGGGAGAAAAAATACTAATTGATTTGCTATAAACCATAGAGTTTATTTGAAAAACGAGCGAAAGGAGCTTGATGCCATGAAATATATAATTAACTCACAGACATTCTATATGCGCGAGGAAAACGATGAAACAATATCATTAATCGCAAAGAATTGTAAAAAACTATTGTTTTTAAATCGAACTGCCGGATTAATCCTAAAGAAATCTGATGAAGTAACAGATTCACTAAACATGGCAAAACAGATGCACGCAAAGAATGTATCAATTGAGGAAGTAGAAAAAGATGTAATTGATACTATTAATCTACTGAGTGCATATGGGATTGCTTCTATTGTTGAAGATGCTAATATATCAAAAAGAGAAATAGAGATTGCAGGAGAATCGGATTATAGATGTATTTCAGGTTTTATCAACAAAAATATAAATAACCCGTATAATCAAATTGCTGTCAATATACCGTCTTTTTATAGTGTAATTTCAATTAGAGAGCGGCAGTTCAACAATTATGAATATAATTTTTTGACATATCAAGACAATGAAATTGTTTCGGATATAGTCATTGGTGTACCTATGGCGGGCTCTATCTTTTCTGCATTATCTATTAACAGTTCCTTTTTTAAGACGGAAATGAATGAAAGTCAGGTGCGTCATGCTTGCAAAGTTACATTAAACTATGCAAAAGATATGTTTGATGATAAATTTAATAAAATTAGATTTCATTACTACACGGGCTCTATGGGCATATTAAAGCAGATATATCAGGAACTTGGATTTGAGAAAACATGTGTCTTAAAAAATGAAATCAATAAATCTCTTGATCTTGAAATGTGGGACAAGTTTTGGTGCTAGCAGAAAAGCATTAACAATATAAAGTTGGGAAAGGAGCGATATGATAACAGTAAATGATAAAGTCGTTGATGCATTAAATACTATACTAGATAAAACAGACTACATATTTGTTATCAAAAGCTTAAGAGGTTTTCTTGAGTTTTTTGACCCTTGGTCAGATTTTGAACGAATGCGTGATCTTATTGATAGAAACGTGGGCCAAAACAAGCCGCTGATAAAACTATTCTGTTTAGGGATACCAATGACAAAACAGGAATGGGACGCATGTGAGTTAAAAGATGAAATCAATACTCTTATAGAAGCGAACATTCTGAAGTGTGATGATACACACCTATCTACAAATAATTATTGCATCGTTGTTTATCAGGGATTGCGACTTCTCACAGAATTAAATCCTTGGTACGAAACATGTAAAAATAAAGATACCGACATTTACATAGGCTTGGATAGTTTGAGATTGGCTGAAAATATTAAATTTAATAAGCAGGATATCGTTTTGGATCTGTGTAGCGGAACTGGAATACAGGGAATATTAGCCGCTCGCTCTGCTAAGAAAGTTATTTCAGTAGAATTAAACCCAAAAGCTGCTAAAGTTATAGAGCTTAACGCCAAATTAAATGGACTAAATAATATAATTGAAATCAGAGAAGGTGATTTGTATTCTGTTCTAAGTGACGATGAAGTATTTTCGGCTGTATATGTAAATCCTCCGTTTATTCCGATAACAAAGGATGTTATATATCCAATATGTGGAGCAGGCGGTGAAGATGGCATAGATGTGCTTAAAAGAATTGTTTCAGAATTAGATAATCATCTTGCTCCCCTAGGAGAGGCGTTTATCTTCTGTCAATGCTTAGGTAATAATGAAAACATCTTTTTTGATCAATATATCGATAGCTATAGCAGACAAAATGCATGGTCTCTTACATCTTTAATTCTTGACAAGGTTCCAGCAGAGTACCAAATAGATATGCTAGGGAAGTTGACAAAGCTATTTAATAACGAATTAAACTTACAAGAATTCAAAAAAGAAATGCTTAGAGTTTATAAACGACTTAATGCTTCTTACTTCTATACAATAATATATAAGGTGCGTAAAAACAACCACTACACATCCTCAAGGATTGAATTGTTTAACAAGTGGGGGCTTGAAGATCGTGCCTTAACGCAAAAAGACGTTAGTTTTACACAAAACACTAATAGTTTTGAAGTTAATAAGAATAGTATACGTGTTGGATTCGTTGATGGCGAAGCAAAAAAACTATACGAATTATTAGAGCAAAAATATTCCGTTGAGGAAGCGGTAGCTAATTTTGTGTCACGTAAAGACAGTAGCGACTTCGTATGTAAAACACTACAAATGTGTGGGGAAATGGAGGCACTTGGAATTATTCATAGAAAGATTACAGAATCTCCGTAGAAAATTAAAAAGATTATGCTAATAATCTTATAGTCAATGAAGGGATGTGACTAAGTTATGGAAAAAGCCTTTTGGATAGTTGATCTTATTTTACCAATCACGATGATTGCAATCTCATTCTTTTATAAAAGAAAAGCAAAAAAAGACATTTCAAGAATAAGCGGATTTCGAACATCCGAAACAATGGAAAATAAAAAACTTTGGGAAGAAGCTCACTTATTGGCATCAAAACTATTATTGTTTTCAGGAATTATTCTGACCGCAATTGTGTGTGCAATGAAATCTTTTATATCAATGGATGCTGCATACTTATCTCTAATTGATAATACAATATCTTTAATCGTGTTTATTGCCATTACTATATACGTAAAATCAAAAGTATCCCGCAAGAGTTTATAAACAAATCAATTATAGTAAATCAAGGGTCCAGTGTTCGGTCGGATAGTCCACTTAAGCTTCCTGCTCTTTAGTATCTTTGACGCACCCTGCCTGGTCGCGATTGTCACGGCTTTCCGTGAGCAGGGACAGTCGAAGTGGGGGTGGATTACCTTCGGCTTCCAGATGGGTCTCGGTTATTGCCTCGCCTTCTGGTGCTTGCCGCACTCTACTTCATCTTCCGCCCGGCACCGAAGCATGTGAAGAAGGACAATGTGAGTGCCGTTCGTGCAAACGCATAAAGTTAAAATGTAAAGTACGCTGACCGGCCTTTGCCGTTTCCTTGGGGAGCGGCAGAGAAGCGGCGGCGGAGATTCATTTCCGTTCCGTCAGGAAAGGAGGAAAATGACAATGAATCCGGCAACTGTTATTGTATTTCTTATTTTACTCGCCTTAATCGGTCTTGCGGTTCGCTACTGCCTGCGCCACGGTTCTTGTGACGCCTGCAGCGGTTCCTGCGGCAGCAGTCACCATTGCGCGCCGACAGGCTGCTCGAGCTGCTCTCATCTCGAAGAGGAGAAGGCGGCTGTACCGGAGCGCTTCCGTCTGAAGAAGTGAGCAATGTTTCATCTGCAAGTCAGGAGGTAGAACTATGGTCAAAAATATCATTCGGATTGACGGCATGGCCTGCAGCATGTGCGAGGCGCATGTGAGCGATGCGATTCGGAAGCAGTTTCCGGATGCCAAGAAGGTGAGTGCATCCCACGGAAAGAAGGAAGCGAGTTTCGTCACCGAGACACCCGCGGATGAAGCGATCGTCAAAAAGATGATCGATGAAACCGGCTACCACTACGAGGGCCTCCGCACGGAGCCCTACGAGAAAAAGGGATTCTTTGGTCTCTTCGGTTGAAACAAGAAAAAGGAAAGCGCCCGCCCGGGTTATGATATGTACCCTCTTTACTGGACACGAAAGTGTCACAGTAAGGAGGGTTTTATCAGTGCGCCCGGCGGCGCGCATTTCCGGTCTTGCAATCTCTGGGGTTGTGATTACAGAATGTTTTTCAGCACGATGGTTTTGGTATGCGTCATTTCGTCAAAGGTGCTCATGATGCCCTCCGTGCCGATGCCGGAGAATTTGTAACCGCCAAAAGGCATCTCGAAGCTGCGGAAGAAGCTGGCACCGTTGATGACTGCACCGCCGCATTCCAGGGCATTCGCGACACGTGCAGCGGTTTTCATATTCTGGGAAAAGACGCAGCCACAGAGCCCGAATTTGGAGGCGTTGGCGATGGCAATGGCCTCCTCTTCCGTATCAAACGGGATGATCGGCACCACCGGCCCAAAGATTTCCATGTCCTTTGCCACATCGGCAGTTTTGGGTACGTCCACGAGGACGGTCGGCTCATAGAAGGCTCCGTTTCGTTTGCCGCCGAGGACGATTTTGCCGCCCTGCTTCACGGTGAGCGCCACCTGCTCTTCTACCTTGATGGCCGCCTTTTCACTGATCAGGCAGCCCATACGGCTTTTTTCATCGGAAGGGTCGCCCGTGGGGATGGCCTTGATTTCCGCGATTGCCGCCTTGGTAAATTCCTCCACCAGACTCCGGTGTACCAGAAAACGCTTGGAAGCACAGCAGACCTGACCGGTGTTGTACATTCTGCCCCAGATGAGTTCTTTGGCAGCAAGGGCGACATCTGCATCTTCCAGTACGATAAAGGCATCGTTACCGCCCAGCTCCAGAGCCACATGAGTGAGGTTCTCTGCACAAACCTTCGCCGTTTCAATTCCGACCTCGGTCGAGCCGGTCAGGGTGACCAGATTGACATCCGGATCGGCGGTGAGCGCATTTCCAACGGTCGAGCCGGGGCCGGTCACGATCTCGATCGCGCCTGCCGTCACGCCGGCTTCGTTTAAGAGATGCGACAGTTTGCAGAGGGTGAGCGGATTGTCCGTAGAAGGTTTTACGATGCAGGCATTGCCGGCAAGCAGCGCAGGCGCCACCTTCTGGTCAAAGAGGTCGCAGGGAAAGTTGAAGGGAATGATGGCTGCGACAACACCCAGAGGCTCTTTTTTTACCAGAAGAACGTTCTTTTCCTGGCCCGCCTCCTGCTCGCCGGAAATCATTTCTCCGTAAAGATGCTTTGCTTTTTCGGAAAAAGCGCGAAATGCGATGGGAATATTCCCGATTTCTGCCCTGGCTTCCGTAATGGGCTTTCCGGTTTCCTGAGAAAGGGTCTGCGCCAGATCTTCCTTGTCTCTTTCCACCAGTTCCAAAAAATGAGAGAGAAGTTCGACACGCTTGTAAACGGGGATTTTGACCCATTCTTTCTGCGCTTCTTTCGCAAGAGCAATGGCGCGCTTCACATCACTGCCATCTGCCTTCGGAACGGTGTCAATGACTGCTCCGGTTGCGGGATTGGTCACTTCAATGACTTCTTTCGAAGCGGCATCTGCGGCAAGGCCGCCGATTAACATTTTCATATAGAACCTCCTTTTGGTACGCTGGATTGGTGTGACGGGGCGGAGAAATGGTTACCGCCCGGATTGTCTGTTAGATCCTGTTTGTCTGCAAAAAAGCGTTTTCCAACAAGACCAGGTTGATGGATTGCGGACGGTCATTCCTCGTAAAAAGCGGTAAAAGAGAGCATCAGGCCGCCGCAGGTGTTCGTATCGTCGCGCTCGAAGCCGTATTCTCCGAAGGTGAACTCGGTGAGGAAGGGGATCCCCTTGGCTACGGCGATCAGCCCTTTCGCCACCTCATCCATGCGACCGGCAATGGCCGCTCTTCTGCCACCGCAGTGAACGAGGTGAAAGGCACGGATCTTGCCCGGTGTTTTTTCCATCAGTTCCATCAGGGTTTCTGCGGGGGAATGAACCAGTTCGTCGATGCTTGCTTCCATACGGATCACCACGGTTTTTTCCGCCAGGTTGTTGCCGACGCTGATCGTGCCGTCCGCATTTCCGCTCATGGGATGGCGGATTGCCACCAGTTTACCGAGACGGTCTTTTACGCCGAGAGGGGAGACAACGGTATTGGCAAGCAGATTTGCGCCGCTAAGCGCTTCGTCGGAAAGTCCGCTCCACTCCTGATACTTCTTGAGTGCAGGTACGCCGTCGATTTCCGCAATCGTGCGGTTACCCTGTATTTTCGTGATGACGCCGCAATCCTTTGTTTCATGATATTTCCCGGTGAAAAGATTGCGAATCTTCGGCCCTCCGTAGAAGAAAGCGACAACGCATCCGTCTGCAAACACCTCGTCATTTGCATACAGCAGCCATTTGCCTTCGATCGTGTTGTCGGCAGCGGAGCCGCCAAAGAAGGGAACGCGGCCGATCTCATCTGCAATTCCTTCTGCATAGAATTCTTCTTCTGCGGGAGAGGCCGCCATATAGAAGTAATCGGGGGCGGTCGTTTTTCCGGCGGCTTTTTTGGCGCTTGCAGCAAGGAGACGACCCGCTTCTACGGCATCCTCTTTTTTGGCAATGGAAGCAACGCCTACGGTGAGATCCGGATCTGAAAGCCCCATGGCTCCCGCAAAGGGCTTGTCTCCTCCGATGTAGCCTTCCGGCGTGATAATGCCGGTGAAACTGGTATTCCCGAATACGGGAACCTGCAGTTCGCTCCCCAGTTCTTTGACCAGAGTTTTCACATCCAGTTCACAGCTGCAATAAACAAAGGCTGCCTTCAGGTTCTCCTCCTTCAAGGTCTTTGCCATTTCTCTTGCGGCCAGTGTTGCATCCGCCTGTGTGCTGGAAGCTACGGTTGCTTGTAACATGTTTCATCCCTCCTGTCTGTGTTTGATTTTTCATTCGATGAATCCTGGTGGTGGCGATGTAGATCTGCTGTTCTTTGGTGTCGTTCCCTGTGTCACATCGATCAGGGACGCTTCGATCATTTCTATAGAAAAGCTTAGAGGAACCGGAAAAATCCACAAGTTTTCCATCCCATTTGATGAAACGATTGTTTCACCTGATGAAATTATGCTATAATCTGCGCAAATCAAATCATGGAGTCGAGCTTATTTTTGGCAGAATATATAATAGGGATACAAGGTTCCATCGGATGATTTGACAAGCACATCAGAAATAGGAAATGCGGGACGGAGGATTGCTCTATGGCGGAAAATGTCAGAAGTGTGTCGAGAATATTCGATATTTTGGAAATCCTTGCCAGACAAAAGGAGCCGGTCAGCCTGACGGAGATCGCCAGGGGCTGCGGTCTGAGCAAGGCGACGGCCTTTCGGCTGATTCAGACGATGTGCAACAGAGGTTATGCGGAGAAGGATGCGGAAGCGGGATATATGCTTGGCCCCAAAATCATGGAAATCACCGCCTATCATGTGAACGCACTGGAGTTGCAGACGGTGGCGCAGCCTTTCCTTAGTGATCTCTATGCGGACCTCCATCTGACTGTGCATCTGGGAAAACTGGTGGGGGACAAGGTTGTTTACCTGGATCTCCTGAACCAAAATCGATTTCTCAAGAACGGGAGAGACGGCCTGAAGGTGGATGCTTATACGTCTTCCATCGGCAAATGCCTCCTCTCCTGCGAATCGGGGGATGTCATTGATTATCTGCTCTCTACCCACAAGTTGAAGCGGTATACGGCGCATACCATCACCGACAGCCAGTTATATAAGGAACATTTGGGAACGATCAGGAAACAGGGATGGGCGATGGATGATTGTGAATTCCTGGATGATCGCAGATGCGTCGGTGCTCCTGTTTTTGATTATACCGGAAGCCCCATTGCCTGCGTCAGCGTCAGCGGAAGCGTTCATGAGATCACGGATGCCAAGCTGATGGCGATCGTTGCGGAGGTAAAGGAGACGGCGGGGCAGATCTCCCAGCGGATGGGATATGTGGCCTGATTCCCTGAGACGGAGGCACTTGGAGTCTGAGGAGGAAGTGCCTGGATCTGAAGGGGAAAGGAAGTTTCTTGCGGTCTGCTCGCTGGAAGGACAAGAGGAAGCCGATTTGAGCGAACGGGATTTAAAAAAAGAAGAAAAAAAGGAAGCAGCATACACCGAGTCTACGTATGCGCTGATTTTATCCGATGCGGTGGAAATCGGAGCACTGCTCCTGATGAACGGAGCGGAAGCGGGAAGGGTGGAGGATACCATGGGTAGAATCTTACGCGCCTATGGGTTTGTGCGCTCGGATGTGTTCACCATTACCTCCAGCATTGTGGCAACGGGGACGCTTCCGGGAGGAAGGAAACTGACGGAGACGAGGAGAATTACAAAAAGAGACACGAATCTGGGGAAGATTGAGAAAATCAATTTTCTCTCCAGAAGGGTCTGTGCCCATCCGCTACCACACGAGGAACTGGAGCAGGAGATTGCAAAGATTCGGGTGCAGGGCCAGGCGAAAACGGTGCAGACGCTCTTCCTGTATCTTCTGATCTCCGCCTCCTTGACCTGTTTTTTTAAAGGAAACGGAGAAGATGCGGTCGCCTCGATGCTCTCCGGTGCGGTACTTTTCTTCTCTCTTCATGTGACCGGACGATTTCGACTCAACAGTATTCTGCAGCTGCTTTTATGCAGCGCCTTGACGGCGGCTTCCGTGGAAGCCCTGGTGCGTCTGGGGATCGGTTCGCATACCGATCTCATCAAAATCGGCAATATTATGCTGGTGATCCCCGGAATCCAGCTGACTTCTTCACTGCGGGATATGATTAACGACGATATTATCAGCGGGCTGCTCAACCTTAGCGAAGCGCTTTTGAAGGCTGCTTTTGTGGCGCTTGGCTTTGCCATGGTCGCCCTGGTAGGGAGGGTTTTATGAGTCAGACTCTGATGGGAATGGTGGCGTCCTGTTGCTTTGCGCTCCTCTTTGGAATCTGGGACAGGAAGCTCCTTTTTATCACCCTTGGCAGCGGGGCGGGCTGGGCCGTTTATCTGCTTCTTAAGCCAAGACTGCCGGGCATTTACGGCGCCATCTTTTTTGCCAGTCTCTTCGTGGCACTGCTGGCGGAAATCTACGCGCGTCTCTTAAAGACACCGGTTCTGGTCACCCTGGTTCCCATGCTGGTGCCGGAAATTCCGGGTGGCGACCTCTATTACACGATGTATTATTTTGTGATGCAGGAGGAAAAGCTGCTTTCGGAATATTCCAAGAAGGTGATCTTTGAAGCGGCTTGCATTGCGCTGGGCATCATACTGGCAGCCTGGTTGGCGAAGTTTGCCTCTTCGGTCTGGCGCTTTTTTCTCACGGTGGAAGGAAGCGGCGAGGCACGGGAGGGTAGGAGGCGCACTTGAGGTTGGTTTTTCGTGTGAAAAAAGGATGCATGGCGGATGTCCGATCGTTTCCGGGTATGATTTTCAGGAAACAAAAAGACCCGGCGTAAACCGGGTCGCTCTTTGGCATCCCTCTCTTCAAATGAGAAAGAGATTCCCCTGATTACGGAGACGGTGGGATTCGAACCCACGTGCCCTTGCGGACAACTCGATTTCGAGTCGAGCTCGTTATGACCACTTCGATACATCTCCATTTGGTGAATCTGCAACCTTCCCGAGCCGGAGATCGTCCGTGCGAAAGGTTTAAGATTTTCTTGCCCATAGAGACAAGAACAAGTAAAATTATATCTGTTTAGCATCTTTGCGTCAACAATAATTTGGGAGAGACATCTTATGGGATTCTTTGATTTTTTTAAGAAAAAAGACATCAACGAAGGACTGCGTGCTTACCGCGCAGAGGCGAGGGCGATTCTGATCGATGTCCGGGAACAGAAGGAGTATGCGGAGGGACATCTTCCCCATAGCCGCAATATTCCGCTTGGCAGGATTGATCTGGTAGAGAGCATGATTCCGGACAAGGAGGTCCCGCTCTTCCTGTATTGCGAAAAGGGGGCACGGGCAGAAAAGGCGGCGAAGAAACTGGCGGATCTGGGCTATCAGAAGGTGATGGCGATCGGAGGCGTGGAGACCTACGGCGGAAAGCTGGAGAAGGGGATCAAGACAAAGAGTTTGCAGTCTCAGGTCTCCGCGTCCCAGATGCGGAAGAACATGCCGTGGCTGAACCAGAAAAAGATCCCGCGCATCTAGGGGCAGTGCAGGGGGGAGAAACCGAACACCTGTTTGCAAACAGATTGAATTCATGGTAAAATAAAGTAGTTTCATTTTCTTGGCACTTGTATCACTGGATTTTGAAAGGGTTCACAATAGAGCGCAAAGAATAGAAGGAGGTTTGTGATGAAACGAGTCGGTATGCTGACCAGCGGGGGCGACTGCCAGGCGTTAAATGCAGCAATGCGCGGTGTCGTCAAGTGCCTCTCCAACAGCAAGGAGCAGTTCGAGTTTTACGGGTTTTTAAACGGATACAAGGGACTCATCAGCAGCAATTTCCGGATGCTGACGTCCAGAGACTTCTCCGGGATTCTCACCAGAGGCGGCACCATTCTCGGTTCTTCCCGTGTGCCGTTTAAAACGATTCGGGTGATTGAGGAAGACGGAATCGACAAGGTTGCGGCTATGAAGCAAACGTATTACAAACTGCAACTGGACTGCCTGGTGGTACTGGGCGGCAACGGATCCCAGAAGACGGCGAATCTCTTGCGGGAAGAAGGATTAAATATTGTTTCTCTTCCAAAGACGATTGACAACGATCTCTGGGGGACGGAGATGACTTTCGGGTTTCAGTCCGCGGTAGACGTGGCGACCAATGTCATCGACTGCATTCATACCACAGCGGACTCCCACGGACGTGTTTTCATTATCGAGGTGATGGGACATAAGGTGGGATGGTTAACCTTAAACGCCGGCATGGCGGGAGGTGCGGATATTATTCTTTTGCCCGAGATCCCTTATGATATCGATAAGGTCATTCAGGCGATTGAGAAAAGAGATGCCGAGGGAGCCAGATTTACCATTATTGCCGTGGCGGAGGGAGCGCTTTCCAAGGAGGATGCGAAGCTGTCCAAGAAGGAACTGGCTAAGAAACGGGAAAAGAGTGTTCATGCCTCCGTTTCATTTGAAATTGCGCATCAGATCGGAGAGGTGACCGGGAAGGAAGTGCGTGTGACGGTACCGGGACACATGCAGCGCGGCGGTGCGCCGGATCCCTACGACAGAGTGTTTGCCAGCCGTCTGGGAGCAGAGGCGGGACAGTTGATTTTAAAAGAAAAGTATGGCTATATGGTTGCCTATAAGGACAGAGAAATCGTGAGAGTTCCTCTACAGGAAGTAGCCGGAAAGCTCAAGATGATTCCGAAGGATGCAACGATTATCAAAGAAGCCAAGATGTTAGGCGTCTCCTTTGGAGACTGATGGAGTTCAAAGAAACGAGGAGGTTAGGCGTCTCCTTCGGAGATGGATAACAGAGAGGCGCTTTGGAGTTTTTCCATGTCTTATGTAGCACTGTATCGTAAATTCAGGCCCGCCACCTTCGATGAAGTGAGGGGGCAGGATCACATCGTCACGACACTCAAGAATCAAATCAATAACGGCCGGATCGGTCATGCTTACCTGTTCTGCGGAACGCGCGGAACAGGTAAGACGTCTATTGCCAAAATTTTTGCAAAGGCAGTGAACTGTGCGCACCCAAAGGACGGTTCGCCCTGCGGAGAGTGTGAGAGCTGCAAGGCCATTGCAGATGGCGGAAATATGAATGTGATCGAAATCGATGCCGCTTCCAATAACGGCGTCGATCACATCAGGGAGATTATCGAAGAAGTTTCCTATCCGCCGGTCGCCGGAAAAAAGAAGGTATATATCATTGATGAGGTACACATGCTCTCCGGCGGAGCCTTTAATGCACTTTTGAAAACGCTGGAGGAGCCGCCGGAATATGTCATTTTCATCCTGGCTACGACAGAGGTGCAGAAGATTCCGGTGACCATCCTTTCCCGCTGTCAGAGATATGATTTTCACCGGATCACGACAAAGGTGGTTCTGGGGCGCTTGCAGGAAGTGGTGGAAGCGGAGCAGATTGAGGCGGACGAAGAGGCCCTATATCTGATCGCCCGCGCAGCGGACGGCTCCATGAGAGACGGGCTTAGTCTGCTGGATCAGTGTGTCGCCTTTTTGTGCGGTGAAAAACTGACCGGCGAGCGCGTTCGAAAGATCATTGGTGCAGTGGATACGGAGATCTATGGCAGATTTTATTCCCATCTTTTAAAGGGAGAGGTGACAGAAGCCATTGACCTGATCGCCGATATCGTCTATCAGGGTGGAGAGCTTTTGCAGTTTGTGAGGGACTTTGTCTGGTACCTTCGCAATTTAATGTTGGCTAAAACCGCAGAAGAACTGGAGGATGTGATCGATGTGTCTCCGGATCATTTGGAGGAATTGAGGAGACAGGCCGCAGAAGCGCAGATGGAAACGCTGCTTCTCTACATCCGGCTTTTCTCCGAACTCTCTTCCGAAATGCGGTATTCCACGCAGAAAAGGGTTCTACTGGAAATGACGGTGATCAAGGTCTGTCATCCGGAATCGGAAATGGCGGGAGAAGCCCTGGCAGAACGGCTGCGTGTGTTGGAGAGGGAGACACAAGAGCTTAGAAAACGCCTGGATGAGGGGAGCGCTGCTTCTGTAGCTTATGCAATGCAGGAAAATCCTCCTTCCAAATCGACCCTTGTGGAGAAAGCAGTCGAGGTAGAAGAAGCGACGGAGGAGGATCTGCAGGAGATGGCAGCTTCCTGGGGACAGTATCTGGACGAGATGTCTCCCGCCTTGCGGGCACTTTTTTCACCCAAAAATTTTGATCGGGTTGAAGTCAAAAATCGCCGCCTGTGTTTTCTTTTTACCAATCGAAATGTGGCGAGGATGCTGGAAGGAGAGTGCGGCAGGTCGCTACAGGAATTTTTGACAGAAAGAACCGGGAAAAAGCCTGCGCTGGAAGGGAAGACGAGAGGGAAAGCCCCGGACGGTGCGCCTCCGGAAGGGGAGAAAGAAGGAATGGTCGCACAAGAGGGGCGGGATCCGGACACCGACGGACCGCTTGCAGCCGGGTTGACATCCATCGGGATGGATGTGCAGATGACGGAATCGTAGAGGAAGAAAAGAGAAAGGATAGGATGATGAGCAAAAGAGGTGGATTCCCGGGTGGAGGCATGCCCGGCAACATGAGCAACTTGATGAAGCAGGCACAGCGCATGCAACGCCAGATGGAGGAACAGCAGAAGGAACTGGAGACGAAGGAATTTACGGCCACCTCGGGCGGAGGAGCCGTGCAGGCGACCGTCAGCGGAAACGGAGATTTGAAGGCGCTGAAGATTTCACCGGAGGCGGTAGATCCGGAGGATGTGGAGATGCTGCAGGATATGATCGTTGCCGCTGTGAATGAGGCGGCAAAACAGGCGCAGGAAGCGGGCGCATCGATCATGAACCATATGACCGGCGGACTCGGAGGGATGTTCTGAGTATGGATCTGTATTCGGGACCGATGAACCACCTGATTGACGAGCTGGCTTCTCTGCCGGGAATCGGAGAGAAGTCTGCGCAAAGGCTGGCTTTTCACATCATTCATCTACCGAAGGAGCGCGTCGGAAGATTGGCGGGCGCACTGACGGAGGCAAGGGAGCAGGTACGCTATTGTAAAGTATGCTGTAACTTGACCGATGGAGAGCTGTGCCCCATCTGTGCAAGCGGAAAGAGAGATCACGGCACCATTATGGTTGTGGAGACGACACGGGATCTGGCCGCCTACGAAAAGACGGGCAGATATGAAGGTGTCTATCATGTACTGCATGGTGCCATTTCTCCCATGCTCGGGATCGGACCGGGGGATATTCGGATTCAAGAATTGATGAAAAGACTTGCGGGCGAGGAAGTAAAAGAAGTGATCCTTGCCACCAATTCTTCTCTGGAAGGGGAAACGACAGCAATGTATCTCAGTAAATTGATTAAACCGCTCGGCATTCGTACGACAAGGATCGCCAGCGGGGTGCCGGTCGGAGGAGACCTGGAATACATTGACGAAGTGACGCTGTTGCGTGCACTGGAAGGTCGCACGGAACTTTGAGTCGTCTTCCCGCGGGGAGAAAAGATGCACAGGAATAGACAGAGAGTGTTTGTTCTGTAAGGAGGAAAGATGCAGGTTAAGAGAGAATTTCTTGGAGAGGCGCCGAACCATGCGCCGATTTACGCATACCGTTTAATCAACGGAAACGGGATGGAAGTGAAGGTGACGAATTTTGGAGCGATTATTCTCAATATCCTTGTGCCCGACCGGGATGGAAAGCCGGTTGATGTTTGCCTGGGGCAGAAGGATCTCACCGCTTACCTGACCAACCCCGGTTGCCTTGGGGCGACGGTCGGCCCCTGTGCCAACAGAACGGCGGATGCTTCTTTTTCGATCAATGGGAAAAAATATTTCCTGGAAGCGAATGCGGGAGTGAACAATCTGCACTCTTCGCATGTGGCGGGCTTCCAGAGAACGGTGTGGGAGGAAGTGTCCGAGACGGAAGGAGAAGTGGTTTTTCACCTGAAATCCGCAGATGGGGAATACGGCTTCCCCGGAAACAAAGATATCCATCTCAGCTTTTCCTTGAGTGAAGAGAATGCACTACGTCTGCATTATTTGGTGAAAAGCGATGCCCCGACCTGGATCAATATGACCAACCACTGCTATTTTAATTTGGGCGGGCATGCCTCCGGCAGCGTAGAAGGACACGAAATGCGGCTTTTTGCCGGCTCTTTTACACCGGTGCGGGCAGGCTCGATCCCGACAGGAGAGATCCGTTCGGTACAGGGAACGCCTTTTGATTTTCTGCATAAAAGAACCATTGGAGAAAAGATGCACGAAGAAGATGACCAGTTGAAAGAGGCGGGTGGAGGCTATGATCACAATTTCTGCATCGATCATGCGGACGGAATTCTGAAACAGTTTGCCGACGTCTATAGCGGCGAGACGGGGATTCGCATGCGCGCATGGACGACCCTGCCGGGGTTTCAGTTCTATGCGGGCGTACAGCTGGACATCCGACAGGGGAAGCAGGGCGCAACCTATCGTCCTTTTGACGGCTTTTGTCTGGAAACGCAGTATTATCCGAATGCGATCAATATAGAGAACTTTGAGAGCCCGATCACAGAACCTGCACATCCTTACGATACGACGACTATTTACGATTTTAGCTGAAGGAGAGGGCGGATTGGCAGAAATCAGGAGGTTTCCTTCGGGGAAGCAAACCAAGGAGGAAGAAGCGGCCTCCAGGACGCAAGATGAAAAACCGCATGAAGTTTTGGAAGGAAAAGGACATATCACCAGAGTGATCGCGGCCTGTGTGGTGGCGGGAGCTTTACTTTTCATTGCCTATTTTTCCTGGAGAGACAAGAGCTATACAGAAGTCTCCGTTTCGGACTCGGTTCCGCTTGCACAGGCGGAGAGTATAGGGGCTATTTCTCTGAATGGGGTTATAGTGGAATACAGCAAGGATGGCGTCTACGGAGTCGACAAAGACGGAGAAAAGCTGTGGAACCAGACGTATGAAATCCAGAATCCGGAGGTGCAAACCTGCGGCGATGTCGCGGCAATCGGCGGGAAGAATGAGAGCACCATTTATGTAGTGCAGGCCAAAAACGGACCTCTGGGGAAGATCAATACGAATCTGCCGGTGCGCAATTTCTGCGTAGCCAGGCAGGGGGTGGTCTGCGCCGTTTTGGACGACGAGGACGTGACCTGGGTCAATTTGTACAGCGCAGAAGGGAAAAGTCTGGCCAGCATCCGCACCTCCATGGGCAACAGCGGCTACCCGCTTGCAGTTTCCATTTCTCCGAGCGGAGAACTGGTTTGCGTGTCATACCTTCGGGAAGATGCGGGAGCAGTGAAAACCAGCATTGCCTTTTACAACTTTGGCAGTGTGGGAAAAAACAAAGTGGACAATTATGCCAGCGGTTATGATTATAAAGACGAGGTCATACCGACGGTGCACTTTCTAAACGATCAGACTGCCTTTGCGGTTTCGACAGACCGGATCATGTATTACAACGGAGATGAAATCCCGAAGCTGGGCACCCAGAATCTTTTTTCCGGAGAACAGATCGAGGCCGTTTATCATGACGACGCCCATGTGGGAATTCTATTCGTAAACGGGACCAAAGACGGACTTTACCGGTTGGAGGTCTACGGAACGGCAGGAAACCTGCTGTTTAAGAAGTTCCTGAAAAAAAAGTACGATAAAATCCTCTTTGTCGCAGGCAGAACCGTCCTTTATGACAGCGATGAATGGCTGATTCTGGGAGCGGGAGGAGAGGTAAGGTATCAGGGAAATTTTTCTTCCCCCGTGAAAACTGTGGTACCGACTTCCATTCGCAGCCGCTTTCTGCTGGTGACGGCTGACCGCATAGAGACCGTGGAATTAAGGTAATGATATGTTGAGAATGAACGCATCGGATTTTTCTTTTCTGGGAATCGCGGGGGCCAACCTGGTAGCACTGCTTGCCTTGATGCTTGTGATCTGGAGGATTGCAAGAGGCTTCAAGAATGGTTTGGTGGCGGAGGGAAGCGGTTTATTTGCACTGGCAGGCACCTATTATCTCCTGAAGTGGGCGGGGGAGCTGCTTGCAGAGAAAATTTCCTCTCTGCCCGTATCCGGGAAATATGCGCAGTTGCTGGTGTATCTGGTTGCTTTCTACCTGGTCTACAAGCTTCTTTCCGGTATTTTCAAGCGGGTGGGAGCGAACCTGCGAAGAATCCCTTTTCTCGGATGGGTAGACGGTGCGCTTGGAGCAGTGCTCGGTTGCCTGAGTGCGGCTTTTGTCCTTTATCTGGTCGAGAAGATGACAGGCCTTGATGTGAAACGGTGTGTGGAAGAATTTTTGACCAGGCTGCCGGTTTCGTTGCCTCTGCAGTGAAATGCTCTGCAGTTCTCTTTTTCGGAAAAAGAAACATCCCGATCGGGAGATGACAAGATTTTTGCGGATCGGAAGGAAAAGTGAGAAACCGCTTTCGGAGCGGGCTTCCGGCTTTTCAAAAAAGAAATTTGCATAATTTTGAATTTTTTTCAAAAAAGTGCTTGACGAAGATATAGGCAAATGATATATTAGTCTCCGCTGTGGCACACAAGAACAAACAAAAATGCAGCGGCAAAGAAAGAAAACAGCAGCACCTTGACAACTGAACAGTGATGCAAACCTGAATAATTCTGAAGAAGAATAATTCAAGAACAGAACCTTAAAAAGGTAAATTACGGACAGGACTAGCGATAGTCTTGGACTGAGATTGAACGAGAAGAACCTTTAGATTAAGGGCTGGAAACAGACTAAAATTTAAGGGAGAGATACAAAAC
>JABZIZ010000019.1 GCA_015258065.1 Lachnospiraceae bacterium | reverse complement strand
AAGAACTTGCCTGTCGAAGAAATCTCTTGTCCTTGCATCTACCTGATTCAAAACTCCTCACTCCTTTCGAAGGACAAAAAGGAAAGTGCCTTCTCTGTTAAAAATGCATATTGATCTGTCAAATTTTGGGGCATCAGTCGCTTTACTGCCTCGTCCTGATCATACTTTCCATCCATGTAATCATCAATCACCGGAAGCGTGGTATCGTTGGCCACTGGGCCGATGACTAAATCATAGTCTGGGCTCAGTTCTTTCTCTCTTCGATTTCGTACGACAAACTGTAGCCAATCTTTATCTGCATTCGAAAACTCCAGAATCCGAAGCACGCAGGCCATTAAGAATTGTGAGGCGTTCTCACTTCTATGTTACTGCCATGATATAGAATCATGCTCGGTTTCCTCCCCACTTAAGGGAACGATGGTATCTCTAATTGGATGTACGAATATGGTGTTTGTTAGATCCTGTCTGTTGAAAAAGACAAAGACTGTTTCTGTTCTGTAACAGCCGAAGAAATGAGAAAATACCTGTAACCCCAGCCTCCGTTGCCCCCGTAACAGAGCCGCCAGCCTGTTGCGGGGGATATTCTTTTTTATCAAAACCCTACAGGGATCCTTTTTATGGATTGGTGTAGCTCTCCTTCTTTTTCATAACCATTTCAAGGCTATCATAGCGTTCCGTTTTCGATTATTTCTATCATCTCTGCTGGTGTCACAATAAAATCCCTAACAGGATAATGCTTCTGATTTCCAGTGACCAGATAAGAATCATCGTCTCTCCTCTCCATAGCCACCTCATAAAAGATCAGATCATCCATATCCACAAGAATCTCCCCAGTAGGCTTAGGAAAAACTTCTATGCCATATTTGACGATCATATCGAGGACAGCGTTGATCCTTTTCTCGCTGAACTTGAATTTGGGTCTGCTAAGAACTTCTTCATATTCCGTCAATATATCCTTATGATAAAGAGACGTGATCAATCCGTCCGCAATAGCCTTATATACCTTGACGGTTGCAGAATCATCATTCTTGGTCAGAAGGGCAGCCACGAAAACATTGGTGTCTATAACTGCGTAGATCATAGACTACCCCCTTTTTCGCTCAGCTCTTGTAGCGGATATTTCAGCGTTGATCTCTTCAAGAGACATCTCTGGTACATCAACAGCTTCTTCACGCAAAGCCTTAAACGCCGATCTGAAGTCCTCTCGTTGGATTACAGGTGGCAGTACCGCATCAAAAGGCAGTCCTCTTACTTGTTTACTCTTATTCAAGAACATACGAAAAGCAGTAGGAAGATCCATACCAAGCTGACTGTAAATATCCGCCACTTCTTCTTTTAACGCTTTGTCCGCTCTGAATTGAACTAATACCTGTTCAGCCATAAGATCATCTCCTTATATTCCAATACATAATGTATGCGTTTATTATTCGTTTGTAATATTATTGTAGCCACCTATTGCAAAAATATCAATAGTCAAAAAAATTCGGCTTCTTTGCACAAGGCTCAATCCTCCCTGATATATCTGGAATTCCGCGGATCTCCTGTGATCATCTCACTCTCTCACATGTCAAAAAGAATCAGAGGACTGAACGAATAAACTTCCGTCTGGGGATCGACTAACATTTGGTAGGTTTCAGAGAGTAGAAAGCTGCGAATCGCATCCAATTCATTGAATCCATATTTTGCCTTGATCTCCGCAAGAACTTGCCTGTCGAAGAAATCTCTTGTCCTTGCATCTACCTGATTCAAAACTCCTCACTCCTTTCGAAGGACAACTACCTCATTTCCTCTATGTAGTAAATATAATCAATCGTTGACAACGCCTCAATAATCTCCCGGTGTGTTTTGTATTTTTTTAATTCCTTACTGTCGATTGTAAAGGTAACAGAATAGACACTAAGACCCGATCCATGATATGCGCTGTTCAACTCGATGTCATCAATTCGAAGTCCCAACCTGCGAATGGTGGTCACAAAATCTTGTAAAAACTGTCTACTCTTCAATTCCAAATGGATTTCAAAGTGATTGGAACGGTTCTTCAGGTAAAGCTCCCATCCTGGCAGATAATAGAGAATTCCAAGAAGGATGAGAAAAGTTATAATGCTAATAAAGTACAAACCTGCCCCAGTACAAAAACCGATTAGCGTACAGGACCATAGTGCAACCGCTGTCGTCAATCCCTTTATCTGATTACGTGAACTATAAATGATTGTTCTGCAACTGATCGTTGCTACACAAAAAAGTGCAATTGCAGACAGTGCCGGCAAATGAGAGACCGTTTTACTCATCATAAGAATATCCAGCATCATAGAAACACACGCTGATAACGTCACCAAAATAAATGTTCTTAATCCTGCTGAATGCCTTTTACTGGCACGTTCAAATCCAATCACAGAGGAAAGAAAAATAGCAGTGAAAAGACGAACAATTACGGAACATAGATTGATATCACAACTGACCATTATTGTTTTTGTCAACTCAATTATTACCGCGTTCTGCACTGCTCCTCTGCTGCCTCCATAAATGCTTTTTCCTCTTCAGAAATAAGATCCCGCCGATTCGGAAGTGTTTTCTGGATTGCTTGAATTCTTGCAATCAGGAGTTCTACCTCATTATGCTCCTCTCTTTTCTCCTTAATATCGCTTGTTAAATCTTCTAGCTTCAGCGTATACGAGCCAGATAGATAAAGCGCTAGTTTGGCACACCCCGGTCCAATGAGCTCATACAGCACACTAGAAGCTAAGATCACAGTTTCCAACGCACTTCCCGTTTCACCTCCCAGTATCCTGGCTCCCAAAGCGGAAAGCCCTATTGCAACCCCAGCCTGGGGAATTAATGCAAGTCCTAGATAATTCCTGATTTTCGTCGACTTTCCAGAGCAGGCAGCTCCCAAATAGGCTCCTATGTACTTTCCTAGAATTCGAACGAAAAAATATAAGACTCCGACTATGATGAGTGGCGCTCCCTCCTCACCTGAAAAAAACAAAGCATTGATTCTAAAATTCATACCTGAGCGGACAAAAAAAAGCAATAGAATCGGAGGGCTGAAGTAATTGAGTTGCTTAAATAGCTTATCATCCCCTGTAACATTCATATAAACAGCCCCCATAGACATGCATCCCAGGAGCGGCGAAATGTCGAATAATGCACATATTCCACAAAAGCCGAAAAGCAATGCAATCATGATAATCAACCGATTATCTGTGGAGCGATTTGTCGGCATCAGGGCCCTCATCAAACCCCCGAAGGCCATTCCAAGTAAAAGAGCCAGGATATTATATATAATCGGAAAGACCATGCTACCCATGTGCAAGTGATCTATTTTTCTCGCCATTGTTACGGAAATTGCGACACTATATGCAACTAAACCAAATACATCATCTAAGGCCACCACCTGTAGCAATGTGTTCACAAAATCGCCCTTAGCATCCAGTTGCCGTATCGTCATAACGGTAGACGCCGGTGCGGTTGTAGATGCAAGCGCAGATAAGATAAGCGCAAAATTCAAATCCATGTGTAACAGATAATAACTCAATATAAATACAAGCACGGAGGCCATGGAGGCTTCAAAAATTGTAATGATCAATACCTTACATCCATTTTTTTTGAGCTCAGAAAATGTAAAAAATTCTCCAGTGCTAAAAGCGATAAACGCAAGCGCTATATCCGCAATAAAGTCCATTTTATTAATGATGGGATAACCAACTATATGGAAGCCACAAGGTCCTATGATCATTCCGGCCAAAATATATGCGGTTACATTAGGCAGCCTTAGCTTCTTCGTTATCCGCGTTAATGCAAATCCTGCAAGTAACATGACCGCAATTGGTATAATCACGCTTGAGGTGGAGGATTTATTTTGCAAATGCAACACATTGTCAATTATGTTCACAAATTCACCTCCCTTGAAATGCTTGATTATAAAAATAGAATGCCCTAGAATGATTGACAGACTGCATTTCCATGAACGGAAGATATTGGAACGAGAAAGAAGGACATAATCCTATGCCATCTATCGTTGACTTACTAAATCAATTTCCAGTCATCGCCTCTCTTTGCGAACAAGACAAGGTGGATGACCTCATCCTGTCCCATGTGAAAATTGCTGTCATTATGTGCGGAAATCTAAAGGATATTCCCGAAATAGTGAACAACTGTCAATCTAGGCGTATTCACTCCTTCATTTATATTGATTTAATTGATGGTTTATCTTCCAGAGACGGTGCTGTCGATTTTGTTCGCTATTTTACAACAGCAGATGGAATCGTAACCACTAAATCCAATCAGGTTCGACGAGCGCATGCGCTTGATCTTGCCTGTATTCAACGATACTTTGTATTTGATGCAATTTCGCAAGCCAATATCAAAAAGCAACTGGATTCCAGTGCTGCAGACGCGGTTGAAATTCTCCCTGGTGTGATTCCCGGTGTGACAAAATATATGGCCAAAGGTTTAAATAAGCCTTTGATTGTAGGTGGATTTGTCAATAGGAAGAAAGACGTTGAGAGTGCCATTGCATGTGGTGCAACTGCCATCTCCACTTCACTGCCTGAGCTCTGGTATCTTTAATTTTAATTCTCTCATCCTTTTACGCCCCCACTTGTAATTCCTTGTACAAAATATTTTTGCAACGGTAGGAACAGGCATACCGGAACAAGAGCTGATATGGCAGAGGCAGCAAAGATATAACTGAAATAAACTTGGTTTTCGTCTTCAAAATATGCTAGTGCAACCTGTATCGTTCTTACCTCTTCATTTCTTGCCGCAAGCAAAGGCCAAAAGAAATTATTCCATTCATTGATGAAAATCATGAGTCCTGCCGTAATAGAAACTGGCACAGACAATGGTAGTACAATGCCGAAAAATATCTGTAGCCAATTTGCTCCATCAATTCTTCCTGCTTCCAGAATAGATTTAGGGATATCCTTAAAAAATTGCGTAAATAAAAACATCGCCAGTCCACTTGCCGCACTAGGAAAAATTAATGCCCAGTAAGTGTTAATCAACCTCATTTGTGAAACTTCTTTATAAAGCGGAATAGCAATTGCATCTGTCGGGATCATAAATGAAATTAAGCAAATGGCAAAAAGCACTTTTTTTAAACGAAACTCAAAAAATGCAAATGTGAAGCCACCAAGAGCAGAGAGTATCAGGCTTAATGGAAGAAGCACTGCAATAACAAGACAGGTATTGAGAATGGAACGTCCAAAATGAAACTCGGAAAAAATTGCCTGAAAATTATCCACAGTCCATTGTTGTGGAATGAGCGTTTTCCATGTAAATGGAAGTGCATACTCAAAAAATTCCTGATTCGTACGAAAGGCCGCAAGAAAAATATACAGAATCGGGAAGATCGCAATTACTGCTATCACTGACAATATTAGGTATGCGGTTATAGAAAAGAGCCTTGTTTTTATTCTCTTCATAATGATTGATTTCCTTTGTCTCAGGAATGATTTTCCGAATTTAGCATTAAAAATTGCGTTACAACAATCACCAGCACAATGATCAAAAGGATCGTTGTAAGTGCTCCAGCCCTTGCAGCATTGCCGCTCCGAAAGGCCGATTTATATATTTCATACATAAGAACATTCGTACTGTTCTGTGGACCTCCCTCTGTGATCAGTTGCATCGGTGCAAATAAGAGCATGTTGGCAGACGTATTTGCAACCGCAACAAACAGGAGTACATTTTTTAACAGTGGTAGGGTGACTTTGAAAAGCATGGTGAAAAATCCGGCTCCGTCCAGCTTAGCTGACTCATATATCTCCGTGTCAATTCCTTTCAGCCCTGCTAGAAAATACATCATCCAATAGCCACATCCTTTCCATGTAGCCATCAAGACAATACACCAGAGCGCCTGTCTGGCATCTGTAAACAATCCTTGCTTATCTATTCCCACGAAGCTGAGAATGCTATTAAAAACGCCACTATTGTAATTTGCCATCATGTCCCATGTAATGGATGCAACCGAAATCGCCATGGTAACCGGAAGATAAAAAATGGTCCGAAATATGGCAATCCCCTTTAATTGCATATTGACAATCAGCGCCAGGATAAATGACAGAATCACCTGCATCGGTATCATGACCAAATTCATCTTCAATGTCGTTCCCAATGAATTCCAAAACGTTTTGTCCTGAAATAGGATTACATAGGTTTTCGTTGAGAAATTCCCATCGCGAACGAATGACCAGAGCACGACTGAGATAATGGGTATGATTTTAAAAATAATAATGACAAAAAGGGCTGGAGCCAACATGCAATAAGGAAGTATGTTCTTCCAACGAAGCATTTGATTAAGCCCGTTTCTTTGCGAAGCTGTCTTTATTTGCACTACATCTTCCTCGCTCTTAACCTGGAAGGCGTGGTATTGGCTTCTCCACGCCTTCCTATCCATTTTCATCCGTTAAATATTGCTCACTCTCAACACAAACCGCACCCGCTATTTATATTCCTGGAATGCCGTATTGAGCTCATCAATACAAGTATCGACAGATTTTTTTATATCGGCTCCATTGCGAATGTTATCCCACATCGCATTCATAGACGTAGCATATTCATTAAATCCCGGCGTGATTGCTCTCACGAGTGCCGTATGTGTCACCTCATATTGCGCCACCTCCATGTATGGTTTGGAAGCAATCAAATCCTTTGTAAACTGTCTTGTTAGCGCCGGAACCATTCCCGATGCATTTATATATACATCTGCTCCGTCTCCCATCGTCAAATACCGGATAAACTCAGCAGCTTCCTTCTGATGCTCGGAATAGGCATTCATTCCGATTGTCCAGCTACCGCAGGCGGTTTTTACCTCATTCTCATGTCCTTTAAAACACGGAATATAGGTATATCCCCAATCCTTAAACCCATTTTTTTCAAATGCAGCTGGCAGTGCTGTTGTTCCGATATAGAAAAGAATTTTCCCCGACATGAAATAGCTACTTGTGTCGTCCGCAGATATCCCTCTAGTAAAAAGCCCTTCCTTTACTTCATCTTGATAAAACTTCAGAGCGTCCAGCCACGGCTCCGTGTTAATGACACCGTCTACGCTTAAGCCGTCCTTACTGATCTGCTCTCCACCTAGGGAATTGGGTAAGATATTCATTTGATACACCCTGCCTACCTGCTGAAATTCAACCCCATAGATTCCCTTCTGTCCATCGGGATCGAGCTTTTTCTTTGCTTCTTTGCCGTATTCTACAATTTGCTCCCAAGTCAGCCGATGATCCGGGGCAATCGAATCAAAATCAATCTGAATTCCTGCCTGCTCTAAAAGCGCCTTATTATAGTACATGACGGTTGAAGAATTCCCCATGGGAGCTCCATAAAATTTCCCATCGTATATGGCTTCTGTTTGCATCGCTTCGCTGAATTCTCCAATGTCTTTTTTACTGAACCACTGATCTAATGGCTGCAAATACCCTCTCTTCACGTAAGCGGCTACATTAGGGCCGTCTGCCGCAAAAATATCATATTCTGAGGATTTATTGCTCATCAATACTTCTAAGGTCTCAAAAACGTCGTTAAAGGCAACATAATCGGCATCGCATTTGATTTTTCCCTTATAAGCTTTATTAAATGCTTCCACCGCTGCACTCACACCGATTTCTTGTGAATTGCTCATCATCAGATGGATGGTGACTTCATTCGACTGATTTCCCCCACTACTTTCCTCTGACCGATGGGCCTCTGAATTTCCCTCCTCAGCTGGTGGTGCAAATCCTCCACATGCTGTAGCAAAGCACATAATCCCAGTTGCCAACAGCGCTAACATTTTCCTCTTTTTCATAGATATGATTCCTCCTTCAACATTTTACGTTGCTTTTTCTAACCGCCTCCATAGATCATCCATTAGCTCATCACAATGGATATGGTAAATATAGTTGATAAAACCATTTGAATTTTGGGTGGAATAGGTACGGTCATACCCTAGGTGCGGCTTTAATTCTTGACGTGCATCCATGTATTTTTCTGTTTGTAGCCATGCTACAGCAGTCACATCCCAAAGGACCTTGACCCAACTATGGGTCTGTTCCTTTTTCCTCATGAAATCCATCGTCACCTCTAATAAGTAATTACAAAGGCGATTTTTCCCAAATAAATTCTGATGTATTTCCTTCTCTGACGCTACAAATTCAGAAACGACTCCTTTACATGGGAGCTGTACAATAGGTGCTCCACTCTCGAAAACTGTTCGTACCGCTGCTATGTCTTGGATTGCATTGAAATCGTCAAAACGACCATATTTATATGCGTCACCCCCCAACCAAACGATAACCACCTTATCCTTGATTGCAGGTTCTATCAATAACGCAGAGGCAATATCCGTAATAGCTGCAATCCCAATCACATACAACGGATTTTCCGCTGAATGCGCATTAGCCACCTCTACAAGCGTCTGCGCTGCTTCCGAATACACAGGAAGCGTTTCATCCTTCATAAAATGATCTGATCCTTTTCTCACCAAAGAAAAAAGATCTTCTCTTCCCATCACTTGCAGCAATTCTAAAATCTGTCGATGGCTTTGAAGCATTCCCTCCTTCGGAGAATGGTTCTGCCTTATCCTCCCCAAGGATCTAGGACTATAAAACGGAGCTGCCAAGATTCCCTTTATATTCATCCTTTCCTGAGATAAAATCATATATGCAATGGCAAAGAGATCATCAATCTCGTTGTATGCATCCGTGTCAAGAATAACGTCCACCTTGGTCTTTGTATTCTTTTGAAATTCCATCTGCTCTGTTATCGTCATATCCTCTACATCCCCGCTTTCCATGGATGATTTTTGATCAGTTAATCAATTTAAACAATTAAAAAAGGACAAAACCCTCCCTTGGAAGATTTTGTCCTTCACGTTTTGTTCACTGGACAATTACAATTTATCACTTTTTACCATCCGGAACACTTCGCAATTTCCATAAATTTGTCATCACGAAATTGTTCATTCTGTTCAAGCCCCCTTCCCTTTTTCCGGTTGTCACCCCCGCCCTTTTCCTCTATAATTTTCTTATATCACCCCTCGCATTTGGACAGATTCCACAATGGCGAGGACCACTTTGGGAGGTAAGTATGAAAAAAAGAGTAGTAACAACCACTGCGATTGCCCTTCTTTCCGGGCTAACGCTCCTTGGCTGCGGCGGAAATGCAGCCACGAGCACCAGCGCGGGAAGCACCCCGCAGGAGGCCGCATCGACCACTGCCGCCGGGCAAACCGACACCCCTGCAGACGGACTGGTTTACTGGTCCATGTGGGAAGCCACGGAACCGCAGGGCAAGGTCATCAAGGAAGCGGCGGAGGCTTTTTCCAAGGAAACCGGCATTCCCGTGGACGTGGAATTCAAGGGCAGAACCGGTATCCGCGAAGGTTTGCAGCCGGCACTGGATGCGGGAACCAACATCGATCTCTTTGACGAGGATATCGACCGCGTGAACAAGACCTGGGGAGATTATCTCCTTGACCTGGAAGACCTTGCAAAGAAGAGCGACTATGAGAAAACAGCAAATGCCGGACTGATCGCCGCTTGTAGAGAAGCCGGTGGCGGCACCTTAAAGTCCATTCCGTATCAGCCGAACGTCTTTGCCATGTTCTACAATAAGGAAATCTTCAAGAAGGCGGGCGTGACCGATGTCCCCAAGACTTGGGAGGAACTGGATGCCGCCTGTGCCAAGATCAAAAAGGCGGGATTCACCCCGATCACCAGTGACGACGCCTACATCCTCAGCAATTTCGGCTACCACCTCTCCCGTATCAACGGCTATGAGAAGGCCTCCGAGATTGTAAAAGAAGGCAAGTGGGACGATCCGTCGGTGCTTGCGGTTGCCAAGGCTTATGAGGACTTTGCCAAAAAGGGATACTTCTCGGAGCAGATCGCCTCGAACGTCTGGCCTGCCGGTCAGAATCAGGAACTGGCACTGGGAACAGCTGCGATGTACCTGAACGGCTCTTGGCTTCCGAACGAAGTCAAGGATATTACAGGCGAAGACTTTGACTGGGGCTGCTTCAGCTACCCCGCCGTTCCGAACGGCAAGGACGGCACCGATGCCTCCAACTACGGCGCACAGGTTTTTGCCATCAACAAGAATTCCAAGAAGGCAGACGATGCGTTCAAGCTGATCCAGTACTTCACCAAGGGCAAATATGACGAGAAGCTTTCTCAGGAATCTCTCGGCATCCCGGCAGACTCCGAAAACAAGGAATGGCCGAAACAGCTTGCCAGCGTCAAGCCAGTCATGGAAGAGCTGAAAATCCGTTATCCCTGGGCTGCCTCTGCAGAGGATAATGTCGACATGACACCGATCCTGAAGGAAAACTTCATGAAGCTCTGCGGCGGAAGCATCAGTGCGGAAGAGTTCGTTGCCAATTTGAAGAAGTAAGTTTTTTGCAGGAAGCGGCTTCTCATCCGGGAGCCGCTTCCTTTTTTCTGTTCCCTCACACAGGGGATCCCTCCCCCCGATTGGACGTTTTCCAACTCTTTTCCCATCACAAGAGACCCCTTTTTCCGTCCCCTACCGACTGTTTTTCAACTTTTTCCCTATCGCAGGAGAATCGCTCTTTTACCGAATCCAAATTTCTGCTATCATCTTCTGATGAGGCCTATCTTTCCCCTATCAGGAACGGCTATGAATTTCCCCAGGAGGTTTGTTGTGAAAAAAAATTCCGCCATGCTGATCGCCTTTGTAAGTCCGGCAGCGATCCTCTTCGTTCTGATCTTTCTCTACCCGATTCTACGCACGCTTGCCATGAGTTTTTTCAAAATCGAAGGCGTCACCGACGGGATCTCCAAATGGCAGTTTGTAGGGCTTGCCAATTACACCAAGCTCTTTCATACGACCCTGTTCCGCATTTCCATGTGGAATCTCTTTCGCATCTGGTTCTTCGGCGGCCTGATCGTCCTGTCGCTTGCCCTTCTCTTCGCCGTCATCATCACCTCCGGCATCAGGGGCAAAAGCTTTTTCCGGGCAATGATCTACCTGCCGAATATCGTTTCTGCGGTTGCGCTTGCCACCATGTGGCTCCAATATGTTTACAGCCCCAAGTTCGGTCTGTTAAAGACGGTCTTTACCTTCCTGCATCTGCCGGGACTTGCCTCCATGCAGTGGCTGAGCAATGAGCATAAGTTCACGGCCCTCCTCATCGCCTACTGCTTCGGTATGGTCGGCTATCACATGCTGATCTTTTGCAGCGGCATCGAGCGCATCAGCAGCGACTATTTTGAAGCCGCCACGCTGGACGGTGCGAACCGGATCGGGCAGTTCTATCACATCACGCTTCCCCTGTTAAAAGGAATGTTTCAAACGAATATTACCATGTGGTCGGTTTCCAGCGTCGGCTTCTTTGTCTGGTCGCAGCTCTTTTCCACGGTAACCGCGGATACACAGACGATTACCCCCATGGTTTACATGTATATGCAGATTTTCGGTGCCGGAAACAGCGTCACCGAGCGCAATGCAGGCATCGGTGCGGCAGTTGGCGTCATGCTCAGTATCTGTGTGGTGGTGATTTTCACCATCTGTAACAAACTCTTACAGGATAAAGAACTGGAATTTTAGGAGGGACTATGTTTTCCATATTTAAAAAAGAAAAAAAATACCGCGAGCCCTTCCGCCTCAAGAAGGAAGCCCGCTTATTGCCCGGATATCTGCTCTTACTCTTATGGATTTTCTTTACGGTGATGCTGCTAGGATGGGTCTTTCTGGCCAGTTTTTCCACCACAAGAGAGATCTTTGCCAACAGCCTGCTCTCCAGCGGCCTGCATTTTGAGAACTATGAAAAGGCGTGGGTGAACTCCGATGTCTCCACCATCTTCTTCAACTCCCTTTTCTATTCGCTCAGCTCCGTCTTCCTGTTGATTCTGATCTGTGCGCCGGCGGCTTATGCGCTCTCCCGCTTTGACTTTGCATGCAACAAGCTGATTCAGCACTTTTTTGTCGCGTCCATGGGCGTGCCCGTCGTGATGATTGTCCTGCCGCTCTTTGCCTTGGTTGCGGGTCTGGATATCCTGAACAACGTCACGGCAAACAAGCTGACCCTGATTCTTCTCTATGTCGGCATTAACGTTCCCTACACCACGATCTTCCTGATGGGGTTCTTCTCGAACATTTCCAGGGCTTTTGAAGAGGCTGCCGCCATCGACGGTTGCGCTCCCGGCAGAACCTTCTGGGAAATCATGCTGCCCATGGCGCAGCCCGGCATCATCACCGTCAGCATCTTTAATTTCATTAACGTCTGGAACGAATATTTTATCTCCCTGATCTTCGGCAATTCCGACAAGGTACGCAGCGTCGCCGTCGGCCTTTATTCCATGATCAATTCCATGAAGTACACCGGCGACTGGGCGGGCATGTTCTCCTCTGTCATCATCGTCTTTCTGCCGACCCTCATCCTCTACCTCTTCCTGTCCGAGCGCATCATCGCGGGCGTGACCGGCGGAGGCGTGAAAGGCTAAGCAAGCCTATCATCCAAAAAATCGCTTTTCATCAAAAGAAAGAAGTACGCATGAAAAAGATTCTCCAACAAAGCGAAATCGAAGCTGCCCTTTCGCAGTTCCAGCTCTCCGGCAGGGTACGCTCCTGCCGCTCCTACGGTTCCGGCCACATTAACGACACCTTCCTCGTCGAAGCGGACAAGAAGTACATCCTGCAAAGGATCAATACAGAAGTATTCAGGAAACCCGCCGAACTCATGGAAAATATCTCTCTCGTCTGCTCCTATATGAAAGAAGAGATGACCTATACGGGAGGGGATCCCGAGCGGGAGGCGCTCACCCTCGTGCCGACACGGACAGGGCAATGTTTCTTTGAGGATGCAAACGGAAATTTTTTCCGCGTCTATCTTTTTATCGAGGGCACAACCACCTACAATCTGGTAGAAAAGCCGGAACACTTCTATGAGAGCGCCTATGCCTTTGGCCGCTTTCAAAATCTGCTTTCCGGTTTTCCGGCACATCGGCTTTATGTCACCATCCCGGACTTTCACCACAGTGTGAAACGCTTTGCCGATTTCAAACAGGCCGTCGCAGCCGATCCGGTCTCCAGAAGAAAGGATTGTGAGCGCGAGATCGAATTTTTTTATCAGCACGAAAAAGATCTCTCCTATGCGCTGGATCTCCTCCGAAAAAACGAGTTACCGCTTCGTGTTTCCCACAACGATACGAAATTAAACAATATTCTCTTCGACACAAAAACGGGAAAAGCGCTATGTATCATCGATTTGGACACCATCATGCCCGGTCTGTCCATCTTTGACTTCGGAGATTCCATCCGTTTCGGCGCCAATACCGCCGAAGAAGACGAGAGAGATTTATCCAAGGTCTCGCTCTCTCTCCCCCTCTATTCCACTTATGTAAAGGGCTTTCTGGCCGGTGCAAACGGAAAACTCACTCCTCTTGAAATCGAGTCTCTTCCGGAAGGGGCAAAGATCATGACACTGGAATGCGGCATGCGCTTCCTTGCCGATTATCTCGAAGGCGATATCTATTTCCACACCGCCCGCCCCGCTCACAACCTCGACCGCGCCAGAACGCAGATCGCACTGGTGCAGGATATGGAACGGAAGTGGGAGGAGATGAAAAAGGAGGTTCTGTTGCGCTAAGGGCGAATCGTCCACAACGGGTGGATGAATTACGATATCCGCATCAAGCTCATAAAAATAGGTTATGTACTTCAGATTGGTTGCGGAAAAAGATCGTACATTCGGCAATTCATCCCCCTCACTTCCTCCTGATAATCCCCCTCATGATCCGCTCCAGTACAATCCACAAGATCGCACTGCCTGCGCAGATCATGACCCAGGCTTTCGGTTCCTCCATCAGCGGCAGCGGGACATTCATGCCGAAGAAGCCGGTTATGACCGCCACGACGCTGAGCAGGATTTCAAAGATCGTCAGCGTGCTCAGGTTGTTATTTAAATCGTTGTTCAGAATGTTGTTGTAGGAGTCCGACAACTGCCGCACAATCGTGGACATGAGGGTCGTCATGGAAACGAGCTGTCTGGCTTCCACCATGGCATCGTCGAATTGTCCCGTCTCCTCTTCATTCAGGCTCCGGTAGAGCGCGTGTGCCTGAATATGCTCAAGCAGGAGCCTGTTCTGCGTGGCGGCGGAAGTCAGGTACACCATTCCGATCTCCAGATCGCTGAGTGCATAGAGGTTTTGCTTGGTCGTTTTTTTGCGTAAAAGATGATTGATCTCATCCTTCTGCTTGTCTAAGCGTTCAATGATCGGATAGTAGGCATTGGAAATCATTTCAAGAGCGGCAAACAAAAGGGTATAAATGGACAGTTCTTCGTGTGTGTCCGCATATTCACACATCCGGCGGATGATATACTGATTGTCCTGGTTGCTGATCGTGATCAGTCTGCTCTTCTGCGCCAGAAAGGTGAGCGGCACCGTCTCGTAATATTCTTTGTCTTTTTCCAGATCCAGCACGCTGTAAATGAAGGTGACCGTCCCATCCTCCCTGTTATAATCCATGTGGGCATGCTCGTTTTTGTCCAGCGCATATTCGATGGTTTTGGGGTCGATTTCGTACTCGTTATAAAGCTGGGATCCGTCTGCAATCCGGTCGCTGTTCAAGTCGATCCAGGTCGCGTTATGGCTTAATTTTCTCATGAAAGGCATCTTTGGTCTCCCTCTCTATCGTTTCATTTTCCTCCCCATTCTATCAGGTGGCGGATACACGATTCAACTGATCAGCTTCTGTTTCCCGTATCGGTTGACAGTCTCCCCCTTCTTATTATATGTTTGGAGACAAAAGTGCGGGAAGGAGACACGTTTATGAAGCAGGAACTACTCTACTTGTTTTTACTATTTTTTATCTTTTCTTTTCTTGGTTGGTGTATGGAGGTCACGCTGATGTTCCGTAAGTACCACCGGTTCATCAACCGCGGTTTTTTGACCGGTCCCTGGCTTCCGATCTACGGGTCGGGCGCCGTGATGATCACGGTCGCTGTGCAGGCCTTTGCTCCCATTGAACGCGGGTTTATCGCCTCTTTCTTTTTTTCCTTTGTGATCTGCGGCTTCTGGGAGTATTTCATCAGCTATTATCTGGAAAAAAAATTCCATGCCAGATGGTGGGATTACAGCAAACGCCCGATGAATCTGAATGGCAGAATCTGGATCGGTAACCTGATTCTCTTCGGACTGGGTGGCGTTTTGATTATCCATTTCCTGGATCCTCTTTTTTCCCAACTCATTCACAGGATTCCCCTTCTCCTCCAAGAAATTCTGGTCTGCGTCTTAAGTGTGTCCCTGCTCACGGACTTCCTTGTATCGCACCTGGTTCTGAAACTGATCAAACAGCAGACCGAGACGAGTACGGCGGACGATACGGAACAGATCAACAGGGAAATTCGTCAACTGTTCAGCAGCCGTTCTTATTTCTACCGTCGTTTTACAGATGCTTACCCTGAGGTGGTTTACCGTACCGAGCGAATCTCCGCCAGGCTGGATAAGATCCGGGAAGAGACGGAGCGTCTACGGATGGAAGCGCAGCAGCGGGTGGAAAAAGGAGCCAGTCTTTTGCGTGAGAATCTGGAAAACAGACGAAACAGATGATCCGTGCCTCTCACCGACTTGCCAATGACAAACCACTTTTTGCACAGTCTTTTTTTCACAGAATTCTTTGCTCAGAATTCTTTGCCCGGAATTTTTTGCTCAGAATAGAAGAGGAACCGAATCGAAGTTTTTTTCAAATGGGAGTTGACAAGAAGTGGAAAAGGCATTATATTCTATTCATCGCTTAATCATACTAATCCCGTAGGAAATAAGGTTTATTAAAAAGGAGAATCCACATGGCAAATATTATTTCGAGATCGACGGAACTCATTGGCAGAACCCCCCTTCTGGACGCCAGTCGTTTTGCAAAGAAGGAAGGCGTGACCGATGCTCGTATTCTGGTAAAGGTGGAAGCGTTGAATCCCTCCGGCAGCGTGAAAGACAGGATCGCGCTTGCCATGGTTGAGGATGCGGAGAAGAGCGGGAAACTTGCTCCCGGCGGAACCATCATTGAGCCGACCTCCGGCAACACCGGAATCGGCATTGCCGCCGTTGCCGCTTCCAAAGGCTATCATGCGATTATCGTCCTCCCCGACACCATGAGTGTGGAACGCAGGAATCTGTTAAAGGCTTATGGTGCGGAACTGGTTCTGACGGAGGGAGCAAAGGGAATGAAGGGTGCTATCGCGAAGGCGAATGAACTGCAGGAACAGACGCCCGGTTCTGTCGTTTTGGGACAGTTTGATAACCCTGCCAATCCGAAGATTCATGAAGCGACCACCGGTCCTGAAATCTACGAGGACACCGACGGCGAAGTGGATGCTTTCATCTCCGGCGTGGGTACCGGCGGAACCTTAACCGGCACAGGCAAATATCTGAAGAGCAAGAAGGCTTCCGTACGCGTCGTTGCGGTAGAACCCGATACCTCCGCCGTGCTATCCGGCGAGAATCCGGGACCTCACAAGATTCAGGGAATCGGCGCAGGCTTTATACCCAAGGTATTGGATACCACGGTCTATGATGAAATCGTCCGCGTCACCAACGAAGATGCCTTTGCCTACGGCAGAGACTTTGCGACCACCGAGGGCATTCTGGTCGGCATTTCTTCCGGTGCTGCCCTGAAGGCGGCGGTAGAACTGGCTAAGCGGCCTGAATTTAAGGGAAAGACCATTGTGGCTCTGCTTCCCGACAGTGGCGATCGTTATCTCTCCACTGCCCTCTTCTCCGGAGAGGCCTAACCGAAATCGTTTCCCCAGCATCTTCAGTAGGTAGTGCTAAAGAGGCTGCAGAAATGAATCTGCAGCCTCTTTTTGTAGCTTCCATTTTCCAAAGCATCCTCATGGACGAGCTTCGGATCCACTCTATTCAAATCTAACCTATTCGGATCCACTGCATTCAAATCTGCCTTCATTAGATCCGCTCGATTCGGATCTCAGCTTTTTTCAGGGGTGCGGGAGGAACCGATCTTCGGCACCTCGTCTTTGCGAATCTCAATCAGAGGGCCTCCCTTTCCATTGATATAGTCTCCGGTAATGGTCACCCTGCCAATGTTTTCATCCTTTGGGATTTCATACATGATGTCCAGCATGAATTCTTCGATGATGGCACGCAGCGCTCTCGCCCCCGTATCTTTTTTCATGGCTTTTTCTGCGATGGCAAGAAGAGCGGAGTCATCAAACAACAGTTCCACCTCGTCCAGCGCAAGGAGCTTCTGATATTGCTTCAGAATCGCGTTTTTGGGCTCTTTCAGGATCTGAATGAGCATTTCCTTCGTCAGTCCCTGCAGGGTGCAGATCACCGGAAGTCTGCCGAGAAATTCCGGAACCATCCCGTATTTGCGCAAGTCTTCAATGGTGACTTTACTGAGAATATCCGGGTCCTTATCATGTGCATCCTTCAGGTTGGAGGTAAAACCGATGGACGACTCTTTGTTCAGGCGCTGCTTGATGATGTCTTCCAGATCCGGGAAAGCACCGCCGCAAATAAAAAGAATATTACGGGTGTTCACGGTTGCCAGAGGCACCATGGCATTCTTGGAGTTCGCTCCGACCGGAACCTCGATATCCGATCCTTCGAGCAGTTTTAACATCCCCTGCTGCACGGATTCCCCGCTGACATCCCTGGAGGTCGTGTTCTTTTTCCTGGCAATCTTGTCTATTTCGTCGATAAAAACGATGCCCTGTTCCGCTTTTTCAATATCGTTCCCCGCTGCCGCAAGGAGTTTGGAAACCACGCTCTCGATGTCATCTCCGATGTAGCCCGCCTCCGTCAAGCTGGTGGCATCTGCTATGGCAAGCGGCACGTCTAAAAGCTTTGCCAGCGTCCGCACCAGATAGGTTTTACCGCTTCCTGTCGGGCCGATCATCAAGATATTCGACTTCTCGATTTCGATGTCGTCCATGGTCTGCGTGGACACCCGCTTATAGTGGTTGTAGACGGCAACCGAGATCATCTTCTTGGCCTTTTCCTGACCGATGATATAATCATCCAATTTGGCCTTGATTTTATGAGGGGCAGGGATGCTGTTCAGATCAAATTCCTTCTTAGGCTGCGGGCCTGTTTTCTTTTTCTTCACCCTCTGCGTATTCGGAATCCCGCCGCCTCCGAACAGTTCTCCCAGATTAAAGATGGTAAAGGAAGGCAGGTGAGAAGACTTGTCATCCCCGTTTTCTTGAGATTCCTCTTCCTGCTTCGCCTGTTCCTCTACCTTTTCCTTCGTCCGGTCTGCTGCCTTTTCTTCTGTCTTCTCATTTGCAGCTTCGTTGACCTGTTCTTCCGTCTTTTCTTTTGAAGTTTCTTTGTCTTTTTCTTCTGCCGCTCCTCTCGTCTGTTGATCTCCTCCGCCGGTGAATTTGTTTTGCATATTTTTGTTGAGTTCATTCATCAGCTGCGCATTGTTTAGTAGCCCGTTGTAATCAAAGGAGCCGATGGTATCCATCATCCTCTGCATACAGGAATCACAGATGTGGATATCTCCCGGCAGATGCATCATGTGTCCGACCTTGGATTCCGGTCTGCGACAAACGAAGCACACCGCCTCGTAAGTGCCATCCTCGTTATTCTGGTGATTATCCTTAAAATGATCTTCCATTCTTCCCTCTGTTCTTTACGGCCTTTTTTTGCAATGATCCGCTCTTAAGATGCTCTTTTCTCCCGCCATTCCGGAACTGCAGAGATTTGAGTGTGTCATCCGGCGCATCTTCCTCGTCGTAATCCGCACCGTCGCCGTCATCCTCTCCGCTCCCGAAATAGGATTCCATATCGTCTCCCGCCTTTCCGTTCCGGTCTGCGGTATCACCGGGATCCGCTTCCTCGGAATGGATGGTGATCCCACTCGCTTTTGCGTTTAGCAGGGTGACCGTAATTTCCCGAATGGCATAGCCGCCTGTTTCCTTCCGAATCACCGTTACATCCGCCTCATCTCCGGCATGATAGTAAGACATCACGCGCACCAGACTTGCTACGGAATCCACTTCCATATCATCCACCTTCGTGATGATATCGCCCGTACGAAGTCCTGCCTTTTCTGCAGCACTCTTCTCTCTCACTTCCGAAACGTAGGCGCCCTCAATCCCCGAAGGATCTTCTGCACTCAGGCCAAGGTAACCCCGATCGATCGCCTTCACCTTGAACTTCGTCTTTTGTTCGCTCAGTTGCATAATTTCATCTCTGACATCCGAAATCGGGATGGCGAAGCCGATGCCGTCCACAGAATCTCCACCGACCTTGGCGGAATTGATCCCGATGACCTCGCCCTTCTTATTGAGAAGCGCGCCACCCGAATTCCCGGGGTTGACGGCGGCGTCCGTCTGGATGAACTGCTCCGTTTCCCCGTCGTCCAACTCGACCTTTCTGCCAAGAGCACTGATGACTCCGCAGGTCACAGACTGACCGTACCCCATCGCATTTCCGATGGCAATGGCGGGCTCTCCGATCTTCAGAATCCTGGAGTCCCCGAGAGTCGCTGTTTGAATCTGATCTTCCGTTTCTTCCGTCAGCTTCTGTAAATTCACCGCAATCACTGCCAGATCCAGCGTATCATTATATCCCTTTAAGTTCGCCGGTGCTTTTGTTCCGTCAAAAAAAGTCACCTGCAGTGCATCCGCATCCTCAATGACATGCTCATTGGTTACAATCAGCAGTTCCTGATCCGTTTTCTCTAAGATGATGCCCGATCCGTACATCTCTCCGGTTT
The DNA here is from genome assembly GCA_015258065.1 of Lachnospiraceae bacterium. Taxonomy (GTDB): domain Bacteria; phylum Bacillota; class Clostridia; order Lachnospirales; family Lachnospiraceae; genus Butyrivibrio. The sequence continues at coordinate 24,303 of JABZIZ010000019.1, read as the reverse complement.
CTTCATAGAGATCTCCGTAATCCTCTACCGTTTGCGTGTATTTGCAGTTGATGGCGACAATGGATGGCATGACGTTCTCCACCACCTCGGAAACATCGGTCACAACGGTCTTATTTTCGTCCGTAAGGCCAGAGTCACCGGAGGAAGCTGCCCCGGATGCGCCCAGGCCGACTCCGCTAACACCGGTACTCGCCTCTGCACCGGAAGCGCCGGCACTCGCCTCTGCGGCAGCCCCGCTCTGTGTTTTCTCCCCCTTCTTAGACTTCCCGGACGCATCCGCTGTCGCATGATCTTTGCCGGAGTCCTTTTTGGTTTTGTCCTGAGTTGCCTCCGTCTCTTTTGCTTTCGCCTTCCCCGGCGCATAGATCCGCCAACCGGTTCTGGCATAGACTTCCGCTCTTACCGGCGGATATGCATAGGAAGTGACTCCGCAGGCAAGGAGCAAAAGAATCAGCAGAAAGCAAAGAAAGCGGAGAGGCTTCCTCTTTCGAGGCTCCTTTCCGTTTTTGTCCCTCTCCTGCTGTGTGGAAGAACCGGATTGCGGAGACGAATTCACTCGATTTTCATAAGAATACCCGCTGTAATTGCCATTCTCCGATCCTGTTTGCATCCCGTTAACCGCCATCTTTTTGTTGTCATCTCCGCTCACGATTTTCCTCTTTCTGTACTTGCGTATCTTCTTTCCGGTGTTTCCACTTGAAAATTTTGTATCCTTCTTTCGGGTATTTCCACCTTCAAACTTCACATTTTCCTTCGAACATTTCCACCTTCAAACTTCTTATTGTTCTTCCGGTGTTTCCACCTTCAAACTTCTCATTGTTTTTCCGGTGTTTCCACCTTCAAACTTCGCTTCTTCCTTTCGGCAATTTCCGGCCGATCCGTGTCGCTGCAACCCTCTTGTCTCCTTAGGATCCGTCCTCTTCCAGCACCCGGATCTCCATATAGTCAAAATCAATTTCTTCGACGAAACTGTCCCGGGTGAAGCGACACCGTGCATGATTTTGAAAGTCCTTCACATTGACCTCCAACCAAAGAGGCTTGGGAAGATCGAACTGATAACAGGCTTCCTCTAACATCTTCATGATCCGGTGCGTCCTGGTGTCCTCCGAGTCGTCTTCCAGTGTCAGATCTTTTAGTAAATGATTGTTTTTAAATTCACGCACCCAAAGCCGTAGCATGCCTTCCCCCATTCATCTATGATCTGTGTGAAACCTGTAAACTGTCCAGGAGACTCTTTGACCTCATCCCTTGCTTCCGATTTACAGCGCAATTCCTTCTTTTTTGCAAAGCTCTCTGGCGCTTTCCACCGAGTCTACCCCCGTCTTATTCTTGATCGGTGCAAATTCATGCTCTCTGACGACCTCATACGGGAGGCAGCTCTTCAACTCATGAATCATATCCAGAACCAGCTGCTCGAACTTGATCCCGTTGATCTCCTGTGCCTGCACCGGATTTCCCGCTTCATCGATGTGATTGATTTTTTTCTCAACCACATGCAGGGGAAGTTTCTGGCCCGCAATCCGCTTCATTGCCGGTTCGTAAAAAAGATAATTCATAGTGACCCCGAAGTTATAAGCCGGCTCTCCCTTCTCATTCTTCTCATCCATCATTTTTTCCGACAGGTCGTAGTACTCCACGATCGAAGGTCTGCCGTCTTCCAGACAGATGACCCCGACCTTCTCATCCTTTGTCACCTTTTTGACCACCTTGGCGCCGCATTCCACGCCCTTCGTGATCGTTGCCCCCACAAAGACGGGATCGCAGATTCTTTGCAGCACATTGTCGACGGAGAAAGTGTTGATCCACAGGATGCCCTCTTCCTCCATCTTCTTCGTCAGTCCCGCCCTTTGCAAAGAGAGATACCAGCCTGCATTGCCATTCGGGGAAGTGGCGATCTGATATTTGCTCTCCATGTAAACCTTGCCGTTATAATCGCAGGCGGGCGCCATTTCCTGGGTAAAAAAAGTCACTTCCTTCTCCGGATACCCAAAGAACGCATGCTCTTTCAAAAAGGTTACCGTTTGATCATGGTTTTTTTCACTGGTCATGATGTAAAGCGGAATGTAGGTGCCCTCCGCTTCTTTTACCACATCCAGCAGATTTTCGATCAGACGCTGAAAAATATAGACGTGCCTCGTCAGCCCGATGTCATACATGCCCTTGGGATCACTGCTTCCCAGTCTGGTTCCCATGCCGCCGGCCAAGAGGCAGGCTGCCACCTTTCTTTCCTTGATGGCTAAAAGGCCCGCTCTCTTAAAGTCTTCCTCCCGCTTCTGAATCTCCGGGATCTCCATGCAGGACAGGGGTGAAAATTCTCCTCTTGGAAGTTCCTTCCCCCTGTTTTTGCTATTCTCCAAGATATGGAAATCGGTTCGATCAATCTGCGCCAGAAGATCTTCCTGCTCCTTCCCACTTAGTTCGTCATAAAAACGTAAGACGTGTCCCTGTCCGCATTCCTGTAATTTCTTTTTTGCCTCTTCAAATGTCATGTGTACTCTCCGCGCTGTTGATGAAAGATGCCTCTTCGTCTCGCTTTTTTGTCCTTTTCCCTTATTGTATTTCTTTCCCTTGGTACGCCAAAGTCTTTCCAAGCTAAAAGCCCGGAAAGACTTTGGTCTTGACCTTATCTTTTCTTCTTGGTGGACCTTCTCGTATGTGGCTGTGCCGCTGCCTTCGGCGGAATGACCGTTCCCGGTGCCACCGCAGATACCTGCGGCGTCAGCCCCTGCGGGGCAATCAGGATTCCGTTGGCATCAAAGGTGCAGTTCATGCCTGCGATGTTCACGGTCGCATTCCTGACCATCAGCCCGGTCGCCGGATCGAAGTAATAGTAACCCGCACTCGTCTGCAGGAAGCCCGTGACCAGGTGCCCGTCTACATCGGTATAATAGGTTCCGCCCGGCGTCTGAATCAAACCGATCTGCGCCTTGTAATCTCCGCCCATGAAATAGATCTTTCCGTCTGCAGCGGTGACCATACCGGAGACGGCGGCTCCGTCTGCACCGAAGTAGTAAAGACCATCCGGCAGAGCAGTCAAACCGGTGTTTGCCATAATGCCTTTTTCATTGAAGTAGTATAACTTCTTTCCTACCGTCTGCAGGCCCGTCTTCATGATGTGGTTTTCATCAAAGTAGCGCATTCCTTCCGGCGTTGCCGTCATTCCCGTGGCAGCCGCACCACCGGATGCCGGATCGAAATACATCATTCCTACAGGCGTATTTTGCAATCCATACTGCAAAATGCCGGACGCATTAAAGTCATACGTCTTGCCCTGAATTTGCTGCATTCCAGAGACCATTGCATAGTCCGGTCCGAAATACCTTGTTCCATCCGGCAGCGTCACAAATCCGCTGGCGGCAGCTCCGCCGGAGGCCGGATTGAAATACATGAACTGACTCCCCACCGGTTGCAAGCCGACGGTCTGCACGCCATTGGCATCAAAGAGATAACTGCCCTTATCGATCTTATAGAAGCCGACGGCAGCCTTTCCGCCCTGGAGCGGATCTAGATAGCGCATCGCCGATCCGTCATTGAACCAGCCTGTTGTGATGGTAAAATCGGGCGCCGCATAGTAGAGCCCGTTGTTGTAAGTAATCCATCCCGCCTTCTTCCGGTAATTGCTGTAGAAGACGCGCTTCCCACCTACATCGATAAAACCTTCCGGCGGAATCACGGAAGCGTAATCCTTGAACAGATAGTTCATGTCTACCCGACCGGCAATGCCACCCACCGCACCATTAGACGTATACTGCCAGACGGTATACGGTCCCGGGTGCGTGTTCACCGTATTGTACTGCGCCACCCACTTATCCGCATAGACCGCGCCGATTCTCTGGACAAACCAGTTTCTGCTGGCATAAACCATCGGGTAATAGCCGGCCGCTGCAATCACGTCACAGAACGTATTGGCAATTGCCGCCAGCTGATCCGGCGGCAGCCCCTTATGGATCTCCGCCTCGATATCAATGGCCACCGGAAAAGAAACCGGATAGTTCTGCATCAGACTCACCATCAGCTGCGCTTCCGCCCTGGCCTGATCGACGCTTGCCGCATAAGTATACCAATAAGCACCCGCACGGATGCCCACAGCCGCCGCACCATTTAAATTGGCGGGGTAAAAACGGTCAATGGTTTTGGACGTGCCGATGCGAACAAAAGCAAACTGAATGCCGCTTGCCTTCACTGCCTGCCAGTTCACTGCTCCCTGATAGGCACTGACGTCAATGCCCTGTACCGGTCCCGCCGCCTGTGCAGAGATGCTGTTTCTTACAGGCAAAAAAGCAGCCGCTTCATCCGGCAGAGGTGCGAGCGCTACACTGAGCGCCACAGCCAGTGTCGTCACAAAGGTTGCTGCTTGTTGCAATCTTTTCCATTTTCTGAATCTCATCTTCTCCCTCCTGAAATTTGATGCATCCTCTTGATACCCCATGGGCTCTATTATCCTACAAAATCTCAGGAATACAAGGGCGGATATCGTTTCTTACTCCAAAAGAGCGCTTCCTTTCTCCAAAGGAGCGTTTTCTTTCTCCAAAGGAGCGTTTCCTTTCTCCTGTCTTTAGGCAGACAGTTTCATATCGCCCTCTTTGATCCAACCCATTTTCCTGCAAAAGGCAGCCCCAAGCAAAGAGAATACAGCCGGCAGCACCAGGCACAAGAGCACCAGAGAAATCCAGTCCATGGCGGTCACTGCGCTCTTTCCGCCCGCTTCCACCGCGCTCAGCCAGCCGGTATATACCCCGATCGGTCCCACAAGACCGCAGGTTCCCATGCCGGAAGTCACCGCCGGACCGTTGTTCTCAAAATGAAACAGGCAGGTCGCCAGAGGGCCTGTGATCATGGATGCAAACGTCGCCGGAATCCAGATCCTCGGATTTTTGACAATATTCCCCATTTGCAGCATGGAGGTTCCCAGTCCCTGGGAGACAAGGCCGGATATTCCGTTTTCCCGATAAGAAATCACGGCAAAGCCCACCATCTGGGCGCAGCAACCTGCTACCGCCGCACCTCCCGCAAGACCGGTCAGCCCGAGAGCCGCACAAATGGCTGCAGAAGAAATCGGAAGCGTAAGAGCAATGCCTACCAGAGCGGAAACCAGAATTCCCATAAAGAAGGGTTGCAATTCCGTTGCCCACATGATCAGACTTCCTACCTCTGTGGCCGCTTTTCCGATGAGCGGTGCCAAAAGGGCTGAAAAGAGCATGCCGGAGCCGATCGTCACGAGGGGGGTCACCAGAATGTCCACCTTCGTTTCTTTGGAAACCGCCTTACCGATTTCCGTCGAGAGAATGGCTACGAAAAGGACGGCGAGCGGTCCTCCCGCTCCTCCCAGTGCATTAGAAGCAAAGCCCACGGTGATCAGGGAGAAAAGCACCAGTGGTGGCGCCTCCAGTGCGTAAGCAATGGCCGTTGCCATTGCCGGTCCGCTCATAGCGGAAGCCATCGCTCCCACGGTATAATCGACACCGCCGATCGTTGCCACGACTTTTGTTAAGGCGGAAATTCCCAGTCGCTGTCCGATCGTATTTAAAATCGTTCCGATCAGGAGGGAACAAAAAAGTCCCTGTGCCATGGCGGATAAGGCGTCTATCCCATAGCGTTTCAGTGAAATCTCAATCTTCTTCCTTTTTAAAAACTCCTTCATCGTTTTTCTCCTCTTGTCTTGTTCTTCCTCGGAGGCTCCCGCCCGGGCGAAGCTTCCGGCTCCTCTTACCCCCGCTCTGATCAGGGGGATGCAATCCTGCCCCCGGGGTCTCTACGGGTCACTCCGGAATCCCTCCCGGATGGAAGGACCCCTCAGCTTTGCCCGCGGCAGCGACGGCGCGGACGGGAAGGGCGAGTAGCCTGCCCTGTCCCCCTCCACCGGTCGGTAAAACCGTTTTCCGCCCAAATAAAAGGGCTGCATCCGAAAATGCTCATAATCCTCCTGGCAGACCAGATAAGAGAGCTGGAATTTTTTTGCTTCGGAAAAAAAGAGTCTGCCGCTTTTATACAGAAGCAAAACCGCCACCAGAAAAATCAGGATCCGATTGCCGATTTTCAGTCCGCTCTCCCTTGCCTCCCTTCCACCGGCTGTCTTCTCTCTTTTGGTGAACAGGAGCCTGAACCAGATCCATAACCAACAGGCCATCAGTGCCGCCGGAAGATAGACATACGCATATCCGTATCGCAAGAGAGGTGCCGTCAGAAACCAGAAGAGGAAGGAAGCATAAAGGACCGCTTCGATTAGCAGAAAATCCGCATAGCCCGTTTGCCACCTGGCATTCAACGGAAAGATCCCATGTGGTCGCAGTTTCTTTTTTCCAAAAACCTTTTCACGTCTCAAAAGGATGCGCCATCTGCACAGCGCCGGGACGGTCAGGAGAAGGCCGCACAGGTCCGCCACCCATAAGAGACGGAGGGAAACGGTTTGTTGATGAAACCAGTCTCTTACCCAGAGAAGAAAGGGTCTGTCCGCCATGGAGACACTGTGGTATCCTCTCCCATAGGCTCCAATCTCTTTGGCATCGTAGAGCAGTTCTCCCTTTGGGATCTTCCAGTCCACTGCAAACAGATCCAGTCCGGCAAAAGGGTAGATCAACCAGCCGGAAAGGAGGACATTGCGCAGCAGGAAGGGGGCTGCCACCAGAGCTGCCAGCAGGAAGAGTGCAGCAAGAGCCTTCCAGGCCTTCCCGCCTCTTTCCCGATACAGCATAACTGCCGGCTTCACCACCACCCATACCATCATCCCTGCAGAAAGTTTGATGGTGAGCGCATAAACGGACAGAAGGAAGAGGAAGGCATAGGGCGCATAGGACCGTTCTTTTTTTACAGAAAGATCCAGGTAGGCAATCACAATATAGAAGACGAGTACCGTCACAAAATAGTCGGAGGCAGGGGAAATCATCTCATCGTAGACGCTATAAAGATAGAGCAGGGCAACCAGCCTTGCCACATCGCTGATCAGAAGCGCACGACGTCTTGCAATGTCTCTGAGTTCCAGACACTGGAACGCCAGCACCAGGCAAAAAAACCCGGATACGGTATGAAAGGACTGTCCTTTGAGAAAAGAAAAACTATAGAGAGCGCAGAGCGGAAAGGCTGCGGAGTTATAGGCAAGTCTTACATGCAGGTTTCCCAGTCCTTTGACGACCCCGAAGCTTTCAATCCAGTGGATCGCCTGCGCGTGATACAGGCCGGTATCATAATGCGCATAACCGTGAGAGGTGCCGTAAGCCATCACCAGAAACACACCCACAAAGAACCAGGCGCTTTTGGTGAGCCGGATTTTGAGGAGGCACTCCGAACATTCCTTCTTCGCTTCTTTGGAAAAAAACAAGAGAAGAAGCACACAGATGGCAGCCAGAACCAGATTGGCCTCCAGTCCTACGCCATGAAAGAGAGAGAAAATCTCCGCATAGAGCGTATTCACCGCAAGTCCTGCAAAAAGGTAGGCGGTGCGGTGTCTCACCTGATATATGCGCTTTTTTTTCTCCCGACCGGAGTAAGAGAAAAATCTTCTGCATAAACAAGCAAGGACGGCATATCCGGTTATATATGCCGTCACCAGTATGTAGATCCATATTGCGATCACTGTCAGCATGAGAATCTAAATCTCCATGTATGAGAATTTCCTGCTCAGGATACAAAACGCAAAAACCCGGAATCCGGCGTCTGAAACCGACACGGGAATTTCGGAACATTTTACCATTTCGCCCTTATCCTTTCAGTCCCTCCATATAGGTTCGGATGGCGTCATGCCAATCGGCAAACTGATATCCCCCCGTTAAACGCAACATGTAATTATCCAGGATCGAATAGGCAGGTCTCTTCGCACTCTGCGGATTTTGTTGTTGATATTCCTGACTGGTAATCGGGTGCACCACGGTGTCCTTCCCCGCCAGACGAAAGATCTCACTTGCAAATTCCGCCCAGGAGCAGTCTCCCTCGCAGGTTGCATGGAAGAGCCCGTAATTCTCGGTGTCCAGTAAGGAGAAGATGGCATTTGCCAGTTCCTCCGCACTGGTCGGGGATCCCACCTGGTCGTTGACCACGGAGAGTTCCTGATGCGTCTGCGAAAGCGCCAGCATCGTTTTTACGAAATTCTTCCCTTCTCCGTATAGCCAGGCGGTTCTCAGGATGAAAGATCTTTGACAGAACTGTTTGACAAACTCTTCTCCTGCCAGCTTGGTTTTCCCATAGACACTGACCGGAGCCGGTGCATCAAATTCGATGTAAGGTCTTACCCCGTCGCCGGAGAACACATAATCGGTGGACACATGCAGAAGCTTCGATCCGGTTTCCTGTGCCGCAATCGCCAGATTCCGTGCACCGATCGCATTGATCCTATAAGACAGATCCACGTCCTTTTCCTGTGCGTCCACTGCCGTATACGCCGCACAATTCAGGATTGCCGTCGGCTTCACCCTTCTTGCAAATTCCAAAACCGCTTCCGTCTTCGTGATGTCCAGCTCCTGCAGGTGGAACTCCTCTGCTGCCCTTCCTGCCTCAGTTAGAATCAGTTCTGCATCCGTCTGCCTCAGTTTTCCAGTAATCGCCCTGCCAAGCTGACCGTTTGCCCCGGTAATCAGATATTTCTTTTGCATCCTTATTCTCCCAGCCCCGCCTCAATGGCCTTGATGATGGCATCCAGTGCTTCCTGCTCTTCCGGCCCGCTACACGTCACTGTGATTTCATCTCCGCATCTGGCGCTGGATCCCAAAACGCTTAAGATACTCTTTAAATTAAATGTTCCGCCGTTAAATTCGAAATTGCTATGCGCCTGATAACGCAACGCCACCTTGCACAGGTTTTCGGCCGGCCTCAAATTCATTCCGGTCGGATTTTTGATGGTGACTTTTTTCTGAACCATTTCTTTTCTCCGTAAGCTTAAATGACTGTTTTTTGAATGAGGGCCGCCAGATTTTTGGCTTCTTTCGTGATTTTCTCCAGGTCACTTCCCTCAATCATGACCCGCACGAGCGGCTCCGTGCCGGAGGGTCTGATCAATACCCTTCCGTTTCCGGCGAACTCTTTTTCCAGCTGGTCAATCGCATCCCGAATCTCCGGATAATCCAGATACGCCTCCTTCTTATGGTTCGGTACCGTGGCGTTTTCCAGCGCCTGCGGCATGACGGTCATCACCTGTGAAAGCTCCGATAACGGTTTCTTCGTTTCCACCATGACCTGCAGGAGATGAAGGGCGGTTAAAAGTCCGTCTCCCGTTGTATTCTCATCTAAGAAAATCACATGTCCCGACTGCTCCCCTCCGAGATTGGCACCGATTTCTTTCATGTGCTCCAGCACATACCGGTCTCCCACCCTGGTCTGATCAATCCGGATATGTTCTCTTTCTCCCATCTTGAAAAAGCCCAGGTTGGACATGATCGTTGCCACAATGGTATTCTTCTTAAGCTGCCCCTTTTCCTTCATGTGCTTTCCGACAATCGCCATGATCTGATCGCCATCAATCTTGTTTCCCTTCTCGTCCACCGCCAGAAAACGATCGGCATCCCCGTCAAAGGCCACGCCGATATCGGCCTTTTCCGCCATAACTCTTGCCCGCAACTCATCCATGTGGGTGGACCCGCAACCGGCATTGATATTGGTCCCGTCCGGGTTGTTGTGAATCGGAATGACCGTTGCGCCCAGCTGTTGCATGGCTTCTACCGCCGTATAGGAAGAGGCTCCTTCTGCACAGTCCACCACCATCTTGATGCCGGACAGATCTACATCGACGCATTTGATGTCATGGTTGATGTATTCTTCCCTTGCATCCGTACGGTATTTGATCTTGCCGATCCCGGTGCCGATCGGCATGGAAATCCCCGCCATATTGCTCTTGATCAGCGCTTCAATTTCGTCTTCCAGCGCATCGGGCAGCTTGTACCCGCTGCCGTCAAAAAACTTGATTCCGTTAAATTCCATGGGATTATGGGAAGCGGAAATGACCACGCCGGCGTCCACCTTGTATTTGTTGGTCAGATAGGCCACCGCAGGGGTCGGCAAAATCCCCAGATAGACGACATTGGCTCCTACCGAGCAGGCTCCCGCCATCAATGCATTTGCCAGCATATCTCCCGAAAGCCTCGTATCGCAGCCGACCATGATCGTCGGTTTATGATTGTTCTCTCTGGACAGCACATAAGCGCCCGCCTGTCCCAGCTGCATTGCAAGAAGCGGAGTCAGCTCTTCATTTGCAACTCCTCTTACGCCGTCTGTTCCAAACATTCTTCCCATATCACACCTCGTATTCCTGCCTGGTTGATCTACTTGAACCCAATAGCGATCTATTTCTTTGCTACAATCAGCGTAAGAGCCGCTGTTCCTTCCTGTGTGATGCCCTCCGGAAGCGAGAGGGAAAGCGGTACGCTGACCCTTGCCTGGACATCGTCTCCGGACAGATTTGCCCTGGCTACCGCCTGTGCTCCGTCTGCCGATGCGCTGATCTGGGTGACGGAAAGCGCTTCCAGGTCGCTGCTCTTCCCCTTGAGGACAACGTTTACGCCATCAGGCGGAGAACTTCCGATCGAGGGCTTTTCTCCGTGCACCATATAAGCTTCGGGCACATTCGTGATGGCGATCTGATCAAACGGGATCACGATCGTCTTCATTCCCTCCTTCTCAATCGGCTCTGTGACGCTCACCCTGCCTTTAAAGGCGTCATCTGCGAAGACCACTCCGTCCGGCAGATAAGGCTTCAGATCGACCGTCAGCTGCAGGCTCTCCTTTCTACCGCTGATCGAGAATTCCTCTCCCTTTAGGGAAATCTCCTTGATCGACGAAAGAGTAGCGCTCTTCCCTGCAATCTCCACTTCCTCCGGATCCACCACCGGGTTCCCCGACAACAGATAACCGTCTGCAGGCTGACCGGAAGTCTCTAATGTAATCGGAACGGTCTTGGTCTGCAGAATGGTCACATGGACATTCACTGTCGCAATGTTCTGCGTAATAGAAGGATCCGTAACTGCTTTCCCCCTCTCGTTTAACAGCTTAATATCCGCCTGCGTTTCCGCATCCGTCGTCTGCCCGGTCACATCGACCTCTGCCACCGCTTTCTGTACCTGATCCACACGGGAGGCGGGGCCGCTGATGCGGATTAAGTTCTGTGCCGTCACTGCCGATCCGACCACATACCCCTTGGACAGGGTCCCTACCGCCTGCGCCGACAGCTCTAACGTCTTGGTCTTTTTCTCCTCAATCCGCAGTTTCAACGTATTATTCGAACCGCCAATCGATGTGATGGAGCTGCTGCCCCTGTTCACACCAAATACGATATCCACCGTGTTCCGGCTTGTCAAGTTGTTGAAATCCGCTACGGCGACGATGTTATCCTTGGTTAAAGTATCTGCCACCTCTCTCCTGGCGCTGACCGTGACCGTGCCCACCATGCCGCTGTCGTCCAGCACCTCAAACACTTGTCCGGCGTCTGTCACGACCTGGGTATTTCGGAAAGTGACGGGAATATTGTAAAACCTTCGCACCGTGACCGGATTGTCCATATTCGTTACCAGAAACCACACAATAAAAGCCAGTGCAAAGGAGGCAAGTTTCCAAGTCCAGTTCCTGGCAATCACCGTAAGGATCCGTTTTAGTTTGTTCATTTTGCCTTCCCTCTCCCCTTCTGAGGTTTGTGCGGATTCTCCTGTGGCTTATTCTGAATTTCTTTCATCCTCTCCTTCAGCCTGTCCGAGTCCACGCCTCTCTCGAGTTGACCGTCATAGGCGACCGAAATCTTCCCGGTTTCTTCTGAAACAATGAGAATGAGCGCATCCGTCACTTCGGAAACTCCAAGACCTGCCCTGTGCCTGGTCCCCAGGTCCTTGTCGATATCCAGATTGTCGGAGAGCGGCAGATAACAGGTGGCAGACGTGATCCGATCTCCGGAAATGATCACCGCCCCGTCGTGCAGAGGCGTATTATGTTCAAAGATATTGATGAGCAGTTGGGAGGAAACGATCCCGTCGATTGCAATGCCGGTCAACTCATAATCGGCGAGAGAATTGTTCTGTCTTATGACAATTAAGGCCCCCGTCCGCACCTTGGCCATTTCGTAACAGGCACGCGCAATTTCATTGATCGTTCGATCGGAAAAGCGACCATCTTCCCGGTTGTCAAAACTAAACAGACCGGACAGATAGTTTTTCCTGCCAAGTTGCTCCAGTGCCTTTCGCAGCTCCGGCTGCAGGATGACCACAATCGCAATCACGGCAATCGAAAGCACGTTTTTGACAATCCAGATGATGGTTGTCATATCCAGCACATAAGCGAGCAGGATAAAAACAAGGATGACCACCAGCCCCTTAAACAGGGACCAGATTCTGGTCTTCCTCATCCAGATCAATAAGTGATACATCAGGAAACTGATAATCAGAATCTGCACCAGATCCGTCGGCCGAATGGCGGGCATGTGCAGGTTTGTTAAATTATTATTGAGAAAGAATTCAATCTGTCGCATCGGGCTTCTTCGTTTTCTGTCTGGTGATCTGTTTGATCACCTCTTGTTTCCGCGTCATCGCTACTTTGGGAATGGCTTTTACATAATAATAATAATCGTCGTCCTCAAACTGCACCTGCTCTGCCCATTGATAGTCCAGGTGAAATGCAAACAGGCGAACCACATAGCCAATGCCGCCCGCGAGGAGAACGCCGATCACTGTCCCCGGTATCGAAATACTGGTGTCAAAAAAGAGATCTCCGAGCATCAAAAGAAAGAGATCCGTAAAGGAACCCGAGACGATCGCAATCGTCCACGCATGGTCCATGGATCTGCGCCTAAGCAGATAGGTAACAGCAAAGGTTGCAGAAAAAGCGATTAGATAAAAGAGCATCGTTTTATCCGCAAATAAAGCTCCCGCCATCCCCTGCAGCCTGGTTACGATTTCCTCCGCGCTGCTATTGGGCAGATACTGTGCCGCATTCACTGAAATATAGTGGAGAAAAAAATAGATGACGGTGCCACAAATCAGGGTAATCAGAGAGGAAGGCGCAAAAAAAATCGCCAGAACGAGCGGTACGATCTGCGGGAGATGAAAATAAAATGCAAGAGGCGTCAGCACAAGCGCCAGGATATCTTTTGTCAGAAAACGAGCATAGGATAACCAAATGAATAAAAAGAGAATCGCACAGGCAGCAAACGTTTCGGCCGAAAGCTGAAAAAGGTGGATCAGCACAAAAACGGCGCAGATGAAAATCGTGAATCCGGCCGGAAGGATTGCGCACAGAAGGGAACTCACAAGCACTACCACCGGAGAGGTCATCTGCGTTTCAAAGTGCAAGGTAGAATTGATGACAAGAAGCGCTACAAGTGCAATAAGGAAACGCAAAATGTGCAGAATATAAGTTTCGTAACGAACATAAAACACCTTGATCGTCTGTTTCAATTCCAGGAGTGACGGCATGTTACAGCTTCCTTTCGTACAGTTCTTCCAGCTTCTCCAGGCTGTCACAGTAGGCTCTGATTCTGCGGCGCATCTGCTTATATTTGTATGAATAGACCACATAAGCCGCCCACGAATAAATAGCCGTAAGGATCAGCCACCCGACCAGAAGAAGGATGCCGCCTCCGCCAAAACCTCCCCCGAACAAATCCTGCCAAAAGGATTCAAAACGAACCATCACAAAAAATCCGATGATCAAAAAATAAAGGATTGTGGAGCAGATCACCGACTTGACAATCTGAAAAGATAGATAATCACTTCGAAAATATTGATTTATCTCCGCATCTCTGGTGCCCTCGCGCTCTGCATACTGCGCCATGTGGGTCATCAGGATGACCTTCTCACGATTTACCATCCTACTGAATCGGTTTGTTCTTCAGGAATCGCATCCCCTGTTCCTTCTCCAACCTGGCCCTCCGAATGGCTTCGCTGGCCGCTTCCTGCTTTTCTTCCGAAGCGGGCCTCATTGCATCATTAATCGCATTTGCCATATCGGTCTTGCAACTGTTACAAAATCTTCCGGTTGTGATCGGTTGCCCGCATCTCTCACACAAGAGGGCCTTCGATTCTCTGGAAAATTGCAACCTTTCCTCTCTTACCCACTGTTTGATCTGCCCTTCGGGAACCTCACACTCCTCCGAAACCTCTTTGATATTATGATTCGGATTTTCCTTGATGAAGGTCTTGACCTTCTGGTACATCTCTTCTAGTTCTTTTCTGCAAACTTCGCAGATCGGCCGTCCTGTCACGCTATTGAAAATCCTGCCACATCTCGCACAATTCCTGATCCCCATGTTCCACCGCCTTCCCTCGGTTTAATCCGTAGAATCTTTGTGTGTTCTATAACGTTCCAATGCTAAGTGAAACGGCATAGACCCTGTGAACCCCATTTGCTTTGAGTAGCGTAGCCAGAGCATCCATCGTGCTGCCGGTCGTATAGATGTCGTCGATGATAACAACGCACTTTAATTCTACAACACTTTCCCTTAGAAAGAAAGCGTTTTTCAGATTCTGCCGCCGTCTGTGCACGTCCATCTGCTTCTGGGGCGCGGTGTTTTTTACACGGATCACCAGATGATCTTTCATCGGAATCCCGCTTCTTTTGGACACCTCTCTGGCGAGAAGGGCGGCCTGATTGTAACCGCGACTCCTCCTTTTTTTCTCGTACATCGGAACCGGAATGAGCGCATCCGGACGGATCTGCGCCAAAAAAGACGCACAGTGCAGGAAAATCTCCTGTCCAAAATACGCGGCATACTCCTGTCTGCCCTCGTATTTGAAGCGGTAAAGAGAGGAGGCGATGCTTCGGTAAGGAAAGACAGCAATCCCCCTGTCAAAAAAATGTCTCCGCCTCTTGCAGTCTTCACAAAATTCCTCGTCTTTGTAAGAACCGGACAGTGCTTTTCCGCATCGCAGGCAAGTAGGCCCCGTGATCCTCTTCCATTTCAGGGCGCAGGCGGGATGCACTCCCTTTCCCATGGGAAGAAGGCGATCACAAACCGGACAATGCCTGGGAAAAAAAACATCCAACACCCTCTCTGCGTATTCCTCTACCCCATCTGCTCTCCTCGTTGCAACTCACGGATTTGATCCGCCAGCCCGGTGTATCTCTTCATTTGTCTGGCGTTTCCGATCATCTGGTTCACCGCTCCCACGCTTCCCAAAATCACCACCAGCGATCTTGCCCTGGTGATCGCCGTATACAGCAGGTTCCGGTTCATCAACATTTCCGGCCCTCCTAACAGTGGCAGGAGAACCGCAGGATACTCGCTTCCCTGGCTTTTGTGAACCGTCACCGCATAAGCAAGCTCCAGCTCATCCGTCTGAGAATAGGGATAGTGAACCTGTCTTCCCTCATCAAATTCCACCTTGAGCATCTGGGCGGCGGGGATCACCTCAATCACCCTGCCCAGATCTCCGTTAAAGATGCCCGTCCCCCTTCGCGTAGGGATACCGTATCTGCCGACACACTCCCACTCCATCTGGTAGTTGTTTTTGATCTGCATCACTTTATCGCCCAGGCGAAAAATCTTGTTTCCCGTATCATATTCCGGCTTGTTCTTTGCAGGCGGATTCAACTGTCCCTGCAAAACCCGGTTCAACATCTCTACCCCGAGAGACCCCCTTCGCATGGGAGTCAGCACCTGAATCTCTTCCATTCCGACTCGCAGGAAGCGGGGCAACTTGTCCCGAAGCAGCTGTACCAGATGTTTATAAATGACCTGGGGATCGTTTCGTTCCAGAAAAAAGAAATCTTTGCTCTGATTGTCCAGAGAAATGGACTCACCCCGGTTGATCCGGTGTGCATTCATAATAATATCACTTTTTTCCGCCTGCCTGAAGATCTTTTGCAGGGTAATCGTCGGCAGACATCTGCTGGCAATCAGATCCTTTAACACCTGACCGGCGCCGACACTGGGCAGCTGGTCGGCGTCTCCCACCAAAATCAGATGCGTCCCCGGGAGGATCGCCCTTAACAGGGCATAGAAGAGGCGCAGATCCAGCATGGACGTCTCATCGATGATGACACAGTCCGTTTCTAAGGGATGCTCCTCATCTCTCTCAAAAACGCCGATGCCCTCGGAAACGTTTCCTGTGCCGTTTTCCTTCTGCGGTTGCGCATTCACCTCCAGGAGTCTGTGGATGGTTTTCGCCTCCGCACCGGTTGCCTCACTCATCCGTTTCGCCGCTCTGCCGGTCGGCGCCGCCAACAGGAAATCGCTTCCTTCTTTTTCCAAATACCGTAGAATGGTGCGAATGGTCGTGGTCTTTCCCGTTCCGGGTCCGCCGGTGATGAGCACCACACCTTTTGTCACCGCTTCCTTCACCGCTCTGCGCTGCTCCTGGTCCAGTTCGTAGCCTTCTTCTTTTTCGATTTTACGGATCCGTCCCGCAACTGCTTCTTCTAAGGCGGACCTTCTTCCTGCCCCCATCTGTTCCTTACATGCTTCCAATAGACGGAGCAAAAGCGCCGCACTCTTCTTCTCCGCATGATAAAAATAGCTGCTGTAGACGCGCGCTTCCGCTTCTCTGCCAGAATCCTGCACGTTGGAGTCCGATCGCACGATGGAAGAACCGTTGGCCGGTTCGGGACTTGCATCTTCCTCCGGCACTTTCACCACCACCTGCTGGTCCAGCTGCAAACTTTTCAGCTGGACTTTTGCAACCTCTTCAAAATCTTCTCCTTCCTCCAAAATTCCCAGCATCCTCTTTGTTTCCCGTAAAAGAAGTCCCAAAGGAAGATAGCAATGCCCTCCTGCCTGCGCCTGCAACAGCGTGTAGAGCAGACCGCTTTTGATACGAAATTCGGAAGAAGCGCTGATGCCGATTTTCTGCGCAATCTCATCCGCCGTTTTAAAGCCGATCCCGTCCACTTCCGTCGCCAGCCGGTACGGGTTTTCGCGCAAAATTGAGTAGATATTCGTTCCATAACGGTGAAAAATCCTTACCGCCATGCTGCCGGATACGCCATATTTTTGCAAAAAAACAAGGGCATCCCTCAGGTCGATTTTCTCATGCATCTGTATGGAAATATCCATCGCCTTTTTGGCGCTGATGCCCTTTACCTTAGTGAGCAGCTCCGGTTCTTCTTCGATGACACGAAAAGTATCCGCACCGAAAATTTTCACGATCTTCGAAGCCAGCGCCTGCCCGATTCCTTTAATGGCGCCGCTTGCCAGATACCTCTCCATTGCCTGCGCATCATCCGGTACGGTAACAGAAAAACTGTCCGCCTTCATCTGCTTCCCGTAAACCGGATGCTCGATGAAGGTGCCCGTTACCGCAATCGTATCTCCGATATCTACAGCACGAAGAGAACCGACCACAGTAATCTCCTCTCCTTCTGCCTGGAGCGTGAGTACCGTGTATCCGTTCTCTTCATTACGGTAGACCATATTTTTGATAAAACCCTTGATCTGATCCATGGATGTGATTACATTCCTATTGCTGTAATGAAAGGACGCAGGTGTCAAAAGATCAAGAATTCCATCGGAATCCCTTCCCTTTTTGACACCTCATACGGGATTGCGTGCAGCCCGTACATTATCCCATTATACCATGATCAGTTCTTTTTAATGTACTTCAGGCAGTCCAGAGTGACAGCCGAGAGAATAATGATTCCTTCGAAGACGAACTGCAGGTTAGTATCAATTCCGAGAATCGTCAGGGAATAGGTCAGTGCCGTGAAGATCAGCACACCGACCACGACACCGGAAATTTTACCGATACCGCCGGTGAAGGAGACGCCGCCGACCACGCAGGCCGCAATCGCGTCCATATCCCAGCCCTGTCCGTAAGCGGCGGAACCCGAACCCACCATACGGATACATTCCAACCAGGAGCCGAAGCCGTAGAGAATGCCCGCCATAATGAAGGCGCTCATGGTTACCTTGAAGACAGAGATACCGGAGGCCGCCGCGGCTTCGGGGTTCCCGCCGACCGCATAAAGGTTCTTTCCAAAGCGGGTCTTATTCCAGATGAACCAGACGATGAAAATGGCTGCGACCGCCCATATAATGATGGTCGGGAAGCCGTTCACCTTGGGAATGACCATGGTCGGAATGGGAGACTCGATCGCACCGAAGGAAACCCCTTTGGTTGCGTAGGTGACCAGTCCGAAGATCATCAGCATGTTCGACATGGTCGAAATAAAGGGATGCATCCGGAATTTTGCGGTAAAGAAGCCTGCAATCGCCGCAAAAGCGGTGGTTAACACCGTGCAGACAAGGAGCGCCAGAAGGATTCTTCCAAGCACCGGCATCCCGGTGAAATCAAAGATATGTCCGAAGACGCCGCCCGTATTTTTTCCCTGATGCATAATGATCGTCGCCGTCACCATGCCCATACCGACCATACGACCGATGGAAAGGTCTGTTCCGGTTAAAAGAATCAGTCCCGCTACCCCGAGGGCTAAGAACATACGGGGAGACGCCTGCTGCAAGATGTTCAGGATGTTGTTATAGGTAAAAAGAGGCGTGTGCTTCACTGCCGGCGTGATGATTCCCAGGGCAATGAAGATCAGGATAATGACCAGATACAGTCCGTTGCGATACAAAAACTGCACGCGGTTGAAGGTGTAGAAATAATTCTCTTTCCACTGTGCAAACTTCTGCGGCAGGCTGAATCTGGAGAGACGAAGCAGATCAATCAGATGATAACGGTAGCTGAACGCATCGTGCTTTCTGGTCTTAATCCGCTCCAGCTCCGCATCATAGGTCATCTTCGCATCGAATTTCTTATTCTTGTAAACGTAATTTTCGTCCTTGGTCTCCGCCGCATCCTTGCAGGCCGCCAGCTGCTTCTCATGCTCCGCCTTTAAATCTGCAAGGGTTTTGTTGTACTTCTTTGCCGCTTCCTCTTTCTCCTGTGCGCAGCTGAGGGCCACCTTGGAATAATAGTCCTGATCGAAGTGCGCTGCCAGATAGGCCTCTCCCTCGGCAATCAGCTTCTGCTCCTGCGCCCTGTTTTTTTGCTCGATCTCTTCCGCTTTTTTCAGTTCCTCTTTGTCCTGCGCAATGATCTTCGCCACTTCGTCCCTGGAATAGAGCTTGTCTTCTTTTACCAGGGAAATATGGTTGCGGAGGGAAAGGATACGGTCGGTCCCATCCACACGCAGCGCATCGATTTTCTTCTGGATTTCTCCGATCTGCTCCTCAATCGGCTGCCGCAAACGGATTTCTTCTTCTGCGGTAAGAATGTTATTTGTCGTCATGGTATGCTCCTTTATCACAGATACATTGCGCTGAGTTTCAACAGCTCTTCCTGATTGGTTTCCTTGGTATTGACGATGCCCGAGAGATGGCCGTTGCTCATCACGCCGATGCGGTTGGTGATTCCCAGGATCTCCGGCATTTCAGAAGAAACCACGATGATGGTCTTCCCCTGCTTCGCCATTTTGATGATCAACTCGTAGATTTCATACTTTGCCCCGACATCAATGCCTCTGGTCGGCTCGTCCATCAGGAACACCCGCGGATCTCTCTCCATCCATTTTCCGAAAATGACCTTCTGCTGGTTCCCGCCGGAGAGAGAGCTGATCAGATCCGAAGGACCCAAACACTTGGTGCGCATCACCTTGATTTCCGCCGCCGTCGCCTTTGTCATCTTATCGCGACTGAGTGCCGGGCCTGCCATATACTGGGGAAGGTTGGAAATCGTCGTGTTAAAAGTAAGATCCCCCTTCAGGAAGAGTCCGTTTGCCTTCCGTTCTTCCGTGATCAGGGCAAAACCATGCTCCATGGCCTCTTTGGGCGTGGAAAAATTCATCAGCTGATCCTGATAATAAATCCGTCCCGCCGCTCTGGTTCGCATCCCGAAGATGGTCTCCAGGAGTTCCGTTCTGCCTGCGCCAACCAGCCCATACAGACCGAAGATCTCTCCCTTTCTTACATCGAAGGTAATATCATTCAGCACCGGTTGGTACTTGGTGAACAAGTGACGAATCGAAAAAATCTCTTCTCCCGGCTCGTTGTCCACCGGCGGAAAACGATTTTCCAGAGATCTGCCGACCATCGCCGCAATCAAGCGGTTCATGTCGGTATTTTTCACGCCCTCCGTCATGACAAGTTTTCCGTCTCTAAGCACGGAAACCTCATCACAGATTTCAAAGATCTCGTCCATTTTGTGAGAGATATATATAAGCGAAATGCCCTGCGCCTTCAGCATGCGCATCATTTCGAACAGCTTTTCCACTTCAGGAATCGTCAGGGATGAGGTGGGCTCATCCAGTACAATCAGTTTGGCATGATAGGAAATCGCCTTGGCAATTTCACACATCTGCCTCTGTGACACACTCATCTGCTTCATCGGCTGTGTCAGATTGACCGTCATATTCAGTTTCCGGAAAAGTTCGGATGCCTCGCTCTTCATGCGGTTTTCATCCACGACACCGACCGCCGTCAAAGGATAGCGTCCCAAAAACAAATTATCGACGACGCTTCTTTCCAGGCACTGATTCAATTCCTGGTGCACCATCGCAATCCCGTTTTCCAAAGCGTCTTTGGGACCGGAGAAATTCACTTCCCGTCCATCCAGAACAATATGTCCCTCGTCTCTCTGGTAGGTACCGAAAAGACATTTCATCATGGTCGATTTTCCGGCGCCGTTTTCCCCCATCAATCCCATGATGGTGCCCGGCTTTACATCCAGATTGATGTGGTCCAGCACGCGATTCCTACCGAAGGACTTGCACATCCCCCGGATGGAAAGGAGATATTCTGTATTCTGATCTGCTGCCATATTCTGTTCCTCATATTGTTTCTGTTACAAAAAGGATTGCCGGAAAAGAATCCGGCAATCCCTGCATCAGGCAAAATTCTTACTGATTCAGCAGTGCGGTATAGGATGCCGCGTTGTCTGTTTTCACCATGTTGATGGCAAATGCATCATACTGGCTCGGATTTCCGAGGCGGTTGGTGATGTTCGACTCGGTCTGTCCGTCTCCGCCGATGTATTCCACATCCAGATTGAGCAGCTTGTCGTAGTTCTGCAGCAGCGGCTGGTAGGTTGCGCTTAAGAAGTTGTCTGCCGCGTTGTAGATGTCAAGCCATACCTTCTTGGAAGGATGTTTGGAGGCATCCAACTGCTTGCTAACCGGATCGTAGACCTTGGTTGCATCCGTGAAGTCTTTGTAGTTCTCTTCGGTCACGGCTACGTTCAAAGCATAGTAGCTGCGGCTCTTCTCGTCATAGCGATATACATCGCTGGAAAGGACGTTTCCTGCATCGTCTTTGGTGCCGATGCCGCTGTCGATGTCAGCGCCGTCCAGAGCGTTTCTCAGCACTCTGAGGGTCAGATATGCCTGTACGTCCGCATGCTGGCTGATGGTGCCGCCGTAACCTTCTGCAATGGCCGCCACTGCATCAGAGTTTGCATCGTATCCGAAGGTCGGAACCTTCTTGTCCTTGCTCCATGCGTTGAACATGGACATGCCCATTCCGTCGTTATTGGAAGCGATGACATCAATCTGATCACCGAAGGAAGAAGACCAGGTGCCGATGGCATTTCCTGCCGTTGCCGCATCCCAGGTAGCTCCTGCGGAGTTCTTCATTTCCTGAGAAGCCAGCTCGCGAACCTTATAGGTCTTGCCGCCTACTTCCAGGGTGCCGTCCTGTACCACCTTGGACTTGCCGTCCGTATTGGTTCCTGCAGGTTCTGCGTTGATTGCGCCGTCTTTCTCTACGCCGGTGCCCAGAGCCTTACGGACGCCTCTGGTACGAGCGATGGAATCGTTGTGTCCGATATCGCCGATTGCCAGTACATAGCCGATGATGCCGTCCCCATTGCGGTCGATGTCTTTTGCATGCTTTTCGATATAGTCTTTGACCATCTCGCCCTGGAGTTCTGCACCCTGGTTTGCATCAAATCCTACATAGTAGGTCTTGTCGTTGAAGTTCAGAGCCTTCATATCCAGTTCTCCGGTGGAGCTGTTGGAGGGCTGTCTGTTGAACCATACAAGGGGCTTATCCTTGTTTGCCACCTCTCCGCTTGCAGCTGTGTCCGCAGCCTGTCCCTGAGAAGCCGCACTAGCTGCCTGACTCGTTGCCGGAGCTGCCGAGGTAGAAGCTGCGCTATCCGTCGAGGACGAACTCCCGCAACCCATCATGCCGACCGCAAAGAGAGCTGCAGTCGTAATGCTGATGATTTTCTTTGCCTTCATTTTCATTTCCTCCCTTAAAGTAGGTAGTTCTTATTTACAATTCCAGATTATAGGGGGAAAAACGGGGCGATACTATGGAATATTTTGCTGGAAGTATTGAAATTTTTAAGATTCGCCTTTTAGAATGTACTAATTGCCTAAATATATTTTTATTTTTTGTGTGTTTTGCACAAAGATCTGTCCGAAGGCTTCAACCTCTCTCCCTTCTGAGCCCTTTGCCTATTTTCCAAGCCATTTTACCAGACGTTCCTGCCTTCTTTGCCACTCATCCGAGCGCCTTTTCTCCACGGCTGCATAGGGAAGCAGAATCACCCTCTCCTTCTGCATGGAAAGAGAAAGGATTTTTCCGGACAGCTCCGGAACCTCATATTCCTCCGGCACCTGCCCCCGTTCGATCCCGATCGCCATCTGCGCCATCACCAGCGCCTGCGCCTCCTTGTCGTTATAGACCGTTCCGGAAATCCTGCCTTCCTGCAATGCCTGCAGCCCCTCCTTCGTTCCGTCCACACCATAAATCAGCGGTCTGTCCGACCCTCCCTTGTTCATCTGCTCATAAGCGTCGGAAACTCCGAGTGCCATATCGTCATTGTTGCAGAGCACCATTTCGATTTGATTACCAAAACGGTTGATCAGTTGGATCATCCTGCTTTTTGCCTGCGTCCTGCTCCAGTTCGCAATTTGAAAATTCAGCTCCTGAAGCTTGATTCCCCCCTCTTTGATTTTTTTCAGGGAGCGATCGGTTCGAATAATGGCGTCCTGATGTCCTGCCTCCCCTTCAAAAAGCACATACTCAATCTCGCCGTCTCCATTCCGATCTGCCTCCGGATGGCTTTTTAAGTACCGGCACGCCTCTTCTCCCTGCAGGTCTCCCGATTCCTTCGCATTCGCACCGACGTAATACAGCCTGTTCCAGCGGTTGAGATCCTCCTCCACCGGCTCCCTGTTAAAAAAAATCACCGGCACCTCTCTGCTCTGTGCCGCATGGATCACAGAAGAGGGTGCGGCGCGATCTACCAGATTCACACAGATGAGGCTGCACCCTTCATCCAGAAGCTCCTCCACCATCATGTCCTCATTCCGCTGGGAGGAATCCGCATACTTCACCTTCACAGACACATCCATTTCCCCTGCCAGCAGCTCCAGATCCTCCTTGAACGCATCCACCAGGCCTCCTAAGAAGGTATCCGTCCGGTCATAGACCACCACTCCGACATGGAAAAAAGGGTCTTTTTTCTGTCTCCCAGCCCCGCAAAAGATTAGAACGATCACTCCGCTCATACTAAGCAGCGCCAAAAGAAGCCGCCTTTTGATCTCCCGTTTCATCTCTCCCCCTTTCCTGTCTGTCGAAATCCCGATGCATTTCCGTCTGCGGTGCTAACTTCCCTATTTTAGACACCGGAATCTTCCTGCTACTTCACGGCATTCTTCCTACTGGTTCATGGCATAGAGCAGCATCTGGTTCTTTTTGGAAAAAAGCTGTTCCCTTCGCAGAACCGTAAAGGGCACCTCTACCGTTTCAGTTTTTTGGAAGGGAGAAATCCTCTGCAAGAGTCCTCCCCTCATCCGGCTGTTCAAAACGGTAAGCGCCCGGTATCCCATCGTAAACGTATCCGGCACCACCAGCAGCCGCACCATGTTGCGGTCCAGATAGTAAGCTGCTTCCGTGGAACTGCCCACCCCGTATACAATCGCGCCGTGCAGATTTTTCTGTAGCGCACACTCTCCGGCTAACACCAGATCGTCGTTGTCCAGGGCGACCACAATATCCACCACTTCCAGGCCGCTTAGGCGCTCCTGGGGCTCATCTTTCGCGTAGAGATTTTCCACCTTCCATTCCACGCTCCCGCCTGCGCCTTCGATTCCGCGTTCAAAACCTTCTGCACAATCTGCAGCAAAGGATCTGTCCTTTTTTTCCTGCAAAATACCGATGGTCTTCCCCCGTAAATCTCCCTCAAAGTCTTCTAAAATCCCCTTCGCAACCGCCTCTCCGATTTTGTGCGCATCCGGCAGCACCTCTTCTTTCGCGCTCTCTCCTCTGCTCTCCACCTGTACCGAAGGCAGACCCGCAGGAATCATTCCCGCCCCCTCTCCGTAAAAAGGCTGGAAGATGAGTCCGTCCTTCCCCTCCGCCTCTTCTCGCATCAGGACGCGTTCCATCTCTCCCGCATCCCCCGCCGATGCGATCGTAAGTACAATGTGATTCTCCTGTGCTGCCTGTTTCAGCCCGTA
>JABZIZ010000018.1 GCA_015258065.1 Lachnospiraceae bacterium | reverse complement strand
ATCCTGTATCGGCCCGGTAAAAAAGGCCCTGTCTGAAAGCCCCGCCTCCTTCACTCTCTGCTGCAGCGCTTCTGCATCCGCCCCTCCTCCGATCCACACCATGCGGAAAGGAATGTTTTTTTCTGCCAGAATTTGCAAGGCATCCACAATTAACGGCAGCCCTTTATAATCGAGAAGTCTCCCGACAAACAGAAAGACCGGAACCCCTTCCGGAAGGTCATAACCTGCCGTCACCTGATCGACCCTACTTTTTTCCACCCTGCCTTTGGGAAAATCCACTCCGTTTTCCATGACGGTATACTCGCCCGTATAACCGAGCGATTTCAGGTTTTCTCCCGCCCCTTTGGATACCGCCCAAACCTCATCGCAGGCGGAAATATTCTCAATGAGAAAACGAATCCCTCCTTTTTGTAAAAAGCGGGATCTCACCGCTCTTTCGATGTCCAGATCGAACTTGGTGTGGTAGGTGAAAATCAGAGGGGCGTCCGTCTCATGCTGCACCTGTCTGGCAAGCATGGTGGAAATCACAGGGCAATGGGTATGAATCACGTCCGGATGAAACTCCATCATCCCGCTCACCGTCCGAACCGCCAACGGATTTCCCGCACGATATCCCTCTACCGCCCCCCCGATATCAAAACTTTTATACGGAAGCACACGGAAAGGATATTCGGCATAATTCACCCCCGGGTATCTGGGGGTGGCGACAATGACGCTCGCCTTCTCTTCTCTCGTGAGAAGGGTTGCATAATTCAAAACCGTATTCGCGACCCCGTCGATCACCGGCGGAAAAGAGTCGTTTAACAGGCATATTCTCATTATCCCAGCACCTCTTGAAACACACGCAGCACATTCTTATAGAAAACCTGCTCGATTTCCGAAGCGGTAAATCCCACACGGGACAGTCCGTCTGCAAGCAGTTCCATCTGATCCGCTCCCCCGATTTCCAGTTCTCCCTCAATGCCGTCAAAATCACTGCCAAGGCCCAGCACCTCAATTCCTCCGACCTTTTTAATATAGGACGCCATCCGTACCGCATTTTCTACCGTTTCTCTTGGATGATCAGACTCTTCCAGAAATTCCGGTGCAAAATTAAGCCCCATCACACCGCCGTGTTCCGCCAAGCGCCTGATCATATCGTCCGTCATATTCCGGTTGCAGCCGCAAACCGAACGGGCATTGGAATGGCTGGCGATAAAAGGACCCTTCACCGTCTTTTCCACATCATAAAAACCTGCATCGGAGAGATGCGAAACGTCCACGAGCATGGAGAGATGCTGCATCCGCTCCACGAATTCGAATCCCCTCTTTTTCAATCCGTTGTCCGTGTGAGGAACAAAGCGGTAATACTGTCCCGGAATCGGTACGTTGGGAGAAGCCAATTCATTCTCAAAATTCCAGGTTAACGTCATCATTCTGGCTCCTGCATCATAGAGCTTCTGCAGCGCTTCAAGATCTCCTTTGCAGACACCGCCCTCTTCCACACTCAACAGTGCCGTCACCATAGGCGAAGCTTCCTGCAGTGCCTGTGCAATCTCCGTTCCTGTCCGAACCTGCCTGATGTTCCCCTGATGCCTCTCCATCTGTTCCTGAAAAACCTTCAGGATCTCACTTACGCCGAACCAGGGATCCATCTTCTTTTCATTTCCCTGAACCGTCCCATGCTCCTGCCGTCCGTCAAAATTTTCCGGACGATTCAAATAAACAAACATCGCAAAGGTCTGACAAAGGCAATCTCCCTGCTTCAGCTTGTTCAGATTGACCATGAGCGGCGCATCCGAAAGATCAAAATTTTCTCCTCTTAAACGGGAATACCAGATGGATGCCATGGTATCACAGTGCATATCGATGTATTTCAATTCCGTAGTCCTTCCCTGTAAAATTCACGAATTTCTTCATACCCCTGCGAAGCAAGCTGCTCTTTTTGGAATTTT
This sequence comes from Lachnospiraceae bacterium, assembly GCA_015258065.1. Classification (GTDB taxonomy): domain Bacteria; phylum Bacillota; class Clostridia; order Lachnospirales; family Lachnospiraceae; genus Butyrivibrio. The sequence goes on along the minus strand of JABZIZ010000018.1, from coordinate 50,246 downwards.
TTGTTCTTATTCATTCGTACGAGCAGCACCTTATTCCCCTCTGCCCGCCTCTTCTGCGCTTCCCCAATAATCGCGCTCAGCTGCTCCTTGCGGACTCCCTTCTCTACCAGAAAAGCCATTTTCCCCGAGGACTCCGGGACCTGAAACCCTTCTTCCAACAGGATCATGAGGATCCGCTCAAAACCGATCGAAAAACCGCAGGCAGGAGTGTTCTGTCCAGAGAACTTTCCAATCATCCCGTCATAGCGTCCGCCGCCCCCGCAGCTGCCGCCGTACTGTGGCATGGCAATTTCAAAGATCGTCCCGGTATAATAGGACATTCCTCTCACCAGCGTGACATCAAATACCAGGTCAAAGCCATGACTCCCGGTCTCTTCTACCGCCCTGATGATTTCCTCCAGATTCTCTTTCACCTCCGCAATGGAGTCCTCTTCCTCTTCGCCCTCTACCGGCAGAATGGTTTCCGCCAACACCTTTAAGGCATCCAAACCGGATTTTTCCATTACTTTTTTGACCAGTTGTAAAAAGCGGGATACCTGCTCCTTCTCAAAGCCGTCTTCCATCAGGGCATCTTCCACCCCGTCTAAACCGATTTTTTCCAACTTGTCCAGTTCGATGAAAACCGAGTCAAAATCCTTCTCTTCAAATCCGCCATAACGAGCCATCGCTTTTAAAATACGGCGGTCATTGATTCTTACCTTAAAGTCATGAAACCCCAGTGTGACGAGCGCCTGCGTCGTCGCCAGAATCAGCTCGATTTCCGCCAGATTCGACGCTTCCCCCAGAATATCGATATCACACTGCATGAATTGGCGATAACGGCCCTTCTGCGGACGGTCCGCCCGGAAGACATAGCCCATCTGCAGTGCCTTAAAGGGAGAAGGCAGCTCATTCGTATGGTTCGCAAAAAAGCGAACCAGCGGAACGGTTAAATCATAACGCAAGCCCGAATCCGACAAATCCTTCTCCGTCTGAACCTCCTCCAACTTCAGTTTCTCTCCCCTTTTGAGAATCTTGAAAATCAGCTTTTCATTCTCGCCCCCCTGTTTGCTGTTTAAATTCTCCAGCGATTCCACGACAGGCGTTCCAATCTCCGTAAAGCCGAATTTGGCATAAGTATCCCTGATGACTCCTTCCACATAACGTCTTAGACGCATTTCCTCCGGCAGAATATCTCGCATTCCCGTCACCGGTTTCTTGATCAAACTCATTGAATCTCCTTTCTGGTCAAACATTCTCCCGCTTGCTGCCGCCTTCCCTTCCTTTCACTGCCCTTCTACCTGCGCAGGAGGGCGGCGGATCTTGTCTGCTACAGCGTCTTAGGCATATCCGCCCTGTCTGGAAGACATTAACAGCAACAGGTTGAAATAATCCTCTCCTGCGCGGAGGCCTCGCTCCCGCAACCTCTTCTCCAGTTCCGGATACTGTTCATCCGCCAGGATAAAAATCAGATTTTTCCGATTCCCCCCTTCCTCCAGCAGGCGGATCAACTCCGTGGGCGTCGCATTCTCATGCAAACAGAGATCCCCCTCCGCGGGCGGTAAAAATTGCTTCAAACTCTGCATGCTGCGGTTGTCCTGGCCATAATAAATCTTCCGGATCGAAGGATCAAAGACGGAAGCCGTTAATTTTTGCAAATGATCCAACTTAGAAGCATCCAGTTCCGATAAGCGATCGTATTTGGGCAGAAGTGTCGATCTGGCAAAGGGTGTGTTCCAGACCACATCCCGGTAATACAAATCCAGCGCTGTCGGAGTCGATAATTGAAGGACGTCCGCAGCGTAGTGAAACAACCTGCCTTCCAATGGAACCAGGTCTTGCCGATAAATATTGCTAAAATAATCCCACTCCTTCTCCACCACCTTGATTTTTCCAGCAAAATACCAGTTGAGAAAATTTTGATCCGGCAAACGATCCTTTTGATTCTCTCGAATAAAGTCAAGAAAGGCGTCCAGCAGGCTGCCCATCTCTCGAATTTCCTGCAAATTCATGAGCAAAACGCCGGAATTGACATAGGTGGATCCCCTCTCCAGGATTCGTTTTCCCTTCCCGTTTATGAACAGATGCGGCGGATAGGGATCCTCTACTCCGGCTAGGGCAAATCCGTTGATATCCGTTCTCCAAAAATCCACGATATCCCTGCAGCAGACGATGTCCGCATCCAGGTAAATCACCTTCGGAAGGTCCACAAGAAGGTCAGGGATCAAAAGCCGAAAAAGCGCACCTACGGTATACCGGCTAAACAGGGCAGAGGCTTCCCGAAACAGCGTCTGATCCACGAAGTGAAAACAAATCTCTGCCCCCGACTTTTTTACCTGTTTTTTCAGGCGCTCCCTGTAGTCATCCCGCAAAGTATCATCATGAAGCAGATGAAAACAGATTTTTGCAAAAGAATTCTGCATCAGCGATTGCATGGCGGCAGACACCTGCCAGGTATAATCCCCGTTCCGGTCATGCAGGCCAAAGCAGATATGAACCGTCTCTGCTCCCCGTACTTCCTTCCGGGCCTCCTGTGACGCTTCCTCCCTCTCCACGACACAAGACGGATGATAGAGACGGGTTTTCTCAATCCCCTCTACCGCTTCCCAGATCACCTTTCTCGTAAAATAGGAGCTTTTGAGAAGGAAATGGAGGCATCTGGCGTTATCTTCCATCCTCTTTTTGTCATACTCATCCAGTTCCTCAATCCGCCTTCTCGTCTCTTCCGGCTGTCTTACCGTAAAACCGATTTCCCATTTCCTCACAAACGGTTCCCACTCACTTCCTCTTATAGCAACAACCGGAATGCCCGAAGAAACATAGAATGGAAGCGGATATGGTAAAAAAAGATCCGCTGCCTCCGCTCCCAACCCACAGATGCCGGGATACAGCAATCCAAAGCCGTCCAGCAGATATCCTCTTGTAATCCCGGTGTTCTGAAAAAGTGTGGTAAAACCGCCTTCCGCTTCCTGCTCCCCCACTTCCTGCAAGAGAAAATCCGAGACCGAAACCAAAGAGGGATCATCATACGCTTCCTGCAGCGAATAGGGAATCTCGGTCAGGCCTTCCAGCTTCAAAGATCGATACAGCTTATTGCTTGACAAAATAAGAAAATCGGAACGATTTAGCAGAGAAATCAGCGCCGTGCGATCCGAATAGGTAGGATCGGCAAAGGAATGCAGCCACAGAACCACCTTCACTCCCGGATAAGCTTTGATTCGACTAAGCAGTGCTCTCTCAAAACGAAGTCCATTCCCGGTTGGCAGCTGCAAGAAAACTGTATCATTCGGCTCCAGCGCGGATATGATCCCGTCCAATCTGGCGGTTAACCTGCCATCCTCCTCTTCGGCAGCCGGATAGCAGTAGATGGCCATCTCATGAAACCCGAGTGAGAGCCCAACAGCCGCCGTATCTTGAATGGGGGCATATCGGTTGACATCGACTGTTCCATACAGGTTCGTGATATGAAATTTCATCCCTTCCTCCGAGAAACCCTTTTCCCATGGTCATACAATTCAACCATTATAACACGAGCATGAAAACAAGGGCAATTTTCGCCGGATGCGCATGAGACCGGAATTTCATTTCCATTTTTGCACTTCTTTATTTGTTTATATTATATCTAATTGATTCATTATTTTATTTTATAGTTTATATTTTTTCTTGACAGGTTTCTTTTTGACTGCTAAGATGAGAATCCACATGAAGCATTTCCGCTTCCGTCTTTTCACACCCTCTCTTTTCATATCCTCTCTTTTCACATCCTCTCTTTTCACATCCTCCCTTTTCACATCCTCTCTTTTCACACATCCCCTTCCATTCCTCATTGATCTGATTCGATAGGAGTATTCTGATGTTCAGTACCATTATTTCCGGGAGTATTCAAGGGATTCACAGCCACCTGATTCAGGTGGAAGCCGATGTTTCCACGGGACTTCCGGTCTTCAATATGGTAGGACTTCTGTCCACCGAAGTCCGTGAATCCTGTGAAAGAGTGAAGGTCGCTCTCCGAAACTCCGGCCTTTCCCTTTCTCCTATGCATATCACCATCAACCTCTCCCCGGCAAATATCCGTAAATCCGGTACCGGACTGGATCTTCCGATTGCGCTTGCCATTCTTTGCGCCACCGGTCATCTGAACGAGGCAGATTTGGAAAATACGCTCGTTCTGGGAGAACTCAGTCTCACCGGAGAAGTCAAGGGAGTCAGGGGTGTTTTACCCATCGTTTCTACCGCAAAGAAGGCGGGGATCCGGACCTGTATTCTGCCCTTTTCCAATGCCAGGGAGGGGGCTGTTGTACAGGGCATCCGTCTGATTGGCGTACAGACGCTGACGGAAGCCATTGCCTACTGCTGTGCCGGACAGAACGAAAAAAATGCCGTCATACCGGAAACGGTTCTGGATGTGAAAGCGCTTTTTCAAAAAAAAGAGGAGAACCCCTCCCTTGACTTTCAGGAGATCAACGGACAGTCTGCCGCCAAAAGGGCGGTGGAAATTGCAGCCGCAGGCTTTCATCACCTCCTTATGATCGGTCCCCCCGGGTCCGGAAAGAGCATGATTGCCAAACGCATCCCTACCATCCTTCCTCCTCTTTCGATGGAGGAAGCTCTGGAGGTTTCTTCGATCTACTCAGTAGCGGGACTTCTCTCCAAAGAGCAGGTTTTAATCACAAAAAGGCCCTGTCTTTGCCCCCACCATTCCACTACGAAGAGCGCCCTACTTGGGGGCGGTCACATTCCTTCTCCGGGCGCCATTTCTCTCGCACACCGAGGCGTTCTCTTTCTGGACGAAATTGCGGAATTTCCTCAGACCACCCTGGATCTCCTCCGGCAGCCACTGGAAGAGCACACCGTTTCTCTTTCCAGAAGTACAGGGACCTATCTCTTCCCCTCCGACTTTATGTTGGTTTGCGCCATGAATCCCTGTCCCTGCGGTTATTTCCCTGATCGCAATCTCTGCCGATGCTCCGAACGTGAAATCCATCGGTATCTCTCACGTATTTCCGGACCAATCCTGGATCGCATCGATCTCTCCATCGAAGTGCCCAGAATGGACGTCTCCGATTTAAACAACAGACGTCCCTGTAACGAAACTTCTGCACAAATCAGAAGACGTGTCCTGGCGGCAAGAGAAGTGGCAAAAAAGCGCTTTCAAAACACCTCTCTTCGCTTTAATTCCGATATGGAGCCGCAGCATATTGCTCAGTATTGTAAGCTGGGGTCCAAAGAAAAGACCCTGCTTGCGGAGATCTATCAAAAAATGAATCTAAGCGCCAGGTCCTACCACCGTCTGCTGAAGGTGGCCAGAACCATTGCCGATCTGGATGATTCCCACGAAATCACGGAAGCGCACCTTGCAGAAGCATCCTGTTACCGCATTGCAAGCGGCAAATATTGGAACCACGGAAGCGTAGGAGGATGACATGTCGCATACACAAATCTACCTGGCCTGGCTGTATACCATCCCGGGGATCGGTGGAAAGACCATCCGGAAGCTGATGCAAGCCGTCCACCCCCCTGATGCAGAGGCTTTCGTCTCCCTGGAAGAAGCCGCAAAGATCATCTATCAGCTCCCTGCAAAAGAAATGGAAGCACTCCTACCGCCTTCTTTGTTCCACACCTTTCTCACTTTTAAAAAAACACACAGCCCTGGTGAGCAATGGGAGAAGCTAAACAGCGGAGGGATTCGCCTCATCCCTTTTGAGGATGTTTCCTATCCTCCCGGTCTAAGGGACATCCCCGATCCGCCAGCTGCACTTTTTGTAAGAGGCAGTCTTCCGAATCCTTTCCTTCCCACAGTAGCCGTCATCGGGGCCAGAATGTGTTCGGACTATGGGCGGTATGAGGCCAGACAGTTTGGGATTGCACTTGCAAAAGCCGGTATTCAGATCGTCTCCGGTCTGGCTCTTGGGATCGACGGAATTGCGCAGACAAGCGCACTGGAAGCAGGTGGGGAGACCTATGCCGTACTGGGGAGTGGAGTGGATGTCTGCTACCCCTCTGAAAACAGGGCGCTTTATGATGCCATTCCCTCTCATGGCGGCCTGATTTCCGAATATAAGCCCGGAACAGCAGCCAAATCCATCTTCTTTCCTCAACGAAACCGCATCATTTCAGGGCTTTCCGATTTGGTTCTGGTGATTGAAGCAAGACAAAGAAGCGGTACTTTCATTACCGTGGACCAGGCCCTGGAACAGGGAAAGGAAGTCTATGCCTTGCCCGGCCGAATCTGCGACCGTTTAAGCGATGGATGCAACGACCTGATTCGCCAGGGGGCGGGCATCGCCACTTCTCCCGAGGATCTCCTGGCCGGTTTATATGAGATACGAGGAAAGAAAGCCGCCAGGGAGGAAAGCACTTCTTCTCCCTTAAAAAATAAGGAAAATGACCCGACAGGGGACAGAAAGAGGACAGAACAAAGAATTCTTTCTTTAACGGAATCGGAACAGACCGTCTTCTCTCTCCTGGAACCCACCCTGCAATCGGTGTCCATTCTCATGGAAAAGATGAACCTTAAGCAGAATGCGATGACACTGACGGAACTGATGACGCATCTGGTGCATCTGACGTTAAAGGGGCTCGCCGAACAGGAGGGCAGCTCCTTCCGAAAAAAATAAAAAAGAGGGATCCAGAGAAAACCTCTGCATCCCAAAACTTTTTAGACCCTTATCTACGAAAGCCTCTTTTTTAATTTTCCCTTCGCCCGCTGCAGAGCATTGTCTGCCGATTTTTCTTCTCTACCCAGCATCTTCGCAATCTGCGCCGTGGGCATTCCAGTCAAATTGAGATGAAGGACCTCTCTCTCTAAGGCGGTCAGCTCCGTTTCGATCAAAGAAGACAGGCGAAGAAAAGCTTCCTGCTCAATCACATGTTCTTCCGGTGTCCTTTGTCCCTCTGCTACCAGGGAATTGATGAAGGGCTCCCCATCTGAACCGTCAGGGGAAGACTGCTCTGTGCCACCAATTTCTGCATCCAGTGAGACATAGTGGTTTAGTGGCAAATTCTTTTTTCGCTTTGCACTCTCAATGGCCGAGTACATCTGCCTGGAAACGCAAAGATCCGCAAAGGTGGCAAAGGAGGCATCCCTCTCGCAGTCAAAGTCTCTGATCGCTTTAAAGAGTCCGATCATACCCTCCTGAATCAGGTCTTCCTTATCCGCCCCTAAAATATACAGGGACCCCGCCTTTTTACGGACGAGATCCTTGTATTTGTTCATCAAACGTTCCGTGAAGGCATCTACTCCCTCCCGGATCTTTTCAATCATTTTTTCATCGGGCAAATCTTTACCCGCATGCGCATCTTTCTTCATTCATGCCTTTTCAGATAAGATCGCTTCATCCTTTTGCCGGTCTTTCCTGCTATCCTCTGCCTGTGCTGTTCCTTCCGTCCCATCATTATACAGATGGCAGCACACATAGTGACCGTCCCCCATATCCTTCCTCTGCGGAACCTGGTGCTTGCAGATTTCCATGCAACGATTGCAGCGCGTATGGAACTTGCAGCCCTCCGGCGGATTGGCAGGAGAGGGAATGCTTCCTTCCAGAATAATTCGATTCATCTTGGCATCCGGATCCGGGATCGGAATCGCAGAAAAGAGCGCCTGCGTATAGGGATGAAGCGGGTTTTTAAACAGTTCCTTGGTCGTTCCGAACTCGACAATATTCCCCAGATACATGACTCCAACGGTATCGGAAATATGCTCCACGACCGAAAGATCATGCGAAATAAAGAGGTAAGTCAGCTTGAATTTTTCCTGCAAATCCTCCAACAGGTTGATGATCTGCGCCTGAATCGATACATCCAGAGCGGAAACGGGCTCATCACAAACCACGAATTCCGGATTCAGGGCAAGGGCTCTGGCGATACAGATTCTCTGCCTTTGTCCGCCGGAAAATTCATGCGGGTAACGTCCCTTATGAAAGGGTTGCAAACCGCAGCTGTCCATGATCTGATCAATGTAATCCTCATACTCGTTGCCTGGCACCAGATGGTGCTCTTTGACCGCCTCGCCGATGATCTCTCCCACCGGAAGTCTTGGCGAAAGGGAGGAAAAAGGATCCTGAAAAATAATCTGCATCTTTACCCGCAGCTCATTCAGCTCATTCTTAGGAATGTCGTAAACCTCTTTCCCGTTAAACAGAACCTGTCCTGCCGTTTTTTCCCCGTTCAGACGAAGAATCGATCGACCGGTCGTTGTCTTTCCGCAGCCGGACTCTCCCACGAGTCCCATGGTCGTTCCCCTCTTGATATGAAAGGAGATCCCGTCAATCGCCTTGACCTGTGCGACCACATTATTGAAAAAGCCTCCCTTAATCGGGAAATACTTCTTTAGGCCGTTTACTTCCAGAATATTCTCTTCCTGATGTACGATGGGCACTATTTCTTCCTGTTTCAACTCGTTCTTTGCCATCATTTCCTCGTTTTCTTTCCTTTGCTCATGCTTTTCCATTAAAATCCGGATCAAAACGGTAGCAGCTCACCCGATGGGTTTGAGAGAGCCAGATTTCCTTCGGATAGGCACCGTTACAGCACTCCATACGGCGGTCACAGCGATCGCGGAAATAACAATAATTCGGCATATTGATCGGATTGGGCACCTTGCCGGGAATGGAATAGAGCTTATCCACTTCCTTGCCTACAACCGGCTTGGAAGCCATCAGACCAATGGTATACGGATGCGCCGGATTCGAAAAGATCTCCTTCGCCGTCCCTGCTTCCACCACACGACCGGAGTACATGACGACAACATAATCCGCCATCTCCGCAATCACGCCCAGATCATGGGTAATCAGCATGATAGACGAATTGATCTTGTCTTTTAAGCCCTGCAACAGATCCAGGATCTGCGCCTGGATGGTCACATCCAGGGCGGTGGTCGGCTCATCTGCGATAATCAGTCTGGGAGAACAGGCAAGCGCCATTGCGATCATGACACGCTGTCTCATTCCGCCGGACAGCTCATGGGGATACATGTCGTATACCCCTTTGCTGTTTGCAATGCCGACCATTTCGAGAAGTTCAATCGTACGATTTTTGATCTCTTCCTTGGTTTTGTATTCGTTTTTATGAAAGAGCGTGACTTCATCCACCTGATCACCGATCTTAAAAACGGGATTGAGCGAAGTCATCGGCTCCTGAAAGATCATGGACATGAAGTTCCCGCGCAGATGCTGCATGGTCTGCTCCGGTGTCTTTGTGATCTCATAGACCTTATCTCCTGTGTTCAGACGAATGGAGCCCTTCACCACCTGTCCCTGCGGACGTTGCAAAAGCTGCATGAGAGAGAGACTGGTCACGGACTTGCCGCAGCCGGATTCTCCCACTACCCCAACCGTCTTTCCCATCGGCACGTCGAAGGTGACGCTGTCCACACTCTTCACCGTACCGGCATCTGTATAAAAATAGGTATGCAGGTCTTCGAATTCGACGGTATTGTTCTCGTCTCTCATCTTCGTTAAATATTCGCTCTCGGGAACGTTTCTGCGCTTCCTTTGCTTTTCGAGCTTCGATGTGATTTTTTTGTTTTCCTTCGATATCCTCCGTGACTCTTTCGCGGAAAGATAACCGTCATCTCTTGCCATCTGATTTCCTCAATTCTTTATAGTATGCGCTTCCAGTTTACCGCTTCATCTTCGGATCAAAGGCGTCTCTCAGGCCGTCACCCACAAGGTTGAAGGCGAGAACCGTAAGCAGCAGGCAAACACCTGCAGGCACCCAGATAAAGAGATAGTTGCTGAGAACATAAGTATTATTCACATCATTGATGATATTACCCCAAGAGGCAAACGGGAACTTTACTCCCAGACCAAGGAAGGAAAGGACCGCCTCCGTCAGGATCACACCACCCAGACTCATCGTACAGGTGACGATCAGCTGCGGAATGACGTTCGGAAGAAGATGCCTAAAAATCCGGTTGATCGGTTTGATTCCGGTCGCTTCCGCCGCTGTCATGAACTCCTGCTCTCTCAGCGTAAGGATCTGCCCTCTGACCAGTCTGGTAATGGAAGGCCAGCCAAAGAAGCCCAGAATCAGCATCAGGTATACCATTCTGATCTGCGGGTCTACACGGAGCGCATCCATGGCGGCACCGATGATGATGTAGATGGGGATGGAGGGAATACAGTAAAAGACATCCACGATTCTCATGATTAAATTGTCGACCCATCCGCCGAAATAACCGGAAACACCACCCATGATCATCCCGATAAACGTCTCGATAAAGACCACAATGAAGCCAATATAAAGGGAAACCCTGCCTCCGTACATCAGCCTGGTGAGCATGTCCATACCATTCTTATCCGTCCCGAGCAAATGCTTTTTGCTTGGCGAGGAATAGGTATCATAAACCCGCTGCTCTCTCGTTTGCTTAATGATATAGGCCTTGGAAGGGGCATCAAATTCAATGTTGTACTTTGCCTCTTCTCCATTTTTCTCTTTGAAAGTAAATTCTTTTTTTCCGGCATCAATGTCCGCAATCAACTCTTCTTTGAACTCTTTCGAAAAAGTCACGTCCGACATGATGGCATTTAAGACATAGCGGCTGGCATAGGCGTATGGCTTTCCATCCTTTGTCACCGTGCCGTCCGATTCGATCTGGTAAGAATCTCCGCCCTCTTCAAAAGCTTTTTCTTCATTGGTGAATGCCTTGAGCGCAGCCACCTGGAAGGAAAAAGGAAGCTTGGTCACCCCATCTGAAGATGTGACCGTATCGATTGCGGCAAAAGCAACCGGATCTGTACTCCCGCTTTTTCTGATCAGGTAGAAATCTTTGCCTGCCTCTTCGTAGGTATATTTCGTATCACCGGAAGCAAATTCGGTCTGCTTCTTCCCTCTTGCAAGCACGAACTGCGCCTGTGCAAGAGCAGGAAACGCATCCTTGGAAGCCTGCTGATATCGAAGCTCCGTATTCACCTTCACACCGGCATATTTCTGGCTCTGCTTGTTATCCCGATAAAAAAGCTGGGACTCTCCATAGGGAGAAATGGCTCCCCCGATGAAGGAAAAAACAAACATGAGAACCAAAACCACCAGACCGATGACCGCAATCCGGTTCCTGAAGAACCTCTTTGCCACCATTGCACCGGGGGAAAGCACTTTCACGCGGCGATCATCATTCAAACTGAATTTATCATTACTATTATTTTGACTCATCGCATTCTTTTCTGTATCAGACATGTCTCTCCTCCTTTCTTATGCAATGCGAACACGCGGATCCACCACGGCATACAGAATATCAGTCAGCAGATTGCCGATCAGGGTTAGAACCGCAATGAAGACCAGATAAAACATAGAGAAGGGAATGTCCCCTGCAATCATGGCCTGATAAGAGATATAACCGATGCCCGGAATCGAAAAGAGCTGCTCCGTAATCATGGCACCCGAAAACAGAGCCGGCAGCGATGTCCCCCAGATGGTCACAAGCGTAATCAGGGTATTGCGAAACGCATGGTGATAGATGACGCGTCTCTCGGAAAGCCCCTTTGCTCTTGCCGTGCGAATGTAATCCGAATTCAGCACTTCCAGCATATTGGTTCGGATGTATCTCATATAGGATCCGATGCTGGCAATTAAAAGTGTGAGGATCGGAAGCACCATGTGCATGGCAATATCCCATCTCTGCCCTGCCGGGGAGAGAAAGTCATGGTTTCGTCCGGTCAAACCACTCAAATCAAACCACCGTAATTTGACCGCAAAAGCGAGCTTTAACAAAGATGCGGTAAAGAAAGTCGGAAGAGAAATTCCTGCCAGTGCAATCACAGAGATGACGTTGTCCGTCATCGAATATTGCCTGGTAGCGGCGATAATTCCGAGCGGGATGGAAATCAGCATTTCCAGAATCATAACCACCAGACTCATCCAGAAAGAAATTGCGACACAATCTGCAAATTTCTGCGTTACCGGAACCGTGTATTTCCAACTGTCTCCGAAATCACCCCTTGCTGCCTTCCCCAACCAGGAAAAGAAGCCCGGAACGATTCCCTTGTCCATTCCATAAGTAGCCTGCAGTTGTTGCATCCATTCTTCGAAGCTTTTAGAACCCGGTTGTTGCGATTTCTGTCTGGCGATCTGCTCCAGATAAGAGGTCGGCAAACTGCGCATCAGCACATAGAGCAAAAAAGCAACGATGAAGAGAATCACTACGGACCAAAGTAAACGTTTGATAATATATTTTTTCACTGAGAACCTGCTCTTCCAATAAGGTGCCTATTTTCCAGCATCTAATTTTATTCTGGGAAAAACCGCATTCCTTCGAATTTCAGGAAATGCGGTTTCACCCGAAAAACAACATGAACGGAACGAATTCCGCTTGATTCTATTTTTCCTCTCAGGGAAGGTTCTCTATGCAAGCCTTTCCCTGAAAGGTCAACAGCAGTGATCTGTTTTTATTTTGTTAACTGCATGTTGTTGATTTCCGCATACCACTTGTAATAAGAAGTCATGTCCGGAGTAATGGTATCTTCTTTGATTCTTTCGGCACTGAAGATTGTGACTTCCTGTCTCTGGTATACCGGAACCTCGCAAGCCCAATCGACAATCTTGTCGAGGCAAGCCTTATAAATCGTTTTACGATATTCCTGATCGGTGGACTCTCTGGCCTGTACGATCATATCATCCAGATCCTTATCTTCGATCTGATACATATAATTGGAACCGCCCGGCTGTTTGCCACCGTTCTTTGTATCGGAGTAATAAATCTGGTACATATCCGGATCCGGCGTTGCCTGCCAGGCTGCACACCACATTTCTGCCTGATGCGCCTGCAATTTATTCCACAAATCACTGGCGTTGGACAGATCATTGACGGTGAGCTTCATGCCGATCTCTTTGAGAGCCTTCTGCGCTTCCGTCATAATCATGAAGGACGGATGATCTCCGGTTCCGCCACCGGGAACCATGACTTCGTATTCCATCTTGGCGCCCTTGGGAGCTGCAGTAATCTTGCCATCTTTCACAGTATAGCCGGCCGCCTTGAAATATCCGAGCGCCGCCTTCTTGGCTGCTGCATATTTGTCCTCATCCTTCATACCGGAGGTATAAATCGGATTGCCGTCCACGTCCTTGGAGAAGGCAACTTCATAACCATCGTCCGTCGGCTGCGGAGCTGCCCAGGAAGTATTGGAAATCGGGTAGTTGATTACGCTGGCACGATCGCCGTAGTAAGTGCTGATTGCCAGATCGCGGTAAGCTGCGAAGATGGTTGCAAAAGCCTTGCGGAGATCCTTGGAAGCTTCACTGCCCGGCTCCTTGTTGACAGAAACATTGTGCGTATTGATACCGATGTAACCATAGCCCAGCGCATCCACGGAAACCGTCTTGATCTTGTCGCCGGAAAGCTCTCCATTGCTGTTCGCCTTCTTGATCGCATCTGCATTTTCGTTTGTGAAATCCGGATTGTTGACATCCGATGTGCCGGTCACAATCGAGTTCACATAATCCGACTTGGCCATGGCGGTGATTCTCACGTTTGCAATCTTGGGAACGCCGTCAAAATATTCTTTGTTCGCCTTCATGGTTACCGTGCCGTTCTCATACTTCTCGAAGGTATAAGGACCTGCACCGAGCGGTTTCGTCGTCTTGGCACGGACGGAGGAAAGGTCACCCTTGGGGAAGCCGAACTCGTTCTTGTCATAATTGTATTTGGAAGGATCCCCGTAATAATGCAGAGGTGCAATATCCGTCGACAACTGGTAGATCATCTGTGCATCCACCTTGGTTGCCGTAATCTTAAATGTATTCTTGCCGGTCTTCTGGATTCCGGTGATATTCGGGGCGGATTTACCGGTCGAAACACCGACTGCAAATTCTTTGTAGCTATCCATCAGATCGGTAAACTGAGAGCCAGCGCTCTCCGCCTTGGACATCGCCACCACGTCTCCGTCATACTTCTTGACCATGGCATTGAAGAAGTCCATTGCGGTTGCATCGCTCTTGAGGCCTTCATAACCGTAGTTGGCAGCCACGGCGGAGATGGAATCGCCTTCCTTGTTCAGGCCGTTGGCGACACAGGTATCTACGATTTCTTTTACAAAAGCTTCTGCAGCCTTGTTATAATCGGTCCAGAATTTCTTCTGCTGATCCTCTGTCCACTTGGAGAAATCTTTGTTGTTCTCTCCCGCCTTGGTCATTAAATTGAAAAGTGTATCTACACCGCTTCTGTATTCTTCCATTCCCTTGATCGGAAGAGAAAAGAGCGTAGCGGCGCCGTCATAAGTCGGATCGGCAAGCACATACAGGGTAAAGATGACATCATCCACGGTTAACGGCTGCCCATCGGCAAATTTCACGCCGTCTTTGAGTGTGAAATTATAATCGACCGTGCCGTCCTTGTTCTCCTTGACATCCAGGTCGGAAATTCCACGGTAAGTATATTCCTTTCCGTTGTATTCTCTCTTTTCCCCTTCGATTCCCTTGTAGACAATGGCACCCGTTCTGTCCGTTGTCAACAGAGTCACATCGGAAAGATCCGTAATCGTACGATCCGGAACGGTTTCCGCAAAGAAGGGTGAGAATTTCTCCTGCATTTCGTCCTGCGCAAAGACCAGAGTGCCCGTCTTACTTCCGGTCGTATCACCGGATGCTTCACTCGATGCACCCCCCTGACTCGCTCCTCCACCGTTGTTCCCGGATGCACCACATCCTGCCAGCAGTGAAAGAGTCATTGCCGCTGTCATCACTGAAGCGACAATTCGTTGTCTCTTTTTCATAATGGCTTCCTCCTTAAATCAAGTTTCTAATGAAACAATCTTTTTGATTATAAGATAAAAAAAACGATTTTACAACGTCCAATTCCGAACGGTCTGCTTCACCTTTTTTGCAAAACAAGTCGATACGCCTGTAAAAATCAGCTGTGCAAGTAGAACCGCTCCTTCCGCTCCGGTCAGGTTCCTTCTATGTAAAATCATCCAGATACACTGCAGGACTAAGAAGGTCCCACCCCCTAAGAGAGAAAGCATCACACGCATTTGCAGGGAAAGAATGACGCTTTTATAAGTCATGCCATGGATCTCCTTCCCAAGCCTTCCATACTGAAAAAGGGAAATACCCGAAGTAACAACACAGATGACCTCCAGTGTATAGGGAAACAGCAGGAGGGCGGTATGAGAGACCGCCGCTCCAGCCAGAAACCCCGGCAGAAGCATCACGGGAATTTCCGCAAGATAGAGCAGAAACAGTTGCAACTTTTCCCGCTTGCGCACCTCTTCCGCTCTCGCGTCTTGATAGATCTTCTTTCTCTCCTGCTGCGCCTCTGCCGACAACACCCCTCCCCTGTCATAGGGAGAGCGAAACATCCCCATCTTATTCGATTCCCGTCAGGTCATATTGATCCAGATATCTTGCTGCCGTTTCGCAGACCTCTCTTAAACAACTCTCATCAAACGGGCTCTTCATCCCGGCATTTTTTAACAGTTCCGTAAAGGGAACGCTCCCCCCCTGTTTCGTATAAGCCATGTAGTGTTCCCAAGCGTTTTGGTCGTCCTTTCTGCGTAACTCCCAGAATTCCAGTGCGACCGTCTGTGCCAGACAATAGTCGATATAATAAAACGGCATGGAATAGATATGGTGCTGTCTCTGCCAGCCTTCTCCCTCGGCATAGAAGGGAATCTCACCGTCCAGCTTCATCCATGGCTGGTAAATGCCAATCAGTTCCTTCCATTTCGCATGACGTTCCGCAGGCGTCATATCAGGATTCTCATAGACGATATGCTGGAAGTGGTCCACCATCGTCCCGTAAGGAAGGAAGGTGAGCGCCCCGGTCAGATGAGAGTAATCATATTTTCTGGCATCCTCCCCGAAGAATTCCTTAGAGAAAGCCTCGGCAAAAAATTCCATTGACATGGAGTGCACTTCACAGGCCTCCATCCCCGGCCAGATGGTTGCAAAAGGGATGCGATTCCGGTTCAAATAGGCGGCAAAGGCATGCCCCGCCTCGTGCGTGATGACTTCCACATCTCCCTGTGTTCCATTGAAGTTGGCAAAAATGAAGGGCGTTTTATAATCCAGAATGCTGGTGCAATACCCGCCTCCCTGCTTTCCCTTGGCAGAAAGCAGATCCATCAGCTCATCATCCAGCATGTGATCGAAGAATTCCCTGGTTTCCGGAGAGCGCCACTCATAGAATTTCTTACCGGCTGCCACGATATCCTCCGGTTTCCCCACCGGCTTCGGATTTCCGCTGCGGAACTCGATGGCATTGTCCGCATAGCTCATCGGGTAGGTTTTCCCAAGACGCTTTGCCTGTCTCTCGTACACCTTCGCCGCCACAGGAACCACATATTTGACAACAGCTTCCCGGAACTTTTCCACATCCGCCTTGTCATAGCAGTTCCGGTTCATGCGGTAATAACCCAGCTTCACAAAGTCGTCGTAGCCCAGCTTCTTTCCCATCTCATCGCGCAGGTGCACCATCTGATCATAGATTTCATCCAGCTGGTTTTGATTGTCCTTGTACCACTGCCCCTCCGCCTTCCAGGCGGCAAGACGTCTCTCATCATCTTTGTCGTTTTTAAACAGGGTCATCTGGGAAAGCGTGTATTTCTTCCCTTCAAAAGGAACCTGCGCACTGGCTAAGAGTTTCTCGTAAGTGTTCACCAGCTCATTTTCCTTTTGCAGCATCGGGATAATGGCAGGTGAAAACGTCTTCAGCGCAATCTCCGCATTCATGAAGACAATCTTTCCGTATTTCTTTTCCAGCTCCGCCCGGAAGGGGGAAGCCAGCAGTGCCTTGGTGAATTCCTGGTAATACTCGTTAATCTGCGGAGAAGCCTGGTTCCAGTAGCTTTCTTCTGCATCATAGAACGGATCTTCCGTATTGATGGAATGGCGGATACTCGCCAGCACTTGCATCGAGTTTACATGCCCGTCCAGTGCATTCTGTTTCAAAAAAATCTGATCCGCTTCCTCAAAGCTCTTCGCTTCTTTGAAAGCCTGAATCAGCTCCTTCTCCTCTTTCGCAATCTCCTCTACCGAAATACGCTCATACTTCATGTCTTTAAATTTCATCGTGTCTCCCTTCTGTTTCCACTACTCACTACGATCGATCCTTTATCCTTCCATTGCTTCTGTTTCCATGTCTTCCATGGCGACTACGATTCTTCCTTCCGGGGTTGCTGTTGCCCCATTCTCCTATCAGGTCCCCTTCCGGTCTAAAGCGCCAGTCGCTGCCTGACGATTTCATAAGCCAGAACGCCTGCCGCAACCGAAGCGTTCAGGGAAGAGATTTCTCCCTTCATGGGAATGGCAGCCATCATGTCACAGTGCTTTTTTACAAGGGAAGAAACGCCGCTTCCCTCATTGCCGATGACCAGTCCGATCGGTCCGGTGAGCTTCAAGCGGTACATGGGTTCTCCCTCCATGTCGGCGCAAACGAGCCAGAGCCCTCTCTCCTTTAATTCCTCGATCGTCTTCGACAGGTTCGTCACCTTCACCACCGGCGTGTAACTGATCGCCCCTGCACTGGCCCTTGCCACCGCAGCCGTTAAGAGCGCCGCCCGGTTCTTCGGAATAATCACGCCGTGTGCCCCGCAAACATTGGCGCTCCTTATGATGGCGCCGAGATTATGCGGATCCTCAATTTCATCCAGCAAAAAAACGAAGGGCTCCTCTCCTCTTTTTTTTGCCAGCGCAAAGATATCGTCGATCTCCGCATAAGCAAAACTCGCTGTCTGCGCAACCACGCCCTGATGCTTCCCCGTTTCGGAGAGCTGATCCAGACGCTCCCTGGTGACAAAGCGAATCATCGTGTTCTGCTTCTTCGCCTCTCTTCTGATGTTCTCTAAGGGGCCGTCATGACAGCCGTCCAGAATATAAAGTTTGTCTATGGTTTCTCCGGCGCGGAAGGCTTCCAATACCGCATGTCTGCCTTCCAATATGTTTTCATTTTGCATAAAATCTCCTCTATGATCAAAATTCCGTTTTGGCAACACCGGTCACGCTTCGGTAAAAAAATATTCCGTCACCTCACCAGCACCCACTCCGAAAGGAACACGACCACGCAGCAGGCTGCTGCGATCGTGGGCAGCGTTTTTCCGGAAAACGCCAGAACAATACCGACCACAAACGCAAGTAGCGCCGAGTACGGGCTCATCGTTGCATGCAGGATTTCGGGAAATGTCATCACCGCCAGCGTAATATAGGGTACATAATACAAAAAAGACAGCACCGTTTTATTTTTGATTTCCTTATGAAAAACGGTGAGGGGTAAAACGCGAATCAGATACGTCACGATAGCCAGCAGAAGAATATACATCCAATAACGGGGCATCAGAGATTTTCCTCCTTGTCAGAAATTGTTTCTCTTTCCGGAACCATTCCTGCTTCCGGAACCGTTTCTGTTGCTAAAACCGTTTCTCTATCCGGAACGTTTTCTGATTCCGAAACCGGTTCTGTTGCTAGAACCGTTTCTCTTTCCGGAACGGTTTCTGATTCCGAAACCGGTTCTGCTTCTAAAGCCACTTGATCCCTGGGAAAAAGCAGGGCTGCCGCCAGTGAAAGCCCCACCGTCAAGAGGAGGGTACGAAGACCGGGGGCGATACGGCTTGTAAGAGGCAGATAGGAAAAGAGTCCTGAAAACAGCATCGCAAGGGTGACAAAGAAAAGGAGCACGGCATCCTTCTTGGCAGGCGGAATAATAATCGCAAGGAACATGCCAAACAGACTGATTCCCAGCGCAGAAACGATGCGTGCAGAAAGCACATTTCCCAGTACCACTCCAAACAGAGAGCCCAGAATCCACGCCGGTGACGCTACCGTAATCATTCCGTAAGAATAAAAAGGATTCAAAAACCCGGGCACTCGAATGGAGAGCCCGAAAATCTCATCCGTCAGAAAATAGGCCAGGACGAGCCGGTGCCTGAGCGGCGTTCCCGTCTTTAACTTCTGGGAAAGGGAAAAAGACAGAAGCAGATAGCGGATGTTTGCCACCAGTTCCATCATACAGGCTTCGATGTAGGCGGCGCCTGCACCTGCCAGCGTAATCGCCACATATTCTCCCGCGCTTGCATGGAAAAGTCCGCTCATTGCCGTTGCTTGCAGTGCCGAAAAACCAACGTTTCTGGCCGCAATCCCCAGTGCCAGGGAAACGGCAAAATAGCCTGCTGCAATCGGAATGCCATCCCGAAGCCCCTTGATATACCATTCCCTGTCTCCTATACCCGAAGCTTCTGTACGAAATGCTTCTTCTTCGGAAACGCCTGCCGATTCTACCTCCCCCGTTTTCAAGGTATCTTCCTGCCCTCCTTCACACTTTCGTAAGCCGGACGAATAATCTTGCCGTTTCCGACCAGTTCCTCCAGCCTGTGTGCGCTCCATCCCGTGATTCTGGCAATGGCGAACATCGGCGTAAAGAGTTCCACGGGTATATCCAGCATATCATAAACAAAGCCGCTGTAGAAATCGACGTTCGGGCTGACTCCCTTATAAATATGTCTTCTGGCTGCAATGACCTGCGGTGCCAGCCTTTCAATCTCCTCGTACAGATGTAGTTCTTCCTGCCTTCCCTTGTCCTCCGAAAGTTTCTCGACGAATTTTCGGAAAATCCGTTCTCTCGGGTCTGAAACCGCATAGATCGCATGTCCCATTCCGTAGATTAAACCCTTGTGATCAAACGCATCCCCCGAAAGGATCTTGGACAGATAATAGGAGAGCTCTTCTTCATCCGCAGGATCCTTCACATTCTCTCTGATGTTCTGCATCATCTCTACCACCTTGATGTTCGCACCGCCATGTCGAGGTCCCTTTAAGGAAGACATCGCAGCCGCCATCGTCGCATAGGTATCCGAGCCGGAAGAGGTGACCACGCGGGTGGTAAAGGTGGAATTGTTACCTCCACCATGCTCCATGTGTAACATCAGTGCACAGTCCAGCACCTGCGCTTCGATCTCATCATACTGCTTGTCCGGTCGCAGCATCATCAGGATATTTTCCGCGGTAGATTTCTTTGGATCCGGACGATGGATATACATGCTCTCCAGATTCTCATAATGGTTGTATGCGTGATAGCCGTAAATCGCGAGCATCGGAAAAATTGCCGTTAAGGAAATGCACTGTCTGATCACATTCCCGAGATCGGTTTTTTGCGCATAGGGGTCATAGGAAGCCAGTGTCAAAATGCTCCTTGTCATGGAATTCATAATATCTTTGGTCGGCGCCTTCATGATGACATCGCGGACAAAGTTGGTCGGGAGAACCCTCGCCTCTCCTAACTGTTCGATGAATTCCCCGGCTTCCTGTTTGTCCGGAAGATCTCCAAAGAGAAGCAGATAGGCCAACTGTTCAAAAGCAAACCGGCTCCTAGAATATTTTTTGACCAGATCTTTAATATCATATCCACGATAAGCCAGCCTGCCGTCACGCGGAATCCGCTTCCCGTCCACGAGATCAAAGGAGGTGATTTCCGAGATATTGGTTAATCCCGTCAGCACCCCCTTGCCGTTTAAATCACGCAGCCCGCGGTAGACATGATACTGCTCGAAAAAAGTTTCCGGGACCGTATCATTTTTGACCAGCGTATCGACCCTGGACTTTGCATAATCAAAAAATTGATCTTCAAATGCCATAATCTCCCCCTTCCCTCCTCAACGCATCGACATCCTGGCGACCGCATAGAGAAAGTCCGGCATGTGGTAACACAGACCATAAACCAGGTGTACGGTCAGGGATGCATATTTGTTTCTCGTACATACATAGCAGAGCGTCATCGGCAGGAAGAGAAGCGCCATGCTCACCATCCCCACCCAACCGTCTGCATAGAGCAGCATATTCAGGATCAGCGAAAGCAGGGTGGTCGCCACCATCTTCTTTTTATCTGCAAAAGAGATCAGTCCCGCCCGTAAAAAGAGCTCCTCCGCAAAGGGCGCCATGAACATAAAGGTCACGGCAAATAAAAACATATCGACCACTCCGGTGGTACGAATATCGATAATACCGACATCCAGCACCATCGGCAGAAGGCTCGGAAACTTCAGTTTAAACTGATAGGCCAGATAGGTGGCTGCACCGGTCAAGAAAACCGGAATCCAGAATTTCTTCCCGCTTCTAAGCGAAGAAAGCCACGCTCGCATAGAGAAACTATCCTGATAAGCGACCAGAATCCCCAGAAAAAAAAGAAAGTACAGGTAAAGCGCATAGATGGACCAAAGTCTGGTTCCGATGATAAACGCCACTTCCCAGAAAAGCGGAAAGTAAAGTTTCTTCCATTTCGTATTCATTGATTCCTACTCCAAAACCCAAAGCATTCAACAGAAAACACGGCAAATTATATCACGCCTTGCAGAATTCGTAAAACCGTCTCCGGAGTTCCCCCCTTCACATGGACGCATTGAAATGCCCGTGATATGATGTTTGTTAGTCTACCAATCTAGGAAGAACGGTGCAATCATTATAGCAAAAATCAAATCCAAAAGGAGAATCTATGAATTGGCGATTTTATACCCCGGATGCAGAAGAGGCGGTGTCCGTAACTCCCTATTTTTCCCTGCGGCCCAATAAAACCTGCGACAGCGGATGGCTCGATTTCTTTATTTGGGCAGACTATTACAAGTGCCGTTACTGTATTCTGGATGAAAAGGCTCTGCTGATTGTCATGAAGAATAAAGGAGAATATTTTGCCGCCCTTCCCTATTGCAAAGAAGAAGATTTGCCACACTACTTTGCCATTTTGCAAAGCTTCTTCAATGACGTGCTGGGACAGCCCTTTGTCATCTATCTGGCTGACGAAGAGGGCGTAAATCTTCTGGGACTTCAGGACGATCCGAACTATATCGTAACCGAAGAAGAGGATTTAAAAGATTACCTCTATGACGGGGAACAGCTGCGAACGCTTCCGGGAAAGGCTTTTCAGAAAAAAAGAAATCTCATCCATAAATTCCAAAGAGATTACGAGGGTCGCTGGGAGTACCGTACCCTCTCCTGCGCAGACCGTACAGATATTGAGGCTTTCCTGGATGATTGGTTCTCCCAAAGAGAAGCGGAAGAAACCGACGGGGAGGCGACGCTGGAATTTGAGCAAAGCGGTCTGAAGCAGATCCTGGCGGAATGTTGCAGCATGCAATACAAGATGGGGGGAATCTTCCTTGACGGGAAACTGGAAGCGCTCTCCATCGGCACGTTAAACCCTCTGGAAAACATGGCCTGCATCAGCGTAGAGAAGGCAGATGCAGAGATCACCGGTCTTTACCAGATGATCAACCAGCAATTTCTGCTCCATGAATTTCCGGATGCAACGATCATTAATCGGGAGGATGATGTGGGATTAGAAGGACTGAGGCGTGCCAAGATGAGCTATAACCCGATCGGGTTTGAGAAAAAATATATGGTATCGCAGAAGAATTTTGAAGGGAAAAAGGTGGATATCTCCGATCCCTTTGAAGAGGAGATCCGGAATTACGAGCAGAACCAGTGAATTTACTGGTTCTGCTTTTCTTTTTCCCTCCTTGCGATCCAGTCATGATACAGGAAATTCACGATAGCAGCAAAGGGAATGGCAAGCAGAACCCCTAAAACGCCAAACATTCTGCCAAACACAATGAGTGCCATCAGGATCCAGACCGAAGAGACCCCCAAGGTGTTACCAAAAAGCTTGGGCTTAATGACATAGCCGTCACAGGTCTGCAAGACAATGGTAAAAATCAAAAACCAGAGTGCAGACCAAGGGTTCACTAGTAGAAGGAGAAGTACACCGATCGCACCTCCTACAATCGGGCCGAAGGTCGGCGCCAGATTCGTTACCCCAACGATGACGGAGAGCAGGGCGGCATAGGGCATCCGCAGGATCATCATGAAAATACAGTTTGCCATACCGACAATGAGCCCGTCCAGAAGATCGCCCCCGATATAACGAATCAGAATCTTATTACAACGATTCCAAAAATCTCCATAGCTGACATACTTCTGTTCCGGAAGAATGGAAAAGGCAAGTCGCTTCACCCCAACCATCAACTTTCCCTTGTCCAGCAACACATAAATTGCCAGAATAAAACTGATTACACCGTTAAAAATTCCGCTGCCGATGCTGACGGAGGTGGAAGCGATGCGGGAGAGATTCTCCGGCAGTTGATTGGCAAAATTATTGATGTAGCTAATCAGGCCTTTCGTCACCTTCGTTAAATCCAGGTGCACCACCGCTGCCGACTCCTGCAACTGCTCCAGCATATCCGAAAAGGTTCCCGTATAATTCCTCAAATTGGTCATCAGGGAGGTTATGCTGGATACAAGCGGAGGGATCATCACGATCATCAGGATTGCAATCATCACCGCAACCGAAATCACCATCAGAAGGACGGAAAAGTTCCTGGAAAGTTGCTCCGATTTCAGTTTGGAAAAGATGGTCCTTTCAAAAAACATGACCAGCGGATCCAGCACATAGGCAATCGCCAGCGAAATCAGTACCGGTCTGATGAAGCCGAGAAAGCTTCCCGCACCCGATAGAACGACATCGAAGCGGGACAGAGCGACATAAAAAAGAATTGCCACGCAGAGCGCCACCGCAAACGGGTACCATTTTTGGTTCTTCATGTTTCTGATCCAGTTCAGCACTTTTTTACTCCGTTTCTATCAACCACAGACCTGTGTCTGCATCCTCTCCATTCTTCCTCTCCTCATTCGAGGCGCTTACAATGATATTCTGTTTCTCCGTCCTTTGCCTGTCCGGCTCCAAAAGTTGCACCTGAACCGTGCGGAAATACTTTTTCAGTCGTGTCTCCAGCCGCTTTCTTACGGTTCCGTCCGGCTCTGCCACCAGATTCATCACATACATCCCGTTTTGCTTCAGTCTTTTCTGAATGAGGGAAATACCTGCTTCCGAGGACAAACGTGCGTCCGCCACGCAGCCGGTAAAAGCGTCATTAAAAATGACATCATAGCGTTTTTCTATCTTGCACAGATAGTCATAGCCGTCCATCACGGTCACAGACAAACGTTCCCTATGTGGATCGTATCTTTGGACGGCGTCCTCCAGATAAAAATACCGGTTTGCCAATTCCACCATCAACGCATCCTTCTCCACGACCTCCATCCGTTTCTTTGGAAAGCGCATCAGAAGATACTTGGGCAGGGAACAGCCGGCTCCCCCGATTAAGAGCGTCTCTGAGAATTCCGGGTGAATCAGCAAAAGCGCTGCGAAGGTTTTGATGTAATCAAAAACCGGTTCGCAACGCTTGCTTTTTTTCTCGAAGGTAGCGGACTCCCTCGTGCCGTCTACGAGCAGCATGCGAACTTCCGCTCCTCCATAAGACTGTCTCCTGACTTCGATTCTTCCGTCAGGAGACAGATACAGCTTTTTTCTGAAAAAAATCACTGATTGTCCAATTCTTTCAAGTGCCAGATGTCGTTATTATATTCCCTGATCGTCCGATCGGAGGAGAAGAAGCCGGCATGTGCGATATTTTCAAGCATCATCTTCTTCCATCTTCTGCGATCCTCATAGGCTGCAAAGATCTCGTCCTTCTTCGCAATGTAAGACTCCAGATCAATCAGAGTCATGAACCAGTCTTTGTTTAGCAATTCGTTGTAGAGCCGCGTCAGGTGACGTTTGTGACCGACCGCCAGGCACTCTTCGCCGATGATGAAATCCACCGCTTCTTTGATCACCGGACTCTTCTCATAATACTCTCTGGAAACGTAGTCCGCCCTCTTGTAATGTTCGATGACTTCATCGGCACTGATTCCGAAAATAAAGATATTGTCATCTCCCACCAGTCTGTGGATTTCCACATTGGCACCGTCGTCGGTTCCCAGTGTCACGGCACCGTTTAACATGAACTTCATATTGCTGGTTCCGCTGGCTTCCTTAGACGCAAGAGAAATCTGCTCAGACACGTCACAGGCGGGAATCAGCTTCTCGGCGTAGCTGACATTGTAATTGGTCACGAAGACGACCTTCATATAGGGGCTGACTTCCGGATCGTGGTCAATAATCTGCTGGAGGCACAGGAGCAGATGAATAATATCCTGCGCAATAATATAGGCGGGAGCCGCTTTGGCACCGAAGATGAAGGAAATCGGACGCGCCGGCTTCTTTCCCCCCTTGATCTCCAGATATTTATGGATGATGTAGAGCGCATTCATCTGCTGCCTCTTATATTCATGCAGCCTCTTCACCTGAATATCAAAGACAGAGTTCGGATCCAGCTCTACTTTTTCCCGCTTCTGAATATAGGCCGACAGCCTTGCCTTATTGTCCTGTTTGATGGTTTCCAGACGGTCCAGGAACGCATCGTCCCCTCGAAATGCCAACAGTCGCTCCAGTTCCTCCGCATTTTTCCTGAAGCCACTGCCGATCTTTTCCTCAATGAGGGCGGTCAGCTCCGGATTGCAGGAGAAGAGCCATCTCCTAAAGGTAATGCCGTTGGTCTTGTTGTTGAACTTCTCCGGATAAATCTCGTAGAAATCATGCAGCTCGGATTTCTTCAGAATCTCCGTATGGATCTCCGCCACACCGTTGACCGAATGCCCGTAATGAATATCCAGGAAGGCCATGTGTACGCGGTTCTCTTCGTCAATGATCTGTACTTTCGGATTCTCATAGCGGCTTCTGATCCGGCGATCCAGTTCGTCAATGATCGGAACCAGCTGCGGTACCACCTTCAACAGCCAGGCTTTCGGCCAGGTTTCCAGCGCTTCCGCCAGAATGGTATGGTTCGTATAGGCGCAGGTTTGCGTCACCAGTTCAATCGCCTTGTCCATATCAAAGCCCTTCTCTTCCATCAACAGACGGATGAGTTCCGGGATGACCATGGTCGGATGTGTATCGTTGATTTGAACCTGTGCATAGTCGGAAAGTCTGGTACAGTCATAGCGATGTGCCTTCATCTCCCCCAGGATCAGCTGGGCTGCACAGCTGCAAAGGAAATATTCCTGATAGATTCGCAACAGGTTGCCGTCCTCATCCGAGTCGTCCGGATACAGGAAGAGCGTCAGGTTCTGATCGACCTTTGACTTGTCGAACTGGATCCCGCTTTTCACCAGGCCCTCGTCGACACTCTCCAAATCAAAGAGACGGAGCATATTGACATCGGAGTCATAGCCCGCCACACGCAGATTATACAGACGAGCCGTTACCTTCTTGTCTCCAAATTGAACATCGAAAACCGTATCGGTCTTTTCCAGCCAGGAATCCTTCTCAATCCAGGGATCCTTCTCCGCCTTCTGTAAATTGGATTGGAACTTCTGGCGAAACAGACCGTAGTGGTACAGCAGACCGATTCCCTCTCCCGGAAGACCCAGGGTGGCGATGGAATCCAGGAAGCAGGCGGCAAGACGCCCCAGTCCGCCATTTCCAAGCGACGGTTCCGGCTCCACTTCTTCGATTTCAGACAACTCTTTGCCATATTGATGCAGGATGTTCTTGACCTCATCATAAATCCGAAGATTGATCAGGTTATTGGAAAGGAGTTTGCCGATCAGAAACTCCATGGAGATAAAATACAGCTTCTTTTCCCCCTGACAGGATTCGGTCACCGCAAGCAGATCGTTGGTCACCTTGAGCAGAACCTTGTAGACCTCCCTGTTGGAACAACGCGCCAGCGATTTGCCGCAGACCTCCTTTGCTCCCTTTTGCAGCTGCTCTTCCAAATTCGAAATCAGGATATCTCTCTGCAGATTGGTATGTGTTGGCATAATAACTCCTTCTTGTATGATGCAACCTTTTCCGCAACATCTCTATTTTACTCGTCAAAGGACAGATTTTCAACATGATGATACAAGTGGGATTACGAGAAACGAAGCTGTAGCAATCCTGTATCACAGGGTGCCCCATTCCTTTGCTTCGCCTACTCCATTTGATGTCGCAGAACCGCCATGATGGCATCATAGTTTTCCGGAACATGCGGGAAACTACAATCCGAACAGTCCTTGATTTTTTTTCCCTTATGGTCAATGAGCTGATATCGCCCCGGACAGGTTTTCAGGAAATACATCGGGCAGAAGCAAAAAAGGCAGTTGAAATCTCCCTCCTGTTTGTGGCAGGGAAAATATTTGCAGGCCCGGTTTTCAAAAAAACGGTAAGATGGTTCTGTCATCTCTCCTGCCTCCCGCCTTTTGCAGACGGATCGGCACGCTCAAAGGCATATCCGCGCGGCGTCACCATCTTTCCCCCGATCTCTTTGGTCGTCGCATTTCCGATAAACACCGTGGTAAACATATCCGCTTCCATATCCTTTAACTTCGATAGCGGAAGAATCTGCGTCTCCTCTCCCTCTCTGCCGATCTGCCTGGCAAGGCCGCAGACGGTCTCCGGGGAGAGTTCTTCCATCAGCCATTCACAGGCTCTCTTTAAATAATCTCTCCTTGTCCTGCTGCCGGGGTTATACAGGACAATAATGAAGCCTGCTTCCGCCGCCAGGATCAACCTCTTTCTGATGGTTTCCATCGGTGTCATCAAATCGCTTAAGCTGATCAGGCAACAGTCATGGATCAGCGGCGCTCCCAACAGGGCGGCTCCGCTCAGAGCTGCCGTGATCCCGGGAATGACCTTCACTTCTATCTCAGGACTTTCTTCCGCCATTTCATACAACAACCCCGCCATTCCGTATACCCCTGCATCCCCGCTGCAGACAAAGGCCACCTTCTCTCCTTTTTTGGCTTCCACGAGCGCAGCTTTGCATCTTTCTTCTTCCTGCTTCATCGAGGTGGTAATCGTTTTTTTATCTGCGATCAGGTCTTTGACCAGATCCACATAAAGCGGATACCCCACCACACAGCTGCACTCCTGGAGGGCTCTTCTGGCATCTGTCGTCATCATCCCGGCGCTTCCCGGGCCGATTCCGATGACACAAATTTCGTTTTTCTTCATTCCCGACTCCTCCGAAACTCCGTTGTGAAAGACGGATCATACAGCTTCGAGCGTTCATAAGACAGGCTCTGCAAATCCCTACTGATCTCCTGTTTGGCAAGCGATGCATCCTCCTGACAGGCAGGCGACGCATCTTTCCGAAAGTCTTCCCGACAGGCAAGCGCACTTTCGGGTCCTTGCGCATGCTCCTCTTTCTTGCAGAAGGCAACCACATCTCCCACGATGATGAGGGCCGTCTTATGAATGCCGGCGTCTCCGGCTGCCTTCACCAGCGTCCCTACGGTGCACAGAACCGTTTTCTCATCCTCCCAGGTCGCCTTATACACAAGAGCCGCCGGCGTATCTTTGGGATAGCCTCCCTGCATCAGCTCTTCTTCCAGCCTTTCCAACAAACCGGCGGAAAGAAAAAGCACCATGGTCGCCCGGTGGGCGGCAAAGGAGCGAATCTCCTCTTTCGGCGGCACCTTCGTCCTGCCCTCCATTCTCGTAATCACGACGCTCTGCGAAAGACCGGGAAGGGTATATTCCAGATGCAGGGCGGAAGCGGCCCCGAAAAACGAGCTGACGCCGGGCGTCACATCGTAAGGAATCCTCTCTTTGTCCAAAAGATCCATCTGCTCCCTGATTGCCCCGTACAGAGAAGGATCTCCCGTGTGCAGACGAACCGTTTCTTTTCCTTCTTCCCAGGCAGTGCGCATCACCTGTATCACCTCTTCCAGGGTCATCTTTGCGCTATTGTATATCTTCGCCTCTTTTTTTCCATCCCTTAGCAGGGCGGGATTGACCAAAGAGCCTGCATAGATGATCACATCCGCCTGCGCAAGAAGCCTTTGTCCCCTCACCGTAATCAGATCCACCGCACCGGGACCTGCTCCTACAAAATGTACCATGTTCACGCCTCCTCATACGCCTTGAGCTCTTCCATATAGGCTTCTACCTGTTCGGTGCTGCCGAGAGCGCCGTAAAGATTTGAAAAAATCACCGTTTCCACATGGACGCCTCCTCCCGCAAATTCTTCCAGATGCCTCTTCACCCTTCCGGTTACTTCCCGCAGGACGGCCTCGTCCATTGTCTTTTCCTTCAAAAGTCGAAGCGCTTCATCCATGGACACGGCTTTCTGAATTTCTTCCCTGCCTTTTTGTGACAGTTTCCCGGGAAGAACCTCCTCCGTGATTTGCAGCAGGATTTCCATTCGGTGATCGCCGTACTTCGAATGCGTATTGCGGATCCCCCCCGCCACCTTAATCATTTTCCCGATGTGGCCGATGAAAAGAATCCTGGAAAATCCCTGCGCCTGCGCCATGAAAAGCGCATCCGCAATGAAGTTGGACGTTTCCACCGCCAGATCCAGAGAGAAGCCGTATTTTTCCTGAAAAAAAGCCCTTCCATAATTTCCCGGCGCCATCGGAAGGATCGGCAGCCCTTCCGCCCTGCGCATCTGGATCTCGGTACGAATCGTGGCAAGTAACGCTTCCTCGCTCATCGGCGTCACGATTCCGGTCGTCCCTAAAACGGAGATGCCTCCGACAATCCCCAGTTTCGGATTGAAGGTTTTTTTTGCAAGTTCCTCTCCATCCGGAATGCGAATCGTCACCCTTAAACCCTTTTTCCCTTCCTTCCGGAAAGGCTCTTTTTCCCGGAACGTTTCCCATACTTCTGTCAGTGCTTCCGTGATCATCTTTCTCGGAACGGAATTGATGGCGGCGTTTCCGACCGGTTGGTCCAGCCCCGGCTTCGTCACCCTGCCAACGCCCGGTCCGCCTTCAATGAAGACACCGGCCTCTTCTCTGAAGCACACCTCCGCATATACCAATGCGCCGTCTGTCGCATCCGGATCATCTCCCGCATCCTTCCGGATCGCACAGGAAACAGAGGATGCGGTGCAGCTCACATCCAGAACTTCCAACGTGAGAGGAATGCCTGCGGGCGTCACCAGTCGCACTTCGTTGATCTCTCTCCCGGTAAGAAGCATAAAGGCGGCCGCCTTTGCTGCTGCCGCCGCACAGCTCCCCGTCGTGTATCCATATCTTAATTTCTGTCCGTCCAGAATCCGGAATCTCTCCAGTTTCATCATGGAATCTCTCCAGCTTCCTATCAGATCGAATACAGGAGCGCATTGCAAATGGCTGCCGCCACGTTGCTCCCGCCCTTTCGTCCCCGGTTGACAATGTAAGGAATCTTTGTCTGCAAGATCAGCTCCTTTGCCGCAGTAACATTCACGAAGCCGACCGGCACCCCGATGATCAGTGCGGGACGCTCTCCCTGATCCACCGCTTCCTTCAGACGAAGCAGGGCGGTCGGTGCATTCCCGATTGCAAAAATCAGCTCCTCCTTCCGCCTCAGCGCTTTCTCCATGCTGACCATCGCCCTCGTTGTCCGCCTTTCTTTCGCTTCTTTTGCAACGTCCTCATCCGCCATATAACAGTGGACCTCGCCCCCGAAGTCCGCCAGCTTTTTTTTGTTAATTCCGGCATAAGCCATCTGCGTATCGGTGATGATATGCGCTCCTCTTTTAATCGCTTCTTTCGCTTTTTCCAGTGCCTGATCGGAAAAGGTCATTGTATTCGCATATTCAAAATCCGCCGTCGTATGGATGACACGGTAAAGCACCGGTTTTTTATCTTCTTCCACCCGGATTCCCCTCTCTACAAGCTCCCCTTCGATGATCGCAAAACTGGTCTTTTCAATTTCTTCCGGTAAAAGATGTGTGATCTCCATGGATTTCTCCCCTCCTTTCTTCTTCCAGCACCTCATCCAGTGCACGAAGCAGCTCCTCATTTTCCTTCCTTTTTTTCACCGCCACCCGGTAGTATCCCCTTCCAAGACCACGGTAGTTGCTGCAGTTCCGAATCAAAATTCCCTTTTTCAGAAGCGATTCTGCCACATCTTTTTCGGTATAAAAAAGAAGGAAATTTGCTTCGGAGAAAAAAACCTCCATTCCCCTCTCCCGCAGCCCTCTTCTTAAAAAATCCCTTTCCATCTCAATCAGGTGAAGGGATTCCTGAAGATAGGTCTCCTCCTGCAATGCACGGATTCCCGCCTGCTGTGCCATTACAGAAACGCTCCACTCCGGCTGGTAAGAGGCCATTTGCAACAGCAGAGACAGGTTGGATGAAAGCACAAAGCCCAGACGAAGCCCCGGCATCGCATAGGTCTTGGTAAAAGCCCTTAGAACCATCAGGTTCGGATCCTGCACGAGGAAGGGAAGCATCGTATGATCCTCTCCCCCCTTCACCAACGAAAGAAAGCATTCATCCACCAATAAGAAAATCCCGTGCTCTTTGCAGTATCTCCATATCCGCATCCGCCTCTCTTCCGCAATCAGATTGCCCGCAGGGTTTGCCGGCTGGGTTAACACCACGAGATCCGGGTTCTCTCTTTGCAGGCAGGAAAGGTAATCTTCCCGAATTGCGAAATGATCTTCTCTTGCAAGGAAATAAAAGGAGAGATTTGCCCCGCTTCTTTTAAACGCTCTTTCATATCCGAAAAAAGAAGGTGCCGTTAACAGGACTTTCTTCGGTTTCCTGGCAAGTGCAAGAAGCATCAGCAGTTCCGAGGCGCCGTTTCCACAGAGAATATCTTCCCGGGGAAGGAAAAAATACTTCGACAAAGCCTCTCGCAGTCTACTACATTCCGGATCCGGGTACCTGGTGAGTGCATCCATTCCTTCCTGCAAGACTTTTTTTACTCCCTGCGGCAGACCAAGCGGATTGACATTGATCGAAAAATCCAGCCTTACCGCCACCTTTTGATCCGCCTCGCCTCCGTGACGGTATCTTTTTTTCTCCTGCATCCTGCGCTCCCCCTCCGCCGTTTCACTTGAAATCCCGGTTTCAGTTGAAATCCCGGTTTCAGCTGAAATCCCGGTTTCAGCTGAAATCTCGGTTTCAGCTGACATCTTGCATTCCCTCTTCCAGAATCTGATCAATTTTTTGCATGTCCAGGTGTGTGCGCAGCTGTCTTGCAAGGAGCGCATACTGCGCCTCCTTATAGTCTTTTCCGGAAGCTTCTTTCTGAATCACCGGCTTCTTTCCCTTTCTCTCAAACAGGCAGGAAAGGAGAGTTTCCACAACCGCATCCATGTCAAACATCCCGTGAATATAGCTGCCGTATACATCTCCCTGAAAGAGCCCGTCCGTCTTCTTTTCCTTCTTTCCTTCTTCCGATTTCACTTCCACCAGGCAGAGGGGAGAAACGTCTTGTAGCGGCGTGCTGATCCCCATGTGGACTTCATAACCGCAGACAGGAAGTCCCGACAGCCCGCAAAGCGCTCCCGCAAGGTGCAGAAGCTTCCCCTCGACCTGCGTTCTGACCTTTGTCTTCTGAAAGACGGTTTTCATCGGCAGAAGCCCAAGTCCTCTTGCGCTCCCGCCTTTCTTTCCCTCTCCCGCCTCGATTCCTTCCGGATCTTCTAAGACTTCTCCTAACATTTGATATCCGCCGCAGATCCCGAATAACAGACTTCCGGAATGGTTTGCCCTTAAAACAGCCTCCTCCATCCCGCTTTCCCTTAACCACTCAAGATCTTGCATGGTATTCTTCGTTCCGGGTAAAAAAATCAGATCCGGCTTGCCCAGGTCGGACGGCTCCCTGACATAACGCAGATTCACTTCACGGAACCGGAGGAAGGTCTGAAAGTCCGTAAAATTGGACAGATGCGGCAGACGGATCACAACGATCTCCAGTTCCGCCCCCGGTCTGCTGCCTTCTCTTGCTGACAGAAGCTCCGCTAAAGAATCTTCTTCCTCCAGATCCACCTGCAGGTAAGGCACACAACCCACCACCGGAACCCCGGTGCGCTCTTCTAACATCGTCAGTCCTGATTGCAGCAGGCGCTGATCTCCACGGAATTTGTTTACGATCATTCCCTTCAAATATTTTTTTTCCCAATCCCGTAGCAGCATCTGCGTGCCGATCAGCTGTGCAAACACCCCGCCGCGGTCGATGTCTCCTACCAGCAGCACCGGCGCCTTCGCCATCTTCGCCATCCCCATATTGACGATGTCGTTTTCATTCAGATTGATCTCGGCAGGAGATCCCGCTCCTTCCAACACCAGGATGTCATTTTCCTCCGCCAGACTCTCATAGGACTCCAGAATGGTGGGGATGAGCTTTTTTTTCATGGCAAAATAGGAAGATGCTGAGAGGGTATCGAGCACTTTCCCTTTTACAATGACCTGCGAGGTGGTGTCCCCCGTCGGTTTTAACAGAATCGGGTTCATCCGGACGTCCGGCAACCTCCCTGCCGCTTCCGCCTGCATCACCTGCGCCCTTCCCATTTCCAAACCTTCTTTGGTAATATAGGAATTGAGCGCCATATTCTGTGACTTAAAGGGCGCTGTCTTGTAACCGTCCTCATGAAAGATTCGGCACAGTCCCGCCACCAACAGACTTTTGCCTGCATTCGACATCGTTCCCTGCACCATGATTGCCTTTGCTGCCATCTTTTTCTTTCCTCGCCTCTTATAGAACCGAAAATGCCTTCCTGATTACCTGCCAAAAAGGAATTTCTACCTTTTCATCTCGTCCCGGATTTCCGTTAAATAATCATCCTGAATGTTTGCTTCTTCAAACGTTGCCATCTCGTTCATGATCGTACAGGCAGCCCGAATCACCTCGAAAGCAAGCACACAACCGCTGCCTTCTCCAAGCCTCATCTGTAGCTGCAAAAAGGAGGAAAGCGACAATTCTTTTTGTGCGATTAAATATCCGGGTTCCTCCGAAACATGGGAAGCAAAAAAATAAGCGCCCGCACGTTCGGACAGTCTCTTTGCCAGGAGTGCCGCCACGATCGAAATAAAGCCGTCGATCACGGCAGGAATCCGGTTCCTTGCCGCTCCCAAAAAGACGCCGCACATCGCTGCCAGATCCAGTCCCCCTACCTTGGAGAGCACCTCTACCGGGTCGGCAGGATCCGGACGGTGAAACTGGACCGCCTCGTCAATCACCCTGATTTTATGGCGGTAGGCTTCATCTAACAACCCGCCTCCGCGTCCGGTGACCTCACGGGCGCTTCTCCCCGTTAACACCGCTAACACCGCCGAAGAGGTGGTGGTATTTCCTATCCCCATCTCTCCGACGCCAAGGAGATCCACCCCCTCCTTCGCCGCTTCCTCCGCCAGATCCATCCCCGTCAGGATGGCAAGAAGGGTCTCTCTTCTGGTCATAGCGGCTTCTTTTGCCAGATTCGCCGTCCCCTTTTTGATCCTTCTGTCTACAATCTCCGGACAATGATAGGGGGTGGCGATTCCCACATCCACGACCCTGCACTCGCAATGAAATTCTCTTGCCAAGCAGGACATTCCTGTCAGGTGCCTGGTCATATTGCAGGCCTGCATGGCAGTGACAGACTGCGGCGCAGAGGACACTCCCTCTTCCACGACACCGTTATCCGCGCAGAGGACCAGAATTCGTTTCTTCCGAATTCGGCTCTTTAAGTGCCCGGTCATCCCCGCCAGACGAACTGCGATGTTCTCCAGTTCTCCCAGGCTCCCCGGGGGCTTTGCCAAAGACAGCTGGTACCTTCTTGCCTGTTCTTCCATTTCCTGATCCGTTTCCGGTATGAGAGACAGCCTTTCTCCAAGCTCTTCTTCCAGTGCCGGAAGCGGCAGTGCAAACCTTTTTTTGAAATCCATCCGCCCTTCCCCGATTTGCTTTTCGCTATCCTTCGCATAAAACAACTTCAACGATTCCCCGATCCGCTTCCTGCTGTCCCTGGCAAAAAAACAGCTTCTGCTATCCCTCGATCCTCTTACCGCTTTCCTTTGCAAAAAGAAGCAACTCCTGCATCTTTTGATTATAGGTGCCCTTCGGAAAACCTGCATTCAGGACGGTGGATACCTGACAGATTTTCTCGCAGGCTTTTTCAAAGGTTTCCTGCCTAATCGGCATAAACGGTTCTTCGGAAATGACTTCTTCCGCCAGCGCCTTTGCCACCGGATAATCCAGATCATTGGTATAAAGAATCCCCGCCAGAAACCCCCTGCCTTCCCGCTGCAGCCTCCTGAAAACCGGGATTCCGCTCCCCCCGCAAGAAAGCACGAAGACATCCGCCTCTCCGGCAGGCTTCGGTAACTCCGCACTGCCTAACAGTTCGTTAAAACTGCCCCTCTCCAGTTCGTACATTTTCTGAATCCGCTCCCCGCTCATCACCTCTTCCGGCGTGCCGTAAGCTTCAATCGTATCTCCCTTGACACAGATCAGGTAGTCCGATACCTTCATGGCAAGATCAATCTCATGCAGAGACATCAGAATCGTCATCCCCCTCCTGGCAAGACCCCGTAGCACGCAGAGCAAATCAATCTTATGCCGGATATCCAGAAAGGACGTCGGTTCGTCCAGCAAAAGAATCTCCGGCTCCTGGCAAATCGCACGGGCAAGCAGGATACGCTGCTTCTGCCCGTCGCTTACCTGTGAAAAGGGCTGCTCTGCGATGTCAAGTGCATGCACCAGAGAAAGCGCCTCCTCCACCTTTTGGTTGTCGGACAGGGACAGAAGCCCCATCCGCCCCGTATAAGGGTATCTTCCCATAGAGGCCACGTCCCTGCAGGTCATTTTCTCCGGTGAAGGCCTTTTCGTGAGCACCAGCGCCATTTTTCTTGCAAGAGAAACCGCCTTCATCTTCTGCAGATCCGTCCCCTCAATCAGAACTTCTCCCCCTGCTAATTTCAACTGCCTCGCAAGACTGTTCAGGATGGTGGACTTGCCCGATCCGTTCGGGCCGACCAGAGTGACGATTTCTCCCCTTCCAATCGTAAGGCAGATATCACGAATCAGCACTTTTTTCCCATATCCGACTGCCAGATGACGGGTCACGACCCCGTTTTTCTCCGGATGACCGAAAATCTCTCCTTGTTTCTCCCCTCCCCGATCCAACGGGAAGGCGTCTCTCTTTTTTTCCATGCTCACCCCCTATCCTTCTGTCTGCTGAGCAAAAGCAGAATCACAACGGGCGCACCGAAGATCGACGTTACCGTACTGATATTCAATTCCACCGGGGCAAAGGCACATCTGGCAATGAAGTCACAGAACATACAAAAGACCGCGCCAAAAAGGAAGACCGCGGGAATCAGCAGGATGGGCTTTGCCGTACGAAAGAGAAATTTGGTTAAAAAAGGAACGGCGATTCCCACGAAGGAAATGGGGCCGGCAAAGGCGGTCACACAGGCAGAGAGGAGGCTGGACAAGAGAATCAGTGCCGTCTTGAACAGGCGGGTATTCACTCCCATGCTTCCTGCATAAGCTTCTCCCAGTTGAAAGGCCTCTGCCGGTTTGGACAAAAAAAAGGAAAGCAGAAGAGCCCCCGTCACCGGGAAGAAGGCCAGCTTCACCTGCGCCCAGCTCGTGCCGGAAAACGAGCCGAGAGACCATCCTCTTAAGCTGATGAGATCCGAATCCTGCGCAAAGGTAATCAGAAAATCCGTGAGTGCCGAGCAAATATAGCCAATCATGATTCCGCCGACTAAGAGGGTCGCCATCTGCTTCACAAAGGTGGACAGCAGAAGAATCAGAAGCGTTGCGGCAAGCGCTCCCGCAAAGGCAACACCAATCAGCAGGAAAGAGGAAGACACCGCTTCCTCCTGCAAGAAAAAAACCATGGTGACTGCCACCATCATCTTAGCTCCGGAAGAGATACCCAGCACAAAGGGGCCTGCAATCGGGTTGTGAAAATAAGTCTGCAACAGGAAACCGGACAGGGACAGCGCCCCGCCCAGAATGGCGGACATCAGAATCCGGGGCAGACGAAGTTTCCAAATGATATTCACCTCGTTTTTCTTCCCCTCTCCCGTCAAAAGAATCTGCAGGATCCTGCCCGGCGGGATTTTGACATTTCCGGCATTGATGTTGAGAACCACGATTCCAACCAGGAGCAACAAAAGAAAGCCGAACATGCCGATCCAATATGCCTTTTGCATCCCCTCTCTCTTCCGCATTCCTAGTCCACCTTCTTCAAAAAACGCATTCCTAGTCCACCTTCTTTAAAAAACGCATTTCCCCTTCCGGCCTTCCTTCTAACATCTTATGGAGATCTACCGTCATCTCCCCCACGATATCCGCTTCCTGATAGAGGCTCTTCCCCGTCTGCCAGACCTTTCCTTCCTGTACCGCTTTAAAATCGGAGAACAATTCACTTTTTTTCAGCAAATCGTCCATCCCGCCTAACATTCCTTCGATCGCCCCATTGTAAATCAAATAATCCGCATCGGCTGCCCGCTTATAAAATTCCTCCATCGTGATTTGGGCACCGGCGCCTTCCCCTTCCAGATCGTTAAAAAGATAGGTGCCTCCCGCAAGGGCAATCATTTTTGCAATGTAGTCCGACCCCCTTCGTACCTGTATCTTTCCATCCGTGGATACGGAGAAAAAAGCGACCGTCTTGCCTGTAGCCGGATTGCTTCCTAACGATTCCACCTTCTTTTTCTGTTCCTCAAAAAAGGTTTCGGCTTCCTGTTCATGACCGGTCAAGACGCCGTATACCTTGATCCACTCGGTTCTTCCCAGGGGATGCGCTTCATAACTGGATCTGTCTACAAAAACAGGAATTCCCAGACTGGTCAGCATTTCTGTGACTTCCGGCGTATGGGAAATCATCGTGGACTCTACCGCAAGATCACAACCTTCCTTCGTTAAAAGCTCATAATCGGGCGCGCTATATTTGCCAGCATAAAGCATCCTGCCGTCTTGCAGCGCCTTCTTCGGCGCCCGGATTGACCAACCGGAAACATCCGTTCCTGTCATCCGTACACAGGATAACGCCTGCACCTTGTCAAACAGAGACATCGTCGCCGTCGCCGCCAGATAAATCCGGTGCGGCTGGTGAATGACCACCAGGTGTGCCGGAAGGTCCTTCGGCTCTTCTTTCTGATCCGGTACGAAAAGATACCGCGCAGAATTCCTGACATCGATCAGGCGGTATCCCCCCTGATAGGTGTAAATGGAGAACCCTTTTGCATAAGAAAGCGCCTCTTTCTTCAAGAAGGTAAGACCCGTAAGCTTCTTCGCATCAAAGGAGGAATCATACGACTTGGCCGTTCCTGATCCTGCCCCGGTTGCCTTCTCTCCGCTCCTGCCCGTCTGCCCTTCCGGCAGGGAAGAATCCGATCCGCTTCCTTTCAAGGGATCCGATTCGCTTCCTTTCAACTTTAGAAAGAGGCGATAGGTGATTTCGTAGGGTCTGGACATGGCCGTTGTCGTCGCCTTGATTTCAAATTCCTGATTCAGTTTCGCCGGCACATCAAAGGAAGACGTCGTATCCTCCCCGCCTTCCTCCACTTTCTCGCCCACTTCCGCCTTTTCCTTGCTTGCAGCAGACTCCTGTCTGTAAAAAATCTGATTCCCCACCTTGACCTGTGTGTAATGCGGGCTGGAGAAAACCAGATGCGCACGCACCTTCTCTTTCTGAACGGCCACCCTCTCACAGGTAATTGTCACCCGTCCGCTGCCTCCGCTTACGCGAAAAACCGCAGGCGTATAAACCCCGTCTGCGGTCTGTTCCTCTCCGGTTGGTGCCTTTTCCCGCTGACAACCGGCTAGAGAGGTGATGAGCAAAAGGCTCAAAGATAGT
This sequence comes from Lachnospiraceae bacterium, assembly GCA_015258065.1. GTDB lineage: Bacteria > Bacillota > Clostridia > Lachnospirales > Lachnospiraceae > Butyrivibrio. The sequence continues at coordinate 11,916 of JABZIZ010000018.1, read as the reverse complement.
ACAGAGAAAAAACGTCTTATCTTCATGCGATGTTACTTCTTCACCGGATTCGTGACACTGACCTTATGGTCATACCACTTCCCCTTGGTCCCGATAATCGCTACGGAAAATTCTTTATCCAGTTCCGGAACCGGCAGATCAAAGCTGTTGACTTCCTCTTCCGTCCCGTCTGCATATTTCACCTTTTCCACCACCGGCTGCAGGAGTTTTGCTCCCTTTAGCGCCGCCTCCTGCGCACTTCCTGTAAAGAGGTTCACGATATTCTTAGACGGAAGCGCAATATGAATGGTCATCTTTCCCTCCTTCACGGTAAGAGTCCCCCTTCCCTCCTTTGCCTCGTTCACATGGAACATATTGCTGTCTGTATTGAAATTGGCAAGATAGGTGCCGTCCTTTAATGCCTTTTGACTGCTTGCCTGCTCCGTACTTCCGCTTTCCTTTTCCGCAGATGCTTTTGCTTTTTCTCCGGTCGCTGCTGCCGAATGGTCGATATAGATCTCTTGCACTTCCGGAATTTCTCCAAGTCCGTGAATCTGTGTCAGAATCTGATCAAAGGCACCCGCTGCCTCAAACTGGCTCTTCCAGGAGTCCTCGTCATCGCCTGCCATGTCGTTATTGGCATGGTCTCCCGCCACTACCATGAGGGGACGAAGCACGACCGTTTTATATCCGCTTTTTTTGACCGCCTGAATGACATTTTCACAGGAAGTATTCTCAGGCTTTCCTTCCACGGTTCCGATAAAGACATTGGAATATCCCAGATCCTTCATCTGCGCCTGCATCTGATTATAGGTAATATTTGCCGTATGAGAGGTTCCATGTCCCATGAAGACGAAGGCAACCCCCGCCTTCTGTGCCTCTTTCAGACTGCTGTACTTCCCATCCGACAGCGCCGCTTTCACAATTGCCTCACAGACTCTCTTCTTGTCCGGATTGACCTGGGTGTCACTCTTTCCCACTTCTCCAAGGAGCGGCTCTGCCACTTTTACCGACTGGAACTTGTCCTTGTACTTGTCTACGGCACCAAGCAGTTCATCGTACTCTGCCCCGTGCATCAGATGGGTCGGCTGTACCACCAGCTCTTTGACTCCATTCTTTACTGCACGTTCCAGAGCCTGATCCATGTTGTCGATCTTCTCCTGATCCCTTGCCTGGATATGGTTGATAATGATCTGCGCAGTAAAGGCCCTCCTTACCGACCAGTCCGGAAAAGCCTGCTGCAGCGCCTTCTCGATTCCTCCGATGTCCGCCACGCGGCTATTGTTAAAGGAAGTACCAAAGCTGACCACCAGCAGCTCTTTCTTCCCGATCCCGTCCTGATTAAGCGGATTGTCTGCGGATGCATCCCCCGTATCCCTTCCAAAATATTCCGGGTCGGCATGTTCTCCTTCGACCAGCGATTTCTGCTTGTCTGTCAAAGCATCCCATCCTTTCTTTGCCTCTTCACACTGTGCATCGGTCTGATCCGTTCTCTCCTGCACATAGATGGCATCAATCAACTTGGCAACGTGATCCGCCTTCTCCTGGTCGCTCCCGGAAGCTACTCCTTCTTCCGAGGCGGCAGCTCCCGCCGTCTGAGAAGTTTCTGCGTGAGAGGCCACACTGGAAGCTTCCCCGCTCTTCTCCTCTGTACTTCCTCCGTTTGTACCCGCCTGTCCGCAACCTGCAAGAGCAGTGACGGCAACCAAACCACTGCATAATGCTACCGTCCAAAACTTCTTTTTCACCATTTTCTGTCTCCTTACTTCTCCTTTGGCATAAAAAAACCACCCGATCTTGACCGGATGGCAACTGCAGATTCACCAAAAACACAGACAGCCGTTCTGTCTGTATGATCAATGACACGGTCAGTATCTCGTGATCCGGAAGGTTTGAGGTCACCTGCACAGGCGCCTTCCCCTCGTCATTTTCATCCAAACGGCAGGTTTCCTGACTTGAAGGTTATGGGGAGAAGCCAGCCTTCCCACCGCTTTTGCGGCAGTGACTTTGAGGCAGCATCCACGATATTCTGAATGCTGCGGCCTCTTCCTGCTTCTTACAGTGACGAGTTCGTACAGGACTTTCACCTGTTTCTCTTTTACCCGAAGATTTCCTGAAAAGATCTTCGGCACCGCTTGGGATATGGAGCCGGACCGGGAGAATCGTTTCTTTGTTTTTCCCGTCCGGACGATTTGGATGCATCTTAGCATAGGTAAAAGAAGCTGTCAACGCAGGGGGAGAACCGGGTAAACAGGAACCGAACTCTAAACGAACACCTCTATGGACGGCCGGTCCTTCAGAAAGGCGGCAACTTATAACCCTCTGAGGATGCTTAAGTAATCCTGCCGCTGGTCAACCACAGCATAAACAATGACCTGTTTTTTGCTCTCATCCACCTTATAGAATACAAGATCCTTATCCGTAATCAACACCAGATATCCTTGTCTTTTGAACACGGTGTATCTCGGTGCTACCCCGGCATAGGGGTGATCGCCCAAACTCATAATGGCTTCTTCCATGTGATTCAATTTTTCACGTGCAACTTCATTGCCGAAGTTTTCCGCAATGTAGAGGACAATTTTTCGAATCAACGCATCTGCTGTATCTGTCCTGATGACTTCATACTTCAAGACTCCCCCTCCTGCAGAAGGTTACGCAAGTCGTTAAAAGTCTCTTTCATGGAACCAACTCTTCCACACTTTACGTCCTCGTCCGCTTCTGCGAGGATTTCCAAAAGCTCGATTCTAGCTTTCATTCTCTTGTATTCTTCGTATCCGAGAGACACCGTGTCTCCCCTGCCATTCACTGTAATAATCACAACTTCCTTCTCTTCCCGACATTGTCTGGAGATTTCATTGTAATGATTTCTTAAATCTGCAGACGGTCTGATTGTTTCCTGCTGTGCAAACATCCCGATCACCTCCTATCTATAGACGAATTTTATCATTATATGTCTATTTTTTCAATCAAATTTACGAGCGAAACAGGTCCCTTAGCTGACGGATAAAAATCTTTTCACGCGGGTTCAGCTCGTAATCGGAATGATACAGCAGGTAGGCATTCATTCCGCAGGGGGCGTTCACGATCGGGATCTCCACACAGTCCGAGCTGTAGGAATCTTCCGAAAACCGTTTCATCATCACGGTCGAATAATTGCTCTGTTTGATGGCATCTAACAATCCTCCCCTGTCATATACATAGAGGATTTTATAATCATTCTCAAAGCCGAGAATCCGCAGCCACTCGTCGAACTTGAAGTTTTCGTACATGATGCTACCGATTTATTTTATTGCGATGCTTGTCACGCTGCTCATCAGTTTTTTCATGTGCCGGATTCCTCCTCTTTCCAAAAAAGAGTCCGTCTACCTGGACGGGCATATCCAGACGCCGGAGGAAATTGCGGCTGAAAAAATCCCCGTCAGGGATATGCCGAAAATCGGCAGCAGCAGAGCCGTAAAAAAAGCGGCCACCGCTCCCAATCTTCTTAAGGAAATTGCAGGGAGTCTCAAAGACAGCTGCTTCGTACTCCCCAAGGTGATTTCGCTCTTAACCGCCGCCGGTGTCACCGCCATGATGATCGCGACCTATACGCCGCTGTTTCACTGGCTCGGCAAACTATTTGAACCTCTCTTATTCCTTTGCCGTGTGCCGGATGCCGCCATCATTGCACCTTCTCTCCCTGTCGGTATCGCGGAAATGTTTCTTCCGGTTCTGCTGATTTCAGATAAGGTATCGATGCTTTCCGAGGGGGCACGTTACATGGTCGTGACCGTATCCATGGTACAGATTATTTTCTTCTCGGAAACCATCGTCGTGATGCTTTCCACAAGGATTCCCGTGAAGCTGAAGGAGCTTATCATCTGCTTCTTCGAAAGGACACTGATTGCCATTCCGATCAGCGCCCTCTTCATGCACCTGCTGTTCTAAATTTGATTGAGAAGCCGGGAGGGAGGGGCGCCCCCCTCCCTCTCACACTGCCGTCATTACCACCATTTAATCAAATCGGTGACCTTGTTGCGCAATTCGACAAACTCCGGCGAGACCACATCGCGCGGCATGGGCAACGGATTGTCCAACACAGTTTTTACCGAGGTCGGTTTATTGGTCAGCACCATGATTTTCTGACTAAGATATACGGCCTCTTCTATATTATGTGTAATAAAAAGAACCGTCGTGCCGGTCTTCTTCCATAACCTGATCAGCTCATCCTCCAGTTTGAAACGCAGATCAATATCCAACTGCCCATACGGTTCATCCATGAGAAGCAGTTCCGGTTTGGTCGCAAATGCACGTGCAATGGCCACCCGCTGCAACATACTGATCGACAGCTGACTGGGATAGTAGTTGCGGAATTTGGTCAAACCGACGATATCAAGCATTTCTTCTACGTTGGCATCAGCCTCCTCCTTTGGCACCTTTTTGATCTCCAGACCAAAGCGGATATTCTGTTCGACCGTTTGCCAAGGGAAGGAAGAATACTCCTGAAAAATATAGGATATATTTTGCTTTTTGGGATCCACCGGAACGCCGTTTACCAGAATATCTCCAGCGGTCGGCTCATACAGGCGGGTCAGGCTGTTCAAAAAAGTTGTTTTCCCACAGCCGGTCGGTCCGACAATGCACAGGAACTCGCCTTCATCCACATCAAAATTCAAATTGTCCAGTACCAACAGGTCACCGAACTTCTTTGTCAGGCTTCTCACCTTTACCTTTGGCTCTTGATTGACCATCTGTCCGGCTCCTCCTTTATAAGGTGTGATCTACGACTGCATCAATCTCGTGGCGCAGCCGCAGAAATTCTGGATCGGTATAATTACGAGGACGAGGCAGCTTGATTTCATACTCCGCTTTTACGCCTGTCGGGCAATTGCGCAATACCATAATACGATCTGCCAGGTACACTGCCTCCTCAATATTATTGGTCACAAAAATAATGGTGCGTTTTTCTGCCTGCCAGATACGGGTCAGCTCATCCTGCATGAGATATCTGGTCTGTGCATCCAGATGACCGAATGGTTCATCTAATAACATGACAAGCGGCTCATTACAGTATGCACGGGCAATGCCAACACGCTGCTGCATGCCACCGGACAGCTTGACCGGAAAAGAATTCTCAAATCCCTGCAGACCGACCAAATCAATGTAATGTTGTGCCCTCTGACGACGTTCTCTCTTCTTAAAACCACGGACCTTAGGACCATATTCCACATTTCCCATGACAGTTAACCACGGAAACAATGCGGTGTTCTGAAATACCACTCCCCGATCCGGTCCAGGCCCCACAATCACTTTTCCCATACAAAGTACCTGCCCTGCGGATGGCTTCTCAAAACCCGCAATGAGATTCAGAATGGTACTTTTCCCGCATTGTCCCGGTCCGAACAGGACAAGAAATTCATTTTCGCGCACCTTGACATTCAAATCACCTACAACCTGGTAGCGACCTTCCTCCGGCTTGTTAAAAAATTTATCTACCCCGCGGAATTCAATCAGCGGTTCACCGGCAGTTACTTTCCTCTCACCGTCCACGCGCATAGTTTATATTCAACTCCTCTCATAATGGTCGTAATCAGCAGTCCTGTCAGGGCAATTGCCAGGATCCCTACCATGATCTGCGTCATGTTACCTACATCCTGTCCACTCACAATCAGCCAGCCTACCCCCTCAGACGAGCGGATCATCTCCGCGGCTACGATGGTTGCCCATGCCGAACCAAGTGCTACCTGTAAACCGGAAAAAATATACGGAACAGTAGTGGGAAGCACAATCGAAGTAAACAGCTGATTGTCCTTTGCCCCCAACATCCGAGCTGCACGCACCAGCGTTTCATCCACCGAGTGGACGCCGTTGTAGGTAGTCAAGGCGATCGTAAAGAAGCATGCCAGAAAAATCAGGAAATATTTGGAACCTTCTCCAAAACCAAACCATACAATCGACAGAGGGATCCACGCAATGGGCGGGATCGGACGGAACATCTGAATATAGGGCATCAAGATAGCATCGGCCACCTTGTACCAGCCCATTACAATGCCTACCAGTACGCCGAGCACACCACCAACTGCATAAGGAATCAGCATGCGGCGCAAACTGATCAAGATATGTACAATCATGGAATGCGTGCCAATCGGTACGACAAACGCCGTACAAAAACCGGTAATCACCGTAATCGGATCTGGCATCACCTTGCCAAGTAGGGTGAATTTCGTTGCTGCATACCAGATACACAGAAAGACAAAGATCCCCAGTACTCCATATACGATGCGTTTCTTTCGCTCTTTCATCTACGTCCGCCTCCCTTTATAAGCTTTCTACCGAAAAACTGAATAATGGAAGATAGAACCGCTCCCGTGATTGCAATCACAATCATGCCGACAATGATGATATCTAGGCGGAAGATGCCACGTGCCTGCTGGATCATAAAACCCAGACCTCTGGTAGAAGCTAGCAGCTCTGCTGCCACCAGAGTCGTCCATGCCGAACCGAGTGCAACATCCAGACCGGTGAAAATCATAGGAAGCGCAGACGGAATGGCAACCCTTGTTAACAATTCCCAGTTGCTGGCACCGAAAGTCTGTCCTACCCACAAATGTACGGTTTTGGTCTGTTTGATGCCGGAATAACTGTTAATCACCATGGCAACCATTGCGGCAATAAAAATCACCAGAGCCTTGGACAGGAACCCGATTCCGACCAGTGTGACCATGACCGACGTCCATGCAATGCCAGGGATCGTACGCACAAGGTCAAATACCGGTCGAACGAGCATATCTACCTTATCGTTCCATGCCATGAATATGCCAAGAGGAATCCCCACGATCGCTCCGATCAGATAGCCGCCGAGGGCAACCTGCAGACTGGCAAAAAGATGTTGCAGCAGCGTTGCACCATCCGGCTTTGTTTCAAACCACTTTTTTATAAAAGTCGCAGCCACCTTCATCGGAGACGGCAATGCATTCGAACGGAAAATCCCCAATCCGTCGGTGACCATCCACCACACAAAAATACCCATGCAAATCGATCCGATATGGATAAACAGGAATTTATTGATCTGTATTTTTTTCTTATCTTCCATGCGCTCCTCTCCTTGTTGTTGCGTCCACCCATTTCACGCATCTATGGGTGCAGAAAAGGGAGCCCATGGAGCATGGGCTCCCCTGCCATACAATGCTCTTATTTCAGAGTTGCCGCCTTCACCTTGATGCCCAGCGCATCTTGAAGCGGATTCACATTGATCGCACTCTCAATATTCGCAACCTGATCTTCCTCGATGGTCCCAATAGAAGCAAAGAAGTTACCTACCTGCAACAGACCGGAACCAAGGGCATACTCCGTAGATTCGTAATCGGAGGGAACGATAAACGGACGAATTTCCGTTTCTGTTTTCACATCGTTTTCATTCGCCGGCTTACCATTTTTCGAGTAGAAGTCCAGTGCAAACTGATTGCGCAGATCCGGATCCGCCTGTAACTCTTCTGCCGCCTTGTACATCCCCCTCAGGAACAGAACGACATCATCGTAGCGATCTTTTAGAATATCCTTCCTTACAAGGAATCCATTCTGGAATTCGGTATCGGTTGCCTCGATACAGTTTGCAACCTGTACCATATTGTTCGATTCCATCATGTTACAGTAGTCAACGTCGGTTGCCACAAACACATCTCCCTCGCCGGTCAGGATCGCCTGCGCCGCAGCGGCACGATCCATATTCAGATATTCATAATCCTTCCCTGCGGACAAATTAAACTTCGCAAAATAGGAATTCGCAATCCACTGCTCCATGGTTGATGTCGGACCAAGTACCGTTAGTCCCTTGAGGGTATCTGCGCTGCCGTACATATCCGGTTTTCCTGAAATCTCTCCTTTATGCTGTAACACAGGACTTCCCTTACGTACATAAACCTTTGCCGTAATGGAGCCGCTGTCCGACTCTGCAATCCAGTCACACAACCCGGAAGCCGTCGAGTAAACCGAAGCCAGACCGTTAGACGCCAAATCCAACTGCTCCGCTGCAAGTCCCTCATTCTCCGGAGACCCATTCGGAAACATAATCAGGTTCACGTCCAGCCCCAGCTCATCAAAGTACCCTTTTTCCTTCGCATATACGGTAGGAATTGAGATAATGTTGGACTGCACACCCACATTCAGGGTCTTTCCGGAAGCGGTGAACGTACCATCGCCGGAAGCGTCAGAAGCGGAGTTTTCCACTTTGGCAGAGGAAGATACTCCAGCAGATGAGGCGCCGCCGCATGCTGTCAGACCTGTCATTACAGTTACTGCTAACACCATTGCGAATATTCTCTTGTAGCTGTGTCTCATGTTGAACCTCCCTTAGACTGTACTTTTTTGAATTGACTCTAGTTTATCGTAGGTTTTGTACAAAAATCTTTTTAATATTTGACCCGATTTTTCACATTTTTGACATTATTCTTCCTGCTTGCTTTTTCGCACATCGTTTGGTTTGCAGCCAAACGTCTTGTGAAAAACCGTCGAGAAATAGCTCACATTCATGATCCCGATACTGCATGCAACCTCAGATATACGCAGACTGCTGTTTTCCAGCAGACGACGTGCCTGTTTCATACGTACCTTCATCAAATATTCGGAAAAATTGACACCCACCTCTTTTTTGAACTGCCTCGACAAATAGTCCCTGTTAAGAAATACCACATCCGCAACCGTATTCAGTGAAAGATCCTCTGCGTAATGATGATGGATATGGTCTACCGCCTTGCGAATCGCCACCGAATAACCGGGCTGCAATATGGCAATTCCCTCTCGTACCGCTTCACACAGGGCCGCAAAGGTGCAACAGGAGGAAATGATATCTGCAATTTCCTGTAATCCCTGATCCCGCTTGACCGCCAAACGAGAGAATAGCTTCTGCACCGCTTCCAGCACAAAACAACTGCGTGCCTTATATTCCCCCACGTATTTCAATAAACGCTCAAGATCAATACAACCGCCTCGTATATCTCCGTCCATCAGCTTTACGGAAGCCCGCATGATACCGGTTTCCACCTCGCGGACATGGCTCTCCCGCGGCAGTTCCTGTGCAGGCACCTGATAAAACCTTGCATCAAAATCACGCACCGCCTCCGCAAATGCCTTCGGCAGATGAGAAACATGATGGTGGACATCGCTACATCCGATTCCTCCCCTCAGTTGTAGTGCGCAATGGTAAAATAAGGAAACCGCCTCCTTCTGATCCGAAAAAACTTCTCTCTTCACATTGGTCAGTAAAAAAGCTTCCTGTTCACTGTGGATAAAAAAAATAGAATTTTCAAAACTCCCCTGCAGGTAGCGCTGTATGATTTCTGTATTTTCGTTTCGATTCAAAAACACTACAGTCAAATAGGCTCTTTCATCTAAATAAATACTGTGTTTTTTTAAGTCTTCTGCCTTGATGGGCGGTATATTTTCTTGATCATCCACCAGATGACGGAGGAAACGCCCACGCTCCATTTCTTTTGCCATGTCCTTGGCCATCTGCTGTTGATGACTGTTTTGCAACTTATCCAGCGCCTCCCGAATCTTATCTGCACTGACCTCCGTTTTCAGAATATAATCTTTTGCTCCACTCTGCATCGCAGCACGCGCATATTCAAAATCTTCATGACAGGTAAGCATGATCACTGCAGTTTGCGGATACTGCTGCTTTAGTTCCTTCAGTAACGCAATTCCATCCATTTTGGGCATAGTGATGTCCGCAAAGACCACATCGGCGGGATTATCCTTCATCTCCTGCAGGACTTTCGCCCCCGAAGAAACTGCCGCAGTAATCTCATTTTCTCCTGCATCCCGCACACATTGCACAATATACTGTCTGACCAATGGCTCATCATCGACCACGATAATCTTCATTTGTCTGATCTCCCTGCCCAAACTTCGGAATCGAACGGTAATGATCCATTGTAAGCGTTACCATCGTATATTTGCCCACCTCGCTCTGCACGGTCACATCCGATCTGCCTCCATAAATAATCTGCAGACGCTTTCTCACATTGCGTAAACCGATGCCGTGATGCAACCGTTCAGAACGATAATTCCACGACTGTATCTGCGCCAGTCGTTCCGCTTCGATTCCCTCTCCATTGTCCGTCACTTCAATGTATAATGCATTCCCGCGCAGACCCGTCCGTAAGCGGATGGTACATCCCTCTTCCTTTTCTGCAAAACCATGAAAAAAAGCATTCCCGATGACCGGCTGCACAATCATGCGTGGCACGAAAATACCGTACATGTTCTCCGGTATCTCGCAGAGAAAAACAACGTTCTTGTCCGTGCGGCAGTTCATGATCGACAGATAGCTGCGCATTAAATGCAGTTCTTCCTGCAATGTCACGAACTGGATCTCAGGTGTAGCCGGAATATGCAACAGTTCAACCAGCTCGTTCATCATCCGGTATGCCCTCTCCGGTTGATGCACCGCAATCAAACTCTTCACCGACAGCAATGTATTATTCAGAAAATGCGGGTTGATCTGCGCTTGTAAAAAATCGTACTCGGTACGTTGTTTTCTCTGCTCATGGATCCGGATATCTTCAATCAGATCTCCGATTCGACGGATCATTCCATTAAATGTGGTGCCAAGCACATACGTTTCCTCGTATTCATCCTGCACCGGCAATTCTCCCAGTTTCTCCACCGACATATCACTGATCTCTTCCGTAAAATCGGATAGTACCTGCGCAATCCTTCTCCCCCTCCAATAGGCAATACTGGCTGCCACCATGCATCCGACCAGTACCACCAACAGGCAATTCCGCATGGTTTTGATTCCGTCCCAAAGCAGGTCGTCCATATTCTGCTCTTCCACAAACGTCCATCCGCTGGATCCATCATGATAGTTGGTAAGAAGAATGTTTCTCCCGGAACGCTGTATGATCTTATAGGAATTCCTTCCATACTCTTTCCGAAACATCTTCATATCAAAAGCCCAGTTCCCAATCCGATTGGGATTGGTGTGTGAAATGATGATGCCGTTTTGGTCGAGAATGTAAACTTTGACACCATCGCTCACCAGCTTCTGAAACGTACGGAACAGTGCTTCATACCGTGAGGTTAGCACAATCACACCCACAACCCGTCCTTCATGGTTGTACACCGTCCTTCCATAGGAAAGGCCATAGGTCGAAATATCCTTCACCTCTCGGAAACGCAGATTCCAGCTTGTCCTGGTTTCTCCACTATAATGCTTGATGTACCAATAGGTGTTTTTCAGGCTTTTTAGATTATTTTCATCTAAGTCGGTTGAAAATAGGCGACGGTCATTCATCAAAATATCGATCATCATATCCATCCCTATTTTCTTAAATTGTCTGTCTACCTGCTTCAGCAGATTTTGGATCCGAGCGTTATTTTCTTCGTTCCCCGGCGCAATCAGTTCGGCATAAAAATCCTCATACAGCGCATCCATTGCCTTTACCATATTGGTGCAGTTGACTGAGTTGCTGTCACTGATCTGCTGCAATACATCGATACGCGCTTTTCCCTTTTCCTCCACAATCAGTTGAAAGGTAAAGTAGGCGATCGCACACATGGCGATCACCACGGAAATAAATACGCATATCAGGCTTGTTGCAATCATACTCTGCGATATTTTGCGACGCTTTCCTCTGCAAAACTGCATGGACTTCACTCCCCCACTTTTGCCTTTCTCCCCTTGCCTATTACCGCTTACTGAACTCCGGCTCGAACATTGCCCCCTTTTTTATCAAAAGATAGAAAAATGCACATCCCTTCTTCCCCATCAGAATGTGCATTTTATCCATTTTTTCAGATACCAAGACGCTCGTACTGTTCGGGCGGGGCATCATGTAACTTCATACAGCGCTTCATCTGCTCCAGGCAATGTTCCTCCAATTCTTTATCCTGAAGTGGCTTCTCCTGCTCGTAGTCCTCTTCGATATCAAACAGCAAAGTATCTTCATTATACGG